>CALWOX010000003.1 GCA_944383265.1 uncultured Lachnospiraceae bacterium | reverse complement strand
TTTCCGCTACCATTTTTCCCGACAATTACAAGAGGAACTGGTATTCCATTTTCATTTTTTCGAAACTTAATATCCAAATTACTAATAGGCCCAACATTTTTATAATATAGATTATCTATGTACATCTTCCAAATCCTCCGTTATTACCATATATGTTGATTTATCTTCAAAAACTGTTGCAAAAAGCCTTTGGTATGAGAAAATACGATTTCGTCTGCGACTATCATATTGCTTAAGATATCCGTATTTTTCTAGTATGGAAAATGCTTTTGAGATGGTGTTAAACGATTCCTTCATATTTTTTTCTGCAGACGAAGCATTTGTCACGACCACGTTCTTAAAATACTCATACACACTTAAAACACTTGGTGACAATGATGGAATTGCTTGAAGATGCATCTCGTCTTCATTGATTATTTTTTCATACTTGATCAATGCTTCCGCAGATTGCTTTGCTGCCTGGCCTATAGCATTAACAAAAAACTTGATCCACCGAATATAACCACCGCTGTACTGGGTAGTCCGAAGTAAATCAAAATATTCATTTTTATTATGATACAAGTACTCGGACAAGCATATCAGCGGCCGTGCCTCTTCAACGACATCACGCAGTATCATCGGCAAAAGGATTCGTCCGACAATACCGTTATACCGTTCAAATGGATGGATCATTTCAAATTGGTAATGTACCAGTGCTGCCTTAATCAGCGGATCAGTATTATGGTCGTTATAGAGATATGCAGAAATATCAGCCAATGCCGGGAGAACAGCATCCGGTGCTGTAGGATTGTATCCTTTGAGATTCGTCTTTGCACCCAGCCAAAAAGTTTGATGCGCCCTAACATCTATCGGGGTATTCTCTGATTCTCCATTAAGTGCGATGCCGCAGATCTGGCTCAAGTCAGGGGCGTGGATCTCCAAATTTGCCGCTGCGCTGTAGGCCGCCTCCAAGTTCATGATGGGAGTTATATTCCCTTTGCCGGTGCCGCGGATAGTGAGTATTTCTTTGAAATCGGGACCATCGTAGTCGATCATATGGGAATAGGTACACTCTTTCAAAAGCATCAGCTCCGCAAATGCTTCTTTATTCGGAGCATACTCAACAAGCCCTTCCAGAAAACCAATGTTCCTGTGGGCCTCTATCAGCAAGGCAGCCAATTCGTCATCCATCTGATACACACCCCCGCGCATCAAGGGACACGGGGTAAAGGAATAGAATGTAAGGCTTGGCTTTTCGGGATCAAAATGTTCCGTGTAATCACCTGTGTAGGGCAGCATCGCATATACCTCAACAACAAATCGTTATTTTCAGTATATCATTGACAAGGTGAATAGAAAAGAACTATTTCTTGATTTATCTCAGAAAACCAAGAAATAGTTCAATAAAAATCGAAAATCGAGTTCCATGAATTAGACACAGCCACGTTTCCCATCTGATCGACATGGGCTTCTCCGCTACGGCGATTGCAGATCGTGTGGGACACGAAAGCATCGACATCACCTACAACTACGCACACCTGTTCCCGTCCAAGCAGACGGAAATGGCAGATAAATTGAATATGGAAAGGGGCGCATGATTATGTCAGCAAAGAACATGGACAACCACAACCGATGGAGAAACAGAACGGTGGCGTTCCGAGTGTCGGACGAAGAAAATGCACAGATCGACCTCGCTGTGAAGCTCACAGGGCTTACCAAACAGGACTATATCACTCGCAGACTTCTCTGCAAGGATGTGGTGGTACAGGGCAATCCGAGAGTGTACAAGGCGCTCAGAGATCAGTTCGCCGCCGTTCTGGATGAGCTTCGACGCATTGAAGCTGGTGAGGGGGTGAATGATGAACTGATCGACACCATCAATCTGATTGCAAGCATTATGGATGGAATGAAGGAGGACGATGCCTATGGTAATTGACGCAAAAGAAAAGACTGCCCTTGCAACATCTGTTGGCGCAGATGAAAGGCAGTCCGTTCAAAACACTAATAATATTATACCCACTTCCGATGCGGAATTCAATCACCCGGATGAAAATTCTTCGGAAAATCTTGAAGAAATCTATCGTCAGATGCGCCGCATGGCAGACCCGCACTATCTGCACACAGTTTCTATGACCGAGCTGTATCAGACCTCTTACAAGAGCAGAACGCCGATTATAGGCGGCCTGCTCTACGGAGGGGCGTATATCCTTGCCAGTGCGCCGAAGATCGGCAAATCGTTCTTGGTAGCGCAGATCGCCTATCATGTCAGCACAGGCAAAAAGCTGTGGGACTTCGATGTGCATCAAGGCACGGTGCTGTACCTCGCATTGGAGGACGATTACCAAAGAATCCAAAGCCGTATGTTTATGATGTACGGTGTGGAGGACAGTGAAAAGCTCCACTTTGCAACGGTGGCAAACAAGATCGGAAACGGGCTTGATGAACAGCTTGAATACTTTATGAGGGAGCACCCCGATACCAAGCTGATTATCATTGACACGATGCAGAAAATCCGTGAGGTGGGAGGCGAGGCTTACAGCTACGCCAGCGATTATGAAATCATCGGCAAGCTGAAGCAATTTGCAGACAAGCACAGTATCTGTGTTCTGACCGTCCATCACACAAGAAAGCAGCCTGCAGGAGATACCTTTGAAATGATCTCCGGCACGACAGGATTACTCGGATGTGCCGACGGCTCCCTGCTCATGCAGAAGAAAAAGCGAACAGCGTTGGAGGCAACCATTGATGTGGTCGGACGAGATCAGCAAGACCAAATCCTCTATCTGAGCAAAAACCCCGACACGCAGATATGGAACCTGGACAGAACAGAAACCGAGCTTCACAGAGAGCCGCCCGATCCTGTATTGGAAGCGGTGGCAAGGTTGGTTACACCGAAGCAACCGGAGTGGACAGGCTCACCCTCTGAGCTTGCAGAAAAGCTCAATATTGGAATGGCGGCAAACGCCTTGACCAAGTATCTGAACATCAAACACGGCAGGCTCAAAGACGAATACGGCATCAGTTATGAGAATAAAGCCAAGCACTCTGGCAGGCGTGTGACGCTAACCTACACAACAAAATAAACTGAGGTGCGACGGTCGCAACGGTTAAACCGATACCACCAAAATCACCGTCGCAATCGTCGCTATCGTTGCGGAAAGGAAACGAAGCGAATGAAAAACGTACAAATCCCCTATGAGCTGTTCGTCGATCTGGTGCTTTACCATCTGAACGGCGAGGACGATTTCGACGAAGAAATCAGACAGGGCTTGGAGCAAAAGCTGGATGCCATGCTCAACCGACAGCTCTACTCTCAATATAAGACAGCCCCAACAGAGGAACAGCGGGAACAGGCAAGGCAGGAATATCTTGACCGCCGTGGAGTGCTGCAGAGCTACCGCTGGACTACTTCTCCTTGGGAGCTATGACAGGAGCGTGCCACGCTCCTGTGGATGGCAGACAAGGCAAAGCATTGGCTGACACAGACCTCACCGCATCTCCCGTCCCCATCGAAAAATCCGCAGATTTGGAGATGGATGGCAGAGAGGATTTTCAAAATCTTCTCTGCCTGTGGGCGGCGGCATTGAAGCAAATCCCGTTGCGGAAAGGCTGTCGGTCACGCCGTATTTTGAGGATGTGGGTACTACCTGCAAGCCGAAAAAGACGGCAGAGGCTTCCGCAGAAGCCGCATACCCCCTCGGAGAGCCCACGGTACTTTGCAGCCGTAGGATGAAAGTATCATAGTGGGTTATTACACTTTCGCAAAAGTGTCTCTCCGAAACGCTACTCTCTACAACACCAACAAAACGCAGGAGGTAAATGCCTATGGCAAGAGGCGATGGTATCCATCGTACAAGTGCAAGAAACGCAAAATTAGCTGATGCAGACATCAGCAAAACACAAGGTCATAACGAACGAGAAAAGGAATCCTATTCCAATCAAGATATAGTCCCGGAGCGAACTTCGATGAACGTCCATTTCAAAACTCCGACAGCTGGTTACACGGAAATGTTTGAGCAGATGGTGGCGGACGGAACGATCTCCACTCGTGGTCTGAAAGTCGATGCCGACAAATTCGGTGAACTGGTTTTCGATGTAAACTCCGCATACTTCTACAATCACGGCGGCTACGATTTCGCAAAACAGTTTTACGAAGATGCTTACAAAGCGGCAGTAAAAATCGTAGGCGGTGAGCAATATATCCTCTCGGCGGTGATGCACGCCGACGAACGGAACAGAGCCATGTCGGACGCTTTGGGGCAAGACGTGTATCACTACCACCTGCACATTGTTTATGTGCTGGTGGTCGAGAAAGAAATCAAATGGACAAGACGATGCAAAGACCCGCCCTTGGTCGGAACAGTCAAAGAGCGAATCACGCAAGTGAGCATGAGCAAGAAATGGGAATCACAGCCCGTTCTCGGAGAGGACGGCGAACCACTGAAAACGAAAAACGGAAAAGCCGTTCTCAAACAATCCTACTCTGTGCTGCAGGACAATTTCTTCGAGCATATGCGAGCCGCCGGATACACCGATGTGGAACGTGGCGAGCGTGGCAGCTCCGAGGAACATCTGACAGTCACACAGTTTAAGGTTATGAAAGAACAGGAGCGCTTGAGTGAACTGCAGGAAACGAAAACCGAGATACAATCCGAAATCGCAGAACTGCAGGAAGCTCACGCCAAGGAAAGCGAGAAGCTGGACAAAGCCAAAGAGCGAATCCAAAAGCAAAAACTTGACCTCAAACGGATAGACGAGATTGAAGCCAAGCCCACTCTGATTGGCAACAAGGTTACGGTGGACAAGGACGATTTCGATATGGTTATCACAGCGGCAAAAAAGCATATCGCACAAGAGAAGAAAGAGTCCGCTTTGCAGAAAGCCCTGGATGCCGCACACAAGCTGATCGCAGAATTGAAAAACACCGTAGCCGATCTCACAAGGAAACTGGCGGCAGCAACCAAGGAACTGTCCGAATACAAGTCTCTTCGTGGTCAGCTCCGCACAGCAAATCTGGAGAAGGAAAATGACCGTCTCCGCAGCAGGCTTCGCACCTATGAGGATGTAATTTCCCGCAACAATCTGTGGCATTTCTTTAGCGGAAGCCGTGGCAAAAACCGCAACAGAGACGATGCCCGCTGATTCCCGTGTAGAGCTGGAAAAAACGCAAATTTCCAAATGGGATCGTTCAAATCGTACCGCACATCGTTTGGGTGCTCCACATCCAAAAATCAGCCCACTTTTACAGGTGATGAACTGAGAAAAATTCGTGAAAAACAGGAGGTTTTATGAAAACAGGTCTTTCCAAGAAGCAGAAAGCAACAAACATCTATTTTAACGAAGCAGACAGCATGATCGAGGTCTGCACCTACAATACCGCACTCAAAAACAGGCTTACCGAGTACGCCGGGAAATATCCCTCCGAGTGCCGATTGATCGAAGATGACGGAAACGGCTGTATGAGCTTTGAAGTCAGCAAGGGGCGTTTCGGGTTCAAGCTGACCGCCCCCTATGACGAAAGCCGCCGCAAGGCTGCAAGCGAACTGGCAAAGAAAAACACCGAAAGATTAAGGAGACAAGAGCAATGAGAATTCTATCCTGTGCGTTCAATATGGATACCGCCTGCGTGGAGTTGAAATTCGATAACGGCACCATGATTGCGATTGATACAATCGCTGTGGAGAACGAGATTGCCGACAATATGTATCAGCGGTCTGAACTGGATTGGCTGATCTATAATGCTCCGTTGGAGTATGCTGATCTGATTTTGAACGGCGACCCGGAGAAATATTTGAAAACCGTAACCGTGAACAAACTGTTTGAGAGCTGAGTGAGATTTACCGCCTATAGGATAAATTCTTATGGGCGGTATTTTTAGTGTGTTCTCATATTGTTTACGCCGAAAGGGTTGACATTATCAATCAAATAGTGTATAATATCAACCAGAAGATCTAAGGAGAGGTGTGTATGACTACTTCAGAACAGATTCGTGTTTTGTGCGTAAGAACTGGTGTGAGTTTATCCGAACTCGCACGTAGGATCAACCAAACACCACAGAATTTTAATGCTAAACTCAAACGAAATACAATAACCCAGGACGAACTTAACCAAATTGCAAAGGCTTTGGATGTTACATACGAACAATACTTTGTTTTAGGCAATGGTGAACTCGTTAAGTAAGAAAGGACTTTGCTATGACTGAACACAAAATTATATTTGGTGATAGTCGTTCGCTCAACCAAATCAAAGATAAATCTGTGCAGCTAATTATAACCTCGCCCCCTTACTGGCAGTTAAAAGATTACGGCACAGAAGATCAGATTGGCTTTAACGACAGTTACGAAGAATACATAAACAATTTGAATTTAGTATGGAAAGAGTGTAACCGTGTTCTCTCTGATGGTTGCAGATTATGTATCAACATTGGAGATCAGTTTGCTCGTTCCGTATATTATGGCAGATACAAGGTTATACCGATTAGAACAGAAATAATCCGTTTCTGTGAATCTCTCGGTATGGACTACATGGGAGCGATCATTTGGCAGAAAACAACGACGATGAATACCTCTGGTGGCGGTGCTATTATGGGAAGTTTTCCTTATCCTCGTAATGGTATTCTCAAAATGGATTATGAGTTTATTCTGCTTTTCAAGAAATTAGGTAATGCTCCTAAGCCCACTCAACAACAAAAGGAACAGTCAGCAATGACAAAAGAAGAGTGGGGACAGTATTTTTCGTCTCATTGGAATTTCAATGGTGTCAAGCAGATGGGGCATATCGCTATGTTCCCGGAAGAACTTCCCAAACGACTAATTAAGATGTTTTCATTTGCAGGAGAAACCGTATTTGATCCGTTTGCAGGTAGTGGTACAACATCGCTTGCTGCAAAGAATCTTGGAAGAAATTCTATCGGTTATGAAATCAACAAAGATTTTGAACCCATCATTCGTGAGAAATTAGGTGCAGATCAGCTCAGATTAGGGGATGATGCAAAAGTAATTTTTGCAGAAGACGAAGTTGGAAATATTTCTTCTTTTGACCAACTTCCTTATATTTTCAGTGACCCACATCGAATGGACAAAAAGGTTGATGTAAAGAAACTTCGATTCGGTTCAAAGATTGATCGGTCTGAAGCAAAACGTGATGAACTCTTTGGCGTAAAGCGGGTAATTTCGTCTGATAAAATTGAACTTACCAATGGACTTATTGTTCGCCTATTAGGCATCAAACCGAACCCGTTATATCAAGGACAAGCTATCAGTTTCTTGCAAGAGAAATTCCAAAAGCGAAAGGTTTTCTTAAAGTATGATACTATAAAATATGATGCAGAAAATAATCTGATGTGCTATGTGTATCTTGATAATAAAACCTTTGTAAACAACCACTTGGTTAGAACGGGATATGTAGATGTCGACACATCGTTTGAATATACCTGTCAAAAGAAATTCCTAAATTCACTTCCTAATTGAAACTGGGCGGAGGTTTTCGCCTCCGCCCTAAATGTTAGTCTTCAATTTCAATGGTCAATCCGGTCTTTGTCTTAGTGTAATAGATCATTTTCACAGCGATTGTTTCTGACAAACGTCCCATCGTCTTGTATGTGTCGGGTTTTACAGAATACGGAACATCGCCAACATATCCGTCAATACCAACAGACTCTTCTTCGGGAGTAGCAAGACGATAAGTTGTTCCTTTGCGTTCAGCAAGAGAAGCTAAAATCGCTTTCTGAACATACATACCATTGAATGTCTTAGCAATGACGAGATCTTCAACCCAATGTTTAACCATTTCGCGATCAATAAGCGGAATAGCATCACGAAGATTCTGCACCTGTGCATAAATCTTATCAGTTGCTTTGTCAAAGGCATCGGGATATCTTTCTACATACCAATCGTGCCAGTTTTCAATGGTGATTTCTTCGCCAGAAGCCATAAACTCCGGAAATAACTCGGACATCTGACCGACAACAACAGGACGAGTGCCTTGTGCATTTTGATTTGCCCAGTTGATTAGCTGAGAAGTGTATTTTGGAAAGCTGAAAGTATTACTCTCATTGTAGCTTTCTATGTTCTCGTTTTTCAGTGTGTATTTCATTTGTTCCACCCCTTAAAATTCTTTTCCATCAATTCTTCGCGATCTTGTATTTTTTTAGCCCTTGATCGAAGATTGGCTTTGTATTCGTCGAGTTCGGATTGATTCGTCATTATAAAGTAACCAGAAGTATCTCCAGAAACTGGAATCCCATATTTCTTGGCACAGCGTTCAACTAATCTTCGTCCTTTTGCATGAGTGTCTTCTGTAGGATATCCGAGTCTTTGCTCGATCTCTCCTGCTGAAATTGCATTACCTTTTCCTTGATGCGCTTCTAAAAGCTGCTTAACTTTTTCTAATTCATCCATTTTTTGCTTTCTCCTCAATGAATAATTCGTATGTTTCAACCTCAAGTGCATCGGCTATACGCTGAATATTTTCAAGAGATATACTTCTGCGATAACACTCGATTGCACTGATATATGTTCTGTGAAGCCCGCACTTCTCAGCAAAGGCTTCTTGGGAGATGCCCAACGCCTGCCGATAGTGCTTCACGTTTGTTCCAAAAACTTTTACAATATCCATACTTGCAAACCTCCATATTATATGATACAATAATGAATACAATAAATCTACAGACAATAAGTAACATCTGCCTAAGGTGGTGATTAAATGACTAAAAATGCTATAAATAAGATTATTTATTTTGACAAAGAGACCATTCGTAATATTTTGCAGGAAAGAGATCATGGTGAACTGTCAAGAGTAACCGATGTATCTTCTACGGCTCAAACTCAAGCCTCTATTACCACGGAGGCATCAGCAAAATTGAAGCTGGAAGTTCCTCTGGTTTCACGAATTTCTTTTTTGTTTACCAGTAAAATTGATGCGTCTTATGTTATCAAAAGAGACAGCACGACAACTATATCATCAACGGAAATTTCTGAATTTGAAAAACTAAAACCACTTCTTGTGTCTATCCCTAACATCCAGCTTTCTGATATTGAAAATTCTTCAACATCACTTAGAGTTGCTGGAGGATATCTCAAAATCGTCAAGGGCGGAATTGATGGCTTAGATACAAAAGAATTCAAAACTGTGATGGATAGCTATGATGGCTACGATACTTATAAGGTAGATGAAAAACGCTATGTCCGCTTTAATAATTCGGCATTTGTAAGTAACTATAAGCGAAATGATCTGCTTACAACAACCATGACGTTATATTGTATACCTGTGGGGAGTTTTGATAAAATGCGCTTTGATTTTATCCAGGAGATAAGTAAAATGGAGCGCTTAATATCAACCGCTGAAAAGCCTCAAACTTTAGCTGATTTGTATCCATCAGAAATTGAAATTAAGGGTAAAACCGACACTGCAAATGCTCAGAAAGAAATTGAAAATGTAACACTTTACGACGTTTTATATGCCTGTGTTACTGCGGAGGCATCAAATGGAGGATAAGCGAAAATATCATATAATTATCGGTTCAAAAGCTTATTTTGATGCCTCTTTGCCGGATTTTCCCGAAGAAGACGAGGTGGATACTTTTCTGGAGCTTGTAAAGCTTTCAGATGCAGCAAAACAGAGCCGTTACACTTTCGATCAATACGCAAATACGTTAATTGTCAAAAACAACAATTATCACGGAATTGTAGAGGCAGCACATGATCGTTTGGGTCCTTTGATCGAAGACTTAACAACTGATGATGCGGAAATTTTCATTCACAATCCCCCACGTGTTCTTAAAGAATATTTGGAAGATCAACATAAGCGTTCACTTATCGAGTTGGATGTTAAATCAGAAGAATATGGAATAAAGCGTGATTCCGAAATGTTTGTTGAGAATATCGCAAGCATATCATCGAGTTTGTTTGGACAGGAAAACGCAATTGCGGAAATAAGCAAGAGCCTGTGGTATTTAACAACCGTCAAACGCGAGAAGCCATACGTAATAATGTTGTATGGTAATAGTAGTTTGGGCAAAACCGAATTGGTGAGAGAGATTTCCAAAAAGTTCTTTGGTAGTAAGTGCTTAGAAAAGCATTTGTCGATGTTCAAAAACAACAATTATTCAGAGTATTTTTTCGGAGATGCACCTAATCGTAAAAGCCTTGGGTTTGACCTACTCGAACGTGAATCAAATTTGATCTTTTTTGATGAGTTGGACAAATGCCCTGAACACTTTTTCTCAGCATTCTATACGCTCTTTGATAACACCCTTTTCAAAGACGCGACGTATGATGCTGATGTGTCTGGCATTGTAATTATTCTGACATCCAATTATCAAACTGAGGATGAAATGAAAAAACAGCTCGGTCTTCCCATTTTTTATCGTATTGACAAGATGATTCATTTTGATGATTTTGGTTGCGATACGATATATGCGATCGTTAAGAGTGAAATTGAAGCCAGAAAAAGCGAATATGAAGACAAGCTAACTCCAGAAATGGTATATGCTGCCGTAAGCCCATTGGTATCCGCTACTGGTGAAAATGCAAGAACTATAAAATATAAAGTTCAGCAAGTTATTGAAGAACTCTTATTCCAAGAGGTTGTAGAGAAGATGGCAAAAAACTGAAGCAATTATGATGCCATGTAGACAAGATGAACTTGTGTTCCGTGGCAACAGAATGGCAACAAAAAATCAGATAGCCCATACTATCTGAATAATGAAAGTAATATAAATAATCCAATCCAAATCCCATAAGCAAATCTGTTTAAGATTATTTTACGGGGAGCGAGTGGGAATAAAACGAAATGCCTTGAAAAGCCAGTGTTTATGCGGATTTGCGGCGTTCGGAGAAGTCTTTTGATAACAATTTGATAACAGCCATACAAGAGCTATTATTCTTGTAATCCGGTGGTTTGCGGGTTACGGAATGATAAAAGGCGGCTGCTTGTATGGCGAAAGAAATCCATATTAGAAAGCCCTTAGCTGTGGGTAATGATTCCATAGCTAAGGGCTTTTTGTCGTTTTTATGGAGTGTGCGAAGGCTTTTCTGTAAATAGGTCTTTAGGCGACCTGTAGTAGTTGATTTTTAGGGCCCGGACAGTCAGATCGGCTGTCCGGGCTCATTTCCTTTATAGCTCATACACTTGTATGTCAATAGCCGGCGGCGCTGCCGCCGGTATATTTATGCCTCTTTAAGTCTTATTCGGGCAGCCTCCCCTCGTATATGATGGATAGCTCACCGTAGACCTTCCCCCAGCTGCGGATCGGCATCGTCCATTTTTTAGTGGCCTCAAACGTGGCAAGGTAAAGGGCCTTTAAAAGGGCCTGTGAGCTCGGAAATACGCTCCTCTGCCGGTTCAGCTTCCGGTACGTGGAATTAAGGCTCTCTATAGCATTGGTCGTATAGATCACGCTCCGTACCTCCGAGGAGAACTTAAAGATAGGAGTGATGGCATCCCGGTTTTTCTCCCGGCTCTTCATGGCATTCGGATATTTCTCTCCCCACTTGGCACTTACCTTATCCCTTGCCTCAAGTGCTTTCTTCTCATCAGGAGCGTTATATATGCTCTTTAGATCCTTGGCAAAGGTCTTCTTGTCCTTATCCGATACGTATTTTAGGGTATTCCTTACCTGATGCACGATACACCTTTGGTATTCGGTCTTAGGATAGGCTGCAGCTATGGCCTCCCAGATCCCGCTAAGTCCGTCTGCACAGATGATCAGTATGTCCTTTACTCCTCGGTTCTTAAGGCTGTTAAGTACGCTTAGCCAGTACTTCGAGCTCTCGTTCTCCCCGACCTCTATCGTGATGACCTCTTTCTTTCCTTCGGAATTGATTCCAAGCACTACATATGCCGCAAGCTTCCTGATGATCCCGTCTTCCCTTACGGAATAGTGTATGGCGTCTATGAAGATCACCGGATATACATCATCTAAAGGCCTTTGCTGCCATTCCTCTATCTGCGGCAGGATCTTATCAGTTACATCCGATATGAACCCCTCTGAGGCCTCAAATCCGTATATATCCATCAGCGTATCTGAGATCTGTCTTGTCGTCATCCCCTTTGCGTACATGGATATGATCTTTTGATCGATACCTGAGATATCTTTCTGCCTTTTCTTTACAACCTTTGGCTCAAAGCTTGAATCCCTATCCTGGGGCACTTCTATCTTCATGCTCCCATAGCTCGAATTTACCGTTTTTTCCTTGTAGCCGTTTCGATAGTCCGGATTATCCGATCTTTCAGACTTTTCATATCCGAGGTGCTCATCTGGCTCTGATTCCATCATCTCCTTGATGGTGCCGCCTAACAGATCCTTCAAAGCGTCCTGGATATCTTCAGCGCTTTGGATATCATACTCCTCCAAAAGCTGTCGGATGATGTTCCTTTTCCCCTCAGTCATCTGAACTCGGTGTATTTCTTTTTTTCTTCTTTCTGCCATAGTAAAGGCCTCCTGTGTTTTATTCTACCACAGGAGGCCTTCTATACCTTTACTATTTAATTTACAGAAAGAGTTTCATACTCTCTTGGCAGAAGATTTTCTTGTCCGCCAGTTATACTATCCATTCCGAGTTTGGAGTAATCGGGTTACAAAAAAGGTTAAGACGATTTTCCTCATTTTTTCAAATGGTATTTTTAATTTATATGAGTATCAATTTGATGAACCATGCAATTATAATTCTTTAAGATTGGTAAAGCAAAAGAAATACATCATAGCAACCCAAATCAGTTTATCTGATATAGAAAATCTATTAATGACGGTTCAAACCATAAACGAACCTGAAATATCTTTTCCTCAGGCAAATAGTATGTCTCGAATAATCAATCTTATTGAGCTTTTGAACGAAAAGCCTATGACAAAGCAAGATATAACAACGGAGTATGCCTTTGATGAACGACAGACAAATTATTATACCGATGCGGGACGGTACTTAGGACTTATAGACAAGGAACATGGTGATGGGAATATATTGTTCCGGCTTTCTTCTGTTGGTCGTTATATTATGTCTCTCGAATATAAAGAACGCCAGCTTGCAATAGTTGCTCAAATTTTGAAACACAAAGTATTTAAGGATACTTTGAAATTACACTTGCAATGTGGAGAAATGCCGGATATGCAAACAGTGGTCAAGCTTATGCGTCAATCGGACCTTTATCGTTTAGAGGCTAAAAGTACTTATGAACGTCGTTCTTCAACCATTATCAGTTGGATAGATTGGATTCTGAGTATTGTTGAAGAGTAGGTGACAGAGAGGGTAAGTTTTGTTTTATATGTTTTATTGCATATTGAAAATTATGTAATATTCACATAAAAGTTTTAAAATATAAATTTATAATGTTTGATATAATAGAATTGTGTCTAGGGTTCGAATCCCCTGTATCACGCCTGTTTAAAAATGGTTAAAACCAGTACTATTTTGACTATGGTAATTAGGTCAGGCAAAATGTGAGCATTTTTATCAGAATGGCAGATGACAAATCTGGCATTTGATTTTCATGAAATATTCTACATCCCCACCCCACACTCAAATGCAAGCACCATATATTTTTCAGCAGAACTAAGGCCATAGAGTGCCAAATCTCTTATTTCCCATGTATCAGAGCTGAGGCTGTCAGCGCCATACAAAAATTGGATGAAAGGAATTTTGCGATATTTGGAGACAGCCAACATGGAAGCACATTCCATTTCTACAGCAATGCACCCCTCTCTTTTACGCCTTTCGATCATCGGGACAGTCTCTCTGTAAATTGCGTCAGAGGTCCAGGTTTTTCCCTTTATATATGGGTATCCGCATTTTACCAAAGCATTTTCAAGTACTTTGACAGAATGCTCATCCTGTTCGATCTCGGGAGAGGGGGCTATATAGTGATAGCTTGTACCTTCATCACGGACAGCCGAGACGGGAATGATGATATTGTCTTTTACTTCTTTATCATTTAATACACCGCAGGAACCGAAGAGCACAAATTTTTTTGCGCCCATGGCAATGATCTCTTCAAAGCCCGCAACACAGGCGGGAGCACCCACTCGCGACAAATAAAATGCGATATCGGTACCTTTATATCGTATTTTGTAAACAGGTATGGCTCCGTTTGCGGTGTATAGTTCTGATATCTTTTCAGTTTTTTCGGAGGAAGCGAATTTTTTGATAATGTTTTCCGAGAATGTGGAAACACATATCTCAGGAAAGTTATCGATAGGTTCGGTCGTATCGCATGGGCTGAATAAAGCCGGTTCTGTAATATTTTCCTGTTGAAATACAGTCAGTGTTTTTGAGTAGCCTTCCATTTTTTCCTCCTTTGATGAAATGAGCAGTTTAACAAAAAACAATATTGCTGATTATTGTCATGATTTTAGCAGATACTGAATTAATGAACAAGATTTAAAACTTATTACACCATGATTGTAATAGCTCCCGAAACATGATAAACTATCCATGTCTTTATCAATTAAATTTTGTAAATTGAGACGAAAAGAAGTGATTTATATGTGTATAAATACTAAAAAGAGAAATAAAGCCTTTCTCCATGCAAAGCCGGTGGATTGCGACACTTGCATGGAGTAAAACGGTCGCAGAATAAAAATGCCGGCTTTGCAGCTTGACTTTAAAGATCAAGGAGGAAGCCCGCATGAAATATCTTAATGCACAAGTTATCCTTCCCGATGCGTTGGTAAAGGAGCTGCAATCCTATGTTCAAGGCGGATATATTTACATTCCTGTCATCAGGGATCGGCAGAAGCGTTGGGGAGAGGTTTCAGGCTACAAGAAGGAATTGGAAAAACGAAATCGACAGATAAAGGAGGAATATCAAAGCGGTATTTCCATGGAGTGTCTGTCCGAAAAATATTGCCTGTCCTTGTATGCCGTTCGGAAAATCATATATAAAAAGTAAAACAAAGGGGCTGCCCGGTGCAGCCTCTTATTTTTATACCAATCATTTAGGTATCATAAAGTATATGGAATGTCCTCTCATCTGCCTGTAAATTGAAGGTGAAAAGTGAGTTAAAAAAATATATGAAAGTGAAAGGCGACTGCTATGTGTACAAGATTTGTTTATCATGGAAGCGATATAATAACAGGCTTTAATTTTGATATTGATCTGTCGGTGTGGACGCACAAAATAATTAAAGAAAAAGACCGTTTCTGTATAGGCATCCTGAGACCGGATGGGATTTGGCACTCCTATCACGGTGTGAATCGAAACGGAAACGCGGGGACGTTGCTGTATGTGCATGGCAATACATCAGGAGCGTATTCAGACGATGATAATTGTATAACGATTTCGGATCTGACGGAGCGCTTTATCAAGGCGCAGATTTCCTTTGATGAGGTTCTTAATATTGCAGAAACCGAAAAAATCGTCTATGCACAGGATGCCACTATGCAAGCAATGTTTTCAGACATTAATGGACGTACCCTGATAATTGAGCCTGGAATCGGATATCGGGAGGAGCGCGGCAAATATTCTTTGATAACAAACTATTCATTGATAAAGCCTGAGAGCACGAAAGCTTTTACAGTACCCGGGGATAATCGCTATGAGGTGGCTTTACACTTTTTGGAAGGTCATAAAAATAAGTTTTCTGTTTCAGATGCATTTAAATTACTTTATACTGTCAGACAGGTAGGAGAGTGGGGTACAAGAGTTTCTTTTGTTTATTCCGCAAATGAAGGAGCGGTATATTATACAGAAAATAATGACTTTGGGAATATCCGAAGGATTACTTTTTAAGTCCTTGATCGGAACCGGATCTATTTATCGGAAAGGAGCAACCATGTCACAAAAGATTTATCCGCGTTCAAAGGACAGAGAAACAGTCTATTTAAAGAATGTTATTACTGATCCAAATATTATAATAGGCGATTACACTATATATAATGACTTTGCCGTAGAACCGAGAGATTTTGAGAAAAATAATGTTTTATATCACTATCCGATAAACCGGGACAAGCTGATTATCGGTAAATTTTGTTCAATTGCCTGTGGGGCAAAGTTTATATTCAACAGTGCAAACCATAGCTTATCCTCGCTTTCTTCTTATCCGTTCCCGATATTTTTTGAAGAATGGGATTTGGACATAAAGGATATAACAAAGGCATGGGACAACAAAGGTGATATCGTTATCGGAAATGACGTTTGGATAGGGTACGAAGCTGTTATTTTAGCAGGAGTCACTATCGGAGACGGAGCTGTTATCGGAGCCCGCGCTGTCGTTACAAAGGATATACCTCCATATACGATCGTAGGAGGTGTTCCCGCAAGGTCTATAAGAAAGAGATTTTCCGAGGAAATTACAGATTCCCTGCTAAAAATAAAATGGTGGGATTGGCCCAAAGAGCGTATCAGGGAACATATCTCTGATATTCAGTCGGGAAATATCAAAAATATGTATTGAATATGAATGAACTTATGAATATACATTAATAAAAAGATGTTTTGAATGAACATACTTAATGAAATGCCTTTTGAGTGAACATACATTAATAAAAATGTCTTTTATGCATAGTTAAACATACTGTACAGGTATTAGACATAGTAAAAGCAAAGTCCTATACTTTAATTGATGAGATAAATACATATATTATATCTGTTTAATATGCCGGATCCGGACTTGGCCGGACATAGTTTGATTTATGGAGGGAGAACAGCTATGCGTATCAATGATAAAAATGTATTTGACAAGGAAAATGTTTTCGGTTTAGGACAGCCAAACAGCGCCTACGCTCAGTTTTTTACAGGAAATTCTTATCTTAACCCTCTTACAGAGGCGGGGAAGTGCCCTGTATTTTTAGCTAATGTCACATTTGAGCCGGGATGCCGCAATAATTGGCATATACATCATGCAAAGTCAGGCGGCGGACAGCTGCTTATCTGCACAGCCGGAGAGGGCTGGTATCAGGAGGAGGGAAAGGAGGCTGTAAGCCTTACGCCCGGAACAGTCATCACCATCCCCGCAAATGTAAAGCACTGGCATGGCGCTAAAAAAGACAGCTGGTTTTCTCATATAGCGGTGGAGGTCCCCGGAGAGGAGACAGCCAACGAGTGGCTTGAAGCCGTGGATGACGATACATATAACGGTTTGGAATAGTACTGACCGGCAAAAACGGGAATTCTGTAACATTTTGTATAATATTTTAATATATGGGGGCTTGACCTGTAATGCAATACACAAAATTAGGTGGATCGGAGCTTAATGTCTCACGCATATGTATGGGCTGTATGGGATTTGGCGATGCGGCAAACGGTCAGCACAGCTGGACTGTTGATGAGGAAAAAAGCAGGGAGATAATAAAAAGAGGACTTGAGCTGGGGATAAATTTTTTTGATACAGCCATAGCGTATCAGAGCGGGACGAGCGAGCAGTATCTCGGAAGGGCGTTAAAGGATTTTGCAAAAAGAGACGATGTAGTCGTTGCCACAAAGTTTTTGCCAAGAACCCCTGAGGAAATTGAATCAGGAGTCACAGGCTCGCAGCACATCGAAAACATGATAAATACAAGCCTTAAAAATCTTGGCATGGATCATGTGGACCTGTATATTTACCACATGTGGGATTACAATACTCCGCTTTATGACATCATGGAGGGCCTTGACAAAATAATAAGGGAAGGCAAGGCCGGATACATAGGCATATCCAACTGCTTTGCCTATCAGCTTGCAAAGGCCAATGACCTTGCCGAGAGAGAGGGCTTTCACAAATTTATTTCCGTGCAGGGACATTACAATCTCATATTCCGTGAGGAGGAGAGAGAAATGGCAAAGCTCTGCAGGGAGGATAACATAGCGATGACTCCTTACAGTGCCTTGGCGTGAGGAAGGCTTTCAAAGCATCCCGGAGAGACCTCAAAGCGCTTCGAGGAGGACAGCTATGCAAGGCTCAAGTATGACTCCACAAAGGAACAGGATGATATAATTATAGGAAGGGTAGCCGAGCTTTCGGAAAGGCATGGAGTATCTATGACTGAGGTAGCCCTTTCATGGCTCCTTACAAAGGTCTCTTCTCCTGTTGTAGGAGCCACAAAGCTTCATCATGTTGACGGAGCGGCAAAGGCTACAGAGCTAAGTCTTACGGATGATGAGATAAAATACCTTGAGGAGGCGTATGTTCCCCACAGGCTTGTTGGAGTCATGGCCCAAAATACAAGAGAGGACTCCGGGGAAAAGCATGTGTGGTCAACAGGGAATCAAAAGATCTTAAAAGGATAAAACCAAATAAAAATTCAGAATCAAAATTAAAAATTCATAATAAAAAATCTCCGCGAAGGGTACATATCAATCCCGCGGAGATTTTTTAAGTTTATTTGAAGACATTGTTGCCTGAATATATCCTTGAAACAAGGCTTATCTTAAAGCATGCCGATGTAAGGCCCGATAAGGTCTCCTTTGAGGCGCATATCTTGTCGGCAATACAAAGAATAATGCTTTCACGGTACATAGGAAGAGAAATACCCAAGGGGAACATATGGGAGGCTATCATGTTCTTTTCTGTTTCATTTAATGAAAAGTCTCTGCAGGCGTTTTTGAGAGCCCTTCCGGGATGAGTAAAACCGTGAAAACGGTGACTTTTGTCGGGTATATGCCAGTCATAAAGAAAGTAATCATGCAAAAGAGCACCTCGCACAAGGGATCTTTCATCCACAGCTATGTCAAGGCTCTCTGCAATGTACAGGCATAATGAAGCCACCATAAAAGAATGTGCGTATACGCTTGTCTGCCCGTGCTGGATAAAGCTCTTTTCAAGCTTCATCCCATCAGAGCTCAATATATCACTTCCGTATTTAAAAATAATATCATAATAGTTCTTTCTCATAATTTAAAAATATAAAAGCAATATATAGACAATCCGTGACAAAAAGCTTAAATTTATCTTATAGCATCATAATAAATGCGATGTCAGATCAGTCCGAAGGTTGTCATAAAAATAAATGCTTTAAAAATGAAGGAGGCAAGACTATGTACAGAAAAGCGGTATTGTCAGACAGTAAAGGCTTACATGCGCTGGTGTGCGAGCTTGAGGCAACCGAGCTTTCCTATGAAAAGTTTTATGATATTTTAAACGAGCAGCTTCAGGACAGGCAGCACTATTACTGCCTTATCTGCGAGAGGGATAACAGTATAGTCGCTGTACTGAACCTCAGGATAGAAAGGCAGCTGCATCATGCGGGACCTGTAGCGGAGATAATGGAGTTTTGCGTCGGACAAGAGTACAGGGGTATGGGAATCGGAAAGGAAATGTTTGTCAGGGCGTGCGAGATATCGAAGGCTTTTAAATGCAGTCAGATAGAGGTGACCTGTAATAAGGGCAGGGAATCTGCCGTAAAATTTTACGAAAAAGCGGGAATGAAATCCTCCCATTTTAAATACACAATGGAGCTGTGACAGAAATATGTATTACTTAAATACTGTGAAGGCAAAGTTTATTGAAAGGCCCAATCGCTTTATTGCCTATGTGGATATTGACGGAAAACGCGAAAAGGTACATGTAAAAAATACCGGAAGGTGCAAGGAGCTTCTTCTTTCGGGAGCGGATGTGGTGCTTGAGCATTCCGAAAGCACGGGGAGAAAGACAGCCTATGATCTGATAGCGGTTTATAAAAGGAACACAGGTCTTATAAATATAGACAGCCAGGCCCCCAACAAGGTGGTAAAGGAGTGGCTTGAAAGCGGAAAATACGGTTTTTCCATGATAAAGCCGGAGTATGGCTACGGCTCGTCAAGGATAGACTTTTATATGGAAAAGAATGATAACAGATACCTTATGGAGGTAAAGGGCTGCACTCTCGAGGTGAACGGTACAGGATACTTTCCCGATGCTCCCACCGAAAGGGGCGTAAAGCATCTTTATGAGCTTATAAAAGCCAAAGAGGAAGGCTACATGGCATATGCGGCTTTTGTCATACAGATGGAAGGAATTACGAGAGTTTTTCCTAACATTTCAACTCACCCCGAATTCGGAGAGGCTCTTTATAAGGCGGAGGCTGCGGGAGTGCGGATAATATACCTTCCCTGCATCGTCAGAGAGGATTCGCTTTCAATAGACGATAAACTTGCACGGGAGATAAACGGAGAGCTCTTTATATATTAATGGGATCCTGTACTGTTTATTACAGACAGATATTGGTACAATAAATTTTTGGGGAGGATAATGATGAAGAGAAGAATGCTTTGTGTTTTGGCTCCTGTGGCCTTAATGGTCATTATACAGAGCGGATGTATCCATGTGACAGTAACAACACCCTCACAATCCGAGAGCACAACCGGGGAGACAATGGCAGATATCCCTGTCTCTTCGGATTATGATAATGGAGCGGAAGATGATACTGCAAACGAAAAAATTGATATACCCGGGAAAAATAATGATGCAAGTGGGGAGATAAGCCGGGAAGAAGCCATAGAAATTTCCATGGAAAATGCTGATGTACCTGTAGAAGACGCATATAATATAAAAGCCGGGAGAGACAGAGCTCATGGCAGAAATGTATATGACATAGAATTTGAAACAGACTATGGAGATTATGATTTTGAGATCGATCTGGACTCAGGAGAAATAGTTGGCGCTGATTACGAGGTGGACGACGAATGGGTGCGCAGACAAGCTGATAATGAGGTGAGCTATGGGGAGGCAAAAGAGATAGTAAGCTCAAAGGCGGAGAATGCTCCTGTGGATGAGATAGGTCTCAGGGAGGAGTCGGAGGATGGTGAATCAAGATACGAGGGCAGAGTTATATATGACTCTATGGTTTATGAATTTGAGCTTGACCCGAGAACAGGTATAATTTTTGATTGGAACGCGGATTTGCGAGACTGATTATAAATAAAGATATAAAATCTGACAGAAAAAATGTGCCGGTTTACGGCCGCGGAAAGGAGAATATCCGACAGCTCTGAGGCGTGGTCGGATGGTATAAGACAGAAAATGTACAAATACGGATTTATAGGAATGGGAAACATGGGAAGCGCCGTCCTGAAGGGGCTTCTTAAGATAAAGCCTGCAGAGGAGATCGTCTTTTCCTCGGCAGATCCCGAAAAGATGAAAAAAATCGCAGAGGAAACAGGGATAATTCCCTCAGGAACTGACGGATCCGGCTGCCCGGATGCAGGGGAGAGAAATCGTATAGTGGCTGAAAGCTCAGAGATTCTGATACTTGCTGTAAAGCCTCAGGTGCTTCCCAAGGTCTGTGATGAGATAAAGGATGTGCTTAACAGGGAGGGGATCATTATCTCTCTTGCGGCGGGCATAAGCCTTGAAAGGCTCTCTGCTATGCTTTCGGACGGGGAAAGGAAAACAAAGCTTGTAAGGGTCATGCCCAACACTCCCGCGGCCATAGGTGAGGGAATGACAGCCATATGCTTTGCAGGCGAAGAGGAGCAGCTTTTTTCTGAGGATGAAAAGTCTGAGGTAAAAGAGATCTTTTCAGCCTGTGGGGATATAGCTGTGGTAACTGAAAAACAGCTTGACGTAATAGGAGTTACCGCAGGCTCATCACCGGCATTTACATATATGTACATAGATGCCCTTGCGGATGCGGGGGTAAAGTTCGGAATAAGGCGTGACGAGGCCCAGAGGATAGCCGCAAAGGCTGTCATGGGAGCTGCCGCCATGGTGCTTGAGACGGGAGAACACCCGGAGATACTTAAAAACAAGGTATGCTCACCGGGAGGAACAACGATAGAAGGCGTGGAGGCTCTCTATGAATGGGGATTAAAGAATGCGGTCATGAAGGCTTGCACAGCCTGCATGAATAAAAACGAGAGGCTTTCGGGCTGAGCCGTGGAATGCTTTTTGGATTGCATTATAAAAGAAAGAAAAGTATAATAGGACTATGTATAATTTTTTCGGATTCAATATATTATCAAAGGAAGAAAAAGAGGCTAAACGGAGAGAGTACGAGTCTTTCGTTTTCCCGGGCAGAGAGGAGCAGAGAAGGGAGATAAGACGGAGGCTGAGAGCTGAGGTGCCGAGACTTGACATGACTCTTCTTATGTATTTTTACATAAGCGTAAAGGAGAGGATGAAGAGGGAGGGCATAAGCTATGAGGAGGCTGTAAAGAGGATAGGAAAGCTTGCGACTCCCCCCGGAATCACGAGATACGACATAGCCGCTGTAAAGCGTATAATAGAGGAGGATATTAAAAATGAGCATGACAGATACAGTGAGAGCTGAGATGGTAAAGGCCATGAAGGCAAAGGACAAGGACAGAAAGGACGCTCTTTCGGCGATGCTTACCGTCCTTAAAAATGCTGAGATAGACAAGAGAGAGCCCCTTACAGAGGATGAGGCCACAGCAGTGTTAAAGAAGGAGTTAAAACAGCTTAAGGAGACCTATGACAGCGCTCCCGATTCCAGACAGGACATCAAGGAGGCGGCTGAGATAAGGATGAACGTCATCAAGGAATTCGTTCCCGAGGATATGAATGAGGAGCAGATATCCGAGGTGATAAAGGCTGTTCTTTCCGAGCTTTCAATAGATGCGCCCACAGCAAAGGATAAGGGAACCATCATGAAGACCCTCATGCCGAGACTTAAGGGAAAGGCTGACGGAAAGCTTGTAAACGAGGTGCTTCAGGGATTTTTCAAATAGCATTCTGTAATAATATTTAATAAATATCGGCTGCATCATGTCTGAGCTTAAAAATTAAAGCTTAAAGACACGCTGCAGCCGTTTTATTATCGACTGAATTAATTGACAGATGGATTTTATTTAACAGACGAATTATTCGGGAATAAATTGTCTGAGGGATACTTATGATGCTATGACCTCGGCCTTACACTTCGAGTCGAGATAATACTGCATTATATCCTTTCTGGTGACTATTCCTATGAATTTTCCCCCGTCATCAAGTACGGGAACAAAGTTTTGATTCAAGGCTATCCTTATGAGATCATCCATATTTGAGCGGACCGAGATGGGAACATAGTCTCTCCTTCTGGGAATGCTTGTCACAGGTATCTTCTCAGCCTCTCTCAGATCAAGGTTGAAAATGTTTTTGATACCCCAAAGCAGATCACCCTCGGTGATTGTACCCACATAGCTTCCGTCTTTGTTGAGCATGGGAACGGCCGAGTAGCGTCTGTTCTCCATCTTTTCAAGAGTCTGTCTAAGAGTGTCGTCCTCCTCAATGTAAGCCACATCACACTTGGGTGTCAGATAAAATAAAACATTCATAAAACTGTACGCCTTTCACAATATTCGAGTAAAATTCTTCTGTAATTTGTATATATTATATGATACCTTAATCTTTTGAATGAAATGTGAACAATATATAAAAAAGGTATATATTATTATGAAAAAAGTCCTTTACTTTTTCTTTTGTTTTTGTGCTATAATAATCCCACTATTTAGAGGAACGAGCATATCTTAAGCCTCTTTAAGAATATTAATTTTATTTATGGAGTCAAGATGAGCAGAGAAAACGACGAAGCCAAGCTGAATAATTACGGGAGAGAGTTTAACAGCCAAAGAAGAGGCGGGAACAGCAGATTTTCCGTGGTAATAAAAAAGAAAAATGATCCGGCTGCTGAAGAAAAATGTCTTAAGGACAATAAATCGGATATTTACTCTTCCGGAGAAAACTCGGAGACCGGTACTTCAAAAGAGAAGGATACATCCGAGAGAAAGCGTATATATCCTTTTGAGAAACGCAACGGCTCGTCCTATGGAAGGGTCGGAGAGACCGGAGAGCGACACGAGAGAGGTGCGTGGAGGTCCGATCGCGATTCAAAGAGAAGAGGCGGCTTCGGAGGAAAGCGCGGCAGGGAAGGCTTTTCCGACAGGTATCAAAAACGCGGAACAGGTGACTCCTCTTTTTCCGGAGGAAGAGGCATAAGGAAGGGAAGCTTTCGCGATACAGCAAGAAGAGAACCCCAAAGAGAGTATGTTTTTGATGAGGAGAACGCTCTTCTTAAGGTAGGCGAGGTAGGCCTTCTTAAGGTAAAGGAAATGACAAAGATAGGTGCGTTTCTTGATATCGGACTTCCGAAGGATGTCCTTCTCCCCTTCAGGGAGCAGACCTACGGACCGAAGCCCGGGGAGGATGTGCTTGTCTATATATACAGGGATAAATCGGACAGAGTTGCGGCTACAATGAGAGTCTACTCTCACCTCTCCGCACAAAGCCCCTATAACGAGGACGACACGGTCGAGGGAATTATATATGAGATCAGCGATAAGCTCGGAGCCTTTGTTGCCGTAGACAATAAATATTTCGGACTGATACCTCCCTCGGAGCTTTATAGGGACTATAAAGAGGGCGAGAGAGTGGAGTGCCGTGTACTAAAAAAACGTGAGGACGGAAAGCTTGACTTAAGCCCCCGCAAAAAGGCGTATCAGCAGATGGACGAGGACACGGAAATAATAATCTCGGAGCTTGACAAAAATAATGGTATACTCGGCTATGATGACAAGAGCATAAGCGCTGAGGAGGTCTCTGACATCTATCACATGAGCAAGGCTCAGTTTAAGCGAGCTTTGGGAAGACTCCTTAAGGAAGGCAGAGTTGCGATCGGAGACGGCTGTATAAAGAAACTGAAATAAGTGACGAAGATTTATAATCCCTAATGCTTATATGAAAATTGCACAAAAAAAATTAAAAAATTTGGGCAAGTGGGCAAAACTCACTTGCTTTTTTTCGTCAATTATCTTAAAATTAGTAAGAAATAACAACCGAATTTGTAAATATTAGGCTGAAAAGGAGGAAGTAAATGGTTTCCAATCAGATTCTTCAAAACACGATAGACGGTTTTAAAGAAATCACAGGGACAGATGTATGCATTTGCGATACGGACGGCAAGGTACTTGCGTCTACTATCGGGGGATTTGAGGCTGATGAGAGAGCTGTAGTCGGCTTTGCTCATTCTCAGGCCGATTCACAGACAGCGGGCGGATGCTGGTTTTTCAAGGTGTTTGACGAGAGAGAGCCGGAGTATGTGGTCATTGTGAAGGGGGACAACGATGCCGCATATACCCAGGCAAAGCTTATAGCCTTCCAGCTTCAGACCTTGCTTGTGGCCTATAAGGAGAGATTTGACAAGGATAACTTTATAAAGAACCTCCTTCTCGACAATCTCCTTTTGGTGGATATATATAACAGAACTAAAAAGCTCCACATCGACCCTGAGGCTAAGCGCTCCGTATTTATCGTGGAGACCTGCGGGAAGGACGCCAATGCCCTTGAGGTGGTTAAGGGGATTTTTGCGGGAAAGCAGACCGACTTCATAACCACTCTTGATGAGAACAACATCGTCATCATCAAGGAGGTGAAGAAGGAGGAGGGCTATGATGAGCTCGCCGAGTGTGCAAACGAGATAATGGACGCTATGAAGGCGGCATCCATCTCGGTAAAGATCTCCTACGGAACCATCGTAAACGAGATAAAGGAGGTCAGCAAGTCCTATAAGGAGGCCAAGATGGCTCTTGATGTAGGAAAGATATTCTATGCTGACGACGATATAGTCGCCTATAATGCTTTAGGTATCGGAAGACTCATCTATCAGCTTCCCATGCCTCTTTGCCGTATGTTCATAAGAGAGATATTTGACGGCAAGAATCCTGATGAGTTTGACGAGGAGACTATCACCACTATCAACAAGTTCTTTGAGAACAGCCTCAATGTGTCTGAGACATCAAGACAGCTTTATATACACAGAAATACTCTTGTATACAGGCTTGACAAGATACAGAAGCTTACAGGTCTTGACCTGAGGGTATTCGAGGATGCGATTACCTTCAAGATCGCCCTCATGGTAGTCAAATACATGGATTATATGGAGAAGATGGATTACTGATGATTGAGCTGAAGAACGTATGCAAGACATATGAGACCGGCAACAAGGCCATTAGAAATATCAATTTGAGAATAAGGGACGGGGAGTTCGTTTTCATAGTAGGAAAATCGGGCTCCGGAAAGTCAACATTATTTAAGCTCCTCACAAGGGAGCTTAAAGCTACGTCCGGGGAAATTATGGTAAACGGCTGTGATCTCGGAAGGATAAAGAGAAGGAACATACCAAAATACAGAAGGACTCTGGGCGTTGTTTTTCAGGACTTCAGACTCCTCTATGACAGGAATGTGTTTGAAAATGTTGCTTTCGCGCAGCGGGTCATAGGAGCTTCAAACTCGGAGATAAAGAAAAATGTCCCCGAGATGCTTAAGCTGACGGGCCTCGGAGCAAAGTATAAGGCATATCCCAATCACCTTTCAGGCGGAGAGCAGCAGAGAGTGGCAATCGCAAGAGCTCTCATAAACCACCCGCAGGTGCTTCTTGCGGACGAGCCCACAGGAAATTTGGACAGCTACAACACTCATGAGATAATGAAGCTTCTTGAGACTGTAAACAGTATGGGCACTACGGTGATCGTCATAACTCATTCAAAGGAAATGGTGGATGAGATGAAAAAGAGAGTGATCACCATGGACAAGGGGCTTATAGTCAGCGATGAAACTCCTGAGGGTAAGAGTCTTTCCGTAATGACTGTCAGAGGAGGAAATGCCTCCGGAAAGGGAAGAAGCAGAAAGAGGCCCGAGATATCTGTGGAAAATACAGATTATTGGCCTGATACCAATGAAGCCGAAACTGATGACAGTGAAAAGCATTATCAGGAAGAACGCCGATACGAGAACCGTCCTGACAGCAGAGGCTCGGGGAAGAGGAGACACAGATGACGGGATTTAACACATTTTGGTACTGCTTCAGGCAGGGCCTTAAAAGTATAAAGAGAAATATCCTTTTTTCCATGGCTTCCATAGCTACAGTGGCTGCATGCATATTTTTGTTCAGCATGTTCTATTCCATAGTTATGAATGTGCAGCACATTACGAAGGAGGCTGAGACAACAGTAGGCATCACAGTCTTTTTTGACGAGGGTCTGAGTGATGAAGAGAAAGTGGCTATAGGCGATGAGATAAGTGCGCGTCCCGGAATAAAGGAAATAAAATATGTATCTGCAGAGGAAGCTTGGGAGAGCTTTAAGACAGACTATTTCGGTGAAAACTCCGAAAAGCTCGCAGAGGCCTTTGCGGATGATAATCCCCTCGCCACCTCCGACAACTATGAGATATTTTTGAATGACATAAGCGCACAGCAGGAGATGGTAAGCTATATTGAATCCCTTGACGGTGTGAGAGAGGTAAATTATTCAAATGCTGTGGTATCGGCCATGAGCGGTATGAACAGAGTGATAAGCATAGTGAGCGGAGCCATAATAATAGTCCTTGTGGCTGTTGCCGTTTTTCTTATCAGCAATACCATATCCGTGGCTGCGGCCTTCAGGAAGCGTGAAAACGAGATAATGAAGCTCATAGGCGCCACTAATTTTATGATCAGAGCACCCTTTGTAGTGGAGGGAGTCGTAATAGGCTTCGTGGGCGCGGCCATACCCGCTGCTGCCATGTATTTTATTTACAAAAAGGCGGCGGCTTATGTATTGGAACATTATATTCAGTATACAAGACTGTTTGAGCTTATACCGTTAAATGAGATATTTCCCACAATACTTGCGGTGGCAATGATACTTGGCGTGGGAATGGGATTTCTGGTAAGCTTTTTTACAATAAGAAAGCATTTGAAGGTCTAGGCCTGAGGACACAAACCTTACACAAAATATATTTATCATATATTTCGTTATATCGTATCGGACACAGGATATTTCAGATGAGAAGAAGCAGAGGAAGAAAAGTAATAAAGCATATGAGAGCGAAGGCTCTTTTTGCGGCCGGGGCTATAAGTCTGCCTTTGGTTTTTAATACCTATGCCACAAGTCAGGGCATAGCCGACTCAAAGGAAAAGATATCCTCACTGGAGGAAGAAAAGAAAGAGGTGGAGAACACCTTGAATGAGCTGGAAAAGCTTAAGTCAAACACTGCCGATTATGTGGAGGAGCTTGACAAGGAGATGACGGCCCTCAGCACAAGGATAACAGAGCTTTCCGGGCAGATGACGGACAAGCAGGCGGAGATAGATTCCACGAAGCTTGAGCTTGAGGCTGCAAAGGAGGATGAAGCGGAGCAGTATTCATCAATGAAGCTTCGCATAAAATATATGTACGAAAAGGGAGATACCAACTTCCTTGACCTTATATTTGAAGCGGAATCTTTTTCCGATATGCTGAACAAAGCTGAATATATCCAAAAAATATCAGATTATGACAGAAATAAACTCCTGGAATTTGTTGACATAAGAGAGGAGATAGCTGCAACGGAATTAAAGCTTGAGGGGGAGTATGCCGAGCTGGACGGAATGAAGCAGGAGACCGAGGCAAAGAAGTCTTCGGTGGATGCTCTCATGGCGGACAAGAAAAAGGAGCTTGAGGAATACAATCAGCGTATAGCCGATGCTCAGACGGAGATAGATGAGATGCAGCAGGCTATAGCCGCCGAGGAGGCCAATATCGCCGCAATAGAAGCGGAGATAAAGCGTCAGGAGGAGGAAGCAAGGCGTAAAGCGGAGGAAGCAGGAAAGACTTACGAGGTAAAGTCTATCGACGGAATAAGCTTTACATGGCCGCTCCCCGCAAGCTCAAGGATAACCAGTAATTTCGGAGGAAGGAGCTCGCCTACTGAGGGAGCCTCAAGTAACCACCAGGGTATAGACGTAGGTGCGCCTGAAGGAAGCACCATAAAGGCTGCGGCCTCAGGTACGGTGGTCATATCCACATACTCAAAATCCGCGGGAAATTATGTGATGATAAACCACGGAGGAGGAGTTTATACCGTGTATATGCACATGTCGAGCATAGCAGTGTCAGCAGGACAGAGCGTCGGCATGGGAGATACGATAGGCTATGTGGGCTCGACAGGATATTCAACAGGCCCTCATCTGCATTTCGGAGTGAGAGTGGGAGGCTCGTATGTCAATCCTCTCAATTATGTAAGCCCTTAAGCTTTGAGCAACGATCCTTAAGAAAAAGGCGATTCGGAAACAGTAAAAGAAAACAGCGAAATGGATAACACAGACAATAATACAAATAACAATGTAAATAATATAAATCCTAATGCGGATAATCCGGAAAGGGAGCTTAATCAGGACACGGATATAAACAAGGACGGAATAAGTGAAAGAAAATGTCGGAAAAAGAGCGGCTCAGGCTTTATAAAGGGGCTTGCCGCAGGCCTTTTCATAGGACTTGTAATTGCCGCATGCTCTGTTATATTTGCGAACTTTCGCTATGCCATAAGGAATAATGATATTGCAAGTACTTCTGTTGCAAGGCTTGACTATTCAGCCATAAATTCCAAGCTGAAGACTATAGGCGGACTTATTGAGGACAGATATCTCTACGGCACCGATGCGGAAACTGTCGAGACAGGTATATTCAAGGGAATGATGTACAGCATAGGAGATCTCTATGCGGATTATTACAGCCCTGAGGAGTTCGAGGACGAGACCGATGAATCCAACGGAAATTACTGTGGCATAGGCGTACTTATGAGCTATAATGCCGCAGACAATACTATAACAGTGGTTGAGGTCTATGAGGATTCCCCTGCCGAGGAGGCGGGAGTTATGGAAGGTGATGTACTGAAAGAGGTAAATCACGAGAATATTACTATCCTTGATTTTGAAACCGTTGTGGAGGAGTATGTAAAGGGCGAGGAGGGAACCTATGTAAATCTCACCTTCGACAGGGATGGTGAAGAGGTGAACCTTCAGGTCGAGAGAAGACAGGTGGAGATAACCACTGTAAAGAGTTCGGAGCTTTCTCTTGAAAACGGGGAAAAGCTCGGCTACATAAATGTCAGCAGCTTTGAGAAGGCCACTGTAAATCAGTTCAGAGCAGCTATGGACAAATTTGATACGGATGAGTTTTCAGGTATCATAGTGGATCTCAGGGATAATCCCGGGGGAGTCATGGAATCTGCTGTGATAATGGCGGATTATATACTTCCTGATGATATTTCCACTTACTCTGATAACGAGACAGACGGTGAGTACAGAGGAAGGACGCTCCTTCTCTACACTGAAAACAAGAAGGGAAGAGACAGCGCCTATTATTCTTCTGACGAGCACAGCACCGATAAAGACATAGTTATACTTGTAAACGGAAATACCGCTTCCTCCTCTGAAATATTCACAGGGGCCCTTAAGGACTACAGTATGGCGAGGGTGGTAGGAACAAAGACCTACGGAAAAGGAATAGTACAGAGCATTATCCCTCTTGCGGACGGCTCTGCTGTAAAGTTTACAACAAACTCATACTATACCCCTTCCGGAAGTGAAATACACGGAGTGGGAATAAGTCCTGACGTGGAATGTGAGGCTGATGATACGCTTCTTGAAAAAGGAGCGGATCCCTCCGCTCCTTCACCTGATATTGATAACCAGCTTAAAGCTGCCATGAAACTTTTTGAGGAATAAAGCTTTTAAAGAAAGGGGCTGTTCACTTTGTTGTGACAGCCCTTTTAGACTAAACAAAATTTTTTAAAGCTTCATAAGCACCTGTAAGGTCATGGACCTCTATATAATTCTTCCCTCTTTCATCGCCCTGTTGATGAGATCTGTTTACCCATATGGTATTCCACCTGAAATATGTCGCAGGTATTATATCCCAGAAATATCCCTCTGCAATATGGCAGTGCTCTCGCTTTTCTTTATCCTTAAGGGAGAGACGATCCTCTGCATATCTGAAAAATTCAAGATTCGGCTTGTAGCAGTGGGTCTCATCCGCGAGGAACTCATATTCAAAGGGCTCGCCCAGCTCCTTTAAATGGCAGGCCATAAGCTCCTTTTTGGAGTTTGACATGAGGTAAAGCTTATGACCGTCGGCCTTCATCTTTGAAAGAATCTCCTTTACCTCGGGAAAAGCCTTATAATTCTTTATACATTCTACAGCTCTTTCGGCTTCCTTTCTGAAAACACTGCAGCACATGTCAAAATCGAGATACTCGAGAGCATGGAGCACTACCTCGTCATAATCACAGTAGGGCTCGGCATACATTACTCTGGCCTCATACACAGGAAAAAGCGACATTGCTTTTTCGGGAGAGACTCCGCCTTCCTTTGCGATCATTCCGATCTCCTCCAAAAGCGGAGAGGTATCAATGAGTGTTCCGTAGCAGTCAAATGTAAGTATCATATCTGAAAATCCCCCTTTGATATAAATTTTCAATCCTTGTCATACATGAGCTTTCTTATTTCCACAAGCCTGTCTCTTATTACAGCCGCTTCCTCGAAGTTAAGCTCCGCGGCACAGACTCTCATCTTCTTTGTGAGCTCTTTCTCCAGAGCCTTAAGCTCCTTCTCGTTCATTGACTCTATGTCCTTTGAGACATCGGCGGAGTCATTTTCCACAGTCTTTGATATAGCTATGAGATCTCTCACAGCCTTTTTGATGGTAGTAGGGGTGATTCCGTGCTCCTTGTTGTATGCATCCTGTACGCTGCGCCTTCTGTTGGTCTCGTCTATGGCACGGCGCATGGAGTCTGTTATGGTGTCCGCATACATGATTACATGGCCCTCGGAATTTCTTGCGGCACGTCCTATAGTCTGTATGAGAGAGGTCTCAGAGCGGAGGAAGCCTTCCTTATCCGCATCAAGTATTGCCACAAGGGATACCTCGGGGATATCAAGACCCTCTCTAAGGAGGTTTATACCTACAAGCACATCAAAGACATCAAGCCTCATATCCCTTATTATCTGAGCTCTCTCAAGAGTATCTATGTCGGAATGAAGATATCTGACTCTGATGCCTATTTCCTTCATATAGTCTGTGAGATCCTCGGCCATTCGTTTTGTAAGGGTGGTTATAAGTACCTTGTTCTTCTTTTCGGTCTCCTTCCTTACCTCTGATATAAGGTCATCTATCTGACCTTTTACGGGACGTACGCTTATCTCAGGGTCAAGTAGGCCTGTTGGCCTTATGATCTGCTCGGCTCTCAGAAGCTCGTGATTTTCCTCATACTCGGAAGGCGTTGCGGAAACAAAGAGCATTTGGTCTATCTTTGCCTCAAATTCGGAAAAGTTAAGAGGGCGGTTGTCAAGGGCTGATGGAAGCCTGAAGCCGTAGTCAACGAGAGTCATTTTTCTGCTGTGGTCTCCCGAATACATACCTCTTATCTGGGGGAGAGTAATATGGGACTCATCTATTATAATAAGGAAATCCTTGGGAAAATAATCGATGAGAGTGTAGGGAGGCTCCCCGGGGGCGGAGCCTGTCAGGTGTCTCGAATAGTTCTCGATACCTGAGCAAAAACCCGTCTCCTTCATCATCTCCACATCAAAATTAGTGCGCTCCGAGATCCTCTGGGCCTCAATGAGCTTGTCCTCGGACTTGAAATAGGCGACTCGTTCCTCCATTTCCTTTAAGATATTTTCCGCAGCCTTCTGCATCTTATCCTTTGGAACGACGTAGTGGGAGGCGGGAAATACTATACAGTGGTTGAGCTCCGCCTTTGGCCTTGAGTCCAGGGAATCTATAGCGGTTATCCTGTCTATCTCGTCGCCGAAAAACTCTATCCTGTAGGCCTCGCCCTCGGAATACGCGGGATAGATCTCAAGCACGTCTCCGTGGACTCTGAAGGTGCCTCGCTTAAAGTCCATGTCATTTCTTGTATACTGCATGTCTATGAGCTTTCTTATTATCTCATCTCTGTCCTTCGTCTGACCGGGGCGCAGGGATACAGTCATGCTCTTATAATCTATAGGGGAACCCAGACCGTATATGCATGAAACGGAAGCGACTATTATGACGTCCTCCCTCTCCGAAAGAGCTGCTGTGGCGGAATGGCGCAGTTTATCTATCTCGTCATTTATAGCGGAATCCTTCTCAATATATGTATCAGTGGAGGGAACATAGGCCTCGGGCTGATAATAATCATAGTAGGACACAAAATACTCCACAGCATTATGCGGGAAAAATTCCTTCATCTCGGAGTAAAGCTGTGCCGCAAGGGTCTTGTTGTGGGCAATGATAAGAGCGGGCTTTCCGAGCTCCTTTATCACATTTGCCATGGTGAAGGTCTTTCCGGAGCCGGTGGCTCCGAGCAGGGTCTCGAACTGATTGCCCTCCTTAAAGCCCTTGACGAGCTCGGCTATAGCCTGAGGCTGGTCGCCTGTGGGAGCAAACTCTGATACCAATTCAAAATCAGCCATATAAAATCCTCGTATTTCTTATTATATTTCAATAGTATCATAAGCTGTTAAACTATTCTTAAATAGCAGTATTTACAGATATTTTATCATATCTTTGCAGCTCTTTCCATATCCGGTGAATTATGCTAAAATAACTTTCGCATGAGATTTTATTAAGCAGAGACGGAGGTATTAAAATATATGTCAAAGAAACCTGTTGTGTTGGTTATAATGGACGGTTTCGGCCTCAGTGACGAAAAGGAGGGAAATGCCGTATATATGGCGAAAAAGCCCAACCTTGACAGACTTATGGCTGAATACCCCTTTGTAAAGGGCTACGCCTCAGGCCTTGCTGTGGGACTTCCCGACGGACAGATGGGAAATTCCGAGGTCGGACACTTGAATATGGGAGCGGGACGCATTATATATCAGGAGCTTACCCGCATTACAAAATCAATAGAGGATGGAGATTTCTTCAAGATCCCCGAGCTTGTGTCTGCGGTTGAAAACTGCAAAAAGAACGGTTCGGCTCTTCACCTTATGGGACTTGTGTCGGACGGAGGAGTCCACAGCCACAATACACATATCTACGGACTTCTTGAGCTCGCAAAAAGGAACGGCTTAAAGGATGTCTATGTTCATTGCTTTATGGACGGAAGGGACACTCCTCCCGACAGCGGCCTTTCATATATAAAGGAGCTTGAGGAAAAGATGAAGGAGATCGGAGTGGGCAAAATAGCTACCATAAGCGGACGCTACTATGCCATGGACAGAGACAAGAACTGGGACAGGATAGAGAAGGCCTACAACGCTCTTACAAAGGGAGAGGGAGAGAAGGCTGAAAGCGCCGAGAAAGCTATGGAGGCGTCATATGCAAAGAAGGTATATGATGAGTTTATAGTTCCCACAGTCATAGAGGAGGACGGAAAGCCTGTATCTGTCATAAAGGATAAGGACAGCATAATATTCTTCAATTTCAGACCGGACAGAGCAAGAGAGATGACAAGGGCCTTTTGTGATGACGAGTTCACAGGCTTTGCAAGAGGCGAGAGAAAGCAGGTCCTCTTTACCTGCTTTGTGGATTATGATGAGACTATAGCAAACAAGCAGGTGGCATTTAAGAAGGAGGAGATAAAAAATACTCTCGGAGAGTACCTTGCCGCAAACGGAAAGACTCAGTGCAGAGTTGCGGAGACCGAGAAGTATGCTCATGTGACCTTCTTCTTTAACGGAGGAGTTGAGACTCCGAATAAGGGAGAGGACAGGATACTTGTCCCTTCACCCAAGGATGTCCCCACCTACGACCTTAAGCCCGAGATGAGCGCTCCTATGGTTTGCGAGAAGCTCTGCGAGGCTATAACCTCTGATAAGTACGATGTGGTCATATGCAATTTTGCAAACCCTGACATGGTGGGACATACAGGAGTTATCCCTGCAGCTGTCAAGGCTGTGGAGACAGTTGACGAGTGTATCGGAAAGGTATGCGAGGCTGTAAAGAGCGTCGGAGGAGTTCTCTTTATCTGCGCGGATCACGGAAACTGTGACAAGATGACAGATGAAAAGACAGGAGAGCCCTTTACAGCTCATACTACAAATCCCGTTCCCTTCATACTTTATAATGCCGATCCCAAGTACGGGCTCAGAGAAGGCGGAGTCCTTGCGGACATTGCGCCTACGCTTCTTGAGCTTATGGGTATGAAGCAACCTGCGGAGATGACGGGAAAGTCGCTTTTGACGGAAAATAAATAAGATTCTTTACAAGTTTAAATTATAAAGCCGGAAAACAGAGATTGGAGACAGTGATGAAGGTTGCCGTGGTAACAGACACCCACAGCGGTATAACAAAAAAGGAGGCGGATGAATTAGGAATCTATCTGATAAATGCCCCCTTTATGGTAAATGGAAAACAGCATTACGAGGGAGTGGACTTAAACCACGACAGCTTTTATGCACTGCTTGAGAAAGGTGCCGACGTATCCACGTCCCAGTCATCTCCCGCAGAGCTTTTGAGTCTGTGGGACAGCCTCCTCAAGGAATATGACGAGCTTGTGATAATACCTCTTTCCTCGGGGCTTTCGGGAGGCTGCCAGACTATGACGGCTCTTACCTGTGATGATAAGTATGAGGGAAAGGTATTTGTCGTAGACAGCCTCGGAGTATCGGTAACAGAGCGGAGAGCCGCAATAAATGCAAAGCTGCTTTCCGAAAAGGGATACTCCGGCGCCGAGATAAAGAGAATACTGGAGGAGCACAGGAAGTCAAACATTATATATATAACTGTGCCTACGCTTAAATATCTCAAAAAGGGAGGCAGGATAACTCCCGCTGCAGCAGCGTTAGGTACACTCCTTAAGATAAAGCCTGTGCTTTGTATCGACGGAGACAAACTTGACGCCTTTGCCAAGGCCAGAACCATGGGCAAGGCTGAGGAGATAATGATCGAGGCCGCAAGGGCGGCGCTGTCCGGGAGACTTGAGGATGATGAAGGAGAGGAATCCTTTATATATGTTGTTCACTCACAAAACGGCGAGGCGGCCGATCTCTTGGCGGAGAAGATAAGAGGTATATGGCCGAAGGCGGACGTTGAGACTGCAGAGCTTGCTCTTGCTATAGCCTGCCATACAGGCCCCGGAGCCCTTGCTGTGGCTGTGGAGAGAAAGCTTAAGGAAGCGGTCGGATAAATCAATCAAAACCTAAGGAAACAGTCCGCCGGCCCAAAGCGTGATAAAACTTAAAAATAAAAGCGTTAAAAGGAAATTTTAAAATTGAATATAAAAAGACCTATGATGTATTTTGCGGCGGTATTCGTGCTTGGAGAGCTTTTGGGTATGCCGGAAACGGTCTTTTATATGAGAGCTGCGGCGGCTTTTCTGTTTGCCGCAATGACAGTATACTTTTCTTTATCGGCTCTCGGATCCGGAGAAAGCTTTAACAGCGGGGAAATAATAATCCTTCCGCTGTTTCTTTTTTTGCTCGGAATATTTCTGTCAAGTTCGTCCTACAGAGCATTTGAGAGGGATGAGGCTGTATGCGAGGCCCTTTATGAGAGCGGCACAAAGCCATATATAGAGGGCAGTATATCAAAAGTGGAAAAAAAGAGCGACTACAGGCTTATCGAGCTTAAAAACGTCAGGATCTTTTCAACGTCTGACGGAGGAAAGAAAAGAGAGGAGGTCATGAAGCTTTCAAAGAGGATATATATCTATGATTATGATGATGCTTCCGGTGGATCCGGCATGTCGGAAGAGCTTTATCCCGGAATGAGGATAGGCTTTAGAGGAAGTCTTGAAGCCTTTGACGGGACCTCAAACCCCGGAGAATTTGATTACAGGCTCTACCTTCGTTCATTAAATGTATCTCTAAACGCAAAGGCGGATAAAATAGATATAACGGAGAATACTCCATCTCCGTATTTTAAGGCTCTGCAGGTATTAAGAGAAAAATGTGCGGATGTATTCGATAAGATCATGACTGAAAAGGATGCGGGAATATATAAGGCTCTGATACTCGGCGACAAGTCCGATATGGATGAGGAGATAAATGACCTCTATCAGACTCAGGGAATAGCCCATATACTTGCGGTCTCGGGATTGCATATAAGCCTTATAGGCTCTGTATTCTATAACCTCGTTTTGAAAGCGGGTGCAGGCCTTTTTACAGCGGGAGCCACGGCTTCATTTTTCGTTATAAGCTATGGGATATTTACGGGGGCATCGGGCTCTGCCATGAGATCTGTGATAATGCTTGCCACAAGGTTCTTTGCCGCCCGGGAATCAAAGAGCTACGACAACCTGTCAGCCCTGGCATTCTCGGCGATCATACTTCTGATATCATCGCCGTATCTGCTCCTTCAAAGCGGCTTTCAGCTGTCGTATACCGCTATATTTGCCATAAGCCTTTTTGGTGACACGATCATAACAGGCATAGAGGACGGTATGAGAGCCGACTACGTGGAGGACAGGCTGAGGAGATATAATGAGCACGGGGAAGAGGGAAATATGCGCTTTGGCTCGGAGGCAAGGAGACATATGAGGTCTCTCAGGATAAAGCTAAGAAAGGATGCTCTTTCATCCTGCCGACTGTCTCCTTTAAAAAAGAATATCATGATGGGAATACTCATACAGATATTTACACTTCCTGTGGTACTATATCATTTTTTTGCCTTTCCTCTTTATGCCTTCTTTTTAAATCTGGTGGTCATACCGCTTATGGCCTATGTAATGTACTCGGGTATCGCAGGCCTTTTTATGGGATTTTTGCTTCCGCCTGCGGCAACTTTTTTTATAGGCTCAGGACATTATCTGCTTGCTTTCTATGAGCTTTTATGCAGATTCGCAGCCTCTCTTCCTGTAAATTCCATAGTGGCGGGAAGGCCGGGGATTTTTCCGATAATCATATATTATTGCATGATATTCGGAATTACGGGCGTCTTTATAAAAGAGAGCATGCTTCAAAGCTGTATTAAAAAATACTTTTCACAAATATTTTCTTCGCTGTCTTTTTACAATATTTCCCAAAAGAGACTTGCGGCTCTTCTTTTTATCTTTCTTATAATGTCCTCATATGTGTTTCACAAGACGGGTCCTCATATGCTTGAGATAACAGCAATAGATGTAGGGCAGGGAGACGGATTTCTCATAAGATATAAAGATACGAATATCCTCATAGACGGGGGCTCAAGCTCGGAGAAGAAGCTTGGAGAGTATACACTTGAGCCATTCCTTCTCTCCAAAGGAATCAGGGATATAGACTTTGCCATAGTAAGCCATGGAGACAAAGACCATATAAGCGGGCAGGAGTATCTCATGGAGGAGTCGGATAAGATCAGGATAAAAAGACTTATACTTCCGAAGGCGGCAGAGAATAATGACGATATATACGGAGAGATGAAGGAGCTTGCAAAGGCCGAAGGGGCAGAGCTCTCGTACATGGATGAGGGAGCTGTATTATCCGTGTCAGACAGCATAAAAATAAGCTGTATATATGAAGGAAATATAACATCTGATGAGACAAATGCTCATTCAGCCTTTTTGCTTCTTGAATATCGGGACTTTTCAATGCTTTTTACAGGTGATGCACCCAAGGAGGAGGAAATGCGGCTGGTAAAAAGAATGAGGGACGAGGGAATCGATAAAATGAGCCTTACTGTACTTAAGGCCGGTCATCACGGCTCAGCCACAAGCACCTGCGCAAAGCTTTTATCTTTTGTCAAGCCTGAATATGCCATACTTTCCTATGGAGAGGGAAACAGCTACGGACATCCTTCACCTGAAGTTACGGAAAGGCTCAATGAGGAGGGCGTTAAGCTTCTTGAACCTGCAAAAAGTGGTGCCATAAGACTTACTACGGACGGAAGGAGGCTTATTACAGACACATATTATTAAGTTATTGACGGGGAGAGGCTTTGAGTTTATCCTATTTTAGGAGACAACGAGAGGCCTTTTGGCCCAAAAATTTTAAGGAATGAGAACAATGCCCAGGGAAATGAAAAATCTGTATCTCATATGCGGAGATGAGGAATATTTAAAGCTGGAGAAAAAAAATGAGCTTTTAAAACGCTTTGACGTTGAGGGAAGCCTTAATTTCAACGAGTTCAGAGGCAGGGAGCAGGATATAAATGAGATAAGGGCCCTTTCTGAGACTATGCCCTTTATGCAGGATCACAGAGTAATACTCCTTGAGGAGACTGGGTGGTTTAAGGGAGCTTCCGGTGAGGAAGCCCCGGAGCTCCTTTCTTCTCTGTGTGCTTCCACTGTAATGATATTTGTGGAGAATGAGACGGATGCCGCCAATAAGCTTTACAAGCTTATCAGGGATAGGGGAGAGATATATAAATTCGTAAAGACGGAATCTCTTTCTTATAAGGAGGCTGAGGCACAGCAGGCAAGGATCAGAGACAGTGTCAAAAAAATGCTTCAGAAAGAGGAAAGGAGCATATCATCGAGGAGCCTTAACAGACTTTTGGGCCTTACAGGATATGACCTCTTTAATGTGAAAAACGAGCTGGAAAAGCTGATAACATATACATACGGGAGAGAAGCGGGAGCTGAGATAACGGACGGCGATATAGATGCCATTTGCTCAAAAAATATTTCCGAGAAAGTTTTTGATATGCTTTCCGCAAAGCTTGAGGGAAATACAGTAAGGGCTTTGAGGCTGTTTGAGGAGATGCTTTCAATAAAGACAGCACCCATGAAGGTACTTGTAATGCTGGAAAAGCAGTTCAATCAGGTATATATGTTAAAGGAACTCTTGGCCGCCGGGGCAGCTGAGGCTGAGGCAGCCTCAAAAATGGAGATTCAGCCATGGCTTGCAAGGAGGCTGAGAGAACAGTCCTCAAGACTCAGGATGTCAGATGCAAGGCGATATCTTGAGAGGGCGGTGGAGCTTGAGACAGCGGTAAAATCGGGAGAGATCAGCGACAGACTTGCAGTGGAGATACTTCTTACAGAATGAGGTAAAAAAACAAAATGAAAAATGCAGAGGAAAAAGACAAGACTTCAAAAAAGCAGGCAAAGCCCGGGATAGAAAAGATCATTTCAAGAGAGCTTTCCATAAAGCCTTCTCAGACTGAGGCCGTAATAAAGCTTATAGACGAGGGGAATACCATACCCTTTATAGCCCGCTACAGAAAGGAAGCCACAGGGAACCTGAATGACGAGGTGCTGAGAGCATTTGAGGAGAGGCTGAAATATTTGAGGGGACTTTGGGACAGAAAGACCACAGTCCTTCAAAGTATAGACGAGCAGGGAAGGCTCACAACGGAGCTTGAGAGGGAGATAAACGAGGCTGAAAGCCTTGTAAAGCTTGAAGATATATACAGACCATACAAGCAGAAAAAAAGGACAAGAGCTTCGGCGGCAAAGGAAAAGGGGCTTAAGCCTCTTGCCGATTTTATCAGCTCAGGGGGCAACTCGGAGAGCCTTTTTGTTGAGGCAAAAAAATATATTTCATCCGAAAAAGATGTGAATTCAGCCGATGAGGCTATAGCCGGGGCGTCTGATATAATTGCTGAGGAGATATCTGATAATGCGGCTTTCAGACAGCACATAAGGAGAGCTGCATTTGAAAGGGGTGTCATAGCTGTCTCCGCAAAGGATGAGAGCATAAAGTCTGTCTATGAAATGTACTACAGGTTCAGCGAGCCTGTAAAAAGGCTTGCAGGCCACAGGATACTTGCTATAGACAGAGGTGAAAAAGAAAAGGTCCTTACTGTGAAGCTTTCGGGAATTGATGATGACAGTATAGAATATCTCAAGTCCTCTGTGAAAAAGGAAGCCCTAAAAAGCAGGGAGAGGATATGCGGTGCGGGGAGATTGCCTTCAGATACAGAAAAAGTATTGTCCGATGCAGCTGAGGACGCATACAGGAGGCTCATAGCTCCCTCCATAGAAAATGAGATAAGAGGAGAGCTTACGGACAAGGCTCAAGCCGGAGCCATAAAGGTGTTTGCGGAAAATCTGAGACAGCTTCTTATGCAGCCCCCTGTTGCAGGGAAAACCGTACTCGGCTGGGATCCCGCTTTCAGGACAGGCTGCAAGCTTGCTGTGGCGGACAGCACAGGAAAAATACTGTATACAACAGTCATCTATCCTATGGCTCCTCAAAACAAGGTGGAGGAATCTCTTGATATATTAAGGGACATAATTAAAAAATATAAGGTGGATGTCATCTCTTTGGGAAACGGCACAGCTTCAAGGGAGTCGGAGAGCGTTATAGCAAAGCTCGGAATTCCCTATGTGATCGTAAATGAGGCAGGAGCCAGTGTATATTCCGCAAGCAAGGCAGGGGCCGAGGAATTCCCTGAATTTGACGTAGGGCAAAGAAGCGCCGCATCTATAGCAAGGAGGCTTGAGGATCCTCTGTCGGAGCTTGTAAAGATAGAGCCCGAGTCGATAGGTGTCGGACAGTATCAGCATGACCTTAACAGAACAAAGCTTTCAGAGACCCTCGAAAATGTGGTTGAGGACTGTGTAAACAGCGTAGGTGTCGATCTGAACACAGCATCTGCTGCGCTGCTTTGCAGAGTATCGGGAATAAGCAAGACCGTTGCAAAAAATATAGTCGTCTATCGTCAGGAAAACGGAGGCTTTAAGACAAGAAGAGAGCTTTTGAAGGTTCCCAAGCTTGGCCCCAAGGCCTTTGAACAGTCTGCAGGCTTTATGCGGATAAGGGGAGGCAGCGAGCCTCTTGATGCGACAGCAGTTCACCCTGAGAGCTATGAGGCTGCGGAGAAACTATTGGCTATACTTGGCATACCTAAGGAGGAGCTTTCCGAAAGAATAAAAAAAGCGGGCTCCGGGGCTTCCGGAAGTGAAAAAATCACAAAAGGAAGTATAAGAGAGGCTGTGCTTTCAAAAAAGGGAGGCCTTTCGGAGCTTTCAAAAGAGCTTGGTATCGGTGAGTATACTCTCTCGGATATAGCAGACGAGCTTGAAAGACCGGGGAGAGACCCCAGAGACGACATGCCAAAACCTCTTTTAAAATCTGATGTACTTGAAATAGAGGACTTAAAGCCGGGAATGCTGCTTAAGGGAACTGTGAGGAATATAACTGATTTTGGTGCCTTTGTGGATATAGGAGTGCATCAGGATGGGCTTGTGCATATATCAGAGCTTTCAGACAGGTTTGTAAAGCATCCCATGGATGTAGTCAAGGTAGGGCAGGTAGTCGATGTCAGAGTGATTTCAGCAGACTGTGAGAAAAAAAGGATATCACTCAGTATGAAGAACGCAGGAAAGTAATTCATTGCAGCATTGTAAACGAGTTTCTTATAAGGCATGACTTTGATATCAATATCGAAGAAAACATAAAAATAAAGCTTCAGGCGGGTCATTCCTGAAGCTTTTAATTTGATGTCTTTATGTAATAGATATCAGGTTCGGATTAGTTCATAGCTGCAACTGCCTTTGAAAGTCTTGAGATCTTTCTTGAAGCGGTATTAGCATGATAAACTCCCTTGCTCTGAGCCTTGCTGATCTCTGATACAGCGACTGAAAGAGCGCTCTGAGCTGCTGCCTTATCATTAGCCGCGATAGCAGCCTCAACCTTCTTTATGAAAGTCTTAACCTTAGATCTGATTGATTTATTGCGTGCTGTTTTTGTCTGGATAACCAGAATCCTCTTCTTAGCTGACTTAATATTTGCCATGGGTTACACCTCCTTTTTCAAATATTATTGTTTCCATCAATCCGGACACGGACAGTTTGGTGTAAACATTCTTATTTATTCTATAGGCTTAAAGGATATATGTCAAGTGATTATTTGGAGAAAAAGTCAAAGAAAATAAAGAAATATTGCAAGCCATGTCAAAAAATGCTATTATTTCCTCATGTCAAATAAAACAGATCAAAGCTTAATAAGAAATTTTTGTATAATAGCCCACATAGACCACGGAAAATCAACTCTTGCGGACCGCATTATCGAGATGACGGGACTCCTTACAAAGAGGGAGATGCAGTCCCAGGTGCTTGACAATATGGATCTTGAGAGGGAGAGAGGAATCACAATAAAGGCTCAGACTGTCAGAACAGTCTATAAGGCAAAGGACGGAAAGGAGTATATTTTAAACCTTATAGACACTCCAGGCCATGTGGATTTCAATTATGAGGTATCCCGTTCTCTTGCCGCCTGTGACGGAGCGGTCTTGGTGGTGGATGCGGCCCAGGGAATAGAGGCCCAGACTCTGGCCAATGTATACCTGGCTCTCGACCATGACCTGGAGGTATTTCCCGTTATTAATAAGGTAGACCTTCCGAGCGCCGAGCCCGACAGAGTGGCAAGGGAGATAGAGGATGTAATAGGTATAGAGGCCGAGGATGCCCCGAGGATATCCGCAAAAACAGGACTCAATGTGGAGGAGGTTCTTGAGGATATAGTAAAGAAGCTTCCGCCGCCTACAGGAGATCCCGAGGCTCCACTCAAGGCTCTCATATTTGATTCCGTCTATGACCCTTATAAGGGAGTAATAGTTTTCTGCCGCGTTAAGGAGGGCACCATCAAAAAGGGTATGCCTATAAGGATGATGGCGACAGGTGCCGAGTATGATGTGGTTGAGGTAGGATATTTCGGACCGGGACAGTTCATACCCTGTGATGAGCTTTCCGCGGGAATGGTAGGCTACATTACAGCTTCCATAAAAAATATACAGACTACAGAGGTCGGAGACACAGTTACAGGCAGGGATAACCCTGCTGATGAGCCCCTTCCCGGATATAAGAAGGTGACGCCTATGGTTTACTGCGGACTTTACCCTGCAGACGGAGCGAAGTATCCTGACCTGAGAGAAGCCCTTGAAAAGCTCGAGCTTAATGATGCATCACTGTTTTACGAGCCTGAGACCTCTGTGGCCCTCGGATTCGGCTTCAGATGCGGATTTCTGGGACTGCTGCATCTTGAAATTATACAGGAGAGGCTGGAGCGAGAGTATGACCTTGACCTTGTTACAACAGCACCATCTGTTGTCTACAAGATCCATAAGACAAACGGTGAGGTAATTGATCTTACCAATCCCACAAATCTTCCTGATCCTTCCGAGATAGAGTATATGGAGGAGCCTATAGTAGACGCCGAGATAATGGTGACTACGGAGTTTGTGGGAGCCATAATGAAGCTCTGCCAGGAGAGACGAGGAGTCTATAAGGGAATGGAGTATATGGAGGAGACGAGAGCGCTCCTTAAGTATGAGCTCCCCTTAAATGAGATAATATACGATTTCTTTGATGCTCTCAAATCAAGGAGCCGCGGATACGCATCCTTCGACTACAGCTTAAAGGGATATCAGCAGTCAAAGCTCGTAAAGCTCGACATACTTGTAAACCGCGAGGAAGTCGACGCCTTATCCTTTATCGTACATGCCGATTCCGCATATGAGAGAGGAAGAAAGATGTGCGAAAAGCTTAAGGAGGAGATACCCAGACAGCTCTTTGAGATACCCATACAGGCGGCTGTAGGCGGAAAGATAATCGCAAGAGAGACCATAAAGGCCTTAAGGAAGGACGTGCTTGCCAAGTGCTACGGCGGAGATATCTCCAGAAAGAAGAAGCTCCTCGAAAAGCAGAAGGAAGGCAAGAAGCGTATGAGACAGGTAGGAAATGTCGTGATACCACAGCAGGCCTTCATGTCTGTGCTCAAGCTTGATGATGAGTAATTATAAATATAAAATCCCTAAAAGCGAAAGCTTATAAAATCCTAAATAAGTGATATAAAAAGTCTGAAATATTATCGGGGAAGGAAGCCCTATGGACAAGTTGCTCTGATAATATTTCAGATATATTTTTTATTCTTTTATTTCTCTTTTTTCAATAGCCGATTTGGGACATATCTCAAGGCAATTCCCACAATGCTTCCTTCATATATTTTAAATACAGTAAGAGCGGTTCTTGAGGCGGGATCGGGATAGATCTTTTCCATGTACGGATTTTTCTCAAAAAGTCGAGACAGCCTCATAGGTCCTGTTTCCTTTGCCTTGCCCTGCACAGACACAGCTGTACAGGAAAGTGTGTCTTTTCCCTTCATGGAGGTAAAGGAAATATTTTCATTTGCCTTAAGCCTTTCATAAAAGCTCTTGCCCCTTGCCGTCAGAAAGTAAAGCCCGGACTCATCATAGTCCATGATATCGATGGCACAGGTCACAGGGCGACCGTCTCTGTCGATAGTGGCAAAGACGGCTGAATGAATTTCATCTGTTATATATTTGAGATAATCTGTCGTCTGCATGCCGGCCTCCGTTTAAAACCGTTTTTGTTTATGGCTTGATTGTAATGAAAATTCAGGTATATGTGAAGTAAGCACTTTATTGTGCCGTAGTTACCGGAATGATACTATTGAAGAAATACTTAAATATCTTATATCCGGAATTGTCGGGTACACTTGCAGAATTATCGTATACAAATATAAAATTTGCTGTATTTTATGCTGTAAAGAGTTATAATAAAAATATATTTATGTATTTTGAAGCTGAAAAAAGGAGACTGCAGCCTATGCAAACAATAAGAGAATTGCCTGCCTGCCCGGTGGAGACAACGCTTATGCTGATAGGAGATAAGTGGAAGGTGCTGATATTGAGAGACCTGATGCCCGGCACAAAGCGCTTCGGAGAATTAAAAAAGTCTGTAGGTAATGTCTCTCAGAAGGTCTTGACCGCTCAGCTGAGGGACATGGAGGAAAAGGGCCTTGTAAATAGAAAAGTATATGCGGAGGTGCCTCCGAGGGTCGAGTACAGCCTTACGGAGCTGGGAAAAAGCCTGAAACCTATACTTGACGCTATGTGGAATTGGGGCGAGGGATATAAGGCTAAAAACAGCTGAAGATAAGAACTTTATATGATATCGTATATGTAATAGCAGCCTGAGTTTAAAGGTTGCTATTATTTTTATCACAGTACTTGACATTACATAGTAGTTGGTATACTATAATAACAGTTCAAGGAGTAAAAGTAATGAATTCACAGTTTAAAAAGGGAGTACTGGAGCTGATAGTGCTTGAATCGGTAAGAGACAGGGATATGTACGGATATGAGCTTGTTGAGGAGGTCTCCAAGGTCATAGACGTCAATGAGGGGACTATATATCCGCTCTTAAAAAGACTCACAAATGAGAGATATTTTGAGACCTATTTGAGAGAGTCCACTGAGGGGCCCCCGCGCAAGTATTATCATATAACGGCGGCGGGGATACTTTACAGAGATTCCCTGGAAAAGGAATGGAATGAATTTTCGGAGAAGGTAAGCCTTTTTTTGAAGGAGCGCAGAGATGGATAAGAAGGAGTTCTTGGAAAAGCTTAAAAAGAATATTTCAGTGCTTGAGGAAAGAGAGATAGAGGACATTATCTCGGAGTATGAGCAGCATATAGACATGAGGATAGCCAAGGGACTTTCCGAGGAGGAGGCAATAGCTGATTTCGGAGATATAGACGAGCTGTGTACGCAGATACTTGAGGCTTACAGCGTCGATTCTCAGGACTCTGCAGGAAATGGGACCGAGCCTCATCCGGCAGACGAGGCAGACGATGAGCCTGACTATGAAAAGCTTAAGGCTGAGGGCAAAAAGGCCGCAAAAAAAGCTGCGAGACAGGCTAAGACGGTGGCAGGAGAATCAGCTCAGCGCATAGGAGATTTTGTAAGATCAAATTTTTCAAGGCTTTCCGAGGCTGTAAAACGGCCGTTTAAAAAAAAGAGGCCTGAGAGAGGCACTTCAGATAAAGAAAGCTTTGAGAATAATGAAACAGGAGGAAATCTTCGTTCAGCAGGAATATTTGCGGGAGTGCGTAACGGAATAAAGGGAATATTCAGGATATGTATCGATATCTCAGTTTGGTGCGTAAAGCTTGCATGGAACTTTTTCTGGATAATGACAGCTTTTGTCTCAGGTATATTTGCACTTTTCTCTGTTTTTGGGCTGGGACTTATGGCGGTTCTGCTTTTCCAAGGGTATCCTGTGGCGGGAATCGGTCTTATGAGCCTTGGAGGAGCGCTTGCATTCGGGGCCTTCACAGTGCTCTGCACCATTTTTATGGTAAAGATGAAGAGAAACAGAGGAGGTAAGGCGGCATGAGACTTAAAATAGCTCTTATACTATTTCTTGCGGGAGCCCTCATTACAGGTATCGGTGCGGGAGTAGCATTCGGAGAGTATTCATCATTCAGAATAGTGGATTCTTATGATGGTAAGCTTGATACGAAGGAGTTCATATATGAGCTTCCGGAGGGTAACGACAAGGGAGTCATACTTTCAAATACAGGATATGCGGCGGAGAGCATGTCATTCGGAACTGACGACAGTATACCTGCAGGAGAAATACATATTGAAGTGACATATGATCCTGAATTTATAACTCCGAGTCTATATACGGCTGATATCGATGAATATATCAGCGGTAAATATGAGTTTTCATGGGAATATTTCTATGATGAATATGAATACTATAATCATGTAAGCGATTCGGACAGCTATATGGAGGCTGTAGAAAGGTCTGAAGAGGAGGCTTCAAAAAAGAGGGAAGAATTCAGAGAAAAATATGCGGTTGCTGTCGGAATAGAAATAACGGGAAATCCCGATACGGCGGACAGTATCACAAGACACAAGGATAACTTTCTTGAGGGGTTAAAGAATAGAGAGCTCAGGATAAACGACATTGATCCCGGCTACTATGCCAAGTCGATAAAGGTCAGAATTAATCCCGAAAATGAGGGCAGGATATTAAATAACATGATATAGAATCTGTGCAATATGGTAACATACAAAAAATATAGATATATAGAATAAATCTATGTATTATAAATTATCGGCAAAGAGGATAAGGATAACCTTACCTTTTATGCCGATTTTTTATGTCTTATTATGTCAGTACTATGTAGATGATTTTGTAAAGGCCTGAGCCTTTTTCCAAAGCCACTGCGTTCATATTCGCCTTTTAACTTACCTCGCTTTTTCAAAACTCGGAAAACAAAGTTTTCCTCAAACAATTGAAAAAGCCCGAAGTTAATAAGGCTCATACTTACTCCGTAAACGGCTTAATGGGAAAAGGCTCAGGCCTTTACAAAATCAATATCAGAAATAAAAAATTCAATCTCCTGTTGACAAGATGAAGTAATCACATTATAATTTAGCATATTAGCAAAGTAAAGTGATATCTAAATAAACAGATAAAACAAAAAGCCGCTGCAAATGCGGATAAAGAGGAGAAATTTATGAAAAAGAAAAATTACATCTTGATAACAGCGGCATTACTATCAGCAGTATCCGTTTTTATATCGGGTTGCTCTGTCCTTACAGAGGTCGAGGCATCCACCAACCCCGCAAATACTGAGATGAGCACTGAGAGCATTTCTCTTGCGGCAAGAGAAAATGAGTCGGATGATGGAGTGAGCAGGCTTGAAAAGATAAAGGAACAGGGATATATAGAGGTAGCCACAGAGCCTTACTTTGCACCCTTTGAATTTATAGATCCCCTCAAAAACGGAGACGAAAAATATGTCGGCGCGGATATCGAACTTGCAAGGTACATAGCCGATGAGCTGGGTGTTGAATGCAGGATCGTGCCTCTTGATTTTACAGCTGTTTTAAGCAGCGTCACAGAAGGAAAATATGACCTTGCCATATCAGCTCTGGCCTATTCACCGGCAAGGGCCGAGGCTATGGAGATGTCGGACGGATATTATTACAGCGACGAAGTTGTTCAATACGGATTACTTGTAAGGGATGATGAAATTGACAGTGTAAAGACCACCTCAGATCTTAAGGATAAGGTGGTAGTGGTTCAGAGCGGATCCATTCAGGAAGGTTTTGCCGCAGATCAGCTTCCCGAGGGCTGTAAGGAGTTAAAGCGAGTTTCAGCTACTACTGACGGATTTTTGATGGTTCAGGAGGGAAAGGCGGACGCATGTATCACAGCCACCTCAACAGCGGACCTTTACCTTGCCGCAAACACAGGATGCGGTATGAGTATAGCTCCCGGCATTTCATTTACAGTGGATGAGGAGACTCAGGGAACCAGAATAGGCATGAAGAAGGGCGAGACAGAGCTTCTTTCAGAGGTAAACAGGATAATAGCAGAGGTTACAGAGAGCGGACTTTATGCTCAGTGGTATGATGAGTATTCGGATTATGCTGCAAGCCTCGGAATTTAATGATATTAATTAAAGTCAGGATCTTTTAAGGGAGGGTCAGCTATGCTCGACATGACAGTAAGAATAATCGAGAGATACGGTCAGGTGTATCTGCAGGGACTTTTGGGTACCCTGTGCCTTGCCATTATAACGGTATGTGCGGGTACTGTTTTAGGCACCCTCCTTGCCCTCCTCAGATATACGGGAATAAAGCCCTTAAAGGTCTTTGTAAAGGGCTATGTATGGATACTGAGGGGCACGCCTATACTGCTGCAGCTCTACTTTTTCTGGATATTTCTTCCGAGAGTCCTTCCCTTTGAGCTTTCGGACACCGCCTGCATAATAGTGGCGCTCATAGTAAATGCGGGCTCCTATGTGGAGGAGATAATAAGAGCAGGTATCCAGGCCGTGGACAAGGGACAGACAGAGGCGGCCAGATGCCTCGGGCTTGACGGGACTCAGGCAATGACAAGGGTGGTGCTTCCCCAGGCGGTAAAAAATATCCTTCCCGCTTTGGGAAATGAGTTCATAAATATGATAAAGCAGGTATCTCTTGCATCAGTCTTCTTTATAAACGAGCTTACCACTTCATACAAGACGGTGCTTTCCGCCACCTACAGACCTATAGAGTCCATACTTATAGCCGGGGTCATATATCTTTTTATAACCACAGTGCTCTCAAATGTCATGGACAGAATGGAGACAAGATTAAGATACAGCGAGGCATAGACCGGACAGAGACAAAAAGTAAAACGTATAATAATGAAGGGAACGGGCATGATGACAGACAGGCAATGGATAGAGGATTACATAGAAAACAATTCGGAGAAATTCACAGACGTAAGCAGCAGTATATGGGAATTTGCTGAGCTTGCCTTTCATGAGTTCAAGTCGGCGGAGCTTATAGAAAAGGTGCTTGAGGAAAACGGATTTGATGTGGAGTCCGGAATTGCGGGAATACCTACAGCTTTTAAAGGCAGCTTCAGCTATGGAACGGGAAAGCCCGTAATGGGGATATTGGGAGAGTATGACGCTCTTTCAGGTCTCAGCCAGGAGGCTTCCTGCAATGTGAAGCGTGAGAAAGTCCCGAGAGGTGCGGGACACGGCTGCGGGCACTGCGCTTTGGGAGCAGGATCTCTTGCGGCAGCTATAGCTGTTAAGGAATATCTCACCGAATTCAAAAAGGACGGCACCATAATATATTTCGGATGCCCGGCGGAGGAGGGAGCAGGCTCAAAGCAGTTTATGGCAAGAGACGGTGCCTTTGACGGTGTGGATTTCGTCTATACATGGCATCCTTCCACCAAAAACATGGTGGAGGCGGTACATTCAAATGCCATAATGGGAGCAAACTTTATATTTGACGGAGTATCCTCTCATGCGGGTTCAACGCCTTATCTGGGAAGGAGCGCTCTCGATGCCTGTGAGCTTATGAGTGTCGGATGTAATTATCTCAGAGAGCATGTAATACCTGAGGCCAGAATACACTACGCCTATATAGATGCAGGCGGAACAGCTCCAAATGTGGTTCAGGATCATGCGGTAGTAAGATATGAGGTGAGAGCACCCTATGTTTCTCAGGTAAAGGAGCTCTTTGAGAGAGTGAAGGAGGTGGCAAGAGGAGCCTCCATAATGACAGGAACGAGATACAGCTGTGAGCTTTCAATGGCATTTACAGAATACATACCCAATAATGCTCTTGCTGAGGTTGCGGACGAATGTTTAAAGGAGATAGGAGCTCCAAAGTGGAGCGAGGAGGATTATTCTCTTGCTAAAAGCTTCCTTGACACATACAATGAGGAGGTCCTTTCAATGGCAAGAAAGGACATAGCGGAGACCTTCGGTGAGGACAGGGTGGAAGAAAAGCTTGGAAGGCCTCTTGACGATGAGATACATCCCTTCAGCAAGGATAAAATAAGGCTTCAGGCAGGCTCCACAGATGTTGGGGACGTAGGCTTTGCGGTTCCCACATTAAACATAAATATAGCTACCGCTTGCTTAGGAAATGTTGGACATACCTGGCAGATGACAGCTCAGTCCTGCAGCAGCCTTTCAGAGAAGGGGCTTTTGACGGCGGCAAAGGTTATCGCCTTAAGCTGTATAAGGACTGCCGAAATGCCTGAGATCATGGAGAGGGCCCGGGCGGAGGTTCTTAAAAGAAATGGAGGAGCCTACAGCTGTCCGCTACCCGAAAGTGTAAAGCCACCCCTTGAGACATATTAAACAAAAAGAAATAAAATATCTTATATTTACGGTAATTCAGTCGAGTCCTTCAGGGCTCGGCTGATTTTATATACGTTTCATTCATAAATTAAACACAAATTCCTTAAAATGTGCTGTAATATTTCCCAAAGCGTGATATAGTGTCATTTGGTATAATTACCGACATTTTTATCATTTTTAAGGATGGAGAGAATAATGAATGCTGTTATAGTCGGATGCGGCAAGGTTGGTACCGAGCTTGCGAAGACACTTGTAAATGACGGACATGATGTCACTGTCATTGATAATGATGAAAAGGCCTTGGAGCAGGCTGCCGAGGCAATAGACATACTTCCCATATGCGGAAACGGGGCGGATATCAATACCCTCAGAGAGGCCGACCTCAAAAATAAGGATATATTTATCGCGGTAAGCCCCTACGATGAGCTTAACCTTTTGGCCTGCGTTATAGCCGAGAGCATAGGAACGGCAAAGACCATAGCCAGAGTAAGGAACCCTCTCTACTCAAAGGAGACGGAATTCCTTAAGCAAAAGCTCGGACTTTCAAAGATCATAAACCCCGAGCATGCCGCTGCTCTTGAGATATTCAAGCTTTTACAGTACCCTGCACTTACGAGGATAGACAGCTTTGCAAACGGCAAGGTCGTCATTTTCTCCGTACATATAAATAAAGATTACCCGCTTCTCGGCAAGAACCTCCAGGAGGTCAGAGAGATAACAGGCTGCAACATACTCGTATGTGCTGTAGAGAGAGGCGGAGATGTCATAATCCCTTCCGGAAATTTTATGATAGAAGAGGGAGACGAGATATCCATAGTCAGCACTCTGGATGAGATGAAGGATTTTTTTAAATTCCTCAAGGTAAAAAACAAGCCCGCTCAGTCCTGTATCATAACAGGAGGAGGAACCATAGCCCACTACCTTACAGATATGCTCTTAAAGAAGGGAAAGCATGTAAGGATAATAGAGATAGACGAAGGAAAATGTCTTAAGCTCTCGGAGATATTCCCTGAGGCTGAGGTAATACACGGAGACGGTACGGACAAGGCCTTTCTCATGAAGCAGGGCCTCGGAAATGTGGACGCCTTTGTGCCCCTTACCGGAATAGACGAGGAGAACATAATAAGCGCGACCTTTGCAAAGAATGTATCGGATGCAAAAGTCATCACAAAAATAAGCAGGACAGATCTTAATGATGTTATGGATGAGCTTCATATAGACTCTGCTGTATTCCCCAAATTTATATGTGCGGATATAATCGCCCAGTATGTAAGAGCTCAGAGCAACGGAGTGGGAGGAAATGTGGAGACCCTCTACCGTTACCTTGACAACAGAATAGAGATACTTGAGTTTAAGGCCAAGGAGGACAGGGAGCTTATGAATATTCCTCTTTCAAGGCTCGGCGCAAAGCTCAAGGACAATATGATAATCGCATGTATCATAAGAGACGGAGCCTTCATAATTCCCTCGGGTGTAAATATGATAAAGGAAAACGATTCTGTCATAATAGTGACCACCCATCATGGAATATCAGCTCTTCACGATATTTTGAAGTAAGAGGGGGAGCAATCTATGGACTTAAGGATCATTGCATATGTAATAGGAATGGCTTTGAGTATTGAGGGAATACTTCTGGTAGTGCCTATGATCTGCGCGATCATATACGGAGAGAGCCTTTTTCCTTTTATCTTTACAGGCATCATTTGCCTTGCACTTGCCTTTCCATTCATAAAGGTAAAGCCTGCTGCAGGCTCGCTGTTTTCAAAGGAGGGCTATGTGGCGACAGGACTTACATGGATAGCACTTACATTTACCGGAATGCTTCCCTTCCTTTTCAGCGGTTCTATTGACAGCGTATATGACGCAGTGTTTGAGACTGTCTCGGGCTACACCACGACAGGAGCCAGCATACTTACAGATGTTGAGGCTCTTCCCAAGGGTGTGCTTATGTGGAGAAGCTTCATGCACTGGATAGGCGGTATGGGAATACTCGTGTTCATGCTGGCGCTGGTGCCCTTTACAGGCGGTACCCAGATGAACATCATGAAGGCGGAGAGCCCCGGGCCTTCCATATCAAAGCTCGTGCCCAGAGCGGCCGACTCCGCGAAGGTCTTGTATCAGCTTTATACGGCTCTTACAATAGCTACCATAATCATACTCATAGTGCTTAAGATGCCTGTGTTTGACGCACTGTGTATAACCTTCGGAGCCGCGGGAACAGGCGGCTTCAGCGTACTGAATTCAGGCTGCGCCTCCTACACTATACCTCAGCAGGTGGTGATAACCATAGCTATGATTGCCTTCGGAGTAAACTTTAACTTTTACTTCCTGCTTTTTATAAAGAGGTCGAAGCTTGCCTTCAAGTCGGAGGAAGTGAGATGGTACATAGGGATAATAGTCGCCTCCATACTTATCATAACTGTTAATATCTGCGCTAAGGGAATCTACAGCTCACCTCTGATAGCCTTAAAGGATGCAGCCTTCCATGTTGGCTCCATAATAACTACTACAGGTTATGCCACAACAGACCTTAATGTATGGCCGAACCTCTCACAGGGAATACTGATACTTCTCATGTTTATAGGAGCCTGCGCGGGCTCCACCGGCGGCGGACTTAAGGTCTCGAGAGTCGTTCTTTTGGCAAAGTCCTATAAGAGAGAGCTTGCTATTGCCCTGCACCCTAATATAGTAAAAAAGGTGCATATGGACGGAAAGGCAGTGGAGGAAAGCGTTCTCAGAAACACAGGGGCGTACCTTTTTGTGTACCTTGTTATTTTTTGTGTCTCTGTGCTCATAGTATCCCTTGACGGAGAGAGCTGGGTGACTACCTTTACAGCTGTAGCCGCAACCTACAACAATATAGGTCCGGGCTTTGATGTGGTAGGAACGATGGGAAACTATTCGAGCCTTTCAGATCTCAGCAAGGTGGTTTTAAGCCTTGATATGCTTATCGGAAGACTTGAGATATTCCCTATAATGCTGCTCTTTGCGAGAGACACCTGGAGAAAATTCTAAGAGAGATGCCTAAGTCGGAGAATCAAAAATTAAAACTTTTATACCTTTTAAAGATACTTTATGAGGAGACAGACGACAGCCACGGACTCACTATGTCGGAGATAATAAAGAAGCTTGAAAGCTATGGCATCAGCGCCGAGAGAAAGAGTATATATACGGATATGGAGGCTCTCAGGCTGTTCGGGACAGATGTGATAATCGAAGGGACCGGTACACGCTATACGTATCATATAGGAAAAAGAGAGTTTGAGCTCCCGGAGCTCAAGCTCCTTACCGATGCGGTCCAGGCTGCAAGATTCATTACGGAGAAAAAATCCCGCGACCTTATAAAGAAGCTTGAGAGCCTTGCGGGAAAGCATGAGGCCTCAAAGCTTCACAGGCAGGTACTCGTGACGGGAAGAGCAAAGGCTGAAAACGAGTCTGTCTATTACAACGTGGATCTGATATATGAGGCCATGGGAAAAAACAGAAAGATAAGATTTCAATACTTTAATTGGAATGAAAAGAAGGAGCTTGTACTCAGAAGAGGCGGGGCCTTTTATATCTTAAGCCCATGGAGCCTCATATGGGATGACGAAAATTATTATCTTGTGGCTTATGACAGCGAGGCCGAAATGCTGAAGCACTATCGTGTGGACAAGATGCTTAAGACAGAGATAGTAGAGACTGAGGAGCGTGAAGGCAGGAAGGCCTTTGAGGCTTCGGATACGGAAAAGTATTCCGACAGGCTTTTCGGAATGTTCGGCGGAGAGCTTGAGAGAGTGAGGCTTGAGTGCAAAAACAGCCTCGCAGGTGTCATGATAGACCGCTTCGGAAGGGATGTCTCTATGAGGCCCGTAAGGAAAAAGGACAGCTTTGTGATATCCTTTGACGCATTTATAAGTCCCCAGCTTATGGGCTGGATCTTCGGGCTCGGAAGTGGAGTAAAGATATTGGGACCCGAATCTCTCAAGGAAATGTTCAGAGAAAGACTTACAGAATTACAAAAAGAGGACTGCTGAAAAATACAGATCAGCAGTCCTTTTATCTATTCATCCTTTGGAAGAGTCATATTTAAGAATACAGCTACTATGGTCGCGATAACTACAGGGCTGTTTCCGAATATGGTCGTCACCCATTCGGGAAATGTTGACAGAGACTCCGAAGCCTGAGATATTCCCATTCCGAGAGCTGCGGCAAGTCCTACTATAGAGGTATCTCTCGCGGAGGGCCTGTCTGACATTACAAGCTTTATGCCTGTCATTGCTATTGAAGCAAAAACTGATACAGTGGCCCCGCCGAGGACGGCATAGGGTATAGTGGTAAGAATGGCAGAAAATTTCGGTGACAAGCCTGCAATAAGTATAATAAGCGCCGCAAGGCCCAAAACACAGCGGTTAATGACCTTTGTTGTTGTCACTATTCCCACATTTTGGCTGTAGGTTGCTGTGGGAAGTCCTCCGAAAAAGGAGCTTACGATATTTGCTATACCGTAGCCCGTGATAGCGCCTCTCAGCTCTTCATTTGTGGGAGACCTGTCCATGGCTCCACCTGTTGTGGCCGAGAAGTCACCTATGGCCTGTATGGAATTTATGGCAAACAAAAGTCCTATTGCAATGCAGGCGGAAGGCTCAAAGTCTATACCGAAATAAAGGGGAACAGGAGGGGCAAATATACTTGCCTCGGCCACGGCATCAAAGCTTATCATCCCCATGAATGCGGAGACAACATAACCGCAGGCCATAGCTATAAGTATGCTTGCAAGCTTTACAAAACCACGGGTAAAGTGATTGAGGACAGTCACTATTATCAGCGTCAGTAAAGATACAAACCAGTTTTGCCATGCGCCGTAATCCGCCGAGCCTGTTCCTCCCGCCATATAATTTATGGCAGTGGGATACAGAGATAACCCTATGGTAAAGACAACTGTTCCGGCTATCAAGGGAGGAAAGAATTTTCTTATCCTGTCTATGGAAAGACCTACTGCAACGGCGACGATACCACCCACAAGCTGAGCGCCGAGTATGGCTCCTATGCCGTATGAGGATGCTATAGTCTGCATACTCAGCACATAGGAAAAGCTGACACCCACCATCACAGGAAGTCCCGCACCTATCCTGAAGCCCTTTCCTGTTTTTATGGGAAAGAGCATGAGAAAGGTTGACAGCGCCGAAAAAACAAGAGAGGCTTGGATCAATATTACCTTTTCAGCATTTTCAAGGCCCGCCGTACCCGATACCATTATGGCGGGGGTGACACAGCCGACTATCATAGCCACCACATGCTGGAGAGCGAGAGGGAAGGCCTGCCTTAAGGGCGGTATTCCCTTGTACTCAAAAACAGAAGCATATCTTTTTTCATTCATAACAAAGCCCCCTTTGCCGATATTCCGGTCAGATCATAAAAAACGAAATATAGTTTACCTTATGATACGAGTTCCTGTAAAGCCGTTAATAGCCTCTCTCGCCTTTTCCAGAAGTGTTATGAGAGCGACTCTGTTGTCGCCTGATTCGGCAAATTTAATTCCAGCACGTACCTTGGGCAGCATGGAGCCTTCTCCGAATTGTCCCTCCTCACAGTAGGCTTCGGCCTCACTTATGCTCATTTGAGAAAGGCCTATTTCGTCGGGCTTTCCGTAGTTTATCGCTACTTTTTCCACTGCTGTAAGGATTATCAGCATGTCAGCTTCGATGCTTTCCGCAAGGAGCTCCGCCGCAAGATCCTTATCTATTACGGCGGGCACACCCGCAAGATGATTGCTTTCCTCCCTGATAACAGGGATACCTCCGCCTCCGCAGCATATGACGAGATTTCCGTCGTTTATCATTGCCTTAATGGCGTTTATCTCAACTATCTCTCTTGGCATAGGGGAGGCTACCACACGTCTGTAGCCTCTGCCGGAGTCCTCATGCATCTCCCATCCGTTTTCAAGGGCAGCCTTTTCAGCTTCGTCATGGCTCATAAACACGCCTATGGGTTTTGTGGGATTTCTGAAGGCGGGATCGTTTTTGTCAACGATTATCTGGGTTATCATGGTGGAAGAGTTGTGGGGAGGCATGCCCCTGTTTAAAAACTCCTCCCTTAAAGCATTCTGCAGATCATAGCCTATGTAAGCCTGACTCATTGCCACACATACGGATAGCGGAGTCTGCTGACGGCCTTCCTTACGCATGGCATACTCGGTCATAGCATTATTTATTATGCCTACCTGAGGGCCGTTTCCATGGACTACCACCACATCGTTGCCCTCCTCAATAAGGTCAACTATAGCCTTTGCCGTTATTTTTACAGCCTTCATCTGCTCTGACAGAGTATTTCCGAGAGCATTTCCACCTAAGGCTATGACGATCTTCTTTTTTCCATTCATAGTTTTACCTCTGCCTTACAGGCTTTAAGTATCCGAAACCGGATCAGCTCCGATCTATTCGAATATCCTGCTTCTTCCTCTCTCCTGAAGCTTTGAAAGGATATCCTGAGGGTTTTTGAACTTTGCAAGGAAGATCATGGCAGCAATGATATAAGGCTTGAAGCTTGCCTCCTTATAGAGCGGATCTCTATAGCGGTCAAATACAGATGCCTCGACCTCTCCGTCCTTGCAGCTTACTCCGTTTATGTCTGCAGGGAGACAGTGGAGATAGAGGGCCTTTCCGTCCTTCGTAGTCTTCATAAGCTCCTCTGTGCAGCACCAGTCCTTATGCAGCGCATTTTGAGCAAGGAGCTCCTTTTCAAGCTTGTCTATGCTGTCAAAATCACCGTTTCCGTAGAGCTCTGTACGCTTTTCCATAGCGGCAAAGGGAGCCCATGATTTAGGATAAACTATATCCGCATCCTTGAAGGCCTCGGCCATGGAATTGGTCTTTTTAAAGCTTCCGCCTGATTTTGCGGCGTTTTCCGCTGCGACCTTCTCCACCTCGGGCATCACATCATAGCCCTCCGGATGGGCGAGAACCACCTCGCAGCCGAGTCTTGTGAATAATCCGATCACGCCCTGAGGGACGGAGAGAGGCTTTCCGTAGGAGGGAGAGTAGGCCCAGGTCATAGCTATCTTTTTACCTTTGAGATTTTCAAAGCCGCCAAACTCATGCGCGCAGTGGAGAGCGTCAGCCATACACTGAGTGGGGTGATCTATATCGCACTGAAGGCTTACGAGAGTAGGTCTCTGCTCAAGTATTCCGTCTCTGTAGCCCGCGTCCACAGAATCAGCCACCTCATGCATGTATTTGTTTCCCTTTCCTATGTACATGTCGTCGCGTATTCCGATGACGTCCGCCATGAAGGATACCATGTTTGCAGTCTCTCTGACAGTCTCTCCGTGGGCTATCTGAGACTTCTTTTCATCAAGGTCCTGGGGCATAAGGCCGAGGAAATTACATGCTGAAGCAAAGGAAAAGCGTGTGCGGGTGGAATTGTCTCTGAATATGGATATTCCGAGTCCCGAATCAAAAACTCTTGTTGATATATTGTTCTCTCTGAGATATCTCAAAGCGTCAGCTACAGTCCATGTAGCCATGAGCTCGTCTGCGGTCTTTTCCCAGGTAAGGAAAAAGTCATTCATATACATATTATCGAATTTTAAGCTGTCAAGCTTTGAAATATAATCCTGTAAATTTGCCATATCTGTGATCTCCTTTATCATTAAATTATTTGCAGTAGCAGCAGGGCAGTGTCGCATAAACAGCCGCACAGGTAACAAGATCCTGCTTCCATGTCTTTTCATTGGGTGCATGAGCCTGAGCTTCTGCTCCGGGGCCGAAGCCTATGCAGGGGATTCCGTTCCTTCCCATGATGGACACTCCGTTTGTGGAGAAGGTCCACTTGTCTGTAAGGGGGCGTGCCTTTCTCATTTCAACAGTCTCTTCCGAGCCTGTGCGGCTCTCTCCAAAGAGCGAGATATAGGCTTCCTCCATTGCCTTTGTAACCTTGTGATCCTCAGGTATGACCCAGGTGGGGAAGTAGCATTCTATGGGATAGGTGAGATTCTTATATGAGGGGCGTGCGTACTCGTACATGCTTACTTTCACATCTTCTCCGTACTTTTTCACCATGGGAAGCTCCCTTATCTCATCAAGGCATGACTCCCAGGTTTCACCTGCTGTCATCCTTCTGTCAAGGGATACGGAGCAGGAGTCCGCAACAGCACAGCGGCTGGGAGAGGTAAAGAAGATCTCGGATACAGTGACAGTGCCTTTTCCGAGGAAATTAGCTTCCTTCCACTCAGGGTTATATTTTTCTGAAAGCATCTTCACAAGGCCTTTTATCTCGGTTGAGTCCTCGGCATCATTTTCATTAAGCGCGCGGACATTTTGAAGTATGTCAGCCATCTTGTAGATAGCATTGTCTCCCCTTTCGGGGGCGGAGCCGTGGCATGAGACTCCCTTTACGTCTATGCGTATCTCCATTCGCCCTCTCTGGCCTCTGTATATGCCTCCGTCAGTGGGCTCTGTGGATACAACGAACTCCGGATGTATATTATCCTCCTTTATAATGTACTGCCAGCAGAGGCCGTCGCAGTCCTCCTCCTGAACAGTTCCTACGACCATGACTCTGTACTTATCATTTAAGAGACCGAGATCCTTCATTATCTTTGCACCGTATACAGCGGAAACTATTCCTCCGAGCTGATCGGAGGTTCCTCTGCCGCCTATCTCTGTTTCTGTCTCAAAGCCCTCATAGGGATCGAAGCTCCAGTTGTCCCTGTTTCCTATTCCGACAGTATCGATATGGGCGTCAAAGGCTATGAGCTTTTCGCCTGTGCCCATAAAGCCCATGACATTTCCCATGTCATCTGTCTTTACCTCATCAAAGCCGAGCTTTTTCATTTCATCGTAAATGACTTTGACATGCATCTCCTCATCGCAGGATTCTCCCGGGTATTTGACTATGTTTCTCAAAAATGCGGTCATATCCGCCTTATAGCTTTCGGCCTTTTCTTTTATTCTCAAGTAATCTTCTTTTGTCAAAGCTGACATTTATGTTTCCTCCTACTATTATTATTTATCCTTGCCGTACCAAACGATGTTCTTCCATCTCTCGGGGTCGGTGTCTCCCTCCGTGGAAAAGAGAAGCACCTTCGAGTCCTTATCAAGCTTTAAAGCATCCCTGAGCTCTCGGTATTCGTCGTTTTCCATTATCTCCGCCACTGCTCCGAAGGGCGCGGATCCCGACTCTCCCGATATCACCTGCCTGTCTCCCTTAAGGGGCGCCGCAAGCATCCTCATTCCTTTCCTCGATATGTCGTCTCCCACAGCAAGGAACGCCGTCACATGGTTCTTCAAGATGTCCCACGAGGTGATGTTGGGCTCCCCGCAGCAAAGTCCCGCCATTATGGTGGGCATCTCCCCGTCGCATATCCTTATGTCTCCGTCTCCCGCAACAGCTCCCTTGTAAAGGCAGGCGGCGGGCTCCGCTTCCACAACGCACATTATCGGGGCCTCTTTACCGTATTTGTTGGCGAAATACCCCACGATTCCTCCCGCAAGGCTTCCCACTCCCGCCTGTATGAACACATGGGTCGGCTTCTCTCCGTACTGCTCCGATGCTTCGTCCGCCATGGTGCTGTAGCCCTGCATTATCCATGAGGGTATCTCCTCGTAGCCTTCCCATGCCGTATCCTGGATGACCACGCCTCTCTCGCATTCCGATGCTTCCTTCGCAACCATCCTCACGCAATCGTCGTAGTTCACCTTCTCTATGGTGCACTCCGCTCCCTCGTCCTCTATGTGCTTCCTTCTCGTCTCGGTACTTCCCACGGGCATCCTTATGATGCACTTCTGGCCGAGACGGTTCGCCGCCCATGCAACGCCTCTTCCGTGGTTTCCGTCCGTTGCGGAGCAGAAGGTGGCCTGCCCGAACTTCTCAAGGACCTCCTTCGATGTGAGAACATTGTAGGGGAGCTCCGAAACGTCCTTTCCGATCTCCTTCGCTATGTATCTTGCTATGGCGTAGGAGCCTCCCAGAACTTTGAAGGCGTTTAAGCCGAACCTGTAGGACTCGTCCTTCACGCATATCTTCGACAGCCCCAGATGTCCCGCCATCTCATTTAAGTCCGCAAGGGGTGTGACGCTGTACTGAGGGAAGCTCTCGTGGAAGGCCCTGGCCTTCTTAACTTCCTCCACCGCCATTATCGGAAGGTTTTTGTCCTCCGTCTTCGGCATCCGGTTTATTGCCCATTTGATAGATCTTTCCATTTTTTACCTCCGCCATTTTTATACTATTAATGTTTTGTATTTTTTATTTATATATTTTCCGTTTATTAAATGTTTTTATCTCAGGCTTGCCCCTTTGTCTTTTCATCGGGCTTTTTGTTTATATCTATGTAGCTGTAGAGTGTGAACTTGCTTATTCCGAAGCTCTGAGCCACCTTTTCCCCGGACTTTGTTATGAGAAATGCGCCGGCATCATTCAAGAAATGTATGGCTTTTACTTTCTCATCCTTTGTCATAAGGGCAGGAGCCTTTCCTATCAGCTCTATACTTTGAGAGATAAGATTGTCCAAAAGCTCATTTACACTGTTTGTGATAGTGGCTGTCGCCTCAGGCTGCTCCTCATCGTCTGTGGAAAGGAGCGATTTTAATGAATTGTTGAAGGCGGCAAAGCCGGTAATATCCAGATTTATGCTTAATACATAATGAAAATTCCCGGAGAAGTCTCTGATAAATATAGTGGAAGACTTAAGAAGCTTGCCTCCCGTGCCTCTTGTAAGATAGCAAAGCCTGTCAGTCAAAAGCTCACCCTTTTTAAGAGCTTCAACAGACTCAAGGACTATTCGGGAGGGAGCGTCGCCTTCCTTCCTTCCGGTTACATGCCCGTTTACTATATATATGATGGAATGCTCGGTATCCCGGGAGGTCAGGTCATGGATGCAGACCTCGCAGTCATTTCCGAACTGCCGAGCTATTCCATGGGCTATAAAAGTAAGGCTTTCCAATAAATAATCATTAGGGTCAGGATGCATATCGGCCTCCTTTGCAAAAAACACAAGATAAAAAGCTGCTGAAATAATTCTGAGCTTCAAAAATATCAGCCTGACAGAATACTTCCTGAGACCATAATAGCATAAAAAAAGTAAGTTTCAACAGGAAAATACAAAAATTTTTAGATAACCTTAAAAAAATTGTATTTCAGCTTGCAAATGCCATTCTTTAATGATACTATTAGCTTAGAACAGAGGGATTTATTGTATATTATTACCAAATATGACCGCAAATTTTTCAGTATCGGCTGTGGCTTTTATAAAGAAGGAGGTGCTTTATGCTGCTTATCGGAAATGGAAGACTGGTGACGAGGGATGCCTCGGATCCCTTTATGGAGAACGGAGCTGTAGTCTGCGACGGCGCTCTTATTAAGGAGGTCGGAGACTTTTACGAGCTTAAGGAAAAATATCCCGATGCCGAATTTGTTGACGCAAAAGGCGGAGTGATAATGCCGGCATTTATAAATGCCCATGAGCATATCTACTCGGCTATGGCCAGAGGCCTTTCCATAAATGGCTATGATCCGAAGGGCTTCCTTGACATACTTGACGGCATGTGGTGGACCATAGACAGAAATCTTGACAATGAGCTCACAAGGCTTTCCGCAATGGCTACATATATAGACTGCATCAAAAACGGATGTACCACTATATTTGACCATCATGCAAGCTTCGGAGAGATATCGGGAAGCCTTTTTGCAATAGAGGATGCGGCGAGGGAGCTGTCTGTGCGTACCTGCCTTTGCTACGAGATATCAGACAGAGACGGAAAGGAAAAGGCAAGGGCCTCGGTAAAGGAAAATGTCGATTTTATAAATCATGTAAAGGAAAATGAAAAATCAGGAGACGACATGGTTAAGGCTATGATGGGAATGCATGCCTCATTTACCATATCCGACGAGACTATGGAGCTTTGCATGAAGGAGAAGCCCTCTGATGTGGGCTGCCATATACATGTGGCCGAGGGAATATATGACCTTCATCAATGCCTTAAGGAACACGGAAAGAGGATAGTTGACAGGCTTTATGATTGGGGCGTTTTGGGGGAGAAGACCCTGCTTGCCCACTGTATATACATTAATCCTCATGAGATGGAGCTCATAAAGGATACAGACACTATGGTAGTGCATAACCCGGAGTCCAACATGGGAAATGCCTGCGGATGCCCGCCTACCATGGAGCTCTGCAAAAGAGGGATACTTACAGGTCTCGGCACGGACGGCTACACACATGACATGACAGAGTCATACAAGGTCGCAAATGTCCTTCATAAGCATCATCTCTGTGACCCCAACGCCGCATGGACAGAAGTCCCCGAGATGCTTTTTGAAGGGAATGCCTGGATAGCGGGAAGATATTTTAAGACTCCAATAGGAAAGCTTAAGGAAGGATATGCCGCAGACGTGATAATTACGGATTACATACCTCTTACACCTATGAACGCCTCAAATATAAACAGTCATGTGCTCTTCGGAATGAACGGAAGGAGCGTTGTAACTACGATCTGTGCGGGAAAGATCCTCATGAAGGACAGAGAGCTTAAGGTGGCGGATGAGGAGAAGGTCCTCTCAGAGGTAAGAGAAGGAGCCGGAAAACTTGCTGCGAGGATAAACGGATAATATCAGATAATATATGGAAAGGTTAGGTTAGCTATGAGTGACAGAATGACGCCGATTCCCTTCGGTAAACTTATGGAGAGGATAACGGACGAATATAATAAAAACGGCAGCTGCTTCGGTGTTTACAGACCTTACAGAGCCGAGAGCGGAAAATACTCGGAAATATTCGGGAGAAAGCTTGAAACTCCCATAGGGCCTGCTGCAGGCCCTCACACCCAGCTTGCACAAAATATAGTTTCAGCCTATTTTGCAGGCAGCCGCTTCTTTGAGCTTAAGACTGTACAGAAGCTTGACGGCGAGGACCTTCCTGTGTCAAAGCCCTGTATACTTGCCGAGGACGAGTGCTACAACTGTGAGTGGTCAACAGAGCTGAGAGTGCCTGACGCTTTCTGCGAGTATATAAAGGCATGGTTCATACTTAAGGTCATATCAAAGGAGTGGGAGCTCGGAAGTCCCTCAGGCTTTCAGTTCAACATGTCTGTGGGCTACGACCTTGAGGGCATAAAGACAGAAAAGACAGACAAATTTATAGAGGGCATGAAGGATGCCCGCGACACAGATATATTTAAGGAATGCAAAACATGGCTCCATGAAAATATAGGGATTTTCAAAAAGGTGACAGAGGAGGACATTGAGGCAATAGAGCCCGAAATATGCAATTCAGTGACACTTTCCACTCTCCACGGCTGTCCGCCGCAGGAGATAGAGAGGATAGCAAGATATCTCATAGAGGAAAAAGGATTAAACACATTCATAAAGTGCAACCCCACACTCCTGGGATATGATAAAGCAAGGGAGATACTTGACAGCATGGGCTATGACTATATAGCATTTACGGACTTCCATTTTAAGGATGACCTTCAATACGAGGATGCTGTTCCTATGCTGGAGAGGCTTCAGAAGCTTGCTGACGAAAAAGGCCTTTCCTTCGGAGTAAAGATCACAAATACCTTCCCTGTGGATGTAAAGAGAAATGAGCTTCCCTCCGAGGAAATGTATATGTCGGGAAAATCATTATATCCCCTTTCCCTTGCTGTTGCCGAAAAGCTTTCACGGGATTTTAACGGAAAGCTCAGGATATCTTATTCGGGAGGCTGTGATTTCTTTAATATAAAGAAGGTAACAGACGCAGGCATATGGCCTGTTACCATGGCAACCACGCTTTTAAAGTCCGGAGGCTATCAGAGATTAAAGCAGATAGCGGAGCTTTACAGAGAGCCTTTACGCTTTGAGGGAACGGATCCAGAGGCTATAGCCGTTCTTTGCAAGGAGGCTCTCACGGATAAGCACCATATAAAGCCTGTAAAGCCTCTGCCTTCAAGGAAAAACGGAAGGAAGGTGCCTCTTACAGACTGCTTTATCGCTCCCTGTATGGAGACCTGTCCTATACATCAGGATATTACGACCTATGTAAGACTGTGCGGTGAAGGAAGGTATGCGGATGCATTGAGAGTCATAATCGACAAGAACCCGCTGCCGTTTATAACAGGAAATATATGTCCTCACGGCTGTATGTCAAAGTGTACCAGAAACTTCTATGAGGAGCCTGTGGATATAAGAGGTACAAAGCTTTGTGCGGCCGAAAAGGGATTTGATGAGATAATAAGAGAGATCGCAGAAAAGAAAAAACCGGCGGGCGGAGGCCCTGAGCTTACTACTGATATTTCAGGAAAAAATGTTGTGATAGTGGGAGCAGGCCCCGCAGGAATATCTGCAGCCTTCTTCCTTTTGAAAGCCGGAGCAAAGGTAAAAATCTTTGACAAGGCTAAGAGAGCAGGAGGAGTCCCCGCAAATATTATACCCGAGTTCAGGATACCTCTTTCGGATATAGAAAAGGATATCGAGCTTTGCAGGACGATGGGAGCTGAGTTTGTCACAGGCAGGAATATAGAGGATATAAAAGATCTTATGGAAGAGGAGAATGCCTGCGCCTGCGTCCTTGCGATAGGAGCTCATAAGAAGGCGGAGCTTAAACTGAGAGAGGGGAAAGCCCTCAATGCTCTCGAATTCCTTGAGGAATTCAAGGAAGCCCCCGATAAGCTTTCCTTGGGAGAGAATGTGGTCGTAGTCGGAGGCGGAAATACCGCCATGGATACGGCGAGAGCCGCAAAGCGCGTAAAGGGAGTAAAGAATGTATACCTTGTATACAGAAGAGACAAGAGAAATATGCCCGCAGACGAGGAGGAGCTTGAGCTTTGCATTGAGGACGGAGTCATATTTAAGGAGCTTTTGTCACCTTTAAGCCATGAAAGCGGCGAGCTCATCTGCAAAAAAATGGAGCTTGGCGATACGGATGCTTCAGGCAGACAGGCAGTCTTTGAGACAAATGAAGAAGAGAGGATAAGCTGCGATACCGTCATTGCCTCCATAGGAGAAAGGATAGATTCAAGGCTGTATGAGATAAATGGTATAGCCACAGACGAGAAGGGCTTTCCAAAGACAGACCCCAATACGCAGGAGACCTCTGTAAAGAATGTCTACGCCGTAGGAGACGGAGCCGAGGGAGCCTCAGTGGTAGTAAAATGTATAGCTTCAGCAAAGCGAGCCGCAGAGGCTATAGCAGGTGGAAGCCTCTCTGAGGACAGGCTCTCAGAGACTACAGAGGAGGCTGTATATGCAAAGAAGGGAATTCTTAAGGAAGAGTCTGAAGAACCCGAAAGCAAGAGATGCTTGAGCTGTGACTTTATATGCGAGAGCTGTGCCGATGTCTGTCCCAACAGGGCAAATATAGCTGTAAGGACCGCAGACGGAAAGCATCAGATACTGCATGTCGACTATATGTGTAATGAATGCGGAAACTGTGAGACCTTCTGTCCCTACTCATCGGCTCCCTATAAGGATAAATTCACTCTCTTTGCTGACGAAAATGACATGGAGAACTCTGAAAATGACGGATTTTACTTTAAGGACAGCGAAGGAAGGGCTGTAATGAGACTTGCGGGAAAGAAGGACGAGTACGAGGCAGGAAAGCCCTCTAAGCTCTTTAAAGGACTTACAGACATCATTGATGCGGTATACAGGGATTATAATTGGCTGATATTGTAATATAAACGGCAACAGGGCCTTTATCACTGCAGGTTCGGCCGATAAGACAGCGGAGGAAGGATATGTGCGCTAAGGTAAAGCTTAATATAAACGGCAGAGAGGTATATGCGGAGGAAAACAGAAGGCTCATGGACATTTTGAGGAACGACTGTGGCCTCAAATCGGTAAAGGACGGCTGCTCTGAGGGAGCCTGCGGTACCTGTACTGTTCTCATAGACGGAAAGCCTGTGAAATCCTGTGTTCAGACCGCAAAGAAATTTGCGGAAAAAGAGATAATCACAGTTGAAGGACTTTCCGATAGAGAAAAGGAAGTCTTCACCTATGCCTTCAATGAGGCGGGGTCCGTCCAGTGCGGCTTCTGCCTTCCGGGCATGGTGCTCTGTGCAAAAAGCCTGCTTGATAAGGAGCCCGAGCCTGACAGAGCACAGATAGCCTACGCTATAAGAAACAATATATGCCGTTGTACAGGCTACAAAAAGATAATAGATGCCATAGAGCTCTCGGCACTTATGTTCAGGGAGAACATGGAGGTTCCCGAGGTAAGGCAGGATGGAATATCAGTAGGGCAATTCCTTCAGAGAGTGGACGGAAAAAAGAAGATACTGGGAAAGGCACAGTTTTGTGACGATATAGATCTCCCCGGGATGATATTTGCCTCGGCGGTGCGCTCCGACTACCCGAGAGCAAGGGTCCTTAAGATAGACACCAGCGAGGCCAAGAGCCTTAAGGGAGTCGTATGCGTGCTCACGTGGAAGGACGTGCCCGCAAACGGAAACAATAAGGTGGGACATCTCAAGCAGGACTGGAATACATTTATAAAAGAGGGGGGTATAACCCACTATCTTGGCGATACTATAGCCATAGTTGCGGCCGAAACTCCTGAGATACTTGAGGAGGCAAAAAAGCTGGTCAAGGTAGAGTATGAGGAATTACCACCTGTTACCTGCCCTGCGGATGCTCTGAAAGAGGGAGCTCCCCTTGTACATAAGGACGGAAATATCTTAAGCCATGAGCATCTTGTAAGAGGAGACGCGGAAAAGGTCATAGCGGAGTCCGTATATAAGGTTACAAACCACTACGAGCTGCCCTGGACGGAGCACGCATTCCTTGAGCCTGAATGCTCCGTGGCAATGCCCCTTGAGGATGGAGTACTGGTATTTTCATCAGACCAGAGCGTATATGATACGAGACATGAGATATCGCTGCTTCTCGGACTTGAGCCTTCAAAGATAATAGTGGAGAACAAATATGTGGGCGGAGGCTTCGGCGGCAAGGAGGATGTGACAGTACAGCATCATGCGGCCCTTGTGGCTTTTATCACAAAGAGGATAGTAAAGTGCAAGCTCTCAAGGAAGGAGAGCATACTAGTCCATCCGAAGAGGCATCCCATGAGCATAGACATGACTACAGCCTGCGATAAGGACGGACATCTCACCGCAATGAAGGCTGTGGTCGTTGCGGACACGGGAGCCTATGCGTCACTTGGAGCACCTGTGCTGCAGAGAGCATGTACCCATGCGGCAGGACCTTATAACTATCAGGTGATAGACATTGACGGAAAGGCTGTCTACACAAACAACCCTCCCGCAGGAGCCTTCAGGGGCTTTGGCGTAACTCAGACCTGTTTTGCAACTGAGATGAACATAAACAAGCTTGCTGAGATGTGCGGACTTGATCCCTTTGAATTCAGAATGAGAAATGCCATTCGTCCCGGACAGATTCTGCCGAACGGACAGATAGCTGACAGCTCAACAGGCCTTGTGGAGACCTTAAACGCTGTAAAGTATCAGTTTTACGATCCCGAAAACAAATATGTGGGAATAGCCTGCGCCATGAAAAATGCAGGTGTGGGAGTGGGACTTCCCGACACAGGAAGATGCAGGCTTGTCATAGACGGAGGAAGGGTGCATATAAGGACAGGCGCCACATGCATGGGACAAGGCCTTGCAACCGTGCTCACCCATATCATCTGTGCGGAGCTCGGTATAGGACCCGCAAAGGTCCAGTGGCATAATCCGAATACATCCACTTCACCGGATTCGGGGACGACCTCCGGCTCAAGGCAGACCCTTATAACAGGAGAGGCCTGCAGAAGAGCCTGCGAAAAAATAAAGGAGGATATGGAGCTTATCCCTGATAACGATCTCTCAAAGCTCAACGGAAGAGAATATTATGGCGAGTGGAGAACAAAGACTGACAAGATGGGCTCCGACAAGAAAAATCCTGTTTCTCATGTGGCCTACGGCTATGCCACACAGATGTGCATATTAAATGAGGACGGCACTATAAAGAAGCTTGTGGCGGCTCACGAGGTTGGAAAGGCCATAAATCCCAAGGCTGTTGAGGGACAGATCGAGGGAGGAGTGGTAATGTCTCTGGGCTATGCTCTTACAGAAAAATATCCTCTTGAAAACTGCGTGCCGAAGGCAAAATTCGGGACTCTCGGACTCTTCAGGGCGGACAAGACCCCCGAGGTGGAGGCGATAGTTGTGGAAAAGAGCGGAATCAAGGAGGCTCATGGAGCCATAGGCGTGGGTGAGATAACCTCTATCCCCACAGCCCCCGCTGTAGCAGGAGCATATTATAAGTATAACGGAGAATTTCAGACGGAGCTGCCGCTTAAGGGGACTCCGTATGAGAGGAAATAAAAATGGAGCTGTACACTTCATAAAATGGAATGTACAGCTCTTTATAATATCGAAATAAATTTATTTTATTTCAATTTTAATCCGTCCTTAAAAGCATTTCCGACTTTTTCACCAAGCTTTAAATAGGCATTATTCACAGGATCGAAGGTAATGGGCTGAAGCTTTGCGGGATCGATCTTTCCGTTCTCGTCAAGCACCTTCTCGTCGGCGCTTACATTTACAATTTCCCCGACCATTCTGCATGACTCTTCATCATAACTTATAAGCTTGCATTCAAGACACATGGGAAGCTCGTCGATAATAGGAGCATCCACAAGCTCTGATTTTGTAGTGTGGAGTCCCGCCTTTTGAAGCTTATCGGGAACATCATTTGCAGAGACTATTCCCACATAATCACATTCAACTGCATGGGCCGCATCGGCCATACTTATGGTGAAGGCTTTTCTCTTAAGAATGTTTTTTACTGTCTTATGTCCTGCGCTCAGGCACATTGATATCTGCGTATCATCGCTTATCCCGCCCCATGCGGCGTTCATTGCGTCAGGGACTCCGTTTTCGTCATAGCTTGCGATTATCAGCACAGGTTGAGGATAGGTGTAGGGCTTTGCGCCGAAACTTTTTCTCATGTCAGCTCCTCCTTAAAAACATAAATTTATAATGTTATTTTATCACTTTGATATCAGGAAATTCAACATATCATTTACTGATGTTTTTATACTTTTATATTTTGCAGAAACAGTCAGAAACAAGCGGCAAAGAATATTTTTATTGTAGGATATACGGTATAGTATTAGAATCAGATCATAATAGCTTTACAATTTAATTTTAGGGAGCGGCGACAATGAGTAATCGACCTGAATTCAGCGATATTAAATCATATGATGAATTTATTAAATATTATTGGTATCGTGATGAATTATTAAAAATATGCAAGCAGCCGGGTATTGACCATACTGGAACAAAACCGGAATTAAATCAAAATATAAAGGAATACTTTAACGGAAATTTGATTCGGAAAAAGAAGAGCGGTTCCCGAAAAAAATCAATAACAGAAGTTACTTTAAACAGCCCTTTGCTTGATTGCGGGTTTTCATTTAATACAAAATTCAGAGACTTCTTTTCACGGCAAACGGGAATTGATAACTTTAAGTTTACTGCAGATATGGCAACAGCATGGCGAAAAGTGAAAAAAGAGAATGACAGGTCTTTCACGATTCAAGACATGCTTAATATATACTATGGCAAATCAAATTATGCAAAATATAATGATTCAGCTTGTGAATGGAATAAGTTTTTAAAAGACTTTTGTGCTGATGACAGAAACGCTCAATTTAAAGACAAACTGAAGACAGCAGCAGTACTTTGGAAAGCGGTAAGAGACTCGGACTTGCCGAAGGTTTATGATTATGATTTGGTGATTAAATATGGAGAAATGCTGTAGGATTAAAGTGATATGCACTCAGAGCATTAATTCATGCTGCGGGACTCTTTATTTATTATCATGCCTTTACTAAAATATTTCTTAAGAATGTTTTGAAGGGCAAATATATGAACGACATAAGCAGTACTATTTTAACTAATGAAGAAGGTAAGGCGAAGTATGACACTGCGTTAAAAAACCTATTATCAAACAAGCAATTTCTCTCAAGAATATTAAAAAGATTCACACATGAGTTTAAGGATGCATCTTTGTCAGACATTGAAAATAAATATATTGAAAATAATGACATCGCTGTATCCGGGAAAATGGTAGGAAGGAATCTGACCAATATAGAGGGGATAAATATAGAGGATAAGACTCTTAATGAGGGAAATGTATTTTATGACATAATGTTTAAGGCATCGTACCCCGATTACACGGGAAAATACATTGGATTATATATAAATATCGAGATACAAAACTCATACAGACGTGGGTATCCTATTGAGAAAAGAGGAATGTACTATGCTGCAAGACGCTTCGGCTCTCAGCTTAAAAGCATAACAAAAGAGACTGATTATGCCTCCTTGGAGAAGGTATATTCTGTTTGGATATGTATGGGTGATGATCTTCCTGACAGGGAAGCTGATACAGCTACATTGTACCGAACAGACAAGCATGATATAATAGGGAACATAGACAGAAAAAGAGAATACTATGATATGATGAATGTCATCATATTAAGGATAAATGACAGAGTAAAGTCGGAAGATAAAGTACTTGAGCTTTTAAGAGTACTTTGCAGCAATGCTCTTGGAAAGGAAGAAAAATTGTCGGAGCTTAAGAGCTTAGGTATACGTCTGTCAGATGAGATAAAGAAAGTAGTCGGAAGCATGTGTAATCTCAGCGAGCTTGTAGAAAAACGTGGAATTGATAAGGGAATTGAACAAGGAGAGAACAGGTTTAAGGAGCTTACCGGCCTTCTCCTTAAGGAAAATAAATTGTCAGAGCTTAAAAGAGCTACAGAAGACCGGGAATACTTGCATCGGCTTTACAATAAGTACAATTTGTTATAATTGGTTTAAAGTATTCAAAAATAAAAGGCCAAAAAACTTAAATAGTCGAATGGTTTTACCGGAGGTTAGAGCATGCTCACTGTAATAAAAAACGGAACAATAGTATCATCGCAGGGCACATACAGGGCTGATATACTCATAGAGGGTGAGAAGATAAAAAAAATAGGAAATATTGAAGAGCCCTTAACAAGAAATTCCGATACTACAATAATTGATGCCGCAGGCAAATATATATTTCCGGGATTTATAGATGCTCATACACACTTTGACCTTCACGTTGCGGGAACTGTTACCTGTGATGATTTTTATACAGGCACAAAGGCGGCTGTATCAGGGGGGACAACTACGATTATAGACTTTGCCACAGCATATAAGGGAGAAAGCCTCATGGAAGGCCTCAAAAACTGGCAAAAAAAAGCCGCAAAGGGATGCTCATGCGATTACAGCTTCCACATGTCTTTTTCAGAGTGGAATCCTGACAGGAAAAGAGAATGTGAGGTCATGATGAATGAGGGTATAACCACCTTCAAGGTATATATGACCTATGCGGATATGCTTGACGACAGGAGTATTTATGAAATACTTGTAAGGCTTAAGGAGATAGGCGGGATTACCGGATGTCATTGTGAAAACTCGGGGCTCATAGATTCCTTGAGAGATGAGTACGCTTCAGATGAAAGGATTTCAAAGCCTTCAAGCCATTATAAGACAAGACCTGCCGCTGCCGAGGCGGAGGCTATAAACAGACTTTTATATCTTGCTTATGTTGCGGGAGCTGATGTGATAGATGTACATCTTACCTGTGAAGAGGGATTGAATGAGATAAGGGGGGCAAGAAAAAGAGGACAAAAGGTTTATGCGGAGACCTGCCCCCAATACCTTCTCCTTGACAGCTCAAGGCTTGATACAGAGGCTTTCTCGGGAGCAGAGTTTGTGTGTGCTCCTCCTCTTAGGACAAAGCATGACAATGAAGTGCTTTGGAAGGCTATAGCAGGCGGAGAGATACAGACCGTATCAACAGACCACTGCAGCTTTACCCGGGAGCAGAGACTTCTCGGAAAGGATGATTTTCGAAAGATCCCCGGGGGTCTCAACGGAGTTGAGTACAGAGGTATACTGATGTTTTCCGAAGGAGTCAAGAAAGGCCGCATAAGTCTTGAAAAGATGTGTGAGGTATGCTCTGAAAATCCTGCAAAGCTTTACGGAATGTATCCGAGGAAGGGTGTGATCGCCGAGTGCTCTGATGCCGACATAGTAATAATAGATCCGAATGATGAGTATACAATAAGGGCGGCTGACCAACTCTCTGCCGCGGACTACTGTAATTACGAAGGACTTAAAGTAAAAGGAAGGATAGAGTCTGTATTTTTGCGTGGAAGAAAAGTCGCCGAGAAGGGAAGAGTTACAGAGGAAAATACAGGCGAGTTTATAAAAAGAGGAAAATATTCATTATAAAATAAAATACTTCCTGTAGCCTCTTGAAATTTTTTTGTAATTTTTATATACTTGTTGAGTTAAAAAAGCGTATACCTGAGGGGGAGGATTTCTCATCCCTCGAGGGCGCTTTTTCTGCTTTAAAAGCTATACAAAAAATAAAAAGGGGGAGATTCGGATATGAATACGAAGTATGTTTTTGTAACAGGAGGCGTTGTATCAGGGCTTGGAAAGGGGATAACAGCCGCATCCCTCGGAAGACTTTTAAAGCAGAGAGGACTTAAAGTTGCGGCTCAAAAACTTGATCCTTACTTAAATGTCGACCCCGGTACCATGAACCCCTATCAGCACGGAGAGGTATATGTTACGGAGGACGGTGCCGAGACAGACCTTGACCTCGGACATTATGAGAGGTTTATCGATGAGGACCTTAACAAATACTCAAACCTCACTTCAGGAAAGGTATACTGGAATATCCTTAATAAAGAGAGAAGAGGAGAGTATCTCGGAGAGACCGTACAGGTGATCCCCCACGTTACAACAGAAATTAAAAATTTCATATACAGAGTCGGAAAGAAAACCGGAGCAGATATAGTGATAACAGAGATCGGAGGAACCACAGGCGACATAGAGAGCAGACCATTCCTTGAGGCTATACGTCAGGTGGGACTTGAACAGGGACCTGAAAATACTGTATACATACATGTCACTCTGGTGCCTTATCTTTCGGGAAGCAATGAATACAAGACAAAGCCTACGCAGCACTCTGTTGCCGAGCTGCAGGGAATGGGAATAAAGCCCGATATAGTTGTACTCAGATGCGACGGAAGCCTCAGCGAACCCATTAAAAAGAAGGTTGCCCTTTTCTGCAATGTAAAGGACGATTGTGTTATAGAAAATACTACGCTTCCCGAGCTCTATGAGGCTCCGATAATGCTTGAGAGTGAAAACTTTTCAGGAATAGTTTTAAGAGAGCTTGGACTCAATGCGCCTGAGGCTGACCTTTCCGACTGGAATCATATGCTTGACAAGATAAAAAGTGCGAACAAAAAGGTGACTATAGGAATAGTCGGAAAATATGTAGCACTTCATGATGCGTATCTTTCAGTGGCTGAGGCCATACATCACGCAGGATACGAATGCGGGGTAAAGCCTGACATAAAGTGGATAGATTCAGAGGGTATCACGGACGAAAATGCCGCAGAGATACTTTCCGACTGCGATGGAATAATAGTTCCCGGAGGCTTCGGTCAGAGGGGAATAAACGGAATGATAAGCACTGCGAGATATTGCAGAGAGCACAAAAAGCCTTATCTGGGAATATGCCTCGGAATGCAGATAGCTGTTATCGAATTTGCGAGAAATGTGTGCGGTATGGATGATGCGGATTCAGGAGAATTTGATTTCAATTCTTCACATAAAGTCATAGATTTCCTTCCGGACCAGAATGACGGAATGGATAAAGGCGGAACATTAAGACTTGGGGCATATCCCTGCAGATTGAATCCTGAGAGCAAGATGGCAAAGCTTTATAATGCCGAAGAGATCTCCGAGAGGCACAGGCATCGCTATGAGTTTAACAATGAATACAGGGATACGCTCAAAGATGCGGGACTTGTTATAAGCGGAACCTCGCCTGACGGTGTAATAGTGGAGGCTGTGGAGATAGGGGATCATCCCTATTTTGAGGCTGTTCAGTTCCATCCTGAGTTTAAGAGCAGACCCAACAAGGCTCACCCTCTTTTTATGGGACTTGTCAAAGCTTCACTGGATGCAAAATCTGAAACTGATGAAAAATAAATCCAAATAAAATACGGGCCTGTTTTGGTGTGTACCGAAAGCTTTAAAGTTCGGATACATCAAAACAGGCCCAACATTAATATTATAACTCAAAAATTGTATTTTTTTAAGAACAATTTTTACCAAAAATTAACATTATCTTTCAGTTGTTTTGCCAATAGATATTTTGATGACTCCATGGTATTATAAAGACAACTTAAGAAAGAACTTATAAATCTTCAAAAAGATTACCGGTAAAGACTATAAGTTATTAATTTCAAAAGCAAAGAATATTAAATGTTAAAAGCGTGAAATAATCGTATAGACAACAGGAAATATTCGTAAAAGCAGCAGGATTAGTAATTCATAATCAGAGGGAAATCAGAGAGTTAAATTTTAATATTTAATATCTACTAAAAAATTGAAGTATTTATAAGAATATCTCTCTTAAGAATAAATAAAGGTTTCATCGGAGGCCGATTAATTACCGAAAAGTGCGAAAGCGAACAGCAGGCATCAGTAACTGCCGAGGAGGAAGGTGATTATGTATGGTAGTTAATCTGAAAGAACCTTACTCATTAACTTCAGGAGGGACGGTCCAATGGACAAGTAAGTAAAAAGGATCTTTTAAAAACCGAAGTAAGGCTTTTAAAGGTTCATAAGCTGAAACATTAAAACTTATAACTCATATAAATTTATTAATAAATATAATTAGAATAATACTTAAAGTTTTAAAAAGTACTTGGATAAAAAAGACAGCCTTAAAAAAGCAGATCCTACATTTAAGTAACTGAGAAATAAAGATTAAGAATTATAATTATAAATTAATAAATCAGAGTATAAGTTAATAAGATTAACCATAATCATCAAAGTATTTTCACCATAAGATTAACGAGGTAAGAGTTAATCGGAAAATATAAAATATGATTATCGGATTAATTTAAAAGTCCCGAATAAAGGACTGAGAAATTACTCAAAGGATATATAATTTCCATCGCCGACAGGAGCATCGTTTAAAAAGAAATATAGGATGGGTGAAAGACATCAGATATTTCAAAAAATTTAAACAGATTAAGCGGGCGTAACTTATAAGATTAAGTAAAAGAAAATAATATCAGGATTTGAGTGATTGGTTAAAACTGAATATAGCCGATGAAAATAAAAAAGAAAAGAGGTATAGTCCATTGGCAGAGTGTAATCTGTAGGGGTTATCGTAATCAGGATTAATGATACGATAACCTCTACTACGTTGTGCGGATGATTATTATTTGCCTCGCTTATTTAAAGCTCTGTTAAAGCTTTATCTGTTAAGCATATCTTTTATCACATACCCTGCAATTTCAAGACCCGCCACAGAAGGGACAAATGATACGGAGCCCGGAGTTCTGGTACCTGTCTTTACAGGCTGTTCCTTTGAATAGAGCACAGTCAGTTTTTTTACTCCTCTGTTTTTAAGCTCTCGTCTCATTACCTTACAAAGCGGGCAAACAGAAGTCTTTTGTATATCACATATCTCAAACCTGAAGGGATCAAGCTTATTTCCTGTACCCATTGAAGAAATAAGGGGGATTTCATTTTTTTCGCAGTATTCGGCTAATGCGATCTTTGCGCTTATGGTGTCAATAGCGTCTATAACATAGTCAGGGTGTCTGTTTTGCCCTCCGAAGCTCTCTATTTCAGTCATGACATCAGAAATATTTTCCGGAAGCACAAATGTGTCATAGGTCATTATATCGGCACCGGGATCAATGTCATGTATGCGCTCTGAAGCAACCTCGATCTTTTTTCTTCCCACAGTTGAATGCAGCGCATAAAGCTGCCTGTTAATGTTGCTTATATCTACAGTATCCGCATCGATAAGACTCAAATATTTTATTCCGAAGCGAGCCAAAGCCTCACACACATAAGAACCCACACCTCCGAGACCGAATACAACCACATGTCTTCCGGAAATTCGTTTGAAGTCATCATCCTCCACAAGCATAAGTGTTCTTGAAAATTCTTCGTTCATTATTTTCCCTGACCTTTACAAATATTTTATTTCGGTGTAATAAAACCTTAGGACTTGAATATAGCATAAAAGAATTGTATATGGTATAATTACTTCAAATTTTCAAAATTCGGAGGAATGATGAAGGACGGTTTCATAAGGACAGCCGCTGCAAGCCCGAGGCTTAGGGTAGCGGACCCCGAATACAATTCAGATGAGATAATAAGGCTCTCAAAGGAGGCGGCGGAAAGGGGCGTAAAGCTTCTTGTATTTCCTGAGCTTGCCATTACAGCCTATACCTGCGGAGACCTTTTTTTTCAGGAGACTCTTTTAAAGAAGGCTGCCGAATGTCTTAAAAAGACAGCGGCTGCCACAAAGAATCTTGATATGCTTATATTCGTGGGCTTTCCGTTTTCCGAGAACGGAAAGCTTTATAATACAGCAGCCGTATTAAAGGGGGGTGAGCTTCTTGCTCTCATACCCAAAATAAATATCCCTCAGTATGTGGAGTTTTACGAGGGGAGATACTTTAAGCGCGGCAAGGCTAAGCCTGTGGACGTACCGGTAGAGGGCTTTGGCGAAAAGAAGGTGCCTTTCGGAACGGACATCATATTCAGGTGCCCTGAGCTTCCCGGCTTTGCGGTTGCGGCTGAGATATGTGAGGATGTTTGGGTACCGTTTTCGCCTTCAAACAAGCATGCGGCGGCAGGAGCGACCATAATAGCAAACCTCTCCGCCTCGGATGAGACAGCGGGAAAGGCTGATTTCAGAAGGGAACTCATTGCATCACAGTCATCGAGACTTATATGTTCATATATATATGCCTGTGCGGGACCTTCGGAGTCCACGACAGACCTCGTATTCGGAGCTCACAGGATAATTGCGGAGGACGGCATCATACTTGAGGAGTCAAAGCTTTACCATGAGGGGCTCAGCATAGCTGATACCGATGTGCAAAAGCTTTCTTCAGAGAGAAGAAGGAAAAACACCTTCCCCTCTCTTGCGGATTCTGAGGAGGAAGAACTTCTTTCGTTGTACAGAAATATAAATATAAGCTTCGACCTTACGGAGAATTCTTCAGCTGACGCCGAGCTTTGCAGATTTATTGATCCACAGCCTTTTGTACCTCATGACAGCGCAGGGAGAGAGGACAGATGCAGAGAGATCCTTAATATACAATCCTACGGCCTTAAAAAGAGGCTTGAGCATACGGGCTCCAAGAGGGCTGTCATAGGCATAAGCGGAGGACTTGATTCCACACTTGCGCTTCTTGTGACAAAGAGGGCCTTTGATATTTTGGGATATCCCTCAAAGGACATTATCTGCGTTACCATGCCTGCCTTCGGTACTACCGACAGGACTTACAGCAATGCCTGCAAAATGGTCAAAAGCATAGGTGCAAGCCTTAGGGAAATTAATATAAAGGAGGCGGTAAACCTCCATTTCAGAGATATAGCTCACGACAGCAGCGTACATAATGCGGCCTATGAGAATTCTCAGGCAAGGGAAAGAACTCAGATACTTATGGATATCGCAAACGATGAGAATGCCCTTGTAATAGGTACAGGCGACCTGTCCGAGCTTGCTCTCGGCTGGTGTACGTATAATGGCGACCATATGTCCATGTATGCGGTAAATGCCGATGTACCAAAGACATTAGTAAGATATCTTGTAAAGTATTATGCGGATACGGAGGCGGGGAATGAGCTTTCGGCTGTATTGACGGACGTTCTTGACACTCCTGTATCCCCGGAGCTTTTGCCTCCTGAGGAAACAGGGGAGATATCTCAGAAGACGGAGGACCTTGTGGGGCCCTATGAGCTCCATGATTTCTTCCTGTTTAACATGGTAAGGTACGGCTTCCCTCCAAAAAAGATAATGAGGCTTGCGGAAAGGGCATTCTCGGGCGTTTATGACAGGGAGACCATTCTTAAATGGTTAAAGACTTTTTACAGGAGATTTTTCTCTCAGCAGTTCAAGAGGAGCTGTATGCCTGACGGGCCCAAGGTGGGATCCGTTGATCTTAGCCCCAGAGGAGGTTTCAGGATGCCGTCGGACGCTGTATATGCCGCATGGCTTTCCGAGCTTTCGGAGCTTTAGGCTCTCCGAATCAAAGATATAGCAGAAAGACAACAGATTAAAGATAAAAAATATTTCTAAAGATAAGGATAAAATATAATGGCCGACGGAAGGCGAAAAAAATTTATAAAGGAACTGCTGACAAAGGCAAAGACGAGGCGTGAGCAGGGGCTCTATGTTGTGGACGGCCCCAAAATGTGCGCGGAACTCTCAAGAGATGATGTGGAGTCTGTGTATGTGACGGAGGAATTCTTCGCCTCCAATCAGGCCCATATGTGTGAGAAGCTGCTTTCGGAATGCGGTTATGAGACAGTATCCGCCTCCGATATGAAACAGATGTCGGACACAGTTACGCCCCAGGGAATACTGGTTGTGGCAAGACAGAGACGTGTAAAGGGGCTTTCGGGTTTTTTATCCCTGATACAAAATAAAAAAGCGCCTCTATTGCTTCTTCTTGACACGATTCAGGATCCGGGAAATCTCGGTACTATCCTGAGAGCCTCCGAGGCGGCGGGAGTCGACGGAATAATAATGAACAGAAATTGTGTTGATATTTATTCTCCGAAGGTCGTAAGAAGCACCATGGGAGCTGTTTTAAGAGTTCCGTTTCTCATAGTTGAGGACCTTTTGACAGCTGTGGAGAGGCTTAAGGACTCGAAATATTTAAACAAGCTTTCCATAGGGGATATAAGCTTTTATGCCGCGTGTCTTGAGTCTGACGGATATTATACGGATTTTGATTACAAAAGGGGAAGCTGCTTTATGATAGGAAATGAAGCCCATGGCCTTTCCGAGGAGCTCATAAATGCAGCTGACAGGCGCATAAAGATACCTATGCACGGAAGTGTGGAATCTCTCAATGCCGCAATGGCGGCTACCGTGCTTGTATTTGAAGCGGACAGACAGAGAAGGGTTAAGAACGGAGACTGATATGACAACAGATGTTATTTTTTGGCTTGCGGTGGCAGTGATAACTGCGATTATCGAGGGGATAAGCGCCTCCATGGTTTCCATTTGGTTTTCGGCGGGAGCTGTGGCGGCTATGCTTGTGGGCCTTGTGACGGATTCGTTTTTGCTGCAGCTTTGCGTGTTTCTTGCGGTGAGCGCCTTAAGCCTTGCGCTTTTCAGACAAAAATGCATAAAGAGCAAAAAGAAAAATATAGCCACCAATGCCGACCGAGTAATAGGAAAGACAGGGCGTGTCACGGAACGCATAGACAATAACCTTGACACAGGAGCTGTAAATATAGAGGGCATGGAGTGGACTGCGAGATCCCAAAGTGCCGATAAAGTCTTTGAGAAGGACACCTTAGTGAGAGTTGAAAAGCTCAGCGGAGCCAAGGTAATAGTTGGCGAAGCTGAAAGCAATTAAAATATAAAGGAGGCAAAGCTTATGCCGGCAATAATAATATTGATCCTTATAATCCTCATTGTGCTCTCTTTGAGAGTGAAGGTAGTGCCTCAGGCCAACGCATACGTCGTGGAGAGGCTCGGAGCGTATTTGGATACCTGGGAGACAGGAGTTCATTTCCTTGTGCCCTTTGTTGACAGAATAGCAAAAAGAGTGAATTTGAAGGAGCAGGTGGCGGATTTCCCTCCTCAGCCTGTCATAACAAAGGACAATGTAACGATGAGGATAGACTCCGTAGTTTTCTTCTTTATTACGGATCCCAAGCTTTATGCCTACGGAATAGTTAATCCTATGGCGGCTATAGAGAACCTTACGGCTACCACTTTGAGAAATATAATCGGAGACCTTGACCTCGACCAGACTCTCACCTCAAGAGAGATCATAAACTCAAAGATGAGAGAGGTTTTGGATAATGCCACCGACCCTTGGGGAATAAAGGTGACAAGAGTTGAGCTCAAAAATATCATACCTCCCGAGGCTATTCAGGAAGCCATGGAAAAGCAGATGAAGGCTGAGAGAGAAAGAAGAGAGAGTATCTTAAGAGCCGAGGGTGAAAAGAAATCCACCATACTTGTAGCTGAAGGAAAGAAGGAAGCCGCCATACTTGATGCAGAGGCGGAAAAGACAACCACCATACTTCAGGCAGAGGCTGAAAAGCAGAAGCAGATAGAGGAGGCCGAGGGACGCGCTGAGGCCATAAGACTTGTTCAGAAGGCAAACGCCGACGGAATCAGGATGATAAGGGAGGCGGGTGCCGACGAATCCGTCATAAAGCTTAAGAGCCTTGAGGCATTTACTGCAGTGGCAGACGGAAAGGCTACAAAGATAATAATACCGAGCGAGATACAGAACATGGCGGGACTCGTGGAGTCCATAGCCGAGGTGGCACAGGCCGCAAAGACTGAGGCGCAGAAATAGCATCTGGAACAAATCAATAAATCTGAGGCAAAAAATATTATTTAATGCTTCCGGTTTTTGAAAAATGTGTTATTATTTAAAGCTGAATAATCTTTTTTAATATTCTTAAGATTAAAAATTCAAAAATATTTTTAATTTTAACAGAATAATATGTTATAAAAGAAGCATTTTGTGCGTTTAATATGTAGAGATACATTGCTTTTATGCGGCCTGAAGATATAAGGAGTAAAGATGAGCAGATATTCACCGGGTAAATACGGAACCGTTCTGGATATGATTCATATATTAATAGGGATACTTATTATGATCCTGGCCGTAATAGCTTTTGTGGATCCCGATAAAAACAAAATGCTTTTTCCTGTTATATTCTTTTTGGGGTCAGCCTTAAATCTCATAACAGGAAGGATGTATTTAAAGATGTACCCCAGACAGAAAAAAAAGACCAATGCCGCGATAGGATATATCACGGCGGGACTTTTGATAATGGTTTTATGTGTTGTAAGCGCCGTGAGCCTTTGGTAAGCGGCGGAAAGGGAAGGAATTTATTTTGGATAAAGAAAAATCATTTCTGGAAAAAATTGAAAAACTGGCACAGAAGGCAAAGGAATCCAAGAATGTCATTAATGTCAGCGAGATAAATGATGCATTTAAGGGCGAGTCCCTGACTCCCGAACAGATGGAGAGCATCTATGCTTACATGGAGGAGAAGGGAATAGAGGTTTCCGAGGAGCTTATGGATAATGCGGAGCCCACGGAGAAGGATCTTTCAGGAAACGATTCTGTAGCGGATACCCTGCTTCTTGATGATTTTGACGATGATTTTTCGGATGATTTCCTCAAGGACGGGGAAGAGGACATAGACCTTGATGCTGTTGACCTTCTCGAGGGAGTAGGTACTGATGATCCCGTGAGGATGTACCTTAAGGAAATAGGAACAGTGCCCCTTCTTTCGGCGGATGAGGAGCTTGAGCTCGCAAAGAGACATGCTCAGGGAGACGAGGCCGCAAAGGAAAGGCTTATTGAGGCAAACCTGAGACTTGTTGTCAGCATAGCGAAGAGATACACCGGAAGGGGCATGAGCTTTTTGGACCTGGTTCAGGAGGGAAACCTCGGCCTTATTAAGGGAGTTGAGAAGTTCGACTATACAAAGGGATACAAGCTCTCCACCTATGCCACATGGTGGATAAGACAGTCTGTGACAAGAGCTCTCGCCGATCAGGCAAGGACCATAAGAGTGCCTGTACACATGGTGGAGACCATAAACAAGATGAGTAAGATGCAGAGAAAGCTTACCCTTGAGCTCGGCTACGAGCCCTCTATACAGGAGCTTGCTCAGGCTCTTGATATGTCTGAGGAGAAGGTCATGGAGATAATGCAGATCGCAAGGGAGCCCGCATCTCTTGAGACCCCTATAGGTGAGGAGGATGACTCAAACCTCGGAGATTTCGTTGCCGACAGCAATGTGGTAACTCCTGAGGCAAATGTCGAGTCTGTTATGTTGAGAGAGCATATAGACACATTACTCGGAGATCTTAAGGAGAGAGAAAGACAGGTAATAGTCTTAAGGTTCGGACTTGAGGACGGACATCCCAGAACTCTTGAGGAGGTAGGAAAGGAGTTCAACGTGACTCGTGAGCGTATAAGGCAGATCGAGGCCAAGGCTCTGAGAAAGCTGAGAAATCCTGTCCGCTCAAAGAGGATAAGAGATTTCCTTTCATAATGATCGGCTGCCGGTAATCTTATAGAACATAAATAGAATATAAATAACATAAGTTGTATTTGTGTGATCGGCAGCCCTAATGAGGTCTCAAATGAACAAAAGAAATTATCAGAGAGAGCTTGAAAAAATAATATCTGATATTCCGGCGGGGCAAAGGCCCCGCCTTCTTCTGCATAGCTGCTGCGCCCCCTGCAGCTCCTATGTGATGGAATATCTGAGCCGATATTTTGATATAGAGCTCTACTATTATAACCCCAACATTTCTCCCGAGGAGGAGTACACAAAGCGAGCCGAGGAGTTAAAACGTCTTTCGGAACAGATGAACCTTGCGGGAAAACTCAGTGTGACTGTAGCCGAATATGAACCTGAGCGCTTCTACGACATGGCAAGGGGACTTGAGCATGAGCCTGAGGGAGGAAAAAGGTGTATGGGCTGTTATGAGCTGAGACTCAGAAAAACAGCTGAGTACATGCTCTCGCTTAAGGATACGGACAGAGCCTTTGACTATTTTGCAACGACCCTCAGCATAAGTCCTCTTAAAAATGCGGAGGCCCTGAACAGGATAGGCGAGGCCATTGCGGAAGAGTACGGACTGAAGTATCTTGTGAGCGATTTTAAAAAGAAAAACGGCTACAAGCGTTCGGTTGAGCTCTCGGAAGAGTACGGCCTTTACAGACAAAATTACTGCGGCTGCGTTTTTTCAAAACGGGATTCTTCAGTCAGTTTAATATAGAGTAAAGTTTCAGTCAGTTTAATTCAAAAGTTGACATTACTGCCCGTGGGTAGTATGCTGTATAAGCAATAATTAAAAAAATAACAAATGGAGGCAGACTGTTATGGTTAGCAGAGATGTTACAATAATTAACCCTTCAGGACTGCATTTAAGGCCGGCGGGAATACTGTCCCAGACAGCTATGAAATTCAAATCCGATATAGTGATAGAAGGCGGAGACAGAAAAATAATAGCCAAGAGCGTATTGAACGTGATGGCGGCAGGCGTAAAGTGCGGAGCAAAGCTTAAGGTCATATGCGACGGCCCGGATGAGGAAGAAGCGCTGGAGGCTGTTTGCGGCATTATAAAGTCAGGCCTTGGCGAGGAAATATAAAATAAATTAAAAATAAAATAAATGCAGAGTAGATCCGAGTGCGTTAAAGCCTCCGTGAACGGGGAGTTGACATGGAGAGAAACCTTTTGTGGCTTGCTCGGATTGCATCCCGCTGCAATGCAGGTTTTCATAAGAAAGCCTCCATTGTAGTTTCTGCAAAGGAGGTGTTTTTATGAAGACTTCTTTGTTCAGAGACTCATATAATGAGCTAAAGAAGCTGAGGACCTTGACGGTGCTTGCGATGTTTATGGCTATGTCCCTGATACTCGCAAGATTTTCAATCAGGCTTCCGGAGTTTTCCCTTACATGGAGCCCTATAATCAAAATGTATGTGGGAATGCTTTTCGGACCGATCACAGGAGCCGTCTACGGCTGTGCCCTTGATCTTTTGGGCTTTTTCATCAATAACAGGGGAGACGCGTTCTTCCCGGGCTATACCTTTACGGAGACCTTGGGTGTGTTTTTGTATGGGCTTGCTTTATACAAGAAAAGACTTACCATAACCCGAGTATTTGTCATAAAGCTTATAGTCATAATCATCTGCAACCTGTTCCTCGGAACGCTGTGGTTGGTGATAATGACAGGAAAGGGCTTTATGTTCTATCTCCCTGCAAGGATAGGCTCGAATATATTCAATCTCATAGCTCATACCCTTGTATTTTTCCTTATAGCTCAGTGCCTCAATAAGGCAGGAGTCACAAGACTTCTGCGTTCGTCGGAGGACACAAGGAGCCTTATAGGTATAAAGAACAAAAAGAATTAAAACGGAGGAACCTATAATGAGCGAATGCACACATGATTGCAATACTTGCTCGGCAGGCTGTGGAGGCGCAGGCCAAAATGATGCGCCTGTGGATTTTTCCGCAAAGCTTGCGCCGGAGAGCAAGGTAAAGCATGTTTACGCAATAATGAGCGGAAAGGGAGGCGTGGGAAAATCCCTCGTAACAAGCCTTCTGGCCGCAAAATTCAATAAGAAGGGATACAATGTCGGAATACTTGACGCGGATATCACAGGCCCCTCTATCCCCAGAGCCTTCGGAGTGGATGATGAGGGACTCGGAGTTACCCCTGACGGAAAGCTTATGATGCCCGCAAGAAGCCTTAACGGTATTCAGATAATATCCGCAAATCTCCTTCTCAAAAATGATACGGACCCTATCATCTGGAGAGGTTCTCTGATAGCCTCCGCGGTAAAGCAGTTCTGGTCTGAAACCTACTGGGAGGATGTTGACTATATGTTTGTGGATATGCCTCCGGGAACCGGAGATGTTCCCCTTACTGTATTCCAGTCACTTCCCGTGGACGGAATAATCGTTGTGACCTCTCCTCAGGAGCTGGTATCTATGATAGTCGGCAAGGCTGTAAACATGGCAAAGAAGATGGAGATCCCCATAGTAGGACTTGTGGAAAATATGTCCTATGTTGAGTGCCCTGACTGCGGAAAGCACATAAATGTATTCGGGGAGAGCCACATAGATGAGGTATCTAAGGAGTACGAGATCCCCGTGCTTGCACAGATACCCATAAATCCCAACATAGCCGCATTGGTAGACTCGGGAAAGATCGAGTATGAGGACATGCCTTACATGGATAAGGCCTGCGATGATATCGTGGCTGCGGACAAAGTGCTTGATAAGCTTAAAAATAAATAATATAAAAATACAAGACACTGTCGTTTTAAGTCGGGTTTGCCCGCGTGAAACGGACAGTGTCTTTTTGTATAAATAAAGTACAATTTGATATAAACGGTCTGATTGTATCTTTTTGTTCTTTTTGAATAAAATTAATATATTTATGCACTTATTAAACCTTTGAATACCGACAACAGTCTGATACTTTTTGTAACTATTCTTCTTGATAATCCCTAATTTGAGCCATTTTTTACTATCTTGCTTTTTCCAGAAAGCTTGATAAAATATATCTCGGTTGAAACGCCAAAAATGAATAAAAATAAATTATTCGGGAGGAAATAATGAGAAAGGCAAAAATCGGATTATCTTTATGTCTGTTTGCTGCGGCATCTATGCTTGCAGCTTGTTCATCCGGCACAAGTCAGGAAACAACAGCCGCTTCTGCACAGACTGAGACAACAGCCACAGCGGATGCTTCGGAGGCAGGAACAGAGGCTGATGCAGCGAAGGAGAGCACAGCTTCCGAGTCACATGGAGAACTTATAATACCTGTTACGAGCTGTGTAAAGAAGCTCAATCCACTGCTTGAAGGCTACAAAGAGGGATGGATAATGCTTGGAGGCATCTTTGATGAGCTCTATGCTATGGATGTAAACGAGACAAGATACTATCTTGCTGAGTCATATGAGATGAGCGATGACAATACCGAGCTTACAGTGAAGCTCAAGGACGGACTTACCTGGCATGACGGAGAGGCTATAACAGCCGATGATATCATCTTTACACTTGACTGCTGCGCGGACACAAACAACGGAATAGGTGAGGCTAATCTTGTATATGTAGGTGAGGATCCCATAAACTACGAGAAAGTGGATGATCTTACAGTGAAGATGACACTTCCTTCACCCTCAGCTTCATATCCCGAGATATTCGGAAGACTTAAGGTCATCCCCGAGCATGTATATGGAGGTGATCCCGCAATAGTAGAGTCCGAGGCCAATCTCACAGGAATAGGCTCAGGTCCCTATAAGGTAGTTGATTTCGTTGAGGACCAGTACCTTACATGCGAGGCCAATGAGAATTATTACATGGGTGCTCCCGCAATTTCAAAGGTTACATACAGGGTTATGAGCGCTGACACTCAGGAGGTTGCTTTCATGAACGGGGAGGTAAACTTCATTGAGCTTGCGAATGCCCCTGCTGTGGCAAAGTATTCGTCAGACCCGAACTATACAGTTGTTCAGTATCCTGAAGGAAGAGTAAATTACATGGCATTCAACAAGTTCTCACCTACCTGGGCTGACCCTAAGGCTAAGGAGGCTGTATCGCTTGCTCTTAACAGAGATGAGATAGTTCAGGGAGCTTACGGAGACGGAATGGCTGTACCTGCAAATTCGATTTTCTCAAATATGACGCTCTATTATGACGCGGACTGTGTACCTATGGAGCAGGATCTTGAGAGGGCAAAGCAGCTTGCGGAGGAGTCGGGACTTTCAGGAAAGACCATAAAGCTCTATTACAATGCTGACAGGGTATTCATGAAGGAGACAGCTCTTATCATTCAGCAGCAGCTCAAGGAGATCAATGTAAACCTTGATGTTCAGCCTGTTGAGAACAGCGGATTCTTTGAGATAGTATTTGCTGACGGTGATGACTATGAGCTCTACTTAAACGGATACGGAGCAGTGGGAGATCCCGACAACATAGTAGCGGGAATGTACGACGGAACATGGGGAATCAATCTTGAGGTTTCGGATGCGGTTGCACAGCTCTGGGCTGACGGAAGAGCTACCTCTGACGAGACGGAGAGAGCTGCCATCTATAAGGAGCTCCAGCAGAAGGCTGTTGAGGACATGAGCGTATATACCATAGCTTATCCCAACTATGTATTTGCAACAACAGCAAACCTCAAGGGAACAGACACTATAAAGACAACACCCATATTTGAGGATTACACAAAGCTGTACTTTGAGGATTAAAAACCGAAACAAAATTATTGCATAGATCGGATTGGATTACAGGAGCTGTCGCATAAAGGCGTGCAGCTCCTTTTAAAGAAAGAGAGCATGAATACATGAAATCCTTTGTATTTAAAAGAACCGTACAGATGATATTTGTACTCTTTTTGGTATCTGTATTTTCCTTCGGAATAATACATTTTTCTCCAGGGGATCCCCTTGCCATGTACAAACAGCCTGGAATGCACAAGATGACTGTGGAACAGGAGGAAGCATTAAAGGAGGAGCTGGGCCTTAATGGAACCGTTACGGATCAATATATAGGTTGGGCCAAGAAAACTTTAAATGGTGATCTGGGTACCTCAATATCAAACAGACTTCCTGTTAAGGATCAGATATTTGAGAGGATACCTGCAACAGCAGGGCTCATGGCGGCTTCACTAGTCATTTCCATTGTCTGTGCTGTGCCATTGGGGCTTATAGCGGGGATGTACAATAATAAGTGGCAGGACAATTTGATATCCACATTTACCTATTTCGGAATATCAATCCCCGCATTTTGGTTTGGAATAGTTCTTATAATACTTTTTTCCTTAAAGCTCAATATACTTCCAAGCGGAGGCATGAGGACTATCGGAGTGGACAGCACATGGGATCTTATAAAGCACGGAATACTTCCCGCTCTGGTATTGTCTGTAAATAACACAGCTGTATTCGTAAGATATATACGAGCAAACACAATTACTCAGATGAAGGAAGAGTATGTTATGACCGCAAAGTCAAAGGGAGCTTCCGGAACAGGGATACTCTTTTACCATGTGCTGAAAAATTGCATGCTTCCGGTCATTACTCTTGTGGGAAGCAGATTCGGAATGTTCATAACGGGCTCATTTGTAGTGGAGTCGGTATTTTCATGGCCCGGAATAGGTCAGCTCGGAATGAGTGCTGTAAACAACAGGGACTACCCCATGATAATGGGAATAACTATGCTGTCATGTATAGCACTCCTTTTGGGGAACTTCCTCGCGGACATACTTTACGGATTTGCCGATCCCAGAATAAAGCAGGGAAAGGAGTAGGCCATGGCACGACTTATATCAGAGATAAACAAGGCTGCTCTTAACAGGGAGCTTTTCAGAAGGATAACGAGAGAAAAGGTAAACCAAGACATAGGCCCTGAAAGGACTACATGGCAGAATCTTAAAGCTGTATTTTTGAGCAATAAGGCCGCACTTTGCTGCCTGATAATACTTGTAATTATAATAATTGCCTCGCTTTGCGCGCCGCTGTCCCCATATGATCCTGATGAGATGGATCTTGTAAACAAGATGGCCGCGCCGTCTGCCGAACATATTTTGGGAACAGATGAGATGGGAAGAGACGAGCTTACAAGAGTGCTTTACGGAGGAAGAGTATCTCTTCTTGTGGGAGTCCTTTCAATGCTTGTTTCTGTAATTGTGGGAGTTTTCTTGGGAACTGTGAGCGGTTACTGCGGAGGAAAGACTGATGTTATATTGATGCGTATCGTTGACATGTTTCAGTCTGTACCGAGCCTTCTTTTGATAATAGTTATATATTCGATAGTTCCGCCTACAATGACTACGCTGGTATTTATGCTTGCTATGTTCTCATGGCCCTCAGTTGCGAGGATAGTCAGGGCGCAGACTCTTACTGTGAAGGAGAGAGACTACGTCCTTGCGGCAAAAACTCTCGGGGTAAGTCACCACATTATAATAATAAAGCACATAATACCGAATATGACCTCACAGATAATAGTGGCGGCATCCCTTGCCATAGCAAACGCTATACTTGATGAATCTACATTAAGCTTTTTGGGATACGGAGTTCAGCTTCCGAAGTCTTCTTGGGGCTCAATGCTTCAGGGAGCGCAGCAATGGATGCTATATGATCCGCTTTTGGCATTAGTGCCGGGTATATTTATACTCCTTACTGTGCTTTGCTTTAATATAATCGGTGATGCGCTGCAGCAGGCTCTTGATCCTAAATTGAATTAGGGACAGTCTTATTGTAATACGAAAAATTAAGTTTTTTCAAAAGGTAGAAGCGAGAAATGAAAAAATTATTGGAAGTTAAGAACTTAAGAGTTTCCTTTCACAGCTATTCGGGAGAGGTGGAGGCGGTAAGGGGAGTCAGCTTTCACGTAAACGAGGGTGAGTCTGTGGCAATAGTAGGAGAGTCAGGCTGCGGAAAATCCGTAACAGCAAGGACTGTCATGGGGCTTACCCAATGCCCTCCCGGAGAGATAAAAGAGGGAAGCGAAATAATATTTGACGGCAGGGATATAACAAAATTCAGTGAGAAGGAATGGCAGCGTTACAGAGGCGGAGATTGTGCCATCATTTTTCAGGATGCTCTCGCCGCATTGAATCCCACCCTTACAGTTGGGCATCAGATAGAGGAAAAGCTGAAACTGCATGGAATAAAGGACAAAAAGGAGGCCTATTCTGAGACTGTAAGACTCCTTACTGCAGTGGGGATACCGAATCCCGAAAAAAGATACAAGGCATATCCACATGAGTTCTCAGGAGGAATGAGACAGAGGATAATGATAGCTATCGCTATAGCCTGCAATCCCGGGCTTTTAATAGCCGACGAGCCTACTACAGCCCTTGACGTTACTATTCAGGCGGACATTATAGATCTGATAAAAGAGCTTGTTAAGGAGCATAACACAGCTGTTATAATGATCACTCATGATCTTGGAGTAGTAGCCGACATGGCAGAGAGAATAATAGTCATGTATGCAGGAAAGGTAGTCGAAGAGGGAAGCTCCGAGGATATTTTTTATAAAACAAAGCATCCCTACACAAGAGCTCTTTTGAATTCTGTGCCGAGACTTGATCTTGATGAAGAAAAAGAACTTGAATTTATAGAGGGAGCTCCGCCTGATATGACAGACCCTCCAAAGGGATGTGCATTTGCGGGAAGGTGCCCCTATTGCATGGAGATATGCACAAAAGAGGAGCCGCCCTGCTATGAATTTAACGAGGGACATACGGCTCACTGCTGGAAATACCACGAATATGCCGAGGGACTCTTCGGGGAAGTGGAGGAGTGATGGACAGAGGGGAAATAAAAGATAAAGAGAGAACAAAAGACAAAGAGGAAGTAAAAGACCGAGAGAAGATATTAGAGGTAAAGCACCTGAAAAAATATTTCAAACAGAGCGGGAAAAGCGTTCTCAAGGCTGTAGATGATGTTTCCTTCGATGTGTATAAGGGAGAGACCGTCGGAATCGTTGGAGAATCAGGCTGCGGAAAGACTACATGTGCAAGGACCTGTATAGGAATGTATCCTGCAACATCCGGCGAGGTGATCTACAAGGGTAAGGATATAAGCAAGCTTAGGGGAGCGGAAAAAAGAAGCTTCACCAAGGAAGTGCAGATAATCTTTCAGGACCCTTACAGCTCCCTTGACCCGAAGATGAGAGTCGGAGACATCATATGTGAAGGCCTCAGAGCCCACAAAATGTGCAAAAGCAAGGAAGAATACAATAAAAGAGCGGTTGAGCTTTTGGAGATGGTAGGATTAAATCCCGAGCACGCAAACAGATATGTCCATGAATTCTCCGGAGGTCAGAGACAGAGGATAGGTATAGCAAGAGCTCTCGCTGTGGAACCTGATTTTGTAGTGTGCGATGAACCTATATCAGCACTTGACGTCTCGATTCAGGCTCAGATAGTAAATCTTCTCTCAAAGCTTAAAAGAGAGAAGGAGCTTACGTTCATGTTCATAGCTCACGACCTTTCGATGGTAAAATATGTCTCGGACAGGATAATAGTTATGTATCTCGGAACCATAGCCGAGATAACAGATTCAAAGAGCCTTTACAGTGACCCCAAGCACCCATACACAAAGGCGCTCCTTTCGGCAATTCCCATACCCGATCCGAAGGTGGAAAAGGAAAGAGAGAGGATAAAGCTTCAGGGTGAGCTTCCGAGCCCGACAGATCCTCCAAAGGGCTGCAGATTCATAAATCGATGCAAATTTGCAAAGGAGATATGCGCGAGAGAAATGCCGCAGCTTCGGGAAGTGGAAAAGGGACATTCTGTGGCCTGTCATTTATACGATGAGCAGATATAAACAGAAGTTGTCGAGTGGGTTTTATGCAATTATAAATGTAAAATAATTGTAAGAAAAAAGCTTTCTCCATGTTATGAATTTTACACAAATTTAACAGTAAGAAATCTGTCGGTATGATAAAATTTACTTACCCGAAATGGAAGCAATACAACTGACAGGAGGAAAAATTAATGAAAAAGAAAGCTTTATTGGCTCTCTGCTCGGCGGCTCTGCTGAGTATGGCTTTGCCGGTTGCATCTTCTGCTGACGAGTGGAGACAGGATTCAAACGGTTGGTGGTACGAGATCGATGACGACGATGATGACCATGACGAGGATGATTTCGACTATGATGACTACGCCAAAAACGGGTGGAGATTTATTGACGGGAAATGGTATTACTTTGATCCCTACGGCTACATGAAGACAGGCTGGATAAGACTTGACGATGATGACTGGTATTATCTCAATGCGGACGGATCGCTCCTTACAAACGCCTATACACCTGACGGATATTGGGTGGACGATGACGGAGAGTGGGACCACAGAGACAGAGACGATCGATTCGATGATGACAGGGATGACATTTATGATGATCTCTACGATGACGACAGATATGACGATGACAGAGATGATCGGTATGACGATGATTGGGACGATCGCTATGATGATGACGATGACGACGATTGGGATGACCGCTATGACGATGATGATGACGATTGGGATGACAGATATGATGATTAGTCGCTGATCGATGGCGGATCAAAGGCAGAAAACAGCTGATAATTAATTGAGATGATAAGGCGAGTGCGGGAAACCCGGGCTCGTCTTTTAATTTGAATAATTTTTAAATATTTATTAGAACGGCAAAAAATTCAAATATACTCGTAAAAATTTAAAATCAAGGGATGTTTTTACTGAATTTGATAGAAAACTGTTGAAAAAAGTATGGTTTTTGGCTATGCTGAGGAACGTTTACCGGCATGAAAAAATGGTGAAAGGACAGACATATAATGGCAGACATAACGGATATTGAAGTGGAAAATCAAAAAAGCAGTGCAGGAAATGAGCTCACAAAGGGCCCTGTAATGAAGAAACTTTTGCTGTTTGCAATACCTATGATACTGGGTGACCTCTTGCAGCAATGCTACAACATAGCCGATACACTTATAGTAGGGCGATTTCTGGGAGCGGACGCTCTGGCGGCGGTAGGTTCCGCTTTTGCACTTATGACCTTTCTCACTTCTGTGATACTTGGACTTGCCATGGGAAGCGGAACCGTCTTTTCCATGAGATTCGGCGAGAAGGATATGCACGGCTTAAAGGAGGGGATACTCGCCTCCTTCGCGCTGCTTCTTACAGTGACAGTGGTTCTCAACATACTTATCTTTGCAGGCATAGACTTTATCATATGGGCCCTGCGTACTCCTACAGAGCTTGTAAGCCTTATGAAGGACTATCTTGTGGTCATCTTTGCGGGGATGATAGGAATATTTTTGTACAACTTTTTTGCCTCACTTTTAAGATCCTTGGGAAATTCCCTTGTGCCGCTTCTTTTCCTTGCGGTATCGGCAGGGCTTAACATAATCCTTGACCTGATATTTGTGGCGGTCCTCGACAGAGGCGTGGCGGGAGCAGCGGAGGCCACAGTTATATCGCAATACGTATCCGGAATAGGCATAACGGTATACACGAAGCTGAAATTCCCTGAGCTCTTGAAATCAGACAAGACAATAAAGCTAAGAATGGCGCGGATAAAGGAGATCACGAGTTTTTCCACCCTCACCTGTATGCAGCAGTCCATAATGAACCTTGGAATACTTGCGGTACAGGGGCTTGTCAACAGCTTCGGAACCACAGTCATGGCGTCCTTTGCCGCGGCGGTAAAGATAGACGCATTTGCATATCTTCCCGTTCAGGACTTCGGAAACGCTTTTTCAATATTTGTGGCTCAAAACTTCGGAGCAAAGCGGCAGGACAGAATAAACAGGGGCATAAAGGTCGCGGTTTTGACCTCAGCGGGCTTCAGCCTTATAGTATCGATCCTTGTTTTTATATTTGCGGGACAACTCATGGCTATGTTTATAGATGCAGGAGAGACAGCGGTAATAGCCGAGGGTGTGAGGTACCTCAGGATAGAGGGAGCCTTTTATCCTTTGATAGGAGGGCTTTTCCTTCTCTACGGATTCTACAGAGCAATAGGACGCCCGGGAATGTCGGTGGTGTTGACTGTATTTTCACTGGGTACAAGAGTGGCGCTTGCATACGCTCTCTCGGCAATACCTACAATAGGAGTAGTAGGAATATGGTGGTCAGTGCCAATCGGCTGGTTCCTTGCGGATGCTGTGGGGGTAGGGTATTATTTGGTGAGGAAAAAGGGACTGAAAATACAATAACTTGCAGAATTTGCAAAGGCTCTTATGAATGAAAAAGTTATATCGGATTTTTGCAATCATCAGCCGGAGGAGTTGCGGCAGTCCGGCACATATGCAGCAAGAAATTATGAATTTCCTTGTGCATAAGGAAAAATCTGATTTAAAAGGTGATTTATTTTTTCTGTTTGATGTATTTAATAATTATAAATACAATTGGGACAACGATATGTATAAAAAAACAACCATATTAAAGTTTTGGATATATGACAGAAAACAGAAAAGAAAATTGTTTTTCATCTATAAATTGTAATATATTGTATTGACAATATCGCACAATATGTTACAATTCTATTAAGGAGGTAATTGATATGGCACAGACTACAATGAGCATAAGAATTGATGAAAATGATAAGAAACGATTTGAAAATTTTTGCAGCCAGACCGGTATGAATGTATCAGTTGCGGTAAATATGTTTATCAAGGCTGTGTTGAGAGAAGACAAGCTTCCGTTTGAAGTAAAGGCAGACCCTTTTTACAGTTCCCAAAATATAAGCGCATTGCATGAGAGCATAAAACAGATGGAGGCCGGCAAGACTGTCGTAAAAACTTTAGAGGAACTGGAAGGCATGGAAAATGAGTAAGATAGTTTTACCGAAAGAGCTTTTGAGGAATATCTCTATTGGCAAGGACAGGATAAGAAAACTTTGAAACGTATTAATGCATTATTGAAAGAAATCTCAAGGACACCATTTGAAGGTACAGGAAAGCCTGAAGGGCTGAAAGGAGATTTGAGCGGATATTGGAGCAGGAGAATTGATGAGGTAAACAGGCTTGTTTATAAAGTCGAATCTGACAGAGTTGAAGTTTATCAGTGTAAGAACCATTATTAAAAATAAGAAACAGTCTCCTTTGCAAAACCCCTATTGACACCCCATACACTTTGTGATAGTCTACAAGAAGCATATGAATCAATTCTTCGGGGCAGGGTGAGATTCCCTACCGGTGGTAAAGTCCACGACCCGCTATAGGCGGCTGATTTGGTGAAATTCCAAAACCGACGGTTACAGTCCGGATGAGAGAAGAAACTCGATCATAGAGTAGGGACATAGGATCCTCTTACTTTATATGAAAGCGAATTTATCTCAGGCCTCGATGGCCTGAGTTTTTTGTTGCGAAAAAACAAGCCTTTGGGACAGAGCAAGGAGAAGATTTGTTTCATTGCGTAAACTATACGGTTAATGCAAGGAGGATTTTACCTATGAGAAACGACAAAATTCAAAAAATGATCTTTACCGCCATGCTTGCGGCCCTGGCGGGAGTGCTGATGTCACTGGAGTTTTCAGTGCCTCTCATGCCGCCCTTTTACAAGATCGACTTAAGCGACGTACCCTCTGTGATAGCGCTTTTCATGATGGGGCCCGCGTCCGCAGCCGGCGTTGAGGTCATAAAGATACTGATAAAGCTTATCAGTGTCGGAACCAACTCATTCTATGTAGGCGAGTTTTCAAACCTTATCGGAATAGCGCTTTACGTTATCCCCATGTGGCTCGTATACACAAGGACAGGAAGAAACGGCAGGGCAGCAGCTATAGCCCTCGGCACAAGCATAGCCATAAGGACAGCCTTTGCCTGCTTCTGCAACGCATTTATCACACTTCCCATGTACGCAACGGCTATGGGAGTATCACTTGACGAGGTAGTAAAGATGGTTGCGGCAGTGAACCCCGCCATCACAGACCTTACAGGCTTTATAATATTTGCCACAATACCCTTTAACATATTGAAGCTCGGCATCAACTATTGCATCGGATACTTCCTCTACAGCAGGATACACAATGTATACCCTGTAATGCGTACAGCCTAAGGGGACATGCCTGCAAAATAATATGGGAATACTGCATAACATGGCAATAATAATAGCGGGAGGAGCGCGATGATAAGAAATTACCACGAGCTTACACGGCTTGAGATGGAGGCCGTGGATAAGGAAAAGACTATAGTGATGATACCCCTCGGAGCCCTTGAGCAACATGGAAATCAGGCTCCGCTGGGAACAGACTTTCTCATAGCGGGAGCTATGACGGAATACATAAAAAAAGAGGTAGAAAAGGCGGATCCGGATTTTCCCATGCTGATGTTTCCGCCCATGCCAATAGGTCTAAGCACGGAGCACAAAAACTTTTGCGGCTCAATTACCTTTAAGCCCGACACATATTATCACATGCTCTACGATATATCGGCAAGCCTCGCACACCATGGCTTTAAGAAGCTCGCTTTTCTCGTGTGCCATGGAGGAAATGCTCCCATAGTGCAGGTACTGAGCAGAGAGCTGAGGAGCGACTTCGGGATATACGCATTTATATTGTCATCGGGAGCCTTTGACCATCCCGATGTAAAGGCTACAGTAAGCCCCGGAAATATATGGGACTTCCACGGAGGAGAGATGGAGACCTCCATGGTAATGGCTATCGACCCGAAGCTCGTAAAGCTCGAGACATCTGAAGCGGGCGAGCCCACAGCCTTTCTCGGAAACAAGTCCCTCATGCCCTACGGCAAGGTCTGCATCAGCTGGATGGGTGAGGACTGGAGGACAAAGGAAGGCAAGCCTATAGGAATAGGCGGAGACCCCAAGGGCGCAACAGCCGAGAAGGGCAGGATAATACTTGAGACAAGCGCAAGGGAGCTGGTGCAGGGGCTTTTGGAGATAAGAGATTTTAGGATTTGAGTAAATATGTCAGCCTGTTTTCTGTCATATTCATGCCTTATATTAACTTGATATCTATATTTTATTATTTTGGTATGTTTGCCTTTTCTTTATACGCAAAGGAATATATGATGCCTGATGGAAGTGTGTTGTACGGCTATAGCAGTCAATACACGCCGCAGGCATTTTTTGTTCTTTAAAAATACATATTGATCTTTGCACTTACATGATATCGGTCGTGGTAATTTAAACGTAGCCACACAAAGCCCGGAGGTAATGGTTCTGATTAAGACAAAAACGAAGTCCTTGTATAAGCTTCTTTATATATTGACCGCCGCCTCCCTATAATTTATATTAGAATTATAAACAGCAACGAATCGGTTTGTTATAAAAATACACTATCAGGAGAGGCATTAATGAAAACAGTAATACTTGACGGCTACACAGAAAATCCGGGTGATCTCAGCTGGGACGGATTCCGGGAATTCGGAGAGCTGGTGGTCTATGAGAGGACATCGGGTGACATGATAACAGAACGTATCGGAGATGCGGAGGTGGTATACACAAACAAGACTCCCATAACAGATGAGGTACTTGAAGCGTGCCCGAGCATCAAGTTTATAGGTACACTCGCCACAGGCTATAATGTTATAGATGTCGAGTCGGCGGCAAGACGCGGTATACCTGTCTCCAATATACCCGGATACAGCACGGATGCTGTTGCACAGCATACCTTTGCCCTGCTTCTTGAGCTTTCAAACCATGTAGGTGAGCATTCTGAATGCGTCATGAAGGGAGCATGGAAATCTGCGGGAGATTTTTGTTTTTGGAACAGGCCTTTGATGGAGCTTTCGGGTAAGGTGTTCGGTATAATAGGATACGGCAGCATAGGTAAAAAGACTGCGGAGATAGCACGTGCTTTCGGCATGAAGGTAATATACAGCAGCAGAAGCAAGAGGCCGGAAGACGGGATTGCGGAGTCAAGGACTACAGACGAGCTATATAAGGAGGCAGACATCATAAGCCTTCACTGTCCTCTTTTTCCGGAGACTGAGGGTATGATAAACAAGGAAAGTATATCTAAAATGAAGGATGGGGTCATTATATTGAATACATCAAGGGGAGGTCTCATAGCAGAACAGGATCTGAGGGATGCCCTTGATTCCGGGAAGGTGGCAGGAGCTGCAGTGGACGTTATCTCAAAGGAGCCCATGGATGAGGATAATCCCCTCTGCGGTGCAAAAAATATCATCATAACTCCCCATATAGCCTGGGCTTCATGGGAGGCGAGGAAACGGCTTATGGATATTGCGGTGGATAATCTCAGGGCGTTTTGTGAGGGGCACCCGCAGAATGTCGTGAATATGAGTAAGAGTTAAAAGAATAAAGCCGAGGGCAAAAGTCCGGTTCGGCAGACTGTGTAATGGAGGGAAAAATGACAGGAGAGGAAAGGTATTCGGAAGAAAAACTGAAGTATCTTGAGCTTCTTTCGGAGCAGTACCCGGGAATAAGGTCCGTATATACGGAGATAATAAACCTAATGGCTATCATGAACCTTCCCAAGGGTACAGAGCACTTTATGAGTGACCTGCATGGGGAATATGAGGCTTTCTGCCATATCCTTAATAACTGTTCGGGGGTAATAAGGGAGAAGGTGGATCTGATATTTTCCGAAAGGCTGTCTCAGGATGAGCGCAGAGAGCTCTGCACACTTATATACTACCCAAAGGAAAAGCTTGAGATGATAAAGCGTGACAGAGCAGATACTCCTCAATGGTATATGCTGACTCTGAGGGAACTCATGGAGCTTTCAAAGCTCCTTGCTTCAAAATATACCCGTTCAAAAGTCAGAAAGGCGCTTCCGCAGGAATTCGCCTATGTAATTGACGAGCTGCTGCATGCTCAGCCAAATGAAGAGGACAACAGGCATGTATACCATGAGAAGATAATGGAGGCCATTATAGGTATAAAGAGCGCTGATGACTTTATTATATCTCTATCGGCTTTGATAAAGCGTCTCGCAGTGGATCACCTTCATATAGTAGGAGACATTTTTGACAGGGGATCAAGGGCGGATGAAATAATAGAGCTTTTGATGAAATACCATTCTCTGGATATAGAGTGGGGCAATCATGATATCCTTTGGATGGGCGCTGTGGCCGGATGCGAGGCGTGCATGGCTACAGTCATCAGGAATAATGTAAAGTATGGCAATACAAGGATACTCGAAAGCGGATACGGAATAAGCCTGAGAAATCTCGGAGCTTTTGCGGATAAGTATTACGGCTTCGGACAGAGCCCGAGCGCAGGCTCTAATGAAAATATACTTAAGGCTATAAATGTCATACTATTTAAGCTTGAGGGACAAATTATAAAGCGCCATCCCGAATACGGTATGGATGAAAGGCTTTTTCTTGATAAGATCAAAAAATCGGCCTCGGGCTATTATGTAAATATAGGCGGAAAGGATTATACCCTTAAAAACGCAGACTTTCCAACTGTGGATCCGGAGGATCCCTATACGCTGATCCCTGAAGAGGAGGTGGTGGTATCTGAGCTCAGGTCAATGTTTGAAAGCGGAAGAAGGCTGAGAAACCACATAGAATTTCTCTATTCCAAGGGAAGCTTATATTGTGTTTGGAATGACAACCTGCTTTTTCACGGATGCGTTCCTCTCTCAGAAGACGGAAATTTTGCCGCTGTAGAATTTGAAGGGCATACTTATAAGGGAAAGGCCTATTTTGATTATGCGGAAAAAAGGGCAAGGCAGGCATATTTCGGAAGAAAAAACAGGGATAACCTTGATTTCATGTGGTACCTTTGGTGCGGAAGAAAGTCGCCGCTTTGTGGAAGGAATGTAAAGACCTTTGAGAAGACCTATATTGAGGATGAGTCAGCAGGTATTGAGGAAAATGACCCTTATTACATCTACTCAAAGTCAGAGCGCACATGCGGAATGATCCTGAGGGAATTCGGGCTTTATTCCTCGGTATCTCACATCATAAACGGACATACTCCGGTGAGGGCATCGGATGGAGAGAGCCCCATAAAGGCAGGGGGAAGGCTTATCGTCATTGATGGTGGCTTCTGTAGGGCTTACCAGAAAAAGACAGGCATAGCGGGATATACCCTCATATACAACTCTCACGGCCTCAGGATAAAGGCCCACAAGCCCTTTGAGGGACTTGAGAAGGCTCTTACGGAGAACAGAGACATTGAGTCAGGCTCTGATTTCTTTGAGTCGGAGCCTCAAAGGATAATGGTGGCGGATACGGATAACGGGAAGATAATATCTGAAAAGATAAAGGATCTGCAGATGCTGCTTTCGGCATACAGAGAGGGAGTTATTGTTGTGGAGGAGGAGAAGCTGTAGAGAAATATCGGTCGTTCTGAAAGTATTTGAAATATAATTGAATTCAGCCAAGAGGTGAAATTCGATTTTTGCCTTATTCTGTATAAATTTAAATTAACAAAATATCTCCAATCGCTATTATGCGGTTGGAGATATTTTGTTGCAGATTTTTATTTTGACTTGAAATACTGAATAAGGTCATAAATTATCATTATTTCCCGATCATTTAATCCTGAGATATCAAGGGATGAGGTAGACTCGACTCCAAGCAGATAATCTGTAGATACGTGAAACAAAACGGCGAGATCCACAATGAGGGAAGTAGAGGGGACAGAGATCCCCATCTCCCATGCGTTGACTGAGCTTCTCGTGACGTTAAGTTTTTTAGCTAATGAAGATTGTGTCAGACCGTTTTTTTCACGAAGAGACTTAATTTTATCAGCGATCATTGTAAATTCTCCTTTATGAAGAAACAATACATTAATCAAAAAGATATTTCATTATCAAAAAGATAATATAAATTGACATTGAATATAGTTTTTATTATAATTTAATTGATTTTTATGCTTTCTTTATGAAATGGCTGCAGGGGGTGGTGAGCCGGTATGACAAAGAAAAAGGTGGTTTTGGCTGATAGTGACAGGTTATATCAGGAGTGCCTGTCTGATTATTTTATGCAGAAGGCGCCGCAGCTTGAGCTGAATATATTTTCGGATAGAGATTTACTTAAGGCGTACATAAATGAGACAGATATCGATATTTTGATAGTTGATGAAAAGTTTGCGGATGAAGATTTGTCTGCAAAGGAAAATATCAAGCTTAAAATTGTTCTGTCGGCAGGAGAAATATGCCCTCAGGGATTTGTTTCTGTAGCAAAGTATCAAAAAACAGAAAACCTCCTTAATGAAATTCTTTTGAAATATGCGGAGGCTACAGGTTCAAATGAGGTCGTTTGCGGAAACAGCTGTACAAAAACGGCAGTGTTTTACAGCCCGTCCGGAGGATCAGGAAAGACCGTGCTTTCATTGGGAATGGCGGTTTGCTGTGCAAGGGCAGGTATCAATACTTTTTATTTAAATCTTGAGGACATAGATTCTGTTAAGGGATTATTTGAAAACGGGCACGGATCTATGTCTGATGTGCTTTTGGCTGTTAAAACAAAGGGAATAAATGCGGGCATAAAGCTTGCACAGGCTGTAGCAAAAGAACCTCATTCAGGCCTTTTTTACATTGCCGGCCCGGAGAGCATATCGGAGTATTGCGAGACGAGCTCGTCCGAGATGGCGAGCCTTATCAATACTATAAAGGAAAAGTCCGAATACGATGTGCTCATTATCGACCTGTCATCATCATTTAATGAAAAAACTGTAAAAATACTTTCAGAAGCAAATGTGATATTTACACCTGTCATACCGACAGAGTCTGCAACGGCAAAGCTTTCGCGTTTTTTGGATGAGGCGATGCTGCACGATTCATATACAAGGATTTTTGAAAAGCTGCGCATTGTTCAAAACAGAACATCTTCATTGCACGCAGGTGGGATGAACTTTGGAGCCGGGAGACTTGGCTCCGGTTTACAACAGACTTATGGTCCCTTGAGCAAGACATCGACGGTTGCCTGCATTGGAGAAATGTCTGTTTTTTTAAGGAAAGCGGATATTCTTAAATCGGGAGATATGCTCTTTCCTGTATTTCGTCCTCTTATTGAATTGTTAAATGAGAATAAGTAGAAGCTGATTGGAGGGACCGGATATGACTGAAAATATGGAAGCATATGTCAGGCAAATCAGAGCTATGGTATCGGATCGTCTGGATCTCACCAGAAATCTTAGTGATGACGAGATAAGGGATACGATTATTCAGATAGTATCTGAGGAGTCGGGGAAAAAGTATATTCCGCTGACTGAAAGACAGTATATTTCAGAAAGTGTATTTAATTCGATGCGCGGGTTGGATGTACTGCAGCCACTGGTTGACGATCCGAGCATTACTGAGATCATGATAAACGGCCCTCATAATGTGTTTGTGGAGCAGGATGGGCGCTTATATAAAAAGGATGTAAGCTTTGGAACTGATGAAAAGCTTGAAAATGTAATTTTAAACATCGTTTCTAAGGTAAACCGTACAGTAAATGAGGCTAATCCCATAGTAGACGCCAGACTTTTGGACGGATCCCGTGTAAATGTGGTGTTGCCTCCGATAGCCTTGGACGGCCCCACAGTGACTATCAGAAAATTCCCTGAGGATCCGATGACTATGGAAAAGCTCATAGGCTACGGCTCCTTGACTCCAGAGGTGGCAGAGGTACTGGAACGGATGGTGCGGGCAAAGTACAACATCTTTATCAGTGGCGGTACGGGCTCGGGAAAAACTACATTTCTGAATGCTCTTTCCAATTGGATACCTAAGGACGAGAGAGTTATTACCATAGAAGACTCGGCGGAGCTGCAGATAAAGGGCGTGGATAACCTTGTGAGACTTGAGACTCGTAACGCTAACATGGAGGGAAAGGGTGAGGTGACAATAAGAGATCTCATAAGATCATCACTTCGTATGAGACCCGAGAGGATAATAGTCGGAGAGGTAAGAGGAGCGGAGGCTCTTGATATGCTTCAGGCAATGAATACAGGACATGACGGCTCTCTTTCCACAGGTCATTCCAATTCTACCAAGGACATGCTCTCAAGGCTTGAGACAATGGTCATATCCGGAAACAGTATCCCTATAGAAGCCATAAGACAGCAAATAGCTTCGGCTTTAGATATTATTATTCAGCTCTCACGACTTCGTGACAAGTCAAGGAGGACTCTTGAGATAACTGAGGTAGTCGGGTATGAAAACGGAGAGATCAAGCTCAATGCTTTGTACAAATTTGTGGAGCATGGGGAGACAAAAGACGGAAGGATAATAGGGGGACTTGAGAGAACAGAAAACCCTATGATAAATACATATAAATTTCATATGGCAGGCGTTTCTGACAGGGTTTAGGAGGACAGAGATGTTTGGAAAGAATAAAAATAAAGAAAAACCGCAGCAAAGGGAAGACGGACTCACAGATTATGACATATACATCATGTCAAAGAAAGAAAAAATAATAAATATGGCCTTTGCGGCAGCGGTATTGTTTTTTGTAGGTTATGTTTTTTATCAGAACCCGTTTATATCAGCTTTACTCATGCTGTTTTGTGTCAAATTCCCGGCCATAAGGACTAAGCAGATAATTGAAAAAAGAAAAAACATGCTGACTCTTCAATTTAAAGATATGCTTTATTCATTGTCTTCGGCATTATCTGTCGGAAAATCAGTTGAGACAGGTATAAGGGACTCGCTTAACGACCTTAGGGTTATATACCCTGATCCTGATACGGATATTATCAAGGAATTGGAATATATCCTCAGAGGAATAGGCATGAACAATACCATCGAGGAGATGTTCGGACAGTTTGCCGAGAGAGCTCATATTGAGGATATTGACAATTTCGTTGACATATTTGTTACCTGTAAAAGAACAGGAGGGGACTTGATAGAGGTAATGAGGACGACCTCCAATACAATAGGTGAAAAGATTGAGATAAAGCAGGAAATAAATACAATGATCTCAGGAAAAAAATACGAATTCAATTTTATGATGATCATGCCTGTGATCCTGGTGGAGTTTTTAGCCTTGACATCAGGGGATTATATGAGACCTGTATTTACACAGATCCCCGGGATTATGGCAATGACTGTTGCGATAGCGATATTTGTTTTGGCATATGTGGTAGGCTCTAAAATCATGAAGATCGAGATTTAAAGAAAGGTAAATGTTTAAGGTAAAAAGTATAAATACTTATTTAAGTTGGAGATAACGATATGGAGTCGTTTATAGCTGTAGTTATATCAGCAATAGTTTTAATAATTTTTGCCGGATTATTTCTTTTGAGCTATTTCAAGTCTAAAGGGGTATACGATGAATATCTGCAATATGTTGATAAGGAGGAGTTCGGACTTAAGGACTTTATCCCATTAGGCCTTTTTTTGACGGACAACATGTCATTATACAGACTGCTTCCGAAGGATTTGAAGACCTTTTTGGCAAGATACAAAAATCAGGTATACCAGAAGATACTTGAGCTTTATGGGCCCAAAGATGCAGAGTTTTACATGTATATTCATAGCGGATACAGACTTTGCGCAGCACTTTTGATGTCATTTATAGCTTCCGCTGCAGGAATCATTATGAGCTCTCAGGGAGATATATTTAATGGATTACTTCTTTCGGCAGTGGCAGTAATAGGCTTTTTTGCAGTACCTTTTTTGGTGGACAGCAGCCTCAAGGAAAAAACAGAAAAGAGGAGGCTCTCTATACAAATGGAGTTTCCCGAATTTATCAGCAAACTTACGCTCCTTGTCAATGCGGGAATGACTATATCAAAGGCCTGGGAAAAGATCATAAATGAAAACAAAAAGGATCATATTTTATACGACGAGATGAGATATGCGCTAATGGAAATCAAGGCCGGAAAAACCGAGGCGGCGGCATACGAGGAATTTGCAAGAAGATGCCGTGTCAAGGAAGTCACAAAATTTGTATCGGTCATAGTTATGAATCTGAAGAGAGGCGGAGCCGAGGTTGTCCCTGTTTTGAGAGAACAGGGAAATGAGTGCTGGGAAATGAGAAAAAACGCAGCAAAGCAGTTGGGTGAAGAGGCCGGCACAAAGATACTTATACCACTTATGATAATGTTTTTGGGAATAGTTTTGATAGTGGCGACACCTGCCGTCCTGAGCATGACATCGGGAATGTAGGTAAAAACCGCATCATATACATAAAATTGCGGAAGGAGGAAACATGTATGAGTATGATGAAAAGATTTTTGGCAGAGGAAGAGGGAATGGGCACAGTGGAAATAGTTATGATTATAGCCGCTCTTATGGTTATCGCTCTTTTATTTAGAGAGCAGATAACGAAATTTGCTGAAAATATAATGAAAATTGTATTTGATGAGAGCGTTATCGAAGCACCCTCAATACCTGAGTAAGTGTAAAATGCTTTCTTTGAGGCTTTTGTTCGGCGGGCTTTTTTGTCCGCCTTTGACAAAAGCTCGTGTATCCGGGAACTATATCATGAAAAAGTTTAAGAGAATATCAAAAGAAATAAAGAAAAAACTGAAAGCAGAGCAAGGCTACCTGACCATAGAAGCGACTATGGTCTTTTCAGTATTGTTTTTTTCATTGATCTTTATTTTATTTATGGGTCTGGTTTTATATCAGAATGTGAATGTGCAGAGTGTTGCGATACAGGCTTCAGAAAGAGGCTCGATTATTTACAGCTCAAGAGTAAGCGATATGTCAAAGGGAGTAAAGACCTTGGATGACTTCCTGATTAGAGATCCATACAGGAATGTTCCTTTCATGGATGGTGGAGGTAAGGCCGAGTATTCGGCCATAATAAACAAATATATAGACGAAAATCTTGGGAGAAGAGACATTATAAGGGGAGAAACAGAAAATAAGGGCGACTATGTGGAGGTTGAGGATTATCTCATTGCAAAGCGCGTAAAGGTCAATATAAAAAGCGGCTATAAGATGCCTGTGGATTCTATTGCTGAGATGTTCGGAAAGAAGGGACCGTTTGAAATTGATACAACGGCTGTTTCAGCTGTTACGGATCCTGCGGATTTTGTGAGAAATGTGGATATTGCTGCAGATGTGATGAAGCAGACAAAGATTTTCGGAAGTGTACAAAAGGGATATCAGGCCATAAAGGATGCAATAATGGGGATAACAGATCTGCTCAAATAAAGAGTAATCTCCTGATATTGATCTATGACATGGGGGAGATATGAAGCTGTTTAATAACAAGAAAATAAAAGGAGCCATTTCTATCTTTCTTGTGATAATAACACTGCCGACTATACTGTTTTCGGCAGTGCTTATTGACGGGAGCAGACTTGTCTCGGCAAAAGCTATGACTCAGGAGGCTGCGGACCTGGCGGCTGTAAGCGCTTTGGCGGATTATAATACGGCTCTTAAGGATAAATATGGTTTATTTGCGATAGATGACCCGACAAAGATTGGGGATATATATAAGGAAAGCCTTGAGGCGACGCTTCTGGCATCAGGACTTGGAGATGAGGCATATTCGGATAAGCTCTGGGAGATATTAAAGGATGCGGCAGGCGCAGGGAGCCCATACTCGGGAAAGAGTTTTCTTAATCTTTATGATTTTAAAGTGGAAAGATGTGAGGTAACCCCTGAATACTGTCTTGCTGAGTGGCAGGTTTTGGAGAATCAGATGATGGAGTATGCAAAATTCAGAGGAATATATGTTATGCTCGACCGTTTCAGTATACTTGAAAATCTTGACACCGCAAAATCAGAACAGGATAAGATACAGGAAACAGCAGAGGTCATGGAGGATAAGATGGACGTGGACGAAAAAAACATGTCCGCGGACAAGACCCTTGCAGAGCTGCGAGAAGCTATAAGAGATCTGAATACCTATGTATCCAATGTGGATAATTGGACAATAATGTATAGTGATTCGCTCCGTGCAAAGATGGAGGTCACAAGGTCCGAAGCTGTAGAAAGCGATGAGGAGCTTCCTGCGGATACTCGGGCAAGTGCAAATCTGTACGAAAAAAACAAATCAAATCTGATAAATGGGCTGAAGGCGCTTCCGGAAAAAGCCGGGAGAGTCCTGAACCTTGCTGAAAGGGCTGAAAAAGAGGTTAATGAGGGTATAAAACGCCTTGAGGATTTTAAGACAGAAAACAATGCTAAAGCCTCAGACAACAGCGATGTGGCAGATCTTATAAGTGATGCGGACAAAAATATAAATGATTACAAAAATGTATACCTTGTAAAGATAAATGAGATATTAAATGACGATATTCTGAAGGCATTAAAAGATTCAAAATATATGTCCTCGGAAACAGATAAGGTGATAACTGAAATTGAGACGGCCTTTACGAGATACAAAGCTGAGCTTGAAAGTATGAGAGATGAGAGCAACGGAGAAGGAGCCGGAGGGGACGAGGACGATTCAGCGGAAGAGCAGGAAGAAATTTATTATTTTTACTATCTTAACATTGATGAAAAAACAGACGACTTGGAGTCAGCCTTTGAAGGCTCCGAAGGAAGAAGCTACATGCCTTCGATTACTATAATAACAGCCTTTTTCCAAGGTGTGCAATGGGAGGAAATAAACCCTACAAAAACAGTAGTGGAGGCTCAAGAAAACGGAAGCCGGAAGATAAACAGTGACATTGCAAAAAAGCAATCTGAAAGAAACGATGAAGTAAAGGAGGATTCTAAGGAGGAACGCAAGGAGGTTCCTGAGGACATATACGGACAGAGACCGTCAAAAACCTTTGAGAGCGGCAGCAGTGTCCCTTCAGTCACAGGCTTTTATAATGAGGACGGAGACCTGAGCACCTCAAAGAATATATTAAGCGGAGCAAAGGAGCCGAGTCTTGTGCAACAGGCAGCAGAGGCAGCAAGGGATGATGTGCTTGGATTAAGCTATATTTTCGGCACATTCAAAACAAGGCTTACAGGAGTCGAAAAATTTTCAGGAAACAGCATGTCAGAGTCTGACAAGAACAGCTTTTATATGCCGAAATGGCGGTATGCTCATGACGAGGGAGAACCGGACATGCGATTTTCACCGAAAAAGGACAGGGAGACAGTTCTCAGAGGTGAGATAGAATACATAATTTTCGGAAACAGAAGCGATGCGGCAAACGAAAATACAATTTACGGCATAATATTTGCCGAACGCCTGGCAAATAACATTGTTGCTATGAATTCCGAGAAGACTGTAGTCAGTCCGTCATGCCATGCGGCTGCTGCGGCAGCCAGCGCACTCACAGGCTTTGTTGTCCCTGAAACAGTATTTTATTGGATATTTATTACGGCATGGGCAACAGCAGAGACTTATGTTGATATGAGCTTCCTTATAGACGGAGGGTACAGGATACCGCTTGTAAAAACAAAGAACAATATTGTACTAAATGATTTTCCTGATGGGCAGCCACTTATAGAAAACTACGGACAGAAGGGAGTCTTCGTGAGCTACGAGGATTATCTTCTCATTATGTGCCTTATAGAAGGCAGAGAAAAGCGGATAATGAGAACGGCAGATCTTGTAGAGATGAATATGAGAAATGAGCAGGGAGATTTCAGAATGTCAAATGCTTATACATATCTAAATGCAAAAACAGGTCTGTCCACTCGGATGCTTTTCGGCAGTGTGATGCCTTTTAAGAAAAACTATGAGGCGGGAGGTCTGACCGGCAGGCTATATTTTGAAAATGAGATATATTTGGGATATTGATAAGGATAAAAGATAAATAGTACTTGGAGCTATGGGAATATTAAGGGGCTTAAAAAGAAAATACAAAAAAGAAGATTCGAAAGCTCAGAGAAAAAAGCGCGACTGTAAAGGAGCGCTGACTCTTGAGGCAAGTATAGCATATCCGTTTTTTTTGATGGTAATAGTTACCTTCCTTTATATTATAAGGATAGTTTATACCTACGGACTCATACAGCACGCTGTATCACAGACTGCAAAGGAAATATCCATGTACAGCTATATCTGTCAGGTGTCGGGGTTAAGTGATCTGAACTCAGGCGTGCAAAGCTCTGCCTCAGGGAGAGTGGATCAATTCAATGCTGATGTGGAAAATGTGGTGGACCTTTATGAGGCCTTCAGCAGTGGTGATTATTCAGGCAGCTATACAGGTACGACGGATCCTGTGGATATCCTTAAAAATATAGGAAGCGTACTTATAAGCAAGGGAAGTCAGGAAGTAAACGACGGGCTTTTTGAGCTTGTGGTAAGGCCTATGGTCGAGGGATATATAGGCGCTGATGCAAACGGCAACTCAGCCAATGAAAGGCTTTTGGCATTAAGAGTTATCGGCGGTACGGCAGGGCTTGATTTTTCATCCTCTCATTTTTTTGAGGACGGTTCCACTGTGGATATAGTAGTTTGCTATACCATTGATCCCCTCTTTCCTATAGATATCATGCCTGAAATAAATTTGATGAATAGGGCCTGTGTAAGAGGTATGAGAGGAGAAAATATAAATGAGTAGTGAGGCAGAGGCCTTGTCTGTTATAGCTGCGGCATTACTTGGCGGGATAAGGACAGTATATGTAAAAGATGTAATAAAAGATGCAAAGCCGACTTTCCGAGATATTCTTCAAGGCAAAGCATTTTTTATTTCGTCAGGGATATGGCTTATTGCATGTGCGGGAAACTGGTATCTCTCTGCTTATCTTGGAGGAGAATTTTATGGAGTCCTTCCGAAAAACGGTAATCTTTTATCTGCAAGATTTGCGGATATGCTCCTTACATATCTGCTACTTACTTGTACAGACATAAAAAAGAGGGTAGTGCCTGACAATATATTGCTTGTTTTTTTTATATCTCAATTGCTTTTGGCTTTTACAGGAATGGGACCTGATGAATTGAAAGGCTTCTTAATTGACGGAATAGTATTTTCTCTGTTCCTTTCAGGTGCAGGCTTTCTGTTAAGAGGCAGACTTGGTATGGGAGATGTAAAGCTTTTGGCGGTCACGGCAATGACAGCAGGATGGTTTTATACACTTTGGCTCATCTTCCTGGCAATGGGATTGTCTTTTATCGGAGCGGTTTGGTTTATTGTTTTTCGGAGATTCAGTCTTAAAACAGAGATTCCCTTTGTGCCGTACCTTACGGCAGGGATGCTTATACATTTCATTATTTTAATAAGCTGAGGTATGGTGGAGGTACTTCGTTATGAATGAAAAATTAAGGATTTCTTATGAGAATATCGGTTCATCCGGCTATATAGCCGTTACTTTCCCAAAGGATGAGGAAATAATAGGCTATCAGCTGGAAATGATCTCCGCAAATGAGATCAAGCATACGCTTCCTGCGTCGAAAAGGATGGTAAACGGAGAAACAGTAGTATATTACAATATCTCATCAAAAACTCCTTTAAGTATGCTTCTTACAAGAAACAAGCTTAAAAGAGGCGAGCTTATAGCATTAATAAAAGGCATAGCTGAGGCTGTTCAAGACGGACGTGAGTATCAGCTTTCCGAGTCGGGATATGTCATGGAGCCTGATTATATATATGTGGTGATACATACAGCCCTTATTTCATGTACCTTCCGATGAAAAACTCAAAGTCCGCAGAGGTTAGGGAGCTTTTGACTTCTCTTATAGTCAGGGGAAAGATCGAGATAACAAATGATAATTTCATTCAGGTGCTTTTGGAAGCCCTTAATACAGAGCCATTCTCTTTGGAGAAGATTGAAGAGGTTATAAACAGGTACAGTACTCCTGTGTTTACGACTTTGCCGGCGGACGGACTCTTACGTAAAAGCCCATTACCACAGGGACCGAAACAGGAAATCCCTTGGCAGGAGAACTTACAGCAGAAAAACATTTTACAGGAGATGCCATTTCCGGAAAGACTTCCGCAAGCTCGGAAACAGACTGTAGATATCGGACAGTCGGAATATATACGTAGCCAGAGTATGGAAGAAAAAACAGATAAAGGTATTTCAAAAAGAGAACAAATAAAACTGAAAAAGAAAGAAAAGAAGCAAAAAAGGGAAGAAAAAGAGAATATTACGCGACGCTGCGAGAACAGCAGCCCTGAAAGGGAAAAGGCAAAAAAGAAATTTCTTATTCCTCAGGCGGTGATCATGGTTTTTCTTGCTGCAATGCTTTCGTTTGGGGCGTTCAAGACTCCGGAGGGCGGATTGGCGATTAAAAATATTTTAGGCGTTATTTTGGTATTGGCAGTGGCTGAAATAATAATTTACAGGGAAGCCTATGTAAACAGCGGAGTGAATAAGTCAAAGAGAAAAAACGAAGAAAAAGGGAAGGCGGAAAAGAAGGATGCTAAAGCAGATAATAAAAGGCCGAAGCCTGCAGGCTTCAAAAGTGTAAAAGTACCTGAAAGATTTAAGAGCTCTGAGAGCTTTAACGATTTTGAAGGCCCGGGAACACCGGAGAATATGAAGATGCCTGAGATACACGAAAGTGTTAATACAGAAAACAGGATCAGAGAAGAAATTAGCGGAGAGCTTAATATACAGTCGCAGCAGCAAATAAACCCGCAGCCGAGTATACAGCCTCAGCTGAACCCACAGCTACAGTCACAGCATGACGATGATGAAAACGGTGAGACTGAGCTTTGGGACTACAGCACAGAGGGTGAGGCTTATCTTGAATACTATGTGAACGGAGTTATGACGAGAGTGCCCCTTGATAAACAAAGCGTTTTGATAGGAAGGCTTTCGAGACAGGTGGATTTTGCTGTAGCCAATCCCAATGTGGGGAAAATACATGCGGAATTCATAAATATGAACGGAAACATATATGTTAAGGATCTAAATTCCAAAAACGGAACATATATAAACAGAAACGGACAGAGAATAAACAGCAATGTTCCGTATCCCCTTAAGGATAATGACAGGATAAGCCTTGCAGACAGTGAATTCACACTGCGCTGCGCAGCGGACAGGAGCTGATCATGCTCACCTTGATATACGGATCACTTACCGACAGAGGAGATCTGAGGGCCGAAAATCAAGACAGTATATTATGCCTTCAGGGAAATCCGGAAGACAAAAATGCGGCGCTTTTTGTTGTGGCTGACGGCATGGGGGGCCTTTCCTATGGTGCAATGGTAAGCTCATTTATAACCGACATGTTTGAGGAGTGGTGGAATGAGGACCTGCCTGAGATGATGCGGGCAGGAAGAACCGACAGGGAGGACATCCGCGAGCTTCTGGAACAGGAGATATGGGATATTAATAATCGTATTTTAGAGTTTAAAAGAGTAAATAATACAAGATGCGGTTCTACCTTATCATTACTGCTGATTTACGAGGACAGCTTTTACATTGAGAATATGGGAGACAGCAGAGTTTACAGGCTGTCTTCGGAAGGTCTTTGCAGGCTTACTGTAGATCAGACTTTGAGAGCACAGCTTTTAAGAGAAGGCAGGATTTCAGAAGAAGAACTTAAAAGCTTTAAAAAGAAAAATGTCCTTACTATGTGCATGGGTATGTTTGAAGTTCCGGAGAGTTATTTCACTATAGGAGAGCTGGGAACGACTGAAACCTTTATGCTTTGCAGCGACGGCCTGTACAATGCACTGGAGGATAAAGAAATAAGCCGGGTACTTGAGAGAAATGATCTATCTCCTGAAGAAAAGGTTAATCTGTTACGAAGAATGATTCCGATTGGCGAGGGAAAGGATAATGTCTCAATAATAGTGGTTGAAGCAGCCCAAGGATAAAAAATTCGGGAGAGTAAGAGAGCAAATTGGATATAGAAAATATTTTTCAAATCGGGGCTTTTATTATAGCTTCGTTAGGCGCGGTGACAGATCTCAAAACAGGAAAGATTCCAAATCAACTGACATTTACTGGGATCATCGGAGGAATACTGTTAAGACTTTTTGCAGGAGGACCGGGCTTTTTTGCGGATGGGCTGGCAGGACTCTTTGCAGGGGGACTTACTGTCATTATATGGATGTTAGGAGGCATAATGGCAGGGGACTCAAAGCTTTATATGGCTGTGGGTGCGATTGCGGGCCTTAAGTTTATTATCTTTGTGGAAATCATCTCATTTATCATAGGGGGTGTCGCAGCTATGCTCATTATTACAAGAAAGCATAAATGGAGGAATGCTTTAAAAGATCTCAGTGGGTATATTACAGGGATTTTTGTCTCAAGGGAACTCGGATCTGCTCAAGAAGGCAAATACTCCTGTTTCAGCTTCGGATGGACGATAGCCTTGGCTTCACTTATAGGAATTCTTATGTAGTATGGGGGATGTTAATGATTAAGGAATTTACAGACATTTTTACGGAGAGTGAGATTTTATTTTATGGAGGAATACTGCTTATGGCGCTTGCGGTACTTCTTGCCTGTATTTTTATTGCCATATTTACCATTACAGGACGAAGAATAAAAAGAAAGCTTTATGAGGAGTACGGAAAATGTCTCAAATAATTGCGGGCACATATGAGATTCTTGGAAAAATCGGTTCAGGCGGAGGTGGAATAGTTTATCTGGGAAGACATCTCAGACTGGATAAGGAGATAGTATTAAAGGCTGATAAAAGGTCTCTTGCCGCAAAACAGGAGGTGCTCCGAAGAGAAGTAGACATGCTGAAGGGGTTGAGCCATCGTTATATACCACAGGTATACGACTTTGTGGAGCAGGATGGGATTGTGTATACCGTAATGGATTATATTGAGGGTGAGAGCCTTGACAAACTGTTAAAGAGAGGGGAGATACCATCGCAACCAAAGGTAATAGCCTGGGCGGCTCAGCTTCTGGAGGCTTTAAGCTATTTACACAGCAGACCGCCTCATGGAATACTTCATGGAGATATAAAGCCCGCAAATATAATGCTTAGACCAAACGGAGATATTTGTCTCATTGATTATAATATTGCCCTGGCTCTTGGCGAAGACGGCGCTGTTAAAGTAGGAGGAAGCAGAGGATATGCTTCTCCTGAGCATTACGGAAGCTGTTATATATCGCAAGAAACAGATCAAGACAGGCTTGTAGGCATGCCGGAATGTGATCCTGAGGAGGCTGATACTCTCACAATGAAAAGCCTTTCTTTTGAAGAAATGTCATATTCCGGAAGCTCCCGGCGCGCTGTAAAGCTTGATGTCCGCTCGGATATATACAGTCTGGGGGCCACACTTTATCATCTTTTATCAGGAGTAAAGCCGCAGCAGGATGCTTTAAAGGTTGTTCCCCTTACGAAAGATGTATGCAGTCCGGCCATTGCGGCAATAATAGAAAAAGCCATGTCGCCGGATCCGAACATGCGGTTTCAGACTGCCGATGAAATGTATGATGCTTTTCGCATGCTGTACAGAAATGACAGAAGAGTGGTAAGGCACAGGAGAAGAATGGCATCGGCAGCTTTACTATCGATTGTAATGCTTTCAGCGGGAGGGGCGGCAACATTTACAGGCCTTAAGCAGATGGAAAGCAGACAGGAGGCTTTTACTCTTTCAGAGTATTCAAAGAACAGTCTTGAAGAGGGAAATAGAGCTGAAGCTGTAAGGCTTGCATTGAAAGCAATACCTGAGGGGGAGAGTATTTTTTATGCCCCTGTTACAGCGCAAGCTCAAAAGGCTTTGACAGATGCGTTAGGCGTATATGACCTTTCAGACGGATATAAATCAGACGGCATAATAGATCTCCCTTCGGCTCCGTTTTATATAGCGAAATCTCCTATGGGAAGGATGTTTGCCGTTGTCTGTTCAGGGGAAATACTTGTATTTGACACAGAAGAGGGGGAACTTTTGGCTGAGCTTGCCACATCAGACTCTGCTCTCTGTGAGTGCGTATTCTCTGATGAAGACAGAGTTATATTTTCAGGAAAGGACGGAATAGCAGAGTACAGCATTTCCGAAAAAAGAATCCTTTGGTCCGGAGAAGAGGCGACTGCCATCTCCCTGTCAGGAGACAAAGGAACAATTGCGGCTGTAAACAGAGATGAATCAAAGGCAATAATATACAACGCGGATAATGGAAAAATAATCATGGAAAAATCCTTTGATGGGAAGCACATGGCGGTTGCAGCAAATGATATTTTTGCAAATCCGAATAACAATATTTTTTCACTGAATCATGATGGCAGTATGCTTGCTGTAAGCTTTTCAGACGGGGGCCTGCGTATATATGACTTAAATGATTCCGATGGGGATATGATCATATATGACACCTCGGAGTATGGCAGCTTCGGAGGAGGCTTTTGCGGAAATTATTTTGCATTTTGCGCAAATAAAAGCGATCAATCGATATTTGGCTTAATCGACACAACAGACGCCTTTTATTTGGGAGGTCAGGAATCCCGAAGCAATTATCACATATGTGTAAATGAGGAAGGAATTTTCTTGGCCAACGGAGGCCTTTTGGTTCGGTTTGATAAAGATACACTTGAGGAAAAAGAGCTTGCATATTCTCCGGAAGCCAACATTACAGGCTTTTCTGCAGACAATGGATATGTGCTTACAGCTACAGATGATAATGCATTCTCATTTTATGACAGCAGAGCTCAGAGAGTATCCTATGAGACAGGCGAAAAGAATTACGACTTTGTATATCTTCTTGAAAATGCCGCGATTACAGCAAATCGCAGTGATCCTGAAATAAGGCTTATGAGGCTTGAACAGCATGAGGATACACAGCTTTTGAGCTATGACGGGAGGTATATCCATGACGAGGCCCGTATAAGCGCTGATGGAAAAACAGTGATGCTGTTTGATTATCAGGGCTTCAGAATATACGATATGGGAGGAAAGCTTCTAACGGAGGAAAGGCTTCCCGATGCTGAAAATATTTATGACCAGCAGTTTATAAGAGAGGAGAGCTCCTCAATGCTTGAGGTGATCTGGTATGACGGAACTGTAAGGCGCTATGATGCAGGAACAGGAGAGCTAAGGTCAGAAGAGAAAAAGGCACCGCCTGATAAGAGCCTGTATGAGGAATTTTATACTGAAAAATATCGGATAGCTTCTTATCTTCATGAGCCGGCGCAGGTATATGAATCAGATACAGGAAAGCTTGTAGCTACTCTTTCGGAAAATGATTATCTTACCTATGTTACAGAGACTGATGAGGGAATCATGACGGAATACGTTACAGCAGAAGGAGAAAGATACGGGCTTCTTTTAAATGAAAAATTTGAGGTCGTAGCCTATTTGCCTTGTCTTTGCGACATAAAGGATGATGTAGCCTATTTTGACTATAAGAACGGAAATTTGCGGCAATGCCGCTTATATTCACTCCCGGAGCTTATAGCTTTGGGAGAGACATATTTTACAAAGGAGGAGTGAGAAATGAAAAGCATCAAGAGGGGGCTTGCGGTAATTCTGGCTGCATTGTTGATGATACCGACTCAGCCGATATTTGCATTGCAACCGACTGAGACAAGCCTTCAAATGCAACAGGAGAAGGATATCCTTAAAGAGGCGGAAGAAAAAGAAGACGAGGAGGAATCTGATAATTCTTTTGATTCTGAAAACGACATGAAGGATGAATCCGAAGATGATAAGTCATCAGAAAGTGATGACAATGTAAAGACAGAAGATGAATTTGATGACGAAAAAGAGAGCGGAGATGAGCCGTATAATTCAGAATCAGAGGATGAGAATCTGTCGGACAATGAGGAAAATAAGGATTCTGATATGAAAGAGGAGGAAGAATCCGAATCAGATGGACAGGCTGAAAATGATTCTGAAAATAAGCCCGAAGCCGGCGTGATTGAAAAAGGATCAAATACAGATGAAGCCGAAAAAGAGGCACTTTCTGAGGAAGAAAATAAAATTGAAGACGAGATCTTTTCAAAATCTGCAGACGAAATCATCTTCAATACAGGAAATATGGATGTCACTGTAGTAGACAGCGAGACCTTCTATGAGGGTGAAGAGGGAGATGCATGCTTTGAAGAGGACGGAAGCTATACTATAAACATTCCTGAGGAAAATCCCTTTTTCCCCTATGAGGTTGAGTTTATCCATGACGGAAAGACCACAAGAGAATGGTTTATGACTCCTGATGACAGTGTGGAAATAGGCGGACATGAATTTTATGTTTCAGCTTATTTTGATGATAATGCAGTAACAGGAATAACTCTTAATGTAGCAGGTGAGAAAATAGTCGTATATCCTGAGAAAAAACACTTTACCAATGGCGGAGGAGGGATAAGTACTATGTCGCTTCTTCCCCTTGAGGAGGTAAGGCTTGCTGAAATAGATCTGACGGATTATACTCCCGTCGAGCTTACTATGGTAAGTGTGGACAGTATCTTTACAGGTAGCTATGAGCTTACTGATGATGACAGTATAATGTGGACTATCAAAGATGAAGATGACTATAAGATAAGCCATCCGGGAGATTATTTGGATCTCAGCTTAGATACAGCATGGCGCGAAGATGTCGAATGGGAAATGATAGTCGGAGACGAGAGCCAACTTGGTGAAGACAACATAAGATATATCGTACCTATACAGATAACAGAATCGAGAAATTGGTTGGTCCCTGAGGTCTATATGCAAGGAGAGGACGGCAGCAGAACAAAGCTTACGGTTGCATCTTATGAATACTATGACAGTGAGAGGGACGAGAGGCATATAAGTATTGAACTCGAAGAGGAAGAACTCAATAACGCAGATGAGGTGTTTGTGGCTTTTTCACCGAACAATAAGATATATCCTTTGAACAATGGAGAAGGATACAGGGCTTTTGAAGGAAAGTACGATACAGTAGAAGAAGCTGAAGAAAATAATGATATTGTAGAACAGTTCTTTGCGGATTCTCAGAAGATGGAGGAGACTGACGGCGGATACAGGTTTGATTTAAGAGGATCAAAGGAATTTACGATCACATCATATAAGGGAGAAATACCTACAGGCTGCCTTCCGTTTACCTTAGATATATATGTGACCTCAGACAGCAATTACCTGAGCACAGGCCTTTATTCAGAAAATACTTCTGTGATAAGTAGCTCATACAGCTTTACGTCAAACGGATTTACGGAAAGTACAATAGAGCTGAAAGCCGGGTATCCTTCCGATGACAGCTATAATCTTATATTCAGATACTACAGAGAAGGTTCAGAAGCAAATAATCAGGTAACAGCAGCTTATGTCGGACAATTTGACAGCATAGCAGACGCCGAATCCAAGGGGGCTGAGGATATAATGGAAAGCCTTTTTGCCGGGTCAGCAAGCGGAGGAGGATATAACGCAAATTACAGCAATGGAGTATATTTTACAGTATTTGTAGGTGAAGACAGTGATCCTGATCAGGAGATATATAAGTCGCTTATTAAGACAAAGGCCTATGAGGTTGCTCTCAGCTCTGATACTCTGGTAAGCTTTACAGGTATTAAAGACAGCAGAAGCTATGTGATAGATTCACATGAGGATTCTTATGCTGAATATAATTATATTACGATATTGACTGACGAAGAGGACCTTTCTGATCTTGCTTTAGAGTTTTCCACACAAGCTGGTATAAACCTTTATACTGAGGGCAGCGACAGCCCTGAGGAAAGCGGAGTGAATACCCATGACTTTTCAGACGGACCTGTACAGTATTCCGCATCGGCCGAGAATAAGGAGGACGCAAAGAACTATTGGGTACAGATCATAAATCCTGAGGCGGGAGATAGCGGTATTTATATCAACAGCTTTGCTGATGAGGATGCAGAAACCGTGAAAGATGAAGATGGAACAATAACCTCTGTCAGGGAGGTATTTATAGATAGCCCTCATGATAATTTGCATGATATCGTTATTATAAACAGAGGAACAGAGGATATTTCAAATCTGTCTGTAGAATTGGATTCTGAGGCTTTGGAGCTTGATGAATACTGGAATCTCAAGGGGGGAGCTTCGGATACATTACAAGGCTTTGTACCTGATGGAACTGCAGGAGGAAACCTTGGGGATGAACTATGGAATGTCGCAAAAATACGTCTTAAGGCCAAAGACGGAGCAGAAGGTATGGATGCGGAGGGAACTTTGATTATAAAATCAGGAGCTGATGTTCTTGCGGTACTTACCTTAACAGGAGCTGTAGGTGACCCTATGATAATTACAGAGGATATTCCTGATGCGGTTCAGTATGTCCCCTATGGAACAATGATACAGAACAGCAATAAATACAGCAGCAATAAGATAAGCTATCGTCTTACAGGCGGAAGCCTTCCGGACGGAATGGAGGTAAAGCCTAACGGAGAAATTTATGGAGTGCCTACAGAGACAGGAGAATTCCGCTTTACTGTACGAATGATGAACAGCATTGATGAATTCCCTGATATGTCAAGGACATATACTCTCAATGTAATGGATAATACTGATTATAATGTTGATAATTCAACAGATGCAGGCTACGAGGTAACTCAGAGGATACCTGATATAAGATTAAGCTCAACAGAGGACCATACATTTGTTTCAGAAGGCGTTTATGATGAGTTTACTGACATATTCCTTGATGGTAGAAAGCTTACAGAGGGCGTCGATTACGACTCTGAATCAGGAAGCACCAGGATAACTATCCGTAGCCAGACCCTTAAGGCTTCAAACCAAACAGGAACGCATACACTTGGAGTTGAGTTCCGTACGAGGGAGGACAATACACTCAAGAAAGCAGCTCAAAACTACAGAGTTACAGGCAGAAGCGGAGGCACAAGCAGCAGTGGAGGAAGCGAGACGACCTCAACGGTATCGACTGTAAATGACCCCAAAAAAGGAAGAATTGATGATGTTTTAGGTGTTGTTACAGGGGAGGGATCAGGCTATTCTCACTGGCAGCAGGATGAAACAGGATGGAAGCTTATTTATGCTGACGGAAGCACAGCGGCAGGTTATATCTTTTCGCAGGAAAACGGAGAGAGTGCAGAACAGATCGCATGGGAAAAGGTAAATGGATCGTGGTATGCTTTCGGACAAAACGGATATTTGAAATCAGGATGGGTTTATGATTATAAACTTGCAGGCTGGTATAATATTTCTACAGAAACAGGAATGGTGACAGGCTGGTATAAGGATCCCTATGACAGCTTCACATATTATCTCGAGCCTGCAGATGGCAGAATGGTGCTTGGCTGGAAGGAGATAAACGGAAATTGGTATTATTTTAATGAAACAGCACCTATACAGTCATGGTTTTATGATCCGAATACCGGCGCTTGGGTTTATAAGGTAAGAGGGAATATCAAGCCCTATGGCTCCTTATACATAAATGACAGGACGCCGGATAATTACTATGTTGATGATACAGGGGCTTGGAATGGCAGATATAACTAAAAATCTCTTGACAACAGCTCTTGCAGGTGATATTTTTATACCAACAATCAAACATGACAAACCGTTGATAAAGAGTAAGTAGGCTATATTTTGAAGTCAGAGAGAGTCGCCGATGGTGTGATGGCGGTACGGAGGGTATAGTTGAATGGGCTTTAGAGGGCGCTCCGGAATAAAATAGTATGGAGCGACGAAATCCGCAATCGTTAAAGGGCGGCATATATGATGGTATATGGACAAGAGGGCAGAGATGCCAATGGCGGGTGGTACCGCGGATATTTTATTTAAGATATTCGTCCCGGACAGTTATTAAGACTGTCCGGGTTTTTTATTTGAATTCGGGCTATCCCTTACAGGATGCAGGTATTCACAAAAATGTTTGTCATGCCGATTGAAAAAACACATATGGAGGAATGACAAATGAAGAAAATGGAACTTATCAAGAAGGCGGCGTTATTTACAGCTATGACAGCTCTTGCAATGGGACTTACGGCCTGCGGTTCATCAGGCGAGGAGACTACAGCAGCTGCTGATACGCAGACGGTAGAGGCTGCTGAGACAACAAATACAGCGGATGCGGCAGGAAGTACTGCAGAGCTTTATGACGGAGAGTTCAGCATAGGTATAGGCCAGTTTGCGGAGCATGGATCTCTTGATAACTGCCGCGAGGGATTTCTCCTTGGGCTTGCCGAGGCGGGAATAGTAGAGGGCGAAAATCTTGAAGTAACATACAACAATGCAAATGCTGACGGTTCCATAGCATCACAGATCAATCAGAGCTATGTTGGAAGCGGAGTTGACCTTATCTGTGCAATAGCAACTCCCATGGCTCAGTCGGCATATGCGGCTACAAAGAACACAGACATCCCTGTAATATACACAGCAGTCACAGATCCTGTTGCGGCGGAGCTTGCAGGGGCTGACGGAGTTCCTGTAGGAAATATCACAGGTACATCGGACAAGCTTCCTGTAGAAGACCAGCTTAAGATGATAAGAGAGATACTTCCCGATGCGAAGAAGCTTGGAATAATGTATACAACCTCAGAGGTAAACTCGGAGTCATCTGTAGAGGAGTACAAGAGCCTTGCTGAAGAGTATGGCTTTGAGATAGTTGAGAGCGGAATCTCTACTTCAGCTGATATCCCTCTTGCAGCTGACACTCTCTTAAATGAAGCGGACTGTGTAACAATGATAACAGATAATACTGTAGTTGCTTCTCTTCCCATAATCCTTTCAAAGGCTTCGGCAAAGAACATTCCTGTGTTCGGCTCTGAGATAGAGCAGGTCAAAAAGGGCTGCCTTGCGGCAATGGGACTTGACTATGTATCTCTCGGAAAGCAGACAGGAGCTATGGCTGCAAAGGTCCTCAAGGGTGAAGCTGAGGCATCAGATATGAACTTCGAGCTTATAGAGGGAGCTTCCTTCTACGGAAATATAAAGGTTGCCGAGAACCTTGGAATCGAGCTTCCTTCTACGCTTACAGACAGTGCGGCGGAGATGTTCGATACAATAGAAGAGTAAAATCGAAAAACATATATTCGGTAAATATATATCAGGTAAAATTCAGAGGTAAAAAATGGATACTATCATTTTGGGAATATTTGAGGAGGGGCTTATATATGCCATAATGTCCCTCGGAGTATATATAACTTACACGATCCTGGACTTTCCGGATCTCTCGGTAGACGGAACATACCCACTGGGGGCGGCTGTGACAGCCGCTCTCATTGCGGGGGGAGCCAACCCTCTGTTTGCCTTTCCTGTTGCCTTCATAGTCGGAGTCATAGCAGGAATGGTTACGGGAGTGATACATGTAAAGCTTAAGGTAAGAGACCTGCTCTCGGGAATTATCGTAAGCCTTGGCTTATATTCTTTGAATCTGAGGATAGCGGGAGCAGCCAACGTGTCTATATTCTCAAAGGAGTCCATTTTCAGCAACTCCCTTGTAAGCAGCCTTTTTCCCGAGGGAATGAGGAGCTTTGCCACAGTGATAATCCTCTTCATAATAGTAATAATATGCAAGATACTTCTTGATCTTTACCTTAATACCAGATCCGGGTATCTTTTGAGGGCCGCCGGAAGCAATGACAGGCTTGTGACCTCTCTGGCAAAGGACAAGGGCACTGTAAAGATATTGGGACTGGCTCTTGCCAATGGCTTTGTGGCTCTTGCAGGAGGAATAATGTGCCAGAAGCAGGGCTTCTTTGAGGTCAGCATGGGAACAGGAACAGTGGTTATCGGACTTGCAAACGTTATCATAGGAACGAGGATCTTCAGAAATGTAAGCTTTATCAAGGCTACGACCGCAGTTATTATCGGCTCCATTATATATAAGGCCTGCGTGGCAATAGCCATAAACTGCGGATTAAATCCGGGAGATCTTAAGCTCATAACAGCAGTATTGTTCCTTGCTATACTTGTGGTAAGCAATATGAAGAAAGAGAGGCATAAGAAGAATGCTCAAGCTTGAAAATATCAGCAAATATTATAATCCGGGCACTGTAAACGAGATGTGTCTCTTTGATAATTACAATCTGTCTGTTGAAAAGGGAGAATTTGTCTCAATAGTCGGTTCAAACGGCTCAGGAAAGACCAGTATGCTTAACATCATATGCGGAAGCATTCCTTTGGACGACGGAAAAATATATATAGAAGATAAAGATATAACAAAGACCCCCGAGTATAAGAGGGCCGAGTATATAGGACGAGTTTTCCAGAATCCCGCCCTCGGCACATGCCCCGATATGACCATACTTGAAAATATGGCCATTGCGGATACAAAGGGTAAACCATTTAATCTGAGGAGAGGCACCGACAAGCGAAGGACAGATTATTATAAGGAGCTGCTTTTGGGATTGGGACTGGGACTTGAGAATAAGCTTGAGGTAAAGGTCGGGGCGCTTTCAGGAGGCCAGAGACAGGCCATGGCGCTTTTGATGTCAACAATGACGCCCATAGATTTCCTGATCCTTGACGAGCATACGGCGGCCCTTGACCCTAAGACCGCAGACACTATAATGCAGCTTACGGATAAGATCATCCGCGAAAAGAATATCACCGCACTTATGGTAACTCACAATCTGAGATATGCGGTGGAATATGGCACAAGGCTTATAATGATGCATGAGGGAAAGAACGTGCTTGACCTTTCAGGAGATGAAAAGAAGAATCTGAATGTTGAGGATATACTGCTTAAGTTCAATGAGATATCCATAGAGTGCGGAAATTAAAATTTGAAAGGCGGCCGAAGCCGCCTTTTAAAATACACATTTTTAAATCTGATGACAACAAGTCACATGTATGATTTTAGAATAATATCCTTCCGATATTATAAATCAGGAATGTCATTCCCCATGCCACAGCAAGCTGGAACAGCACGCATTTTACAGTGTGGGCGGTGCTTTCGGATTCCTTCTTTATAGTAATGATTGTGGCTGCACAGGGCACATAAAGGAGGCTGAATACCATGAGGCAGAAGGCGTTTAAGGGACCGAAGCCCATAGCCTGAAGCTGAGTGAGCATTGAGCTCATGCCCTCGGGAGAGCTTATGTTTGCCACACCGAAAAGCACGGCACAGCTTGATACAACTACCTCCTTTGCGGATATTCCCGCTATGAGGGCGACTATTATCTGCCAGAAGCCAAGTCCTATGGGAACGAATATCGGAACGATATATTTTCCTATGGCGGCTCCGAAGCTCTGTCCCATATCAGGACTGTAGCCCGAGGGACCGAAGTTTAGGATGAACCACATTATTACGGAAGCCACAAATATGGTGGTGCCGGCCTTCTGAAGAAAGTCCTTCACCTTTTCCCAAACATAGATAAACACAGTCCTTGCTCCAGGCATCTTGTACTCGGGAAGCTCTATTAGGAGAGCGTTTTCAGCCTTTGATTTTGAGAATACATGTATGAGCCATGCTGTGCCTATTGCCACGGCTATGCCTATGACATACATGCTGTAGGCCGCTATCATTGCATAATCTCCGAAGAAAAGCTCCGAGAAAAGTATGTAAATGGTAAGCCTTGCGCTGCATGACATAAAGGGAGTAACAAGCATTATCCTGAGCCTGTCTCTCTTGTCCTCAAGGGCTCTCGAGGCCATAAGGGCGGGAACTGTACATCCGAATCCTAAAAGCATGGGGATGAAGGCTCTTCCCGAGAGACCGAGCTTTCCCATTATCCCGTCCATTACATAGGCGACTCTTGACATGTAGCCGCTGTCCTCAAGGAGGGCAAGTGCGAGAAACAGCATAAATATATTGGGAAGGAAGGTAATTATTCCGCCTACTCCGGAAATTATACCATCACACACAAGGGATATGACTGCGGGGCCCGCTCCGAAGGATGTAAGGGCAGTAGAAAGCTCATCATTAAGGAAGCCTATAAATACCTCCACATATCCGCTCAGAAAATCACCTACAGTGAAGGTCAGGAAGAATACCACGGCCATTATGGCCAAAAAAATCGGTATCCCCAGATATTTGTCTGTGAGGTATCTGTCGACCTTATCTGTGACTGCGGCCTTCTCATCCTTTCCTACAAGACATTCGTCAACTATCTCTTCAATAAAGTCAAATTTTTCGTTTATTATCCTGTCCTCAAGGCTTGAGCTTATAATATCCGAGACATCGACAGGATATTTTTTTGCTATATCTGTGTCCCCCTCGAGGTACTTGATAGACGCCCATCTGTGGTTTTGCAGGTCCGGATATTTTTCCTTTAGCCTTTCCTTTATAAGGTCTATTTTGTCCTCGATCTCATCGGAGTAGACCATGGCAAACTCCGAGTGGTGATCGTGGATATGCTTGCTGCCGGTCTTTGCTTTGTGTTCATGTATAAGAGGGTCGGGATGCTTCTGCTCATTATGATGAACAGCGGCATGTATAAGCACCTCGAGACCTCTGCGCTTTCTCGCGGATACAGGTATGACAGGTACTCCCAGCATCTCGGGAAGCCTGTGAAGGTCAAGCTCCATACCTCTCTTTTCAACGATGTCCATCATGTTTAATGCCACTACGACAGGTTTTCCGAGCTCGATGAGCTGGAGGCTCAGGTACAGGTTCCTCTCCAAAGAGGAGGCATCCACCACGTCTATGACCACGTCCACATCGGAGCTTAAGATAAAGTCTCTCGATACGCTCTCCTCCATAGTATATGAGGTAAGAGAGTAGGTTCCGGGTAGGTCCACAAGCTTTATGTCATAGTCCTGAAATCTCATGGAGCCCTCGACCTTCTCGACAGTTACGCCGGGCCAGTTGGCGACCTTGAGATTCGCACCGGTATAAGCGTTAAAGAGGGTGGTCTTTCCGCAGTTCGGATTTCCGATAAAAGCGACTGTAAGCTTCTTTGAAGCCTTTTCCTTTGATGCGGCAGCCATCAGTCCTTCACCTCCTCAACATCTATATTTTCCGTTATTCCTTTTCCAAGGGCAAATCTTGTTCCCCTTATCTTTATTATCATGGTTCCGTGACTTTTTGTGTTCATTACAAGTACAGTAGTGCCTCCTGTCATGCCGAGGACCTCAAGCCTCAGTGTGAGCCTTAAGGGAAGGCTCAGCTTATCAACTCTGTAGGAGTGTCCCGGAATTCCTTCATTAAGCTTCATATATGCAGTTCCTCCGTATAGGATAAAAAATTAGAGTAAAGAATCACTCGGCTAAATCTTGCAGCAAAGAAGTAAAGATTCAGCAGGTTGAATTTTATATATTTGCAAAAAAGAATTACAGATATATAATGAAGAATATATTATATACCCGGTTGGGGGCTTTTGCCAATAACATCATATACACATAATTATAAGTCTTATACCGGGAATTGCAAAGGCAGATCAGCATGATATTTATAGGCGGGGTAGGAAACGGCATGAAGGAGCTGACTCCCGAGGTCTACATGACCTACATGTATTTCAGCTTTTTCTTCATACCGATATTTAAATGGAATAAGAGATATTTCTTCAGAAATACTGACGGAGGGGCTGATATTGAGCTCCCCAAGGAAATAGGAAGACAAATAGAAAGAGGAGAGACGGTAAATATGCTTAATTTTTCACAGATGTCAAAAGTAATGGAGATGAAGGCGCTTTCGGACAGATTCTTTTCGAATCATCCGAAGCTCATGCCCTTTATGAGAGCTGTTTCTGAGAGCGGAATCACAGAGGGAAGCGTTATAGAGATAAGTGTGAAGGAGCCCTCGGGAAAGGAGTACATCACAAATCTTAAGATAACTCAAGACGATATGATGTGCTTTGAAAAGCTCAAAAATATGAAGGATGGGCAGTAACTGATATTTTACGATGATTTATATAAATCGGTTCAGTCAGATTCGGACAGAGGAGAAGAGGATATGAGGGATTTGGCCGGAAAAAGGGGAATAGTCAGCTTTGACCTTGACCATACTCTTTTGGACAATGACAAGAATGAGATATGCGCCTCCGCTCTGCTTGCCATAGAAAAAATGCGTCCGCATTATTATATTATTATAGCCAGCGGACGCGACATGGATAATTATTACAGCAGGGAATTCAAGGACATAGTAAAGCCTGATGCCATAATACATCAGAATGGCACAAAGATAACCATAGGCGATGAGCTTTTTATGCTTCATCTCATGGAGCCTGAGCTTGTGAAAAGGATAATGGACTATGCCGAAAAAAACGGACTCAGCGTCGGGACTACCGTTGACGGGAAGGATTATTTTACACATCCCGAGCTTAAGGCCGAGGCGGACAGATCCTACAATAAATTTATAAAAAGAAATTTTGTGGCGGCTGACGGTCTTTACAAGCTCCCTGTGAGAGCCCTTTATTACTCCGGAAGGAATGATGAGGATGACGCGGCATTTCTGAGAGAATTTCCTATGATGAGGCTTCTGACTTTTTCTTCGGGAAGAGGAGCGGACCTTGTGGAAAAAGGATACTCCAAGGCGGATGGGTTGAAGCGTCTTTGCGAGCATTATGGAATAGATATAAGAGATACCTATGCCTTTGGCGACAGTATGAATGACCTTGAGATAATAAAGACGGCGGGCACAGGTATAGCTGTGGGAAACGCCGTGAAGGAGCTCAAGGAGGCTGCGGATATGGTATGTGACGATATAAAAAATGACGGCATTTACAAGGCCTGCAGGGACCTTGGACTTATATAAAATTATACTATCAAAGGAGCGACTTTATGAAAAACGAATTGATAAAGCTTAGAGAAAAGATGAGGCAATACGGAACAGACGTATATATGATAACGATGGACGATGAGCATCAGTCCGAGTATGTGGGAGCCCATTACAGGGAGATAGCCTATATCTCAGGATTTACAGGCTCTGCCGGAAAGCTTGTGGTAACAGCCGATAAGGCGGGGCTTTTTACAGACGGAAGATATTTTGTTCAGGCCGAGAATCAGCTTAAGGACTCCGGAATAGACCTTATGAGGATGGGAGATAAGGGAACTCCCGACATAAGCGATTATATCTCGGACGCCATGCCTGAAAACGGCTGCTTCGGCTTTAACGGAAAGACTGTGGCATACTCCGAGGCCAAGGCCCTCATCGAAAAGCTTGAAGCAAAGCATGTTAAGGTAAAATCCGACAAGGACATGGCAGGCGAGGTCTGGGAAGGAAGACCCGAACATGACTACAAAAAGATATTTATACTTGACGAGAAATACGCAGGCGAGTCCGCAAAGTCAAAGCTTGCAAGGCTTAAGGAAAAAATGAGGGAGTTAAACGCCGATGCCCATGTCATTACCATGCTTGACGATATAGCATGGACACTTAATTTAAGAGGAGACGACATAAAGTGTAATCCTGTATTTTTGGCTTATCTTCTCATAGACGGGGAAAGAACAGTCCTCTATACCGCAAAAGAGCATCTTACAGACGAGGTTAGAGCTTATATTTCAGAACTCGGTGTAGAGCTTTCCGAGGATCCTGAGAGGATATATGAGGATGTGAAGAGCCTCAAGGGAAAAGTCCTTCTTGAGGAGGATAAGACCAATTATGAGCTTATGAGATGTATCCCCTCGGAATGCCGCATTATAAATAAGCTCCTTCCCACCACCCTTATGAAGTGTGTAAAGAACAAGGTGGAGAGAGAAAATATCATAAAGGTACACATAAAGGATGGTGCGGCTCTCACAAAATTTATGTGCTGGTTTAAGAAAAACGTCGGAAAGATCAAGATGACAGAGATGAGCACAGCCGAAAAGCTCCATGAGTTCAGAGCTCAGAATGAGGGATTTACGGATGAGAGCTTCACTACTATATCCGCATACGGTGCAAATGCGGCTATGTGCCATTATTCGCCGAGCTATGAAAATGATACGGTGATAGAGCCTAAGGGACTTTACCTTGTGGATTCCGGCGGACAGTACTATGAGGGGACCACAGACGTTACAAGGACATGGGCCTGCGGAGAACTCACCGAAGATGAAAGACTTCACTTTACATTAAGTGTAATGAGTATGCTGAGACTTGCGGACGTGAGATTCCCTGAGGGTACCTGCGGAGTCGCCCTCGATTATGCCGCAAGAGAGGAATTCTGGAGGAGAGGACTCAACTTCAACCACGGAACAGGACATGGAGTAGGATATTTCCTTAATGTCCATGAGAGACCAGTAGGAATAAGATATAAGATCGTTCCCGAGAGGCTTGACTCATATCCTTTCTATGAGGGAATGCTTGTGTCTGACGAGCCCGGAATGTATATTGAGGGCAGCCACGGCGTAAGGACAGAGAATCTTATACTCAGCGAGAAGGACTATGAAAATGAGTTCGGGACCTTCCTCAGATTCAGACATCTTACAATGGCTCCCATAGACATTACAGCCCTTGACACTTCTGTAATGACAGATAACGATATAAGGCTTTTGAATGATTACCACAAGAAGGTAAGGGAAAATCTCCTTCCTTACATGGATGAAGAGGAGAAGGACTGGCTTATTGAGGCTACAAGGGAAGTGGAGAAGTAAAAGCAAATAAAAAACTGTGATAATATGATAATAAAGAGTAAAAGAGTTTATACAGCAAACGGATTCAGAGAGGCCTGCATAAGGATCAACGGGGGAAGGATAACAGCTATCCTTCCCTATTGCTATGCAAATACGGAAGGCTCGGAGGCGGATTCGGATACAGAGGTCTGTGATTGGGGCGAGAAAAGAGTGCTTCCCGGCTTTATTGATATACATACCCACGGTGCATACGGCTTTGACACGAATGACGCTGAGGCGGAGGGCCTTAAGAAATGGGCAAGGCATGTCCCGGAGGAGGGAGTGACAGCCTTTCTGTCGACAGTATCTGCGGATAAAAAGGAAGTACTTTTGAAGGTGGCTGAAAATGTAGCCTCCGTCATGAAGTCGGGCTATATGGGAGCGGAGATATTGGGGCTTCATTTTGAGGGTCCCTATTTGGATCCGCTTCACAGGGGAGCTCAGCCTATGGAGGCCTGTGTAAAGCCTGATGTGGAGGAATTTAAGGAGTTTCAGAAGGCGGCGGAGGGAAATATAAGATACATAAGCCTTGCGCCGGAGCATGACAAAGATTTTGAACTTATAAAGTACTGCGTATCTCATGGAGTTACAGTAGCTATGGGACACAGCGGCGCAGACCTTGAGACCGCTGTGATGGCTGTGGCAAACGGTGTCTCCTCCGTTACCCATGTATATAATGGAATGAGCCCCTTTATGCACAGAGCTCCGGGGCTTGTGGGAGCGGCACTAAGGATAAGGGAACTTTACGGAGAGATAATCTGCGACTGCATGCACAGCACTCCGGATGCCGTCAATATATTTTTCAATGCCAAAGGAGCAGAGCGTGCGATCATGGTTACGGATTCCCTGAGCATTAAGGGCGCTGAGGACAGAAACGACCTTATGTTTTGCGGGAAAAGGCTCACAGTTGATAAAAAAGGCCTTGCACATCTTGAAGACGGAACTATAGCAGGCTCTTCTTTAAGGATGAATAAAGGCCTTAAGAATCTGGTGGAGAAATGCGGAGTCCCCATTGACGCGGCAATAAACTCATGTACCATAAACCCTGCTGTATGCATAGGCGTGGGCGGCAGGAAGGGCAAGATAGCATATGGCTATGACGCGGACATTGTGGTTTTGGATGACGACTATACAGTGCTTCAAACTTACTGCAAAGGTGTGGCAGAAACCGCTTAAAAATTCCCTCAAAATTTGCCTGAAAATTTTTAAAAAATATGTTGACAAATTTGATACCTTCTTTTATAATAACATTCGTTGCTCGGGTAGAAAAGAGCAACGAGAAATAAGCCGATATGGCTCAATTGGCAGAGCAGCTGATTTGTAATCAGCAGGTTTTCGGTTCGAGTCCGAATATCGGCTTTTTATATTCCTTATTTTGGAATAGATGGTTCCTTAGCTCAGTTGGTTAGAGCAACCGGCTCATAACCGGTCGGTCCTGGGTTCGAGTCCCCGAGGAACCATTTTTATTTTATAAAAATACGCCGGTGTGGCGGAATTGGCAGACGCCCAGGACTTAAAATCCTGTGGGTAGCAATACCCGTGCCGGTTCGACCCCGGCCACCGGCAGGAGAAAAAAGCCTTGAAATCCTTATTTTATGCGGGTTTCAAGGCTTTTTTGCTGCGTGAAAGCAGATTGGTTATTGTATACAATTTTGGCTAAAATAGCGAGTAAAAGGGTGTAAAAGGGAGTAGATGTGCCATTTTTACATATATTTATTAAAGAACTCTGTCATTTTGTCAAAGGGTATGACGTCTTTTCTGTCATAGAGGTCAGTATGAACAGCTCCGGGGATTATCATCAGCTCCTTGTTTTCAGGGCAGGGATTTCCCTTTATCATATTGTCATAAGCATCGCGGCTGAAATAGCAGGAGTGGGCTTTTTCTCCGTGAACTATAAGTACTGCGGAGCGTATCTCATTGCTGTAGCTCAGAATTGACCGGTTCATAAATGACATACAGCCTGTAATATTCCAGCCTCCGTTGGAATTAAGTGACCTTGGATGATAACCGCGGCGAGTCTTGTAATAATCATGGTAGTCCTTTACGAAGAAGGGCGCATCGTCAGGCACCTCATCGGCGACGCCGCCTGCAAGGGAATAGGAACCGTTTTTCAGGTCCTCAAGCCTCTGAGCATTTAATGCCTTTTTCTTTTCATATCGTGCGGCCTCACTGTCTTCGGAGTCAAAATAGCCCTTTGTATTTACGCGGGTCATGTCGTACATGGTGGATGACACGGTAGCCTTAATACGAGTGTCGATTGCGGCGGCGTTTAATGCCATGCCTCCCCATCCGCAGATACCTATGATACCGATCTTTTCAGGATCTGCATCCTCACGCAGAGAAAGATAGTCAACGGCAGCCTGAAAGTCTTCTGTATTGATATCGGGAGATGCCATGTATCGGGGATGTCCTCCGCTTTCTCCTGTAAAGGAAGGGTCAAAGGCGATGGTAAGAAAGCCTCTCTCCGCCATGACCTGAGCGTATAATCCCGAGGCCTGCTCCTTTACCGCACCGAAGGGCCCGCATACGGCGATAGCAGAAAGCCTTCCCTCCGCGTTTACAGGCTTATAAAGGTCCGCTGCAAGCTCGATGCCGTAGCGGTTTTTAAAGGTCACCTTGCTGTGGCAAACCATATCGCTTTCAGGAAAAGTCTTATCCCATTCTTCGGTCAAGATCAGTTTTTCGTCCATAAAAATACCTCCCATAAAATTTGTATTTGATGTCTGCGATTCCGCATTAAGTTATGTACTTCTGCGATTCTGAAATAATTATATATTTGACATATTAAAATAGCTAATACCTAAAACAAAAACTATTTTTTGCTTTATAAGCATATCATCGGGAGATATAATAATATTAGGTTAGTTGAAATCTTATAATGATATTAAGTATGTGCAATCCGTATATTTTGTTTTTACATAAAATATTTTTGATAATGGGAGAAAAATATGGAGATAAGAGTACTTAGATACTTTCTTGCGATAGCCCGAGAGGGAAGCATAACAAATGCCGCGAATCTTCTTCATGTGACACAGCCTACACTTTCAAGGCAGATACATGATCTGGAGGATGAGCTTGGACAAAAGCTTTTTGTCAGGAAAAGCCATAGTATGATACTGACAGATGAAGGAATGATCCTGAAAAAGCGTGCACAAGAGATAATATCCTTAGTAGACAAGACCGAAGCGGAATTCTTTACTATGGAAAATATCGTATCAGGGGATATTTATATCGGAAGCGGCGAGACTGAAGCCATAAAGCCTGTTGCAGGGATAGCAAGAGAGCTTAGAAAGAAATACCCTCGGATACGGTATCATTTATACAGCGGAAATTCCGAGGATGTGACGGAGCGTCTTGACAGAGGCTTGTTGGATTTCGGAATACTGATACAGCCTGCGGATATTTCAAAATATGACTATATAAATATTCCGCTGAAGGATACATGGGGAGTTCTTATGAGAAAGGACAGCCCAATGGCTGAAAAGGAGTCCATAAGAAAAGAGGACCTTATAGGTGTGCCGCTTATCTTATCGCGACAGGTACTTTCGGGTGAAAGACAGGGAAATAAGTTTTTGGAATGGTTCGGAGATGACTTTGATAAGCTTGATATAGTCACGACCTTTAATCTGGTCTATAATGCGGCCATAATGGTTGAGGCGGGCATGGGCTACGCTGTAACTATAGATAAAATAGCAAATACGTCCGAGGAAAGCAGCCTTTGCTTCAGACCGCTGACTCCGGAGCTCTCCTCGGGATTAAATATTATCTGGAGGAAGAACCCCGTGTTTTCGTCAGCTGCTGAGATGTTTCTTAAAATGCTTCGGGAGGCTTTTCTGTAAAATACCGATCAGAATACTATTCAAAACATTACTTGACAAACAAAATATTACCTGACAAAACAAAGCATTACTCGACGTAATTTGTCAGCTCACCGATATTTTCTATGCGGCATGTGACCTTATCTCCCTTTTTAAGGAAGCGGGGAGGATCAAAGCCCATTCCGACTCCTGAAGGGGTTCCTGTAGCTATTATGGTTCCTGCTTTAAGGGTCATTCCCTGACTCAGCTCAACTATGGCATTCGTCACAGATTGGATCATCCTTCCGGTATTGCTATGCTGTCTGGGCTCGTCATTTACAGTGCTGCTGATATCAAGATCTTCGGGATCGCCGATCTCATCGGCGGTCACGATGCAGGGCCCCATAGGGAAAAATCCGTCAAGGCTTTTTCCGAGATACCACTGCTTGTGGCGGGTCTGAAGGTTTCTTGCGCTTACATCATTGACAATAGTATATCCGAATATACTGCTTAAAGCCTCCTCGGCGCTTGCCTTTTTCAGGTCTTTACCTATTACAACACCCAACTCCACCTCGTAGTCGAGACTGTCCACCAATTCCTCATAGGCGGGAATAGGATCGCATACACCTGAGGCATAGCTCACTCTTTTTGAAAAATAAATTGTATAGGGGCGTTCGCCACCGAAGGCTTCTTTTGAAAATCCCGAAGCCTCGGCTGCGTGCTCAGAATAATTTATGCCGAGACATATGATGTCCTGATCGGGATGAATAACGGGAGCACAGATCTTAGCGTGCTCAAGGCCTATAGTCTTTGAGGGATCCGACTTTTTTATTTCATCAGAGATAAGACTCAGTTTCTCTAATGGATCCTTGCGAAGAAATTCAGCCATGCTCTGTATTTGAAAGCCGAGCTGTCTTAAATCATATCCTGTTTTACCACCGTCCGATGATACGACAGGCAGATATTCATCGTTGATCTTAATCGTGTAAAATCTCATATTTTATGCCTCCTGCTTTTATATGGGGATATTTAAAGATAATTATGAAAAAAGACGCAAACCTCATCAGAGATTTACGTCTTAATTTTTAACAGCGCCACAAGGATTCGAACCTTGAAATGACGGAGTCAGAGTCCGTTGCCTTACCATTTGGCGATGGCGCTTCAAACAACGAACATATGTTACAATATTTAAAAGAAAATGTCAACAGATTTTTCACGAAAATCAAAATTTTTTGCAAAAGCCACTGCGTTTGTGCTCGCCCTTTAACTTACCTCGCTTTTTCAAAACTCGGAAACACAAGGTTTCCTCAAACAATTGAAAAAGCTCGAAGTTAATAAGGCTCACGCTCACTTCGTAAACGGCTTAATAAGCAAAAAGCTTTGATTTTCATAAATGGATGCCGGGCTGAACCTTGGCCTTTTATAATTGCAAGCTTCAGGAGTATAGCTTTATTATTTCTCTTGCTACCTCTTTTCTTGTAATGCAGCGATCCATAGCCTGCTTTTCTATATATCTGTGGGCCTCGGGCTCTGTCATTTTAAGCTCGCTTATGAGGAGCCATTTTGCCCTGTTGACAGTCCTTATCTCCTCCATTTTTTCTTTAACGGAGAGAGTTCTTTTCTCGGCTTTTTTGAGTCTTTCAGATGCACTCTCCATCCAACCGAGAGCAAGGGCTACAGTCAGTCTTGACACAGGCTTCGGAAGGGTGAACACTCCGTATTCTGAAACCTTTTCATGTACATCATCATGTATATCGGCCTTTACCATAAGGAGGACGGCAGTGTTTGATGTGTCTGCGCAGTCTATGGCAAAGCGTTCACCCGTGCCGTCGGGAAGAGGGGAGTTTATAATAAGGAAATCGAAAGAGCGCTCGGAGAGGGCGCGCTTTGCAAGGCTTATGCTTTTTACGGTAATTACAGGGCTGTACCTTGTTTTGGGCATCAGCTCTCCAAGGGCTTCATCAAATTTTTGAGATGAGGAAACTGACAAAACACTGTAAATGCGCTCTCTCAGACTCATGCTTTCCCTCCTTCCGGCTTTATTTCTTCATTAAATAAAAATAAATTATATATCAGCAGACGACCTTTGTTGGTTTGAGCATACCCGGGCAAAGCGCCGCCTGTCTTATCTTCCGCAGTACATGGATGTGATGGCATCAGGCATATGCTTCCTTATAAACTCGCTTGATGAGGCTATCCTGCATGCCTCGAAGAGATTTTGAGGAAGCCTTTTAAAACGGGAGAGTGTAGCATCATCAGCCCTGAACAGATTTATGTTTGCAGGCTCGGGGAGAGGAAGCTTATTTTCTATACCGTAAAGGCCCGCATATATCATAAGTCCGAAGGCAAGATAAGGATTTGCTGTGGGATCGGGAGATCTCAGCTCCGCTCTGCGATATTCGCCTACAGCCGCAGGCACACGTACAAGCTGTGAGCGGTTTTCATCAGACCAGGAGACGTATCCGGGGGCCTTATTTGAACCAAAGCGCTTGTAGGAGGCTTCTGTGGGATTTAAGAATGCCGTCATATCCTCAACCTTATCAAGTATGCCTGCAATTACATACTTGAGATTTTCTGTCCCCTCGCAGGGCTGTACAGACATATTTATGTGGAATCCGTTTCCGGGGGCGTCCTTTAAGGGCTTTGCGGAAAAGTCCGCAAAGATGCCGTTTCTCCTTGACACGGTCTTTACCACAGTCTGAAATGTCATGGCATTGTCCGCGGCGGTAAGAGCATCGGAGTATCTGAAATCTATCTCATTTTGTCCGGGACCCTCCTCGTGATGTGACCTCTCGGGATATATGCCCATTTGCTCAAGGGTGAGACAGATCTCACGACGTATATTTTCCCCCTTATCATCAGGGGCAATATCCATGTAGCCCGCCCTGTCATAGGGCCTTTTTGTGGGATTTCCCTCATCATCCGTCTCAAAAAGATAAAACTCCTGCTCCGAGCCGAAATAAAATGAGTAGCCGGCATTTGAAGCGTCAGACATAGCCTTTTTAAGAAAACTTCTCGTATCGCATTCAAAGGGCCTTCCGTCAGGATAGGTGATAGAGGAGAACATCCTTACCACCTTTCCGTGCTCGGGCCTCCATGGAAGCTGCATCAATGTTTCGGGATCGGGCTTAAGGAGGAGATCGGAGTAGGTCTCATCTCCGAAGCCTGTTATGGCGGAGGCATCAAAGGCTATGCCGTATTCAAAAGCCCTTTTAAGCTCCTCAGGCATTATGGAAATGTTTTTTTGTCTGCCGAAAACATCACAGAAGGCAAGACGTATAAATTTTACATCGTCCTCCATGACAAACTGTATAACTTCATCTTTTGAATACTTCATTTTGAAAACCTGCTTTCTTCTAATTTGCCACGTACATCTGCCTGTAGGGATTTTTGCTGTCGGGAGTTACCACAGTGAAGGGAGAGTCGAGTACCTTTTCAAGATCAAACTCGAATATATCGCAGAACTCCGTGAGATATCCCCTGAGCTCATCTATTTCATTTTTTCCGGCAGGGACGGCAGTGACCTGATCGGGGAAGCGTATTTCCTTACATTCTCCCCTTAAAAACAGCTTGCCGCCGTGCATACCTGTGCAGGGATAATTTCCCACTATAGGCCTCCCTTCTCCGTACAGATCAAGGACTATTATTATGCCTCCCGCCTGATACTCTCCGAGAAAGCTGCCTGTTTTACCGCCGATTATCATGAGCGGAACCTTTTCCTTATAGGCCTTCATGTGGATACCGGCACGGTAACCTGCGTTGCCTTTTATAAGGAGTTTGCCGCCGCGCATGGCGTAACCTGCAGCGTCGCCTATGTTGCCGAAGACAACTATTCTTCCGTCATTCATAGTATCGCCGACGGCATCCTGGGCATTACCCGAAACGGTGATATCTGCTCCATTCAGATATGCTCCGAGGGCATTTCCGGGGATACCCTCTATCACTATATTTTTATCGGACATGCCTGCGCCTATGAAACGCTGTCCGAGACAGTCGGTTATGGTGCAGCTTTCCTTTACACTGCCAAGCTTTTCATTAAGCTTTTTGTGGTCAAGTCCCGTGGCATCAATTAAAAACATATTATACCACACCTCCAAATTTTTTTCTTCGTGTTTCAGGCGAAAAGGCCATATAGTCGGCTCCTTTTTTGAGAAGCTCGAAATCTATCGTGTCAAGTGGGATCCGTTCTCTTATAAGCGAGGTATATATTCCCGTCTTTGAGGGCTCTCCTATAAATATAAAGCCCTTTAAAAGCCCGTCCTTTACAAAAAACTTCATGAGCTCGCGGTCATTTTTTTCTTCAATGAGTTCTCCGTCATAGCTTCCCGCGGTCATGGCATGAAGGCTGAAAAAGCCTATCGAATTCATCGGTATCGCATTATCGAAAATCCGGTCGCCTCCTGCCATATTCACGCCTGCGGCAAAGCCTTGCATGTATGCATTAGGAAGTATAGCGAGGATATGACTTGTCCCTGAAGATATGTCACGGCTTTCGCAGCAGTCGCCTGCGGCATACACGTCATTGAGAGAGGTCCTCATATGCTCGTCAGTGATTATTCCTCTGTTTACCGCGCCTCCTGCATCCTTTACAAGAGATGTGTTTGCCTTTACGCCTACAGCTGTTACAAGAACATCAAAATCCACGGTCCTTCCGCTCTTCATATAGGCTTTATTTTTGTCGAAGCGCTCTACGGTATCAGAGAGAAGAAAACGGATACCGTTTTTCTCCATGTGTGCCTGCATCAGAGCCGCACAATCCGAGTCAAGTATGCTTGAAAGAACCCTGTCGGCAAGGTCACATACAGTTATGGAGTCTGTCATTGCCCTCAATCCCTCGGCACATTTAAGGCCTATAAGCCCCGCACCTATGATAAATACCCGTGTATCCTTTCCTACAGCCTTTTCAAGGGACAAAGCATCATCAAGGGTCATAAAGCCGAATTTTTTATCTACAGTATCGATTCCCGGAAAATCAGGAGTAAAAGGGGATGAACCCGTGGCTATGCATACCTTTGAGTAGGGAAGTACTGTGCCGTCACAAAGCTTTACCTCCTTTTTTTCGGGATCAAGGCGGACGGCCTTTTTTCCGTAAAACACCTTGCAGCCGTTCCTCTCATAAAAATCTTTGTCACGGTAATTCATTTTTGAAATATCGGTCTTTTTTTCAAGGTAATAGGAGATAAGCGGGCGGCAATACACAGGATGAGCTTCCTCTGAGACGATGGTAATTGTGCCGGCTTTGTCGACGCTTCTTATGCCTTCTGTTGCGGCGGCAGCGGCCACGCCGTTTCCGATGATCAAATATTCATTCACAGACTTTCACCTCGCTCCTCATAAACTATGGCCCTGTTGGGACAGCCTTTTACACAGGCGGGCTCTCCGCAGGAATTATTGAGACAAAGCTCGCACTTTTGCATCACTCCGTTTTCACCCTTTGCAAGGGCACCGTAAGGACAGACCAATATGCAGGTAAGACAACCGACGCACTTGTTTTTGTCTATGCGGATAACGCCGTTATCATCATAGATAGCTCCCGCAATGCAGCTTTTCATACAGATCGGGTCTGTACAGTGCCTGCATGATACCGCAAAGGTGATCTTGTCATCTCCTTCCACATGAATTCTCGGATAGATAGTTTTTCCTTTCAGTGCAAGAGCCATATCCCGCATACCCGAGTTTGCAAAAGCGCAATTATATTCACACAGCCGGCAGCCGATGCACCGGTCTTCATTAACATATATTCGTTTCATATTTTATTCTCCGAAATTTTACTTAAGGCTCTATTCCCCTGCGTGTGCCACGCCAAGTATGGAAAGCTCCTTTTCCGTAAGTCCCACGCCGCGGAGCATGAGCCTGTTGCCCCGAAGGGCTTCAATGGAATTTATTCCCATACCGCCCATAAGCTCCTTTATCTCATGCTTCCAAGCTGTCATGAGATTTATAAGGCGTTCGCTGCCGATATCAGGATTCAGTCTCTTTACGAGGTCAGGTCTTTGGGTGGCGATGCCCCAGTTACACTTTCCCGTTTGACAGGTACGGCAAAGGTGACAGCCGAGAGCAAGAAGGGCGGCGGTGGCTATATAGCAGGCGTCCGCTCCAAGAGCCACAGCCTTTACCACATCGGAGGCGCTTCTTATGCTTCCACCTACAACAAGTGAAACATTATTTCTTATACCCTCGTCTCTCAGCCTTTGATCCACTGCGGCGAGAGCAAGCTCTATGGGGATACCCACGTTATCCCTTATCCTTGTAGGTGCCGCTCCGGTGCCTCCTCTGAAGCCGTCTATGGCGATGATGTCGGCGCCGCTCCTTGCGATACCGCTTGCTATGGCTGAAATATTGTGTACTGCAGCCACCTTTACTATTACAGGCTTTCTGTAGCCTGTGGCCTCCTTGAGAGAGTAAACCAGCTGACGCAGATCCTCTATGGAATAAATATCGTGGTGGGGAGCGGGAGAGATGGCATCGGTCCCCTCGGGTATCATCCTTGTGGCGGAAACGTCCCCGACGATCTTTGTGCCGGGGAGATGACCTCCGATGCCGGGCTTTGCCCCCTGGCCTATCTTTATCTCTATGGCAGCACCTGCATTGAGATATTCTTCATGTACCCCGAAACGCCCTGAGGCCACCTGAACTATAGTATGAGGTCCGTAGCAATAGAAATCCTTGTGCAGTCCGCCCTCGCCGGTGTTATAGTAGGTCCCTGATGCGGTGGCGGCCCTTGCAAGGGATTCATGGGCGTTATAGCTTATGGAGCCGTAGCTCATAGCGGAAAACATTACAGGGAGGGAGAGCTCAAGCTGAGGGGTAAGCTCACATTTTATCCTTCCTTTTTCATCGCGTTCTATCCTTTCAGGCTTTTTACCCAGGAAAACCTTTGTCTCCATTGGCTCTCTTAATGGGTCTATGGAGGGATTTGTGACCTGAGATGCGTTTATCAGAAGCTTGTCCCAGTATACAGGCATCTCCTTGGGGCTTCCCATTGACGAAAGAAGCACACCGCCGCTTGAGGCCTGCTTGTATATCTCCTTTATGGTATCGCTTTTCCAGTTGGCATTCTCCCTTAAGCTGCAGTCGCTCTTTACTATCTTTAAGGCCCTTGTGGGACAAAGGGATACGCAGCGCTGACAGTCCACGCACTTTGATTCGTCGCTCATCATAAGCCCTGTCTCAGGGCAGAAATAATGTACCTCGTTCGCACACTGCCTCTCGCAGACTCTGCAGGCGATGCAGCGACTTTCATTTCTTATGACTTCAAATTCAGGATATATAAATTCAACACCCATTTAATAAGCACCGTCCTTTACTCTGACTATAACAGGCTCGCCTCCTGAAGGCGCCCATATATTTTCGGCATCAGGCTCCATGGCCCGTATAGCGGCCTCCTCACTTGCTATAAACACCTTGTCGTCCTTTTCGCCTATAACCATGGAGCGAAGCTTGAGCCTGTCGTTCAATGCCATGAGCCCGCCGTTAAAGCCGAGGATTATGGAGAAGGGACCTGTAATGAGAAGGCTGGGAAATACAGTCCTTAAATATGTGTATTTTTCCTTTTCTTCGGGATCCTTCTTTGCACTTATGGTGCTCCAAAAGGGAGCGGCGATGACGCTTGCCGCCTCCTCAAGGTTAAGACCCTGTACACGCACAAGATAGTCCATTATATAAGTAATGACCTCGGTATCAGTCTTCAGTGTGCATTTGTAGCCGAACATCTCTATAAAACGGCGATTTGCGTCATAGGAGGATATCTCGCCGTTATGAACGACGGAAAAATCAAGTAGCGTGAAGGGATGAGCTCCTCCCCACCATCCCGGTGTATTTGTAGGGTAGCGGCCGTGGGCGGCCCAGGAATAGCCCTCATACTCCTCAAGCCTGTAAAATCTTCCCACATCCTCCGGAAAGCCTACGGCCTTGAAGGCTCCCATATTTTTGCCGGAGGAGAATACAAAGGCTCCGTTCATTTCAGAGTTTATCTTCATTACGGTGCGGGCCACAAATTCCTTTTCATCTGTCTGAAGTGAGCTTACTACAGATTTGAGAGGAGCCACAAAATATCTCCATATGATAGGCTCATCCTTTATCTCGGGCATCTTCCTTGTGGGGATAAGCTCGCTTTTTACTATCTCAAAACGCTCCTTCAAAAACATCTCGCAGCTTTTTCTTGTGTCCCTTTTATCAAAAAACATATGCAGAGCATAGAGCTCCTTATATTCGGGATATATACCGTAGCCCGCAAAGCCTCCTCCAAGACCGTTGGAGCGATCGTGCATGGGCTTCATCGCTTCTGTTACAGCTTCCCCTGACATACGCTTTCCCACCCTTGATATAACGGCGGCTATGGCGCAGCCTGAGGGGATCCTTAACTCGCCTTCCAATCTCATACAGCTCTTTCCTTTCATATGGATTAAAAACAAAAAGACGCCCATTTCGACACATAAAAGCCATAGTCAGGCTTTATGTATCAAAATGAACGCCTTTGCTCATTTTCTGATATTAAACACCTTTATAAGAGATTTGTCAATAAGAAGGAATAACCGGAAAAAATATGTTGACAAATTTTTTTGAGGGGTGTATAACACTACAAAAATAAGCAAAACGAAGGCAAAGACGTCTTTAATGTTTACCGGCATTATTGGCGTCTTTGTCTTTTTTTATTTTTAAGCCTTGCATATATTTAATGATCCGCATAAAAAGCTGCAGCAGGCGGAGGATTAGAATTGCAGGGGGATTAATACGAAATTTAAGAATATGAATATGAAAAAGGAGAAACCTGTATGGGAACTTTATTTACTGTATCTGATTATTTCGGAAGCCTCGTATTTGACGACAGAGTTATGAAGGCTCACCTTTCAGCCGATGTGTACCACACCTTGAAAAAGACTATAGACGAGGGCGCAAAGCTTGATATAGGCGTAGCCAATGCCGTTGCGGATGCTATGAAGGACTGGGCGGTGTCAAAGGGAGCCACTCATTATACTCACTGGTTCCAGCCTCTCACAGGGATCACGGCGGAAAAGCATGACAGCTTTATTTCGGGCTCTCCCGACGGCGGCGTTATCATGGAGTTTTCCGGAAAGGAGCTTATAAAGGGCGAGCCCGACGCTTCATCATTTCCCAGCGGAGGCCTGAGGGCCACCTTTGAGGCGAGAGGATATACGGCATGGGATCCCACCTCATATGCCTTTATAAAGGGAAAGACACTGTGCATACCTACGGCCTTCTGCTCATATGACGGAAATGCCCTCGACAAAAAGACTCCGCTGCTTCGATCTATGGAGGCTCTCAACAGACAGGCTCTTAGAGTACTTAAGCTTTTCGGAAATGAGGATGTAAAGTGCGTCCGTCCCTCTGTAGGCCCTGAGCAGGAATACTTCCTTATAACAAAGGAGATGTATGAGAAACGTCCCGACCTCAGATTTACCGGAAGGACTCTTTTCGGGGCAAAGCCTCCGAAGGGACAGGAGATGGACGACCACTATTTCGGAGCTATAAAGCCTGCCGTGGCAGCCTTTATGGAGGACCTTAACGAGGAGCTCTGGAAGCTTGGTATCCCTGCAAAGACGGAGCACAACGAGGTGGCACCTGCCCAGCATGAGCTTGCACCTATATATGAGACTGTAAATATAGCCACAGACCACAACCAGCTTACCATGGAGATGATGCAGAAGGTGGCCGCAAGGCACGGTCTTGTATGCCTCCTTCATGAAAAGCCCTTTGCCGGAGTGAACGGTTCGGGAAAGCACAACAACTGGTCACTTTCCACAGATACGGGAAAGAACCTCCTGTCTCCCGGCGACACGCCCTATGAGAATGCCCAGTTCCTTCTTTTCCTTTGCGCGGTCATAAAGGCTGTGGATGATTATCAGGATCTCTTAAGGATAGCTGTTGCAACAGCGGGAAACGATCATCGTCTTGGGGCAAACGAGGCACCGCCTGCCGTGGTCTCCATATTCCTTGGGGACGAGCTCAGTGCTGTATTAAAAGCGATAGAGACAGATACTCCATATGAAGGAGCGAAGAAGACAAGAGTAAAGCTGGGAGTCGATGTATTGCCCAAGTTTAACAGAGACAATACAGACAGAAACAGGACCTCGCCCTTTGCCTTTACCGGAAACAAGTTTGAATTCCGTATGCTCGGATCGTCAAACAGCATTGCCTGCACCAACATAATGCTTAACAGCGCTGTGGCGGAGTCTCTGAAGATATATGCGGACAGGCTTGAGGGTGCGGAGGATTTTGAACAGGCGCTCCATGAGATGATAAAAAAGACCATAAAGGACCACAAGCACATTATATTTAACGGAAACGGATACGATGAGAGCTGGACAGATGTAGCCACTAAAGAGAGAGGACTTCTTAACTATCGCACGACTCCCGACTGCATGCCTCATCTTTTGGACAAGAAAAATGTGGATATGCTTATGTCTCATAAGGTCTATACAGAAGCTGAATTAAAGTCAAGATGCGACATAATGCTTGAGAACTATTGCAAGGCTGTAGTCATAGAGGCAAATACCATGGTCGGCATGGCAAGGACTCAGATAGCGCCTGCTATAGAGCGGTACGCGGCGGATGTGGCAAAGAGTGCAGGCTTTAAAAAATCTCTCGATCCCGATATCTCCTGCGGATATGAGGCGGGACTTGTAAAGAGGCTCTCAAAGCTTACGGATGAAATAGCGGCAAAGACGGACGAGCTGGAGGATGCGCTTTTATCGCTCCACGATGCGGGAGACATAATCAGGGAGTCGGAGATGATAAGAGACGAGGTGCTTCCCGTGATGAGCGAGCTGAGGCTTCCCTGCGATGAGGCGGAGAGGCTTACAGAAAAGAGCTATTGGCCCTTCCCTACCTATGCGGATATACTTTTCAGCGTCAATTAAAGTCCCCTTGAATGCAAAAAAATAATTTTACCGGATATTATCTATAAAAAATTCATCAGGAGGACTGATATGTGTTCAGTAATGGGCTATTTGGGTATATGTAACGACATGGAGCTGTTTAAGGAGGGCTTTTCAAAAACCGAATCAAGAGGGCCCGATGACAGCAGGATAACAGATACGGGAAGCGGGCTTTTGGCCTTTCACAGGCTTGCTGTAATGGGACTTACGGAGGAAGGCATGCAGCCCTTTGAGCTTGACGGCAGCTATGCTGTCTGTAACGGAGAGATATACGGCTTTGAAAAGCTGAGAGAGGAGCTTAAGAAAAAGGGCTACAGCTTTAAGAGTGACAGCGACTGCGAGATACTTTTGCCTATGTATCGGGAGTATGGGACAGACATGTTTTCCATGCTTGACGCAGAATTTGTCTGCATAATATATGACAAAGAAAAGGACGAGTTCATAGCCGCAAGGGATCCCATAGGAATACGTCCCATGTACTTCGGATATGACAAAAACGGAGTCCTTGTACTTGCAAGTGAGCCCAAAAACCTTACAGGGCTTTGCAAAAAGATAATGCCTTTCCCGCCCGGGCATTATTACAAGGACGGAAAATTTACATGCTACTGCGATATAACGAAGGTCGATTCCTTCATTCACGATGACCTTGAGGCCGTATGCAAAAACATACACGACAAGCTTACAGAGGGCGTGAAAAAGCGTCTTGTCTCAGATTCAAAGGTAGGTTTTCTCCTTTCGGGAGGACTTGATTCCTCGCTGGTCTGTGCCATAGCCGCGAGGGAGCAGGATACTCCCATAAGGACCTTTGCCATAGGCATGAGCGAGGATGCCATAGATCTTAAGTATGCAAGGGAGGTTGCGGATTTTATAGGCAGCAGGCATACGGAAGTATATATGACGCCTGAGGATGTCATAGGTTCACTTGAGAGTGTGATAGAGCTCCTTGGGACCTTTGACATAACCACCATTAGGGCAAGCATCGGTATGTATCATGTATGCAAGGCCATACATGAGAATACGGATATAAGAGTAATACTCACAGGTGAGATATCAGACGAGCTTTTCGGCTACAAATATACGGATTTTGCACCTTCCGCCGAGGCATTCGAGGAGGAATCTCAAAAAAGGATAAGAGAGCTTCATATGTATGACGTGCTGAGGGCTGACAGGTGCATTTCCGTAAACTCTCTTGAGGCAAGAGTCCCTTTCGGGGATCTTGACTTTGTAAAATATGTGCTGGCTGTGGATCCCGAGCTTAAGCTCAACAAATACGGAAAGGGCAAGTATCTTTTAAGGCATGCCTTTGAAGGAGACGGCCTGCTTCCCGAGGACATACTGTGGAGAGAAAAGGCGGCATTTTCAGATGCTGTGGGGCATTCTATGGTTGATTACCTTAAGGAATACGCAGAGACAAGGTACAGCGATGAGGAGTTTTCGGAGGGTATAAAGAAGTATGACCACGCACGTCCCTTCACAAAGGAATCTCTTCTGTACAGAGATATATTCGAGAAATATTATCCGGGACAGTCGGAGATGATAGCGGACTTTTGGATGCCCAACAGATCGTGGGAGGGCTGCAACGTGGATGATCCTTCGGCAAGAGTGCTGTCAAACTACGGAGACAGCGGAAAATAAGGAGGGCTTATGCACTTTACAAAGATGCAGGGGCTCGGAAACGATTATCTGTATGTGTACGGGAAGGTGCCTGAGAATATCAGAGCGCTTTCCCGCGCGCTTTCCGACAGACATTTCGGAGCGGGCTCTGACGGCATGATATATATTTCAGGTTCTGACAAGGCTGATTTTTCCATGCGCATATTTAATGCTGACGGAAGCGAGGCAAAAATGTGCGGAAACGGCATACGTTGTGTGGGAAAATATGTCTATGACAAGGGCTATACGAAAAATAAGCATCTGAAAATAGAAACTCTCTCGGGCATCAAGGAGCTTTGGCTGCACGTCTCGGAAGGTGCTGTGGAGACTGTCACCGTAAATATGGGCGCTGTGAAGACAGAAGAGAAAAAGACATTATATATAATGGGAAGAAAGCTTGAGCTCACACCTGTATCTGTAGGAAATCCCCATGCGGTGGTATTTGTGGATGATGCGGAAGATGTCCCTGTATGTGAGATTGGAGCTGAGATAGAAAACAGCGGTGCATTCCCCGATGGAGTAAATGTGGAATTTGTAAGCCTAAGGCCGGACGGAACTCTAAGGATGCGGGTCCGGGAGAGAGGAAGCGGTCTTACTATGGCCTGCGGCACAGGGGCATGCGCCTCTGTTGCGGCCGCCTTAAAGAAAGGAATTATAAAGCCTTTCTCTCAGGTATCTGTGATGCTTGACGGAGGAAGACTTGAAATACTTTTAAATGAGAAGGGCGAGGCCATAATGACGGGTCCCGCAGTGACTGTATATGAAGGAGAATGTCAGGAGGAAAAAGTCAATGCTTATACCTAACAGGAATTACTCCGACCTTAAGGATTCGTATCTTTTCTACAACATATCAAAAAGAATAGAGGCTTATCTCTTGAAAAATCCCGGAAAGAAGCTTTACAGGATGGGTATAGGAGATGTTACTCTTCCTCTTTGTGAGGCTGTTATAAAGGAGCTTCATGCCGCGGTAGAGGATCAGGCTGAGAAGAAGACTTTCCACGGGTATATGCCTGAATGCGGAGCACCTTTTTTAAGGGGCGCGGTAGCGGGATATTACAGAAATAGAGGGATAGAACTTTCTGAAGATGAGGTCTTTGTCTCATCAGGAGCAAGTGATGAGCTCGGGGACCTGCAGGATCTTTTTGACAAAAGCTGCAGCGCTATGATACCGGAGCCTGCTTATCCCGCCTATGTGGATGCAAACATTATGGCGGGAAGAAGGATAATACATCTTGAATCCGGACGGTTTGATAATTTTCTGCCATCACCAACAGAACTGCTGCATAAATTAAAAAGGGAAGGCTTGCCTGTGCCTGACCTTATATATATTTGCTCTCCGAATAATCCCACCGGAGCAGTCTATGACAGGGCAGGGCTTAAGGAATGGGTGGAGCTTGCAAATAAGTACGGCTCTGTAATACTTTTTGATGCGGCATATGAGGCCTTCATAGAGGATGACGAGCTGCCTCACAGTATATTTGAGATAGAGGGCGCCCGCACCTGCGCTATAGAGATATGCTCACTTTCAAAGACAGCGGGATTTACGGGCACAAGGCTCGGATATACCATTATCCCAAAGACTCTTGAAAGAGGCGGAATGAATATAAATGATATGTGGGTGAGAAACAGAACAACAAAGACAAACGGTGTATCATATATCATTCAGAGGGGCGGTGCTGCGGTATTTACTCCTGAGGGACAGCGACAGATAAAGAAAAATATAAGTCTTTACAAAGAAAATGCAAGACTTCTTTCAGAAACTGCAGAAAAGCTCGGACTTTGGCACTGCGGAGGAAAAAATGCTCCCTACGTATGGATGGAATGCCCCAACGGAATGAAGAGTTGGGATTTCTTTGATCTTCTTTTAAATGAGGTTCAGGTGATAGGAACTCCCGGAGCGGGCTTCGGAGCTTGCGGGGAGGGATATTTCAGGTTTTCGGCCTTTGCCTCTCCCGAGGATACAAAGGAGGCGGCTGAAAGGCTTTTGAAGCTTCGGTAAGCTAAGAAGAATTATTGATCAGAGCGGGTAAGATAAAATGCTTACCTGCTCTTTTTTTGAATAAAATTATCAGATGAAATAATTAACAGATTTTCATATATAATGCTGAATAAAATTCATTGACTTTAATTCAATGAATGTGATACAATCAAATACGTAAGGGAGGTGACAAGGTGGATAAAAAGACGGAAAACAAGATGACAAACAGACAGCTTGCCGCACTTGAAACAAAAAGAAAGCTTTTAGAGGCGGCAAAAAGGATAGTATGTGAAAAGGGACTTATAAATACATCAGTAGAAGAGATAACAAAGTCCTGCGGTGTTTCAAACGGTACTTTTTACACCTATTTTAAGCGCAAGGAGGATATCGTTTTTGCCCTTAGCTACGAGATGTATAAGGAGATATATGAAAAGGCTCAGGCCTATGAGGGCACCTTCATGGAACGCTTGGTATTTTATATGGTAAATTTCTCGGGATACATTGAGAAAAGCAGCCTGAAGCTTTGCCAGGAATGGGTGAGGAATACTGTGGATCCCGATCTTTTGGAGGACGGCTACGAAAAAAGCAAGCTTTCCATGGACATTGATTCTATGAAGGGGATGCTTGAGCGAGGAATAGAGAGAAATGAATTGAAAAAGGATACTCCCGCAGACCTGCTTGCCCACACCTTGACAGATGTCCTTTACGGAGAAATGCTCTGCTGGGACATGTCGGGAGGAGCATACAGCTTTACAGAGCGCACCAAAGAATTTTGCGACATTTTCTTACCCTTGATCATAAGGCCTTATTTGAACGGAAAGGAAGAGTGATTTTTTATGAAAATTGAGACAGTTACTTTAAATGACGGAGTTAAAATACCTGCTTACGGGTTCGGAACCTACCTTATACCTTCAGACGGCAGTACATACAGGGCTGTAAGAGAGGCACTTTCTCTCGGCATAAGACATATTGATACAGCAGCCGCCTACTTTAATGAGCGGGAGGTGGGAAGAGCCGTAAGGGAGAGCGGCATTCCCCGTGACGAGCTCTTTATTACGAGCAAGCTATGGCTTCAGGATTACGGCTATGAGGCTGCAAAAAAGGGGATCGAGGCTTCTCTCGAAAAGCTTGGCATGGATTATATAGACCTTTACCTTATACATCAGCCTTACGGTGATGTGCCGGGAGCATGGAAGGCAATGGAGGAGGCAAAGGCCGAGGGAAAGCTCCGTTCTATAGGAGTGAGCAATATGACTCCTAAGATATGGAACAGCTTTGTGCCGCAGTTTGACACAGTGCCTTCAGTAAATCAGGTGGAATTCAACCCCTACTTTCAGCAGAGGGAGATCCGAGAAATCATGGCAAAGGCGGACGTGAAGCTTGAGGCATGGGGACCCTTGGGGCAAGGCAACAGACAGATGCTTGAAGAGCCTGTCATAAAGAAAATTGCGGAATCCCACGAAAAGGAGCCGGGACAGATAATTTTACGCTTCGAATATCAGGAAGGAGCGATCATTTTTCCGAAATCGACAAATCCCGCAAGGATCAAAAGCAATATGGAAATCTTTGATTTTTCATTAAGCGAGGATGAAATGGAGAAAATACGAGCTCTTGATAAGGGAAAGGGATGCCATAACCCTGATGCTCCGGGAGTCGCTGAAATGCTTATCAGCGCTTTTGATGTACATGCTGATGAAAAGTAAACTTAAAAATATGAGAAAGGATATCGGATGGAATACAGAAATTTATATAATGGCGTAAAGATCCCTATGCTCGGATTTGGCGTCTTTCAGATCCCGAAATATGAGGAGGCTAAGGAGGCGGTGCTCACAGCGCTTAAGTCAGGCTATCGCCTTATTGATACAGCACAGGCTTATATGAATGAAAAGGCGGTTGGCGACGCCATAAGAGAAAGCGGGATACCGAGGAAAGAGATATTTATTACAACGAAGCTTTGGATTCAGGATTTTTCCTATGAGGCTGCAATTAAGGCGACTGAATCGTCTATGGAGCGCCTTGGCACGGACTACATAGACCTTATGCTTCTTCACCAGCCTATGGGGGATTATATAAATGCATGGAAGGGATTGGAGAAGCTTTATAAAGACGGAAAACTTAAGGCGATCGGAATGGCAAACTGCTATCCCCATGTTCTTTCCGACCTTTGCGAGACATTTGAAATAAGGCCTATGATAAATCAGGTGGAGATGCATCCCTTCTTCCAACAGCAGCTGAATATAGACACAATGAATGAGTACAATGTCGTACCGGAAGCGTGGGCTCCCTTTAATGAAGGCTTGCATGACTTTTTCAAAAATCCTATTTTAACGGAGATCGGAAATAAATACGGAAAAACTGCCGCACAGATCGCGCTTCGTTGGAACATTCAGCGCGGTGTGGTCGTGATCCCGAAATCAATACACGAGGACAGGATCAGGCAGAATTTTGATGTGTTTGATTTTTCTCTCACAAGGGAGGACATGGATAAAATAAAAGCCATGGACACAGGGCACAGCGAAATAGTAAACCACTTTGATCCTAAGTGGATAAAGCTGCTTCACACTATAAAATTTTAGGCTGAAAAAGGAAAAAATTACTTTCGTAAAAGGTAATTTGGGTTTGACATCATCCTTTCCGGGCAATAAAATATAAGTAGATACAAGTAGGAAAAAATATGTGTCAAAAGCTTTAAGGAGGTGATCCTATGGATTATGAAGGTCAGATCTGCAGGCCGCCTATGGAAAGAGGCTCATATATGCTTCCTGTAGCAGTGGGCTGTTCATATAATGCATGTACCTTCTGCACATTGTTCAAGCATCTTAAATACAGAGAGCTTCCCATGGAAAAGATCGAGGAGGAGCTTTTGAGAGTCAAAAATCTCGGAGGAAGTCCCAAGAGGATATTTTTGGGTGACGGAAATCCCTTCGGAATGAAGACGGACAGGCTTTTAGCGATACTTGATCTTATTCACAAGTACTTTCCCCTTTGTAATGACATAAACATGGATTCCACTATTACAAATATCCATGATAAGACTGATGACGAACTGAAGCTTCTCTACGACAACGGAGTCCGCGAGCTATATCTCGGAATAGAGTGCGGCACGGAGGATGTGCTGGAGTTTATGAAAAAGGATCATACCATTCCCGAGGCCTACAGGGAACTTGAGAGGCTGAAAAGATTAGGTATACTTTACAGCGCCCACCTGATGCTCGGTACCGCGGGAAAGGGAAGAGGTCTTGAGAATGCGGAAAACACAGCGCGCTTTATCAATGACACAAAGCCCAACAAGATAATAAATACATCCATCTTTCTCCACAGGAGAGCTCCCCTTTACAGGGAGATAGAAAAGGGAACTTTTATTCCCGCAACGGAGCTTGAGAACCTCATGGAGGAGAGAAGGCTCATCGAGCTTTTGGATGTGGAGATAAAGAGCTATGACGGCTTCCATGACATGCTTGAGATTAGAACGAGAGGGCATCTTCCCGATGACAAGGAGAAAATGCTTAAGCACCTTGATGAGGCCATAGAAAATGAGAGAAAGAGAGAGGAAAGCCTCGTAAGGAGCGCTTGATTTCCTGTTTAAATATGGACAGCAGAATAACGACTGAGAAGAAGGCCACGGTGATAATTTTTGCCGTGACCTCTTTGTTTATAGTGTTTTGTATACTCTATGCAGAAAGATTCCTTCCCCATACAAAGGTGGTGATAGAGGGGACGGGACATGTATTTGATATATCCGAAAAAACTCCCCGGGAGGCTGCAGAGGACATAAACACAGAGCTTTCTGGAATGAAATTTATCCTTTCAGGAAGAGGCCTTGAGACGGAGTTTACGGGAGAGGACATAGAGCTAAAGGCTGACATATATGACGAGCTTTCGGAATTTTTCAGGGAAAACCGCTACAACCTGCTTTTGCCATTTACCGAGCCTCGTATTATTGAAGGAGAAGTCACAGTATCATCGGATAAGGTCGCAGGACTTTCGGAAAGGCTTTATGAAAATACAGAGCTCACGGAGCCTGAAGATGCAGTGATATCCGGCCATATACCTGAAAAGGGCTATGAGCTAATCCCTGAGAAGGAGGGAAATGCTGTGGAGCCCGATGTCTTCAGGGAATTTGTGGAGCTCCGGACAAAAGAGCTTAAGGGAAGGATAGCTCTGACAGACGATGTGTTTAAGAGTCCCGAGATAAGGAGCGATTCCGAAGAGCTCGTTCAAAGGCTTGACAGGATGATGCTTATGGCGGGAAAGGATCTGGTGATAAGAACAGATGGGGGAGAAAGGATAATAAGCTCAGAGGAGCTGGACTCATGGATAATAAAGGATCAGGGAGAGCCGTATTTTGACAGCAGGCTTGTGGCGTCAAAAAGCGAGGCGCTTATAGCGGAGTATGCGGAGTATTCAGAGCCTGCCGTGGATCCTGAGGGGAAGCTTGTATTGGATGCCGATTCCTTCAGAAGCGGATTTGCCGCGGCCCTTGAGACGGAGACTCACATTTACGATCTTCCTTTAAAACGAGTGCATATTGACTACGATCCTTCCTTGGGGCCTCTTTATGTGGACATCTCTCTTGAAAAGCAGAGAGTCAGACTTTTTTCGGAAGGTCAGCTAATATTGGAATCTCCCTGTGTCACCGGAAATGTGAGGAGAGGTGATGCAACGCCTCCCGGAACTTTTAAGATAAATTACAAGCAGAGAAACAGGATCCTAAGGGGAGAGAAGCTGCCTGACGGAAGCTATTCATATGAGAGTCCTGTATCCTTCTGGATGCCATTTAACGGAGGCATAGGCCTTCACGATGCCACATGGAGAGGCAGCTTTGGCGGTGAGATATACAGGAACTCAGGCTCACACGGCTGTATAAACATGCCTTATGAAAAGGCAAAGGAGCTATATGAGAAGGTAGATGCGGGGACAGTTGTTCACGTGTATTAGACAAAATTATTTTCGGCGCAAAAAAAGATAAAATCCCGTTTAAATTCTGCTTGATAAAAAACATTTAAGTGATATAATGGTAAAAATTCTCTAAAAAAATTAAATATCAGGAGGTCTGACGTGGCAAAGATTATTGGCGAAGGCATAACATTTGATGATGTTCTTTTAGTTCCTCAGTATTCTGAGGTCATTCCTAATCAGGTAAGCCTTAAGACTCAGCTTACCAAAAAAATCAGTCTGAACATTCCCCTTATGAGTGCGGGAATGGATACTGTCACCGAGCATGGCATGGCTATAGCTATGGCGAGACAGGGCGGAATAGGTATCATACACAAAAATATGACTATCGAGCAGCAGGCCGAGGAAGTGGACATGGTAAAGCGCTCGGAGAACGGCGTTATTACAGATCCGTTCTATCTCTCGGAGGAGCATACATTGAAGGATGCCGATGATCTTATGGCCAAGTTTAAGATCTCGGGTGTACCTGTCACAGATGAGAACAAGAAGCTTGTGGGAATCATTACAAACAGAGATCTTCTTTTTGAGACAGACTACTCAAAGAGGATAAAGGACTCGATGACTCCCGCCGATAAGCTCATCACAGCCAAGGAGGGAACCTCCCTTGAGGACGCGAAGAAGATACTTGCGAAAGCCAAGGTGGAGAAGCTCCCTATAGTTGACGACAACGGCATACTTAAAGGTCTTATAACAATAAAGGATATCGAAAAGACCCTCAAATATCCCGAGTCCGCAAAGGATTCTCAGGGAAGACTTCTCTGCGGAGCCGCAGTAGGTATAACATCCAACGTCCTTGCGAGAGTCGATGCTCTTGTCAAGGCTCATGTGGACGTAATAGTAATAGACAGCGCTCACGGACATTCAGCCAATATATTTAAAGCATTGAGAGAAATAAAGGGGGCATATCCCGATCTCCAGGTAATTGCGGGAAATGTGGCTACGGCAGCCGCAACAAGAGATCTGATAGCAGCAGGCGCGGATGCTGTAAAGGTGGGAATAGGCCCCGGATCTATATGTACCACAAGAGTTGTGGCGGGTATAGGCGTTCCTCAAGTAAGCGCCGTTATGGATTGCTATGAGGAGGCTAAGAAGACAGGAACTCCTCTTATAGCAGACGGAGGAATCAAGTTCTCGGGAGATATCACAAAGGCGCTTGCGGCAGGAGGCTCTGTGGTAATGCTCGGATCACTGCTTGCAGGCTGCGATGAGGCACCCGGCTCCTTTGAGATATATCAGGGAAGAAAATACAAGGTATACAGAGGCATGGGCTCCATAGCCGCTATGGAGAAGGGTTCGGCCGACAGATACTTCCAGCAGGGAGCAAAGAAGCTCGTTCCCGAGGGAGTAGAGGGAAGAGTGGCTTACAAGGGAAGCGTTGAGGATACAGTATTCCAGCTTATGGGCGGACTTCGTTCAGGTATGGGCTACTGCGGGGCAAAGGATATCCCCACCTTGGCTGAGACAGGCAAGTTCGTTAAGATATCCGCAGCTTCACTCAAGGAGAGCCATCCTCATGATATACATATCACAAAGGAAGCTCCCAACTACAGCTCGTCAGCAATTTAATTTTAAAGACGGGAATCGACGGAAATTTATATATTTTATCTTTTATCAATAAAATGATATGTCGGAGTATCGTTCAATCATCCATAGCAGATGATCGAACGATACTCCCTTTTTGTATGAATTATTTACTTGTTTAATATGAACTATTCACTTGATTTAATCGGATATATAACACGAAAATTGCAATAATATGCAAAAAATTTATAGAAATTTCACAAAAATAAAAAATCGTTTATAAAAGCTATAAATTCATGTTATAATAGCCGCACACTTGTTCTCCTTCTATGGACACAGTGAATACAAAGAAAGGATTAGTTTCATGGATAATTCTAAGAAGATCAAATGGTATACTCTGGGCTTCATGGCGTTCTCTACAGTATGGGGCTTCGGAAATGTTGCCAACGGATTCATCTATTTTAACGGCATACAGGTAATATTCAGCTGGATATTGATGTTTTTGCTGTACTTTGTTCCCTACTCACTTATGGTAGGAGAGCTGGGCTCCGCCTTTAAGACTTCGGGAGGAGGAGTAAGCTCATGGATAATGAAAACTATAGGCCCCAAATGTGCGTATTATGCGGGTTGGACCTACTGGGCCTGCCACGTGACCTATATTGCAAGTAAGGGAAGCGGCGGACTTAAGGCCCTCAGCTGGATGATATTCCAAAACGGAACCACATATGACACGCTCCCCACAATAGGAGTTCAGATGGCTACACTTGCCGTATTCCTCTTTTTCTGCTGGGTTGCAAGCCGCGGCTTGAATCCCCTTAAGAAGCTTGCCACTATAGCCGGAACCAGCATGTTCGTTATGTCTATACTCTATATAATAATGATGTTTGCTGCCCCTGCTATAAACCCTCAGGGAGGATATCTTACTCCTGATTTTTCGGTAAAGAACCTTATACCTCAGTTTAACTTCGGGTATATAACCTCACTTTCCATCCTTGTTTTTGCGGTAGGAGGCTGCGAGAAGATCTCTCCCTATGTAAACAAGATGGAAAATCCTTCAAAGGGCTTCCCCAGAGGAATAATAGCTCTTGCCATAATGGTAATAGTTTGTGCTATACTTGGTACTGTAGCAATGGGAATGATGTTTGATCCCGCTGTCATAAACGAGAGCACAGAGAGCTTCAACTCCTATGTTTCAAACGGCTCCTACTGGGCATTTGAAAAGCTCGGAGAGTATTACGGAGTAGGAAATCTCTTCCTTATAATATATGCTCTCTGCAATGCTATAGGACAGTTTTCGACCCTTGTGCTCAGTATTGACGCACCCTTGAGGATGCTTCTTGACAACGAGGACGCAAGAGAGTTCATTCCCTCAGGGCTTCTCAAGAAGAATAAATACGGGGCATATATAAACGGAATAAAGATGGTCATCATCCTTTCCGGAAGCATAATCCTCATACAGTCCTTTGTTCCGGGAGCGGCTGCGGTGCTTACTCAGCTTAACAAGCTTAACTCTGTTACCATGCCACTTCGTTATCTCTGGGTATTTGTGGCATATATGGCCCTCAGAAAGACTGTCGGAAGATTCAGCTCCGAGTATCAGTTTACAAAGAACAGGACACTTGCCCTTGTGGCAGGCGGATGGTGCTTCTTTGTCACAGCGTTTTGCTGTATTTTCGGAATGTGGGTTCCGGGAGATCCCGCGTCCACGGCACTTAACGTGATAACACCCTTTGTTCTCACAGCTCTGGGAATCATCCTTCCTCAGATAAAAAAGAGAGAAGCCAGGTAATATAACTCCAAAGTGAGATATTCTTAAAAGGAGGGTACATATGGAGCTTTTAAATGAGATGCTTAAAAGAAGAAGCGTAAGGAATTACACAGGTGAGCCTGTGCCTTATGAGAAGCTTATGATGATACTTAAGGCCGGACTTTCGTCTCCATCGGGTAAGAATAAAAAGCCCTGGGAATTTGTTGTGGTGGAGGACAGAGAAAAGCTCATGGAGCTCTCACACTGCAGAAAGGGAGGCGTAAGGATGCTTGAGAAGGCGGGCTGCGCGATCCTTGTGTTCGGAGACACCGAAAAGACCGATGTATGGCAGGAGGACTGCTCCATAGCCATGACAAATATGCATCTTATGGCATCCTACCTAGGTCTCGGAAGCTGTTGGATACAGGGACGGCTGAGAGAAGTCGATAACGGAGAAAGCACAGATACCTTTTGCAGAAAGCTCCTCAATGTACCTGACAATTTTTCTCTTCTTGCACTGCTTTCAGTGGGAATAGCGGAGGAAAAGCCGACGCCTCATACTGAGGACGAGCTTATAATGTCAAAGATACATTGCGAGACATTTTGATCCTTAAAGCTCTCGTATCTTATTTGAGATACGGGGGCTTTATTTTTTTATGCAAAAGTGCTATACTATAACCGTTATATTTTTAGGAAAATAACGCGTTAAAAAAATAACGATATAAGAGGCGGTAACTTTATGAAGCTTAAAGATACAAAAGATGCGGTGGGATGTGTGCTCTGCCATGACATCACAAGGATAATAAAGGACGTGGAGAAGGGCCCTGTTTTCAGGAAGGGACATGTGATAAAGGAGGAGGATATACCTGTTCTTTTGTCCGTAGGAAAGGAGCACATTTATGTATGGGAGAAGGATGAGGGCATGCTTCATGAGGACGAGGGAGCCGAAATACTAAGGAGGCTTTGCCAGGGCGGAAGATTTGAGGATGCCTATGGAGAGAACGGAGAAAAGAAGGTATTTAACCATATGTCAGCAAGCCTTCCGAAGGAGGGTAAGATAGAGCTCTGCGCCGAGGAGGACGGACTGCTTAAGATAAACGGCAAAGGCCTTTATACAGTCAACTCCTTCGGGCAGATGATGATAGCGACAAGACACGGAAACACAGCTGTGAAAAAGGGAGACAAGCTGTGCGGGACAAGGATAATCCCTCTCGTCATAGAAAAGGAAAAGATGGAAAAAATGGAGGAGCTCTTAAGAGAGCAAACGGATGAGCCTCTTGTAAAGCTTATGCCCTTTAAAAAGAAAAAATATGCTGTAATAAACACAGGCAGCGAGGTATTCAAGGGAAGGATAAAGGACAGCTTTACCCCTGTACTTATTGAAAAGATGAATGAATTCGGGGCGGAGCTCACTGACCACGCGGTCTGTGATGACGACAGCGATGCCGTGACGGAAAAGATAAATGAGTTTCTTAAAAACGGAGCTGACATAGTTCTGTGTACCGGAGGAATGAGCGTTGACCCGGACGACAGGACGCCGCTTGCCATAAAAAATACGGGAGCCCGAATCGTCACCTACGGAGCCCCTGTGCTTCCCGGAGCTATGTTCATGCTGGCTTACACCGCGGAGGGAAAGGCTGTCATGGGCCTTCCGGGCTGTGTAATGTATGCAAAGAGGACTATATTTGACCTTGTGCTTCCGAGGATAATGGCTGACGATGAGGTAAAGGCCGAGGAACTGTACGCTATGGGAGAAGGCGGGCTCTGTCTGAATTGCCCTGTATGTACATATCCCAACTGCGGTTTCGGAAAGCATTAATATCCGGCGGAAAAGTTTAATTAGGATTATTAAGGATATACGGAGAGGTCTTATGGCTGAATTTTCACATTTGGATAAAAACGGAAATGCCTTTATGGTGGATGTCACTTCAAAGGCTGTGACAGAGAGAGAAGCTGTGACAGAGGGCTTTATAGGTATGAGCGAGGAATGCTATGAAAAGCTCATACACGGAGACATGAAAAAGGGAGATGTGCTTTCGGTGGCAAGAGTAGCGGGCATTATGGGAGCAAAGAGAACATCAGAAATGATACCGCTTTGCCACATAATCAATCTTACCAAGGTAAGTATCGATTTTGAACCGGGAGTCCTTCCCCAAAGCCCGAGAAAAGGACTTAAATATATAAAAGCGGTATGCACCGCAAAATGTGAGGGAAAGACAGGAGTTGAGATGGAGGCCCTTACAGGAGTGAGCACGGCCCTTCTTACGATCTATGATATGTGCAAGGCTGTGGACAGAGCAATGGAAATAACGGAGATACATTTGCTAAGAAAGAGCGGCGGCAAATCAGGTGAATATGTAAGGGAATGCGGTGAGCCCGGAGAGAAGTGATATGAGTATTGACAACAGAGACAAGCAGGGAAGAAAAATAGATTACCTGCGCATATCAATAACAGACAGATGTAATTTAAGGTGCTGCTATTGTATGCCCAAGGGGATAGAGCTTTTGGAAATGTCTGATATCTTAAGCTTTGAGGAGATAGAGAGTATAGTAAGGGCCTTCGCCAAGGAGGGCATAACCAGGCTTAAGATAACGGGAGGAGAGCCTCTCGTGAGATTGGGATGCGAGGAGCTTACAGCAAGGCTAAAGGCTACAGCCGGAATAGAGGACATAACCATAACCACAAACGGCGTACTGCTTGAGGATAAGCTTGAGGCCCTGAAGGCGGCGGGAGTATCAGGTATAAATATAAGCCTTGATACCTTGGACAGAGAAAAGTATAAAAGGATAACAGGCTTTGACAAGCTCAACAAGGTCCTTTCAGCTGTGGATGCGGCCATAGCTTCAGGAATAAATACAAAAATAAATACGGCTGTCATGAAAGGCATAAATACAGATGAAATACCGGAACTTGCAAGGCTTGCAAGGGACAAAAATGTGTGTGTCAGGTTCATAGAGATGATGCCCATAGGCTATGGAACTCAGTTTAAATATGCGGATAACAGCGAGGTGCTCTCATTGCTTAAAAGGGAGTATCCGGGACTTAAACCTGACTGTGAAAGGCACGGAAACGGCCCCGCAGTATATTACAGGGCAGAGGACTTCAAGGGAAGCATAGGCTTTATTTCCGCAGTCAGCGGAAAATTCTGCGAAAGCTGCAACAGAATGAGGCTTACGAGCACAGGGGTACTCAAATATTGCCTTTGCTTTGAGGACGGAAAGGACCTCAGGAAAATACTGAGAGATAAGAGCCTTTCAGAGGAACTTAAGGAGGAAAGACTCAGGGAGTCCTTCAGAGAGGCCCTTTCAAAAAAGCCTGTGGAGCACTGCTTTGAGGACAGAGACAGGATAAGCGAGACAAAGGAGATGTTTCGCATAGGAGGATAAGTCAGACAAAGGAGGTATTTTAATGCCTGTGGAGAATATTATAAAAGGAAAAGTCCACGCCATATGTATAAGCGAAAAAAGAGGCACGGAAAAACACAGAGTGGAGAGTGCAATATTTAAGGTAAATTACGGAATAGAAGGTGACGCCCATGCCGGAAACTGGCACAGGCAGGTAAGCCTCCTTTCCTATGACAAAGTGCTTGATTTCAACAAAAGAGGAGCCGATGTGAAGGATGGAGCCTTCGGAGAAAATCTTGTGGTGGAGGGGATAGATTTCAGAAACCTTCCTGTGGGGACAGTTTTAAGCTGCGGAGACGTTATATTAAAAATGACCCAGATAGGAAAGGAATGTCATTCCCACTGCGCTATATACAAGAGAATGGGAGAGTGTATAATGCCGACCCAGGGCGTGTTTGCAGAGGTCATTAAAGGCGGGGTCATACAGACGGGCGACATAATGACCGGAAAGCTTCCTCCGAATGATGCCCCCATAAGGGCGGCAGTGGTTGTCATGAGTGACAAGGGATCACAGGGGCTCAGAGAAGACAAAAGCGGTCCGAAGGCTGAGGAGCTTTTAAGCAGTGCGGGCTTTGACGTTGTTGAGAGGGTGATAATACCTGATGACAAGGAAAGAATAAAGCGTGAGCTCATAAGGCTCTGCGATCAGAGACAGGCTGAACTGATCGTAACGAGCGGAGGCACCGGCATGGCCTTGAGAGACAATACTCCTGAGGCGACTCTTGAGGTATGTGACAGGCAGGTTCCCGGGATATCCGAGGCCATAAGGGCTGAGTCAATGAAATATACAAAGAGGGCAATGCTTTCAAGGGGAGTGTCCGCCATAAGAGGAAGGAGCCTTATAGTAAACCTTCCCGGAAGCCCCAAGGCTGTGGAGGAGAGCCTTGAAGTAATACTTGACACTATAGGGCACGGAATACTTCTTATGAGAGGCACAGACGGGGAGTGCGGAAGGTAGAAGGAAGGTTAAGACTTCAAATACGATAAAAATTTCAGATAAAATAAAAACTTCAGATACGATAAAAAATGTGTTTGACATGGATTTTTAAAATTAAGGAGCGAAAAGAAATGAAAAAATTTATGGGAATCGTTATTTTTACGGCAGCCTTGACAATGCTTGCAGGATGCTCCTCAAACACACGATCAGAGGATAATAATACAGACGCTACTTTAATTTCCGAGGAGACAACGGAAGTATCTGAAGAAGCCACAGTGACACTTGCCGCGGCAGCATCACTTGAGTACGCGTTTACAGAGGAGCTTATTCCACTGTTTGAAGAGGAAAATCCGGGAATAACTGTTGAGGGAACATACGACTCCTCAGGAAAACTTCAGACTCAGATAGAGTCAGGTCTTGATGCGGATATATTTTTCTCTGCGGCGACAAAGCAGATGGATGCATTAAATGAGGAGGGACTTGTGGTATCTGATTCCATAACAGAGCTTCTTGAAAATAAGATAGTCCTTATAGTGCCTTCTGAATCTGAAAATGAGGAAATTCAAAGCTTTGAAGATATTACAAAGGCTGAGATGATAGCCTTGGGAGACCCGGAGAGTGTTCCTGTAGGTCAGTACTCGGAAGAAAGCCTCACAAACCTTGGGATCCGGAATGAGATACAGGATAAGGTAAGCTTCGGAACAAACGTCACAGAGGTGCTTAACTGGGTGGCTGAGAGCTCGGCGGAGTGCGGTATAGTTTATGCCACAGACGCCGCAACTACGGATAAAGTAAGGATAATAGCGGAGGCACCCGAGGAAAGCCTTTCTTCACCTGTGGTATATCCTGTGGCAAGGCTTAACGATGATGAGGCTGCTGAAAAATTTTTTGACTTTATATGCTCGGATGAGGCAATGGCGGTATTTGAGGAATACGGCTTTTCGGATAACAGGCAGAGCCGAAATTAAAAGCCGGGATACAGACTGTAACTCTGAAAAAATAAAGCTCTAAGGCAGGTCAGTTTTAATGGATTATTCACCGATATGGATATCTCTTCGGACAGCTGCGGCATCTACAGCAATCACTTTTGTGCTGGGGATACTTGCCGCATGGCTGTGTGTGGGAGTAAAAAGCAAAAGAAAAAAGGCGGTACTTGACGGCATACTTACTATGCCCTTGGTACTTCCCCCCACTGTAGCAGGTTTTTTTCTTCTTTATATATTCGGGGCAAAGCGGCCTGTAGGCGAGTTTATTGAGACAGTATTCGGAATCAAAATTGCCTTTTCGTGGGTGGCAACAGTCATATCGGCAACGGTAGTGTCCTTCCCTCTCATGTATCGCTCCGCAAAATCAGGCTTTGAGCAGATAGACCAAAGCATGATAGACGAGGCAAAGATGATGGGACTGTCCGATTTCGGTATACTTGTATACATACTTGTCCCCTGCACCCTGCCGTCAATTATTTCAGGAACTGTCCTTTCCCTCACAAGGGGACTGGGAGAATACGGAGCTACAGCGATGCTTGCGGGAAATATAGCGGGAAAGACGAGGACGCTGCCTCTTGCAGTCTATTCAGCTGTGGCTGCAGGGCGAATGGACGAGGCATGGATCTATGTTGTGGTGATACTCGCCGTGGCCTTTACCACTGTATTCATAATGAACTGCTTCGGAGACAGGGGCGGTACTGTAAAGCTGTAAAAACATCAAAAAATCATAAATCATATCGGAGGGGTTATGGCAGATAAAAATAACGGGTCAAGGTTCAACTTTAATCTCAGAGTTACAATAACAGGAGAGGAAAAATTCTTCGGTCCCGGTATAGCAAGGCTTCTTCACCTTGTGGATGAGCACGGCTCCATACGCAGTGCGGCACAGATAATGGATATGTCATACTCAAAGGCATGGAAAATACTGAGAAGGGCCGATAAGGAGCTTGGCTTTCCTCTTCTCGAATCAAAAAACGGGGGAGACGGTGGCGGAAAAAGCCGACTTACAGATGAAGGAAGAAGCTTTCTTGAGAAATATGACAGTATGGATGCGGAGCTTAACGAAAAGGGAAAGGAACTCCTTGAAAAATATTTTCAGGCGGAATAAATATGGATATTAAGGAATTGACATTTAAGGCGGAGGAGAGGATAAAAAAGGGAGAGTCTCTGATGCTCGTAAAAATAGAAGAGTCTGAGGGCTCAACTCCCAGGGGAAAGGACACATATATGGTGGTAGACTCGGAGGCCTACTCCATGGGAACCATAGGCGGCGGAAAGATAGAGTATCAAGCCACTCTTGATGCGGCGGAGCTGCTTAAGGAATCGGGCTCTATGGAGAAAAGCTATTCCCTTTCAAGAGAGGATGTGTCAGGTCTCGGGATGATATGCGGAGGAAACGTAAAACTTGCATTCCGATGCCTTAAGGCAAATAATGAGGATGAGAGAGATGAGTCTCTTTCCGTACTTTACCATATCAGAGATGAATATCTTAAAAATCAAGGGAGAGTGATAATATTCGGAGGAGGGCATGTTTCAAGGGAGACTGTCCCTGTACTTTCAAAGCTCGGATTTCTCTGCACGGTCTATGATGACAGGAAGGACTTTGCCAAAAGGGAGGACTTCCCTGATGCCGAAAGGATAATCTGCGATGACTATGAGGATGTGGTTGAAAAAACCGGGATAGGGGAACATGACTACGTCATAATAATGACAAGAGGCCACCAATTCGACTATGAGATCCAAAAACAGGTGCTTTTATCAAAGGCCATGTTCATAGGCGTTATAGGGAGCAGGGCAAAGCTTGAGACCATAGACAAAAAGCTCACAGAGGACGGATTTTCCGAGGCTGACCTTGCGAGATTTTACGCTCCTTTGGGGCTTCAGATAGGGGCGGAAAGCCCTGAGGAGATAGCCATAAGCATAGCGGCGGAGCTTATCCTTGTAAGGGCTGATGCTGAGGGACGGAGAAAGGTAAGGCAGGGAAAGACCTTAAAGCTATCCGATATAAGGAGTCCGAGGTAATATTTATGTGCGCTTATGTTATAGCAGTCTGCGGTGCCGGAGGAAAGAGCACCTATATTAAGAAAAAAGCTATGGCCTGTGCCGCCATGGGAAAGAGGGTTGTCGTTACTACGACAACTCATATTTTTAATGACAGGGATTATGATAAATTTGAAAATATCCGCCTTTTGGGAAAAACTGTAGAGTCGGGAAAGCTGGGGGCGCCATCCCATGAGAAGTATAAAAAATGCTGTGAGGAGGCGGATATAGTCCTTGTGGAGGCTGACGGCTCAAGGCGTATGCCTATTAAGGTACCTGCAGAATATGAGCCTGTGATCCCCGAAAATGCGGATGAAACAGTTGTGGTAATGGGAGCTCACGCCATAGGAAGAAGGATGAGCACAGTATGCCACAGGTTTGAGCTTATAAAAGAAACCGAGCTCAAGAGCATGTCAGAGTCATGTAAGGCTGCATTTTCAGATGACAGGACATCTGATGATATTATAGTTGCTGATAATATCATAAGATATATTGCAGAAAAGTATTATATCAAGCCTCTTAAAAATAAATATCCGGGAAAAAAAATCAGCTTTTTTCTGAGTGATATGAGAAAGGACTTTCTTTCGGAGCTCGTTTCAGGAAAGGAGAACAGGGAACTTAGAATAAATCTTGTCATGACAGCCTCAGGCTACGGGAGACGCTTCGGGAAAAATAAGCTCCTTGAGAGCTATAAAGGAAAGCCTTTGTTTTTAAATACACTTGACAATATTGTGGGGGCTGCGGGACTTCTCGGGAAGATCCTTGAGGAGGACAATGATGAAATAATAAACCGTACAAACGGAGAACGCTCTCTTAAGGCAAAGCTTTATATTACTGTAGTGACAAGATATGACGAGATCCTAAACTTCGATTATGCCACAAGATATGATGAGGTAAGATATGGCAAGGGAACATATGGTAAAGAGTGCGGGCAAATAGATATAAGGCCGGTGTTTAATCCGGACTATGCAGAGGGAATAGCAGGCTCTGTCAGGATCGGAGCCAAGGTCTCAAGGGAGCTTAATGCCGACAGTGTATGCTATTTCGTGGCGGATCAGCCTGAGCTTGACAGCCGGTCAATAGCGGACTTTTTGAAATATTATATATATTCGGGAAAGGACATGGCGGCAATGTATACAGATGGCCACATGTCAAATCCCGCCGCCTTAAGCTCGGACTGTTTTTGCGAGATAGAGAGCCTTGAGGGGGACAGAGGCTGCATGAGCATACTTAAGAGAAATCCCGAGAAGGTATTTATATATCAGATAGAGAGCAAAAAGCTTAAAGATGTGGACGAGCCCTGTGATATGAGATAAAATAAGCCTCAAAGATAACGGAGGGAATAATATATATGGAACTTACAGCTGAAAATCACAGAGGCAGGGGCTTTACCGGAACGGATCTTAAGCTTGCGGCAATGGCCTTTATGTTCATCGATCACATAGGAGCTATCATACTTGAGCGCTGCTTTGTATTTACGCAGACAGGTGAGATCAATTCTTCAGTATATGCCGTCGATATGATACTAAGGTTATTGGGAAGGATAGCCTTTCCCATATTTTGCTTCCTTCTTGTGGAGGGCTTTGTACATACAAGAAACAGGAAAAAATATCTTCGTTCTCTGCTTATTTTCTCTGTAATTTCGGAGATACCCTTTAACATAGCTCTGTCGGGAAGCATATTTTTCCCGCAAAATCAAAATGTGTTTTTCACACTTTCTATCGGACTCATAGCTATGGAGCTTTATGAAAGGCTCTTCAATACAGAAAAAGGAGACAAGAAAAGGCTTGCTTATGCTTTCGGCATTGCGGCTTGTCTTTTGGTCGCACAGCTTTTGAGAGCTGACTACGGATTTTTCGGAGTGGCGCTTATTCTTATATTTTATGTCTTGAGAGGAAGCGGAGCTCGCCTGTTTTTTGTGGCGGGCGTATGGCTCTTCATAGGGTCTGCGATTTTAAATACACTTTTATATCCGGTCGAATATATGTATCTGTTAAGGAATTACGGATTTTCCGATACTCTCTTTGCTTTCCTCTCAGCAGGAATAACAGAGGCCTTCGGAATACTTTCCTTCGGATTTTTGGCAAAATATAACGGAGAGCGCGGAGCGCTCCCCTTCTCGAAATATCTGTTTTATATTTTCTATCCTGTACATCTTTTTATTTTAGGCATAATTGCAGGACTTATTTAATTTTCTAAGACAGTAATAGGCTGCGGGGATAAGGAAGAGATCTGCAAGCACCCATGCCAGCGGCGCGGCAAAGCATGCGGCAGGGAACCCCAGCACCGGAACCGCCAAAAAGGCAACCGCAGAGCGGCCTATCATCTCCATGACGCCGGCAAGTATGGCAAGGCCTGAATATCCCATACCCTGTATGGCAAAGCGATATGTGTTTACCACTGTAAGGAAAAATCCGAAGGCCGCATCAGCTACAAGGAAAAACTTTGCCATGGCTATTATCTCAGTCTCTCCCGAATCAAGGAAGAGAAGGCTCAGCCTGTCCCCCAAAGTAAGCATCAAAATTATTCCGAAAACTGAATATATAAATCCGAATAAAGTGGCCTCATGAAGGCCCTTTTTTACTCTGTCAGGTCTTCCGGCTCCTATATTTTGCCCTGCAAAGGTGGCCATAGTTCCTCCGAGTGCATCATAGGGAGTGCAGAAGAAAAGTCTTATCTTTGAGCCCGCGGTAGTAGCCGCGACGGCAGCGTAGCCGAGACCGTTTACAGAGGTCTGAAGCAATACATTTCCTATAGCGGTGATCGTATACTGAAGCCCCATAGGTATACCTATGAGGGAGAGCCGTTTGATATGCTTCATATCAGGGACAAGATCGCTGCGGTTTAAATGTATTATATCAAAACGACGATACATATATATAACGCAGAGAATTCCCGATACCAGCTGGGAGAATACCGTCGCATATGCGGCTCCCTTTACACCCATGCCGAGAACTATAATGGTATAGAGGTCCAAAAACACATTAAGAAGAGAGGAGAGTATAAGAAAATACACAGGTGTCTTTGAGTCTCCGAGGCTTCTTATGATGCTTGAGGCGAGGTTATAAAGGAGGGTGGCGGGTATTCCCGCAAATACTATAAATATGTAATCGTAGGCATACTGCCAAATATCGGATTGAGTGTTCATGAGATCAAGTATCGTGCCTGTAAGCATGCATACCGTGATCGTAAGAAATACAGCAAAAAACAGCGAGAGCCAAATGCTGTTTGCAAAGTATTTCCTCAGAGCTTCCGTATTCCTTGCGCCGAAGGCTTGGGCGACAGGTATGGCAAAGCCCGCGCATATTCCTGTGCAGAAGCCTATTATCATGAAGCTGATGGCTCCTGTGGAGCCGACTCCCGCAAGAGCGTAAACTCCTACGAATTTTCCTACGATTATAGTGTCCACCATGCTGTAGAACTGTTGAAAGAGATAGCCCAGAAACATAGGGAGAGCAAAGGCCGCGATATGCTTCATGGTGGAGCCTTGTGTCATGTCCACAACGCCTTTTTTGAGTTTGCTTTCTGAATCGCTCTGCGCCTTAGAGCCGCCGTTATTAAAAAACGAGCCTGCTGCTTTCGGAAGGGAGGAATTATTTTCAGCGATACCGTTCATATCTCAAATATCCTTTCTTTTTACATCCGAAATAATATAAACTAAAGCGTGACATTTCGCAAGATAAGCTGTGGGAGAAAAATAGGTGCTTTGGCTTAATTAATTTGTGCAAGAATTCGATTTTGAATTTTAAGTAGGTTTTAGAGTAAATTTTAGTAAGTCCTGTCTATAGACTTTTAACGAGTTTTATCATAAAATACAAGCGGTGTTAATTATTTATCATTTAATATCAGGTTTTTAATATCAGATATGAAAGGAGTCATTTCGCATGATTTACACACAGGAAGTTGAAAAGATGTGTCCTGTAGCTCAGGGCGTACATCACGGAGCCGCTCCTATTCCTGAAGAGGGAAAGTGGATACAGGCAAAAGAGGTAAAGGATATTTCAGGTCTTACTCACGGAGTGGGCTGGTGTGCGCCTCAGCAGGGAGCATGTAAGCTTACTCTCAACATAAAGGATGGAATAATCCAGGAGGCCCTTGTGGAGACTATCGGATGTTCAGGAATGACACATTCCGCTGCTATGGCGGCTGAGATCCTTCCCGGACTCACAGTTTTGGAGGCACTCAATACCGACCTTGTATGTGACGCGATAAATACAGCTATGAGAGAGCTTTTCCTTCAGATCGCTTACGGACGTTCACAGTCTGCATTTTCTGACGACGGACTTCCTGTAGGAGCAGGTCTTGAGGATCTCGGAAAGGGACTCCGCTCACAGGTCGGAACAATGTACGGAACTCTCAAGAAGGGTCCCAGATACCTTGAGATGGCAGAGGGCTATGTAACAGGTATCGCACTTGACGAGGAGAACCAGATAATAGGATACGAGTTCGTTTCTCTCGGAAAGATGACCGACTTCATAAAGAAGGGCGACGATCCCAACACAGCATATGAGAAGGCTAAGGGAAAATACGGTCGTGTTGAGGATGCGGTAAAGATAATCGATCCTCGTACAGACAAAGAGATAGAGAGATAAGGGTTAAGGAGGATAAGAATTATGGCACTTTTCGAAGGATATGAGAGAAGAATAGACAAGATAAACGAAGTCCTTAACTCATACGGAATTAAGGATATTGAAGAGGCGAGAAAGATAACCGAGGACGCCGGACTTGATGTTTACAGCATGGTAAAGGGCGTTCAGCCTATCTGCTTTGAAAATGCATGCTGGGCATACATCACAGGCGCTGCCATCGCTATAAAGAAGGGCTGCAGAAATGCGGCTGATGCTGCGGCAGCTATAGGTGAGGGACTTCAGGCTTTCTGTATCCCCGGTTCTGTTGCCGACAACCGTAAGGTAGGTCTCGGACACGGAAACCTCGGCAAGATGCTCCTTTCAGAGGATACAGAGTGTTTCTGCTTCCTTGCAGGACATGAGTCGTTTGCAGCTGCAGAGGGCGCTATCGGTATAGCAAACAACGCTAACAAGGTTCGTAAGAAACCTCTCCGCGTTATACTTAACGGTCTCGGAAAGGATGCAACCGTTATAATCTCAAGGATCAACGGATTCACATCAGTTGAGACAGAGTACGATCCCTATACAAATACAGTTAAGGAAGTTTCAAGAAAGTCATACTCAAACGGCCCCAGAGCAAAGGTAAACTGCTACGGAGCAAACAGCGTTTCAGAGGGCGTTGCTATTATGTGGAAGGAGAACGTTGACGTATCCATCACAGGAAACTCAACCAACCCCACTCGTTTCCAGCATCCCGTTGCAGGAACCTACAAGAAGGAGAGACTTGAGGCAGGAAAGAAGTACTTCTCAGTTGCATCAGGCGGCGGTACAGGACGTACACTTCATCCCGACAATATGGCTGCAGGTCCCGCTTCCTACGGAATGACAGATACCCTTGGACGTATGCACTCTGACGCACAGTTTGCAGGTTCATCATCAGTTCCCGCTCACGTTGAGATGATGGGACTTATCGGAATGGGAAATAACCCTATGGTTGGCGCGACTGTGGCTGTAGCGGTTGCTGTTCAGGAAGCTGCAGAGAACGGAAAGTTCTAAGCGAAAAGCCTTGTAAAATAAGGGTTTTAATGATATCAGGTAATTTTAAGAGGAGTTGAATTTTTAATAATTCGGCTCCTCTTTTTCAAAAAATTAAAATTTGTTCCCTACGTGTTCCATTTCTTAATAAGTATGAAGATCAACGAAAAGGAGGATTTATGAAAAAACCTATAAAAATTCTTGTTTCAGGGCTCTTGCTTGCGTCTGTCCTTGCAGGCTGCATCCGAAATACCGCAGATGAAACGACTGCGGATTCTGTCGAGACCAGAGTAGCTTCCACTGACAAAGTCGAAGACACAGATACCACCGCGCCTGATTACAGCCTTTCGGAAAATTGGGCCTATATTGGGGAAGGTCCGAACGATGCCTCGGCGGATGTGTTCTTTATTTGCCCTACAGTTTACAGTGGTGATGAGGATGTTTTCAACATGAGCCTTTCTGATGAAGAGACAAAGGCTGACTTTCTGGGAGCTACCAACATGGAAAAAGGCATCTATGACGAGGATGCTCGTTTCTTCGCCCCCTACTACCGTCAGGCAGGACTCAATGTATATGAGCTGTCCGCCGAAGAACGAGAACCGTGGCTGCAGTTTGCCTATGAGGATATCTCCCGGGCCTTCGATTATTATTTGGAACACGAAAATGAGGGGCAGCCTATTATATTGGCGGGCTTCTCTCAGGGTGCGGATCTGTGCATTCGTCTTTTAAAGGATAAATTTGAGGACCCGGCGCTTCAGGAACAACTCATCGCCTGCTATGCCATTGGCTGGAGCATCACAGAGGAAGAGCTTTCAGAGTATCCTTGGCTGAACTTTGCTTCCTCAAAAGATGATACCGGTGTGATCATAGCCTTTAACAGCGAGGCGGAATCTGTCACCGATTCCATGATGATTCCTGCGGGAACCCGCAGCCTCTGCATTAATCCCTTAAATTGGACTACTGACAGCACACCTGCTGATAAGAGCCTCAACAAGGGAGCCCGCTTCACAGACTATGACGGAAACATCACCGAGGAGATTCCGGAGCTGACAGGCGCTTACATAGATCCTAAACGTGGAGCCCTCAAGATAACAGATGTAACGCCGGAAGATTACCCCGCAGGCCTTTATATCTTTGAGGACGGCATTTACCATCTTTACGATTACCAATTCTTCTACAGAAACCTGCAGGAAAATGTCTCTGTCCGTATCGACGCTTATATGGATGCGGAAGCGCAGAAAGAAGCGGCATAATGCGAATTGAATTGGTTTAAATATTGAATTTTCAGAGGTTGACATACACTGAAGGTGTAGAAAAATTAAATATTTTGCTTAAGACACATTTCTTCAAGTGATACTTGAGATGTGTCTTTTTTATTTATTTTTTACCTGAAATGCCAAAACACTATGCAGCCGGTTAATTGTATTTCCGGTTCAGTTTGATATAATGACCGAAAACAATAAAAAAGAGGGGATGAACATGTTCTGCAGAAACTGTGGAAATGAGATGAATGAAAATGCGGCCGTATGTATAAAATGCGGTTTCGCAAGGGGCACAGGAAATTCGTACTGTCCGAACTGTGGAAAAGAGACCGGTCCTAATGCTGCGTTTTGCGTAAACTGTGGGTGCGCCCTTACAAGTATTTCGGCAAATGAAAGACCGAGGCATGAGCCACAGCTCGCCTCCGTTGATGAAGGAAATATAGGATGGGGAGTTTTGGGATTTTTTATTCCCATTGTAGGCCTGATACTCTTTATAGTATGGCATGACTCCAAGCCCAAATCGGCAAAATTAGCCGGAAAGGGCGCCCTGATCTCATTTGTCATAGGAATTGCACTTTACATACTGCTGATAATATTGGCGGTCGTATTAGCGGTATAAGGCGCAGTATATGTCACCGGAGCAGCTGCCGGCTTACGACTTTTTTAAATATTAAAAATATATAAGGGGGATTCAAAATGGAACAAAAATATAGGGAAATGCTTGTACCTGTTATTCTATCGGTATCGCTGTTTGCTTTGCTTAGTAACTTATTAGGTTCATTTATTCAAAACATAGTCTTTTATGTGGTTTACAATGATATTATCTACAGAGTGCTGAATTTTGCGGTAAATTTTCTTTGCCTGTTTGCTTCTTATTTTGCCGCAAACTATCTTATGAAAAAGAATGTGAATTATGGAGTCATTGCTTTGGCTTCTCTTGCAGAGACAATTATTAATATAGTTATCGGGTTTATTTTCGGACTATTCCCTGCAGAATCATATATTCCGTTAATCATAGTTTCGCTTATTCGCTCGATATTTTTCTATGCTGTTATCGGAGCGGGAGAATTCCTCATACTTCAATTTTCAACACCGGGACAAGCTGCTGTTGAGCCGATTCCGGCAGCCATGACAATGACACCGATGCCGACTGTTACAGGTATTGGTGATACCATAACAAATAATGGAGGTAATAGAACAATGTATTGCAGAAATTGCGGAAGCGAAATGAATGAAAATGCTGTTGTATGTGTGAAATGCGGAGTTGCAAAGGGCATGGGAAATTCGTACTGCCCGAACTGCGGAAAGGAAACCGACCCCAATGCGGCATTTTGCATAAATTGCGGGTGCGCCCTTACAAATATGACAGCTGTAAATAGTGTAAATTCCACAGCTGTACCGGGAGCAAAATCAAAATTGGTTGCGGGACTTTTGGGAATATTCCTCGGAGGACTTGGAATACACAATTTCTATCTCGGGTACACTCAAAAGGCAATTATTCAGGTATTGCTCGGAACAGTGGGAGCAATTTTCTTCTTCATAGGACCTGTGATTTCAGGAATTTGGGGCCTTGTGGAGGGAATACTTATCCTTGTGGGAAAGATCAATGAGGACGGAAAGGGCTTCCCTCTTAAGGATTAAAGACTTTACAAAGAAATATTTGTTTGAATAAAATACAGAAATTTATAAATAAAAACACAGAAAAGAGGGTATTGCGGATCATTGACCGGGCAATACCCTTTTACGATCTGAGAATAAACAGCAATCCGGGGAAGATATGGAATACTGAAGCCTGAGAAGATATGGAATACTATAAAATTAACCGAAAAAGGATATAAGTGCTATAATAAATAGGATTTAATTGACAGTTAATTGGCAGGAGGTATCAGCATGAATTTATTAAAGCGTTATATCATTCTTTTAGTCGGGCTTTCTATTATGGCCTTCGGGGTGGCATTTTCCATAAAGGCAGGCCTCGGCACATCCCCTATTTCAAGCGTTCCGTATGTTATCAGCCTCTTCTCAAAGCTTACAGTAGGCACGGCAACCATAGCTATGCACTGTGTGTTTATAATTATTCAGATACTTATTTTGAGAAAAAAATATGATCCGATACAGCTTATGCAGCTGCCTGTAGCCTTTTTCTTCGGGTATCTCACAGACTTTGGCGTGTGGGCAACAAGCTCTATAGTATGCGAGGGATACCTGAGCCAATGGATTGCATGCATAGTAGGAATATTTTTAGTTGCAGTCGGAGTGAGCCTTGAGGTCACAGCGAATGTGGTCGTTTTGGCGGGAGAGGGAGTGGTTATAGCCATATGCAAGGTTCTCCCGATAAAGTTCGGATATATGAAGGTAGGCTTTGACGTCACATTGGTAGCTGTAGCCTGCGTCCTTTCCTTGGTATTTACAGGTCATATTCAGGGCGTGAGAGAAGGGACAGTTGCCGCTGCCGTATTTGTGGGACTTTTGTCAAAGCAGATATTGGCATTTATAAAGAAAGCCTAAGAAGAGCTGTCCTAAGAAGAACTGTTCAAATAATGAAGGCTTAATAATGACTTAGTAAAGCTTCAGTCAGTTGAACAATGAAAATTCCTTGACAAAGCCTTAGCGGTTTGATAGATTAAGCTCGAAAATAATAAATATATTTTTACCGCCGGGTAACAGCGCCTGCTTTGTGTCGATAGGCCGTAGAAGACACAGAGCCGACGCTTTATTTTTGCCCAAAACAAAAATCTACCCGGAAATACTAATCGGTAAATCACGGCAAAAATAACAGCAGGAGGAAATTTATAATGAAATGGATATTATTGATTGCAGCAGGACTTTTGGAGGTGTTTTGGTCTACCTGTCTTAAGTTTTCAGAAGGCTTTACGGTAATGAGATATTCCGTGCTTACCATAGTGGGGATGATACTCAGCTTTGTGCTTCTATCTCAGGCGATGAAGAGCCTGCCCCTCGGTACCGCATATGGAATATGGACAGGAATAGGAGCCTTGGGAGCCATAGTGGCGGGAATAATACTTTTTAAGGAATCCGTATCGCCTGTAAGATTATTCTTTGCGGCATTGCTTCTCATAGGAATAATCGGCTTAAAGGCGACCTCGGCTCACTAAAACAGCGCGCTGATAACGAAAGGACAAGTGGATCTATAAGCGAATATGCATACGGATATACATATGGATATACGGCATATTTTTTTGGCTTTTGGCGGATCGTCTGTGATATAATAAAATCATGGATAATAAAGTGCAAAGCTGCAAAACCAAATATCCTATAATGCTTGTTCATGGAGCTTTTTTGAGAGATGATGGAAATCTTGACCCCTGGGGAGAGATACCCTCGGAGCTTATTAAAAACGGAGCTGTTATCTATCGTGGAAATCAGAATGCTGCCTGTGGCGTAGAGGAAAACGGAATATTTTTGGCCCGCAGGATAGAGGAGATAATAGAGAAATCCGGTGCGGAAAAGCTTAATATAATTGCTCATTCAAAGGGAGGTCTGGACTCAAGATATGCCATAAGCGTTCTCGAAAAGGGGAGATATGTAGCCTCTCTCACCACTATAAATACTCCACATGGGGGCTGCAGGTATATTGACTTTCTTCTGAAGGTACTTCCGGGGCCCATAAAGAGCCGGATAGTCGATTATGAAAACAAAAAGTTTTTAAGGCTCGGAGACACGAGGCCCGACTTTTTAAAAACGATTACAGACCTTTCCGCTAAGGGCTGCCTCCGTTTAAACAGCATTATGCCCGACGATGAATCTGTATATTATCAGAGCTTTGGCACAAAGCTTTTAAGGGCCTCTGACGCACAGCCTCCGTTAAACCGCTGCTACCGGTTTATAAAGCTTTTCGACGGGGAAAATGACGGGCTTTGCGGCGAATACTCACAAAGAAGGTGGAAAAACTACAGATTGTTAAGGCCGGATGCGAAAGCAAAAAACAGATATTTCGGTTATTCACACTGGGATATAGCAGATTGGCGCGGCAGAGAATATATCAGGCCTGATATTTTAAAGCTCTATGTTGATATAGCGGACGATCTCAGAAAGAGAGGGTTTTAGAATTGAGAGGGGAAGGCCTTGAATTAAAGGATAGATTTTATTGTGTGATTTTGTCGGTTGTATTTTTTCTTACAGCGGGCTATACTCCCATACGGCTTATTTTTGGGAATCTGAGCGGAATGGATTTTATACGAAGCGGATTATATGTGTTTCTTCTTTTATCGGCATTCTTATACTTTAATATAATGCCTGTGATGAAGCCCTGTAGGACAGTTACAAAGAGACTTAGGCGCTGCTTTAAAGGAGTGATGCTTCTTTCAGCATTTCTTATTTCTTCGGCATTTCTCGTAATTTTCTATATTATCAATCTAAACGTGCTTTTGTCTCATGGGGGCCTTGCATTAATTACATGTATTTTACTTAGCGGGGCAATGGAGGCCATAGTATTTTGGAACGGGATAATAAGAGTGTATGTTTCATCTCTGCAGCTTGGAATAAAGCTCAGAACTATAGGAATAATATGCGGAATGATATTTCCCTTAAACTTATTTGTTCTCATAAAGATAATAAGGACTGCGGCCCGCGAGGTAAGCTTTGAAAACGAGAAGCTTCTTCTTGATGTGTCAAGAAAACAGGACAGGATATGTGAGACAAGATACCCGATACTTCTTGTACACGGAGTTTTCTTCAGAGATTTCAAGTACTTTAATTATTGGGGAAGGATACCTGCGGAGCTTAAAGAAAACGGGGCAAAGATTTATTATGGAAATCATCAGTCCGCCGCAGCAGTAAAGGACAGCGCTCAGGAGCTTTCTCTAAGGATAAGAGATATCTTGAAGGAAACAGGGGCGGAGAAGGTAAACATAATAGCCCATTCAAAAGGAGGCCTTGACTCAAGATACGCTATAGCAATGCTTGGAGAGGGAGACAGGGTTGCATCTCTCACCACTGTAAATACTCCTCACAGGGGATGCATATTTGCCGACTATCTTTTGGAGAAGATACCTGATAATGTAAAGAAAAGGGTAGAGGAGACCTATAACAGCACATTAAAAAAGCTGGGAGATGAATCGCCTGATTTTATGGCGGCGGTTACAGATCTTACCGCATCCGCCTGCGAGAAATTCAACCGGGAGGTAAAGGATGATCCGAGAGTATACTATCAGAGTATAGGCTCCAAGCTTTTGAAGGCGAAAGGAGGACAATTTCCTCTTAATTTTTCACATGAGCTTGTGAAGCTTTTTGACGGTCCCAACGACGGACTCGTGGCGGAAAGCTCCTTTAAATGGGGAAGCAAATATACTTTCCTTACTCCCAAAGGAAAGAGGGGTATATCTCACGGAGACGTTATCGATCTTAACAGGGAAAATATAGAGGGCTTTGATGTGAGGGAATTTTACGTGGAGCTTGTGCATGAGCTTAAGGAGACGGGCTTTTAGAAACACGAACATTATAAATATTCATATAGAGAAGGACACAGTATCAGGATAAATATGGAGGTGTGCACAATATGAGAAATTATGACAGAAGGATACCTCTGTATCTCAATAAGAATCCGTATGATATCAACGGTACAGAGGATATTTTTCTTGGTGCGGTAAGACAGAATCTTTTTTATCATATTTTACATAATCCTGAGTATGCGCGGATCGTGGAAGCTGAAATGAAGCTTAACGGAATGAGCGGGAAGAGACTTGCGGCAAAAGCTGTGGAAAAGATAAGAAAGCCTTGTGATATTTCGCTGATACCGCCTATACCCACGGCGCTTTTTAAGCGGAGGAATATCAGAACTATGGATAGCAGGAAAATGCTCATAAAGGCTACATCCTCGGGAACTAAGGGGAAAAGGAGCGAAATGGGCTATGATCTTGACACAATAATATTCGGAGCCGCCCTTACATTCAGGCTCGGAAGATTTCACGGACTTTTTTCGGCAAAGCCGGCAAATTATATTATGCTTGGCTTTGAGCCTCATCCCTCGAACAAGACAGTTATAGCAAAAACACAGAGAATATCATCCTTTTTTGCTCCGCCCTTAAGGAAAAGCTATGCTCTCAAATATACAAAATCAGGGTACAGGCTTAACGCCGAGGGAGTCCTAAGATCTCTTTGCAGTTTTGAACGGTCTGTATTTCCCGTAAGGATAATAGGCTTTCCTTCATATTTCTATTTTCTTCTAAAGAAATTGGAGGCCTCGGGAAAAAGGCTCAGTCTTCCGAAAGGCTCTATGGTCCTTCTGGGAGGAGGGTGGAAAAGCTTTGAGGGGATAAAGGTTGACGCCGATGAATTGCGCAGGCTCTCAAAGCATATCCTCGGGACAGACGGAGCCTGCGTGAGAGAGTTTTTCGGAGCGGCAGAGCATCCCTGCCTTTATTGCAGCTGCAAAAACGGACATTTTCATGTGCCGATATACAGCAGGGTATTAATAAGAGATGAAAAAAACTTAGAGCCTTTATCTTATGGAAAAGAGGGACTGCTGAATCTTATAACTCCTATAGCCGAGAGCATTCCTCTTTTAAGCGTGATGACAGACGATATTGCCGTACTCAGAGAGGGAAAGGACTGCGGATGCGGAATACAAACACCATATTTTGAGATAGTAAAGAGGGTGGGACTCCCCGAAATAGTGACCTGTGCTCAGAGCGCATATGATCTTGTGGGCTTCGGAGGATAAAAAATGAAGTTTGAAGAGCTGGAATTCAAAATAAATAAAACCCTAAAGGAAGAATATCTGCAGCCTGAGAAGGTACTTCATGCTCTCGGCAAGCTTTCGGATAATGTTAAAAGCGGATACTATGACAGTTTTATAAAGGCTATAGGTGAAAAGTTTTTTACAGGCGGCATCAAATGGGGAGAAACTTATAGAGAGACAGATCCTCAGATTTCAAGGGCACTTAAGCTTATATCGGAGGATACCTTGAGACAAAGACTTAAAAATGAACTTCCTGATGCCTCGGACAGAGTCCCTCTGGGAGTTATTCTTCATATAGGGGCGGGAAATATGCCGGGGCTTGGGGCATTCAGTGTGATAGAAGGGCTTCTTTCAGGAAATATTAATGTACTTAAGCCTGCGGCGTCAGACAGCATTATTTCCGGCTTTATATTAAGAGAGCTTGTGAGGGCAGAGCCGGAGCTCAAGCCTTATATCTATATGTTTGATATACCATCTGAAAGTGCCGATGTAGAGCGTAAAATAAAGAAGCTTATATCACTGTCTGATGCTGTCAGCATATGGGGAGGAGACGAAGCTGTAAGATTCGTAAGAAATCTTGCAGGTCCTGATAAAAGGCTAATAGAATGGGGACATAAATTCAGTTTTGTCTGTATCACCAAAAGGGGATTAAAGGATAAAGCATCACTGCAAGGATTGCTTGAGCATATATCAAAGACAAAAATGAGACTTTGCAGCTCCTGTCAGGCTGTTTATATTGAGGCTGAAAACAGTGACGAGCTTTATAAGGCTGTGCAATATATAAATTCGATATGTAAATATAACGAAGATACGCTCGGACAGGATGCTGCAGACACACTTTTAAATTATACAGACAGGCTTTTATCAGAGCTGAGAGGGGATGACGGAGCCCAGGGGCTCAATCTTTTGGGCTGCCCTGTAAAAGGATTTGACAGGGAAAGCCTGTTTGATGAACTCAGAAGCCTACCATATTCTTTGCAGACAGCAGGGCTCATATGCAAAGATGATGAGAGAGCAGCTATCTCGCAGCTCCTTATAAAAGCCGGAGCTCACAGAGTAAGGAAGCCTGCAGACATGTCAGAGTATATTCCGGGAGAGTATCATGACGGAAGAGCACCCCTTTATGAATATACAAGGAGGGCGGAGATACAAAGTTTCTGAAAAAAGACTTTGCTTTAAGCAAAACAGAATGTAAAATATATACGGAATTGTATTGTATCTTCTGAGGGAAGAACAGTAACAAGGAGGTAAAAAATGAAAAGAAATGAAAGCAAACTGCGCAAAATGAGCGGAGTTGCACTTATGGCGGCTGTTATTATAGTTTTGGCAAACACGCCTTTGGGAATGATACAGCTGCCCGTTATAAAGGCAACTACCGTACACATCCCTGTGATTCTGGGAGCTGTGATCTTCGGGCCTTCGGCAGGGGCCTTTCTGGGAGCGGTATTTGGAGTATGCTCTGTCTTGAGTAATACCTTTGCCCCCCCACTTCTCTCCTTTGCCTTTTCACCGTTTATGAGCACGACGGGACTTTCGGGGGCGGTAAAGGCATTATGGATATCTGTAGGCTGCAGGATATTAATGGGCTTTTCGGCCGGTATCCTATGGAAGCTTTTAAGAAAATTGTCGAGTAAAAGCAGTCTGACATTGCCCGTTGAGGGCTTTCTTATGTCAATGTTTCACACTCTTATCGTAATGGGAAGTATATATTTGCTTTTGGCAAAGGAATATGCTATTGCAAAGGATGTGACTGCGGACGCTGTCTGGGGCCTTATAATGGGCACGGTCTTTGCATCCGGAATACCTGAGGCTGTTGCTGCAGGAATATTGACCGCTTTTATCGGAAAGGTATTATTAAGAAATGATATTTACGCTTAATGTGGGAAATGAATATATAAGCATGGCAGCCTTCCCCGGGAGAAAAGAAGGTAATAAGGATGGAAGATCTGTCCCTGTATTTACAGCAGAGACAGCCACGGATATAAAAAAGACAGGTCTTGACTATATACTGACCTTTAAAAATATCTTTGAGCTCAATGGCTTAAGGAGCTGCGAGGTGGAGGGAAGCATAATAGCTTCTGTGGTTCCGGGACTTACCTCTGTGATCAAAAATGCCGTTGAAGACTTTACCAAGGCTCCGTGCAAGACAGCGGGGCCGGGGCTTAAGACAGGTCTTCAAATACTTATGGATAATCCTGCTATGATAGGTACGGATCTCATTTCAAATGCCGTAGGGGCGGTAAATCTGTACGATACACCTGCTGTTGTGGCGGATTTCGGAACCGCCACGGTTTTTTCTGTGATAAATGAAAAAAAGCAATATACAGGAAGTATCATATGCCCGGGCATGGGACCATCTCTCAGAGCTCTTTCAGAGTCCGCATCCAGGCTTTACGATATAAGCCTGGAGTCCCCCAAGGAACTTATAGGTACAAATACAGAGGAAGCAATGCAGAGCGGAATTATATATGGTACAGCGGCTCTTTGTGAGGGAATAATAAGGCGGATATATGAGAAACAGGCCATCTCAACAGTCATAATGACGGGAGTACATGCGGGAAAAATAATGAGATTTTTCGATATAAATGCTGTGACAAAAGCCTGCCCTCCGTCAGCGGAAAGCAGGCCTTATGGCAGTATAAAAACAGAATATGACGAGAACTTGAAGCTCAAGGGGCTGAAGCTCATTTACGAAAAAAATACCAAAGCTGTATTATAAAAGTATTATAAAAGCACATAAAAACTTACAGGGAAGTCTGATTTTTGGCTTCTCTGTATTTTTTTTGAAGAGAGAAGCCGTGGCCCTTTACCTCATTGACTCTGTTTATGACCATGAATGCGTCCGGGTCTATGTCCATCACAAGCTTGTTGAGAGCATTGAGCTCACGATTTGAAACGACAGTCAGAACCATGGGATATTCCCTGTGCATATAGCCTGTAGTAGTATGCATGAGAGTAGTTCCTCTGTCAAGCTTGGCGGATATTGCCTCGTTTATCTTCTGATATTCCTTGCTCATTATCTTTACCTGAGTCTGAGCTGTTCCGAACATAAGCATCTTGTCAAGAACTATGGTATAGATCAGAACAAGCAGTATTCCGTAGAGTATCTGCTCCCTGTTTGAAAAGAGCATCTGGGATATAAGTATTGTGAAATCGAAGGCATAGAGCATGACAGACACAGGAAGCCCCATCTTTTTGTTAAGTACAAGAGGCGGGATATCCATTCCTCCGGTGGATGCTCCGGCACGGATAACAAGGCCTATACTGAAGCCTATCATAAGTCCACCGCATACAGTGGCAAGCATAGGGTCGTCAGTAAAATTTGAGAGAGTTGGAATATTTTGCAGTATTCCGAGTATTACCGGATAGTAGAAGGTGCTTATAAGTGTCGTGAGGGCAAAGGCCTTTCCCAACACCAGAGCTCCCAAAATAAACATGGCAAGGTTAAAGCAAAATACAAATATCGATATCGGAACACCGAAGAAATGCTCCATGGAGAGAGCAAGACCTGTCGTGCCGCCTGTGATAAGATTTGCGGGAAGCACGAACATAACTATGCCGAGAGCATAGGTGGTGTTTCCGAAAAGTATCATGATAATGTCAAATATTCTTTTTCTCAGCTGTTCCATAAAATTTCACCCTTAAAATTTTTATAATTTGATTATGTTAGATTGTTATCGTGCTAAAGCACAAAAAAGGCGAGCACTAAAAGCTCGCCGATCATCCTTACAGGATATATTATATTTGAATTTGAAGCTGTGTTTTATATAATCATCTCTCATATGGCCATATTCCGCTCCGTTATTTTTAAGGCACAAACTTTAAAATATCACACCGGAAAGACCTTTTCAAGATTTTTATGAATTTTCGTCTGATTTATATTTGTGATTTTACAGACTTTTATTAGTTTTTGAAGCCGGTTTTACCGCCTTCCGTCGTTTCTCAGTCACGCGCCGCAAGCTTTACTCTCTTAAGGGCACTGCGGACTGCGGGCACACTAAGTATGACAAGTGTCAATATTGCCTCCGCTCCTATATATATAATATTGTAGACCATGGAGTAGGGAAGCGGAGCCCAGCCGGCCCATATGGTGCTGCCGAGAGAATACCAGATAAGTCCTGCTATAGTGGCCATTATCCATCTGCCTGTGACCGCAACTATGTAGCCGATGATGAGCCCGTATTTTTTGTCGGAAAAGAATCCTGCAGCTCCCATTATCATAAATGCAAAGATATAGTCAAAAAGGAACTGGGGGAGGGTTAAAAAGTACGGCCCCAAAAGAAACTGTACAAGCCCGTAGACCAATCCGCAGAGGAAGCCTGTGGGAGCGCCGTAGATCCAAGCCGGAAGCATGGCAAAGAGCATGCTGCACAAAGTGACAGAGCCGCCATAAGAAAATTCAAATACCTTTATCATGCTCGTGACAGCTGCGAGAGCTATGCACATGCTGCAAAAGGCAAGCCGTTTTACGGCAGAGGATGAAGACCTTACTTTTTTGTTGACAGATACTGACATAATAAAACCTCCTTAAGCTAAACTAAGGAGGGGCATAATACGATCTTTAATCGAAATATAAATCAAATAAAGATCGGCTTTCCTACGCAGGCATTATCCTGTTCAGGTAATGAGGGACCGAAGCAAAAGCTTCCATCTCAGCATAAAGCGCCCCTAGCCTTGTTATTATTTACATACTAATTATATAGGGATATTTGTGTATGTCAATAAGAATATGTTCCTTAAATTTTCAATAAAAATGTCACTTAAAGCTTTTGAGGTGATATAATTATTTTTAGTATGCATTAAAACAGGAGACGGCGATATGGGACGCTTAAGGAAAAGCGAGATAAAAAAGCTGAGAGGAGCATTGATACTTCTCATACTCTTTGCGGCATCGGCTTTAAAGGGGCTTGAGGGCGGATTTAATGAAAGTGATGCCGACGAGCGCATAGAAAATTTATCCGAGTATGAGATTGAAGGCGCAACCCGAAATACAGCGGACAGGGCGGATTCAAATGCGGAAAAAGGCATACTTGAGGTGGAATTTATAGATATAGGCCAGGCTGACAGCACGCTTATAAGCTGCGGCGGTGAGAGCATGCTTATAGATGCGGGAGAAAATGATACAGGAGAGGAGCTTTCCGAGTATATAAGATCAAAGGGCATAAGCGAACTTAAATATGCCATAGGGACTCATCCGCACTCTGACCACATAGGGGGAATGGATGATGTTTTGGACAGCATTGACTGCGATGTGCTCATGATGCCTGACTATGAGAGAGACATAAAGACCTATACAGAGGTTTTGGAGAGCGCCGAGGAAAACGGTACCGAGATAATAAATCCTGAGCCGGGAGACAGTTTTAACCTCGGAGGCGCGAGTTTTACGATAATATGGCCCGATTCGTACGCTGATTACGGGGACAATATAAATAATTATTCAATAGCGCTTCTTCTTGAAAACGGGGATACCTCATTTTTGTTTACGGGAGATGCGGAGGAGGCCGAAGAGGAGGATATAATAGAATCCGCCGAGAGGCTTGGTTTGGACATGGATGTGGATGTGTATAAGGCGGGACATCACGGAAGCTCGACGGCTACCTCGTGGGAGCTTTTGGAGGCGTTTTCTCCTGAGTATGTGGTGATAAGCTGCGGAAGAAATAACGAGTACGGCTTTCCTCATGACAGTACTTTAAGAAAGCTTGAGACTATCCGGGCAAATGTATACAGGACCGACAAGCAGGGCAATATAACAGCTGTTTCGGACGGAGAAAAGGTGAGCTTTGACAAGGAACCTGTGGGGTATTCATTCTGACATAATGAAAAAAGTGTTAATTTTCGTACTTTACAGTTCAAATGATTTAAAGTAAAATAACAAAAAATATTATTGTTTACAATCCGGTTCGGAAGCCTTAAGCATTTGCGCTCGGGGCTTCCTTCTTGAAAGGACAGAATAAAAATGCAGCTTAATTTGACGACAGACTACGCTATAAGGACAGTTATTTATCTAGCTGAAAAAAACGACATTGCCTCGGCTCCCGAGATAGGAGAAGCTGTGGCTGTATCGGAGAATTATCTTATGAAGGTACTTCACAGGCTTAAGGAGACAGGTATAGTGGAGGGCAGGCAGGGAAAAAACGGCGGCTATTCTCTTCAAAAATCGCCTTCTGAGATAACCCTTTGGGACATTATAAGCATCATGGAGACTGAAATGAAGATAAACAGATGCCTTGAGCCCGACAAATACTGCGGAAGGAGCGCAACAGAGACCTGCCCTGTCAGAAAATGCTATATAAATGTACAGGAGACTATAGAGAAGCTTTTGAATTCAGTAACTATAGAAAAGCTTATGCAGGAAAATGCATAAAAAAAACAGTTGACAAAATCAATGACAGGAAGTATTATCTAAACATCACTTTGAATTTCAGATTTAAATTAAAACTTAATACAGAATAAAATGGCGTTGAAAAGAAGAGTAAGCCGTGGAATTCCTTACAGAGAGCCCTTAAGCTGAGAATGGGCAGGCAATGAAGCAGCCGAAGATGGTCTTGGAGCAGCACGTATGAACCTTTAAGGATAAGACGTGACGGGTATCGCCCGTTACAGCGATAGGGTATTAAATGTGAGATACATGCGTACCTGCAGAGGTCTGCCGCGTGAGTGTCAGATGAATTTAGGTGGTAACACGGAATATAGTTTATTTCGTCCTATATATTTTTCGGAATATATAGGACTTTTTTATTTGTAATCAGCAAAGAACCTTTAAGGAAAGGGAAGATAGAATGATAGAATTAAAGAACATTACTAAAACCTTCAATTCCGCAGCCGGAAACGTCCATGCCGTTCAGGATGTGAGCTTAAAGATCGAGGACGGAGAGATATTCGGTATCATCGGATTTTCAGGAGCGGGAAAATCCACCTTGGTAAGATGCATAAATCTTTTGGAAAAGCCTAATAAGGGTGAGGTCATTATCGACGGAAGAGATATAGTAAAGCTTTCGGAGAAGGAACTCAGAGATGTCAGAAGAAAGACCGGAATGATATTTCAGCACTTTAACCTCATGCCTTCAAGGACAGTATACAACAATGTGGGCTTCGCCTTAAGAAAGAGCGGACTTTCAAAGGAGGAAAAGGACAAGAAGATAAGGTCGCTGCTTGAGCTTGTTGACCTTTCCGACAAGACAGATTCTTATCCTTCGCAGCTTTCGGGAGGCCAGAAGCAGAGAGTGGCTATAGCAAGAGCTCTTGCAAATGACCCCAAGATCCTTCTTTGCGACGAGGCGACATCAGCTCTCGATCCTCAGACCACAAGGTCCATACTTAAGCTTCTGGAATCCGTAAACAAAAAGCTCGGGATCACAATAGTCATTATCACACACCAGATGGAGGTGGTGAAGGACATATGTGACAGAGTGGCGGTAATGGAGAACGGAAGCGTTGTGGAGGAGGGAAGGACGGCAGATGTATTCTCCCATCCGAAGATGCCTGTGACAAAGAGCTTCATAGAGACTGCGGGAAATATAGGAAAGATATATGAACTCATAAAGGAGGACAGCCCTCTTACAAGGCTTAAGCCCGGAGAAAAGATGTACATGCTCACCTACACCAGCGTAAACACAAAGGATGCCATAATATCCTATGTATCAAGAGAGTACAATGTGAATGCCAGCATTATCTTCGGAAACGTGGAGGTATTGAAGGATATTCCTTTAGGAAAGCTTGTTGTAGTATTCAGCGGAGAAGAGAAAAATATAGTTTCTGCTGTGGATTATATTAAATCTGTAGGAATAGACACGGAGGAGATCAAATAATGGGTATAATATATCAGATTTTTCCAAATCTCGAAAAGCTCGCGCCTGAGCTTATAAAATGTACAGGCCAGACAGTTCAGATGGTGGCGGTGTCGGGAATAATATCCTTCTTCTTCGGACTCTTTTTCGGCTCGCTGCTGATAGTTACAAAAAAGGGCGGAATACTTGAGTGCGTGCCTGTGTACAATGTAATAGACAAGGCCATAGACATACTCAGATCTATACCCTTCCTTATACTTTTATTCCTTCTCATACCTATGAGCAGAGCTATAGTAGGCACCAGCCTTGGAGTCGAGGGTGCATATGTTCCTCTTATATTCGGTACAGTGCCCTTCTTCTCAAGACAGATAGAGACTGCTATAGCGGAGGTCGATCCCGGACTTATAGAGGCCAGTGAGGCCATGGGATTTTCACCCATAGAGATAATCTTTTCTGTATATTTAAGAGAGAGTATCCCCGGCATTGCCAGAGTTTCAATGATAACTCTCATAAGCCTTATAGGACTTACGACAATGGCGGGAGCCGTAGGAGCGGGAGGAGTCGGAGACTTCGCCATAAGATACGGATATCAGCTTCATCAGAGAGATACCATATGGATATCTGTGATAATCACACTTATCATGGTAAGCATAGTACAGATCATCGGAAATATAATAATTAAAAATACAAAACATTAAAAGGAGAGAGATGATTATGAAAAAAAGAGGACTTGTTGCAATTTTAGGAATCAGCGCCGCACTTTTGCTTGCAGGCTGCGGATCAAATGCGGAGGAGACAACTGCTGCAGCTTCTTCAGAGGAGCAGGCTGCAGAGGCTGAGACTGAAGCGGAGGGCGAGGAGCCTGCCGCAGACGGAGAGGTGACAACAGTAACAGTAGGAGTAGTAGGTGAGTACAATGCACAGTGGGATACTGTAAACGAGCTCCTTGCTCCCGAGGGAATTCAGGTCGAGCTTATGAAGTTTACAGACTATGCCACACCCAACAGAGCTTTAAATGACGGTGAGATCGATTTGAACGCTTTCCAGCACAAGGCATTTTTGGCAAATGATATAGAGACAGCGGGATATGATCTTGTGGATATCGGAGATACTATTATAGCTCCCCTTTCAATTTATAATAATAAGGACAAGATATCATCTGTTGAGGATATAAAGGACGGAGATATCATAGCTATCCCCAGCGACCTTACAAACGGCGGAAGAGCATTGAAGCTTCTTGAGGCTGCAGGCCTTATAGAGTGTGACCCTGAGAAGGGATATACCCCCACAAAGCTTGACATTACAAAGTACAATGTTCAGATAGAGATACTTGAGGCCGAGTCAGCTACACTTGCAAACCTCCTTCCCGACTGTACAGCAGCTGTCATCAACGGAGGAAATGCGTTTACAGCAGGACTTAATCCCAATGAGGATTCTATCTTTACAGAGGACGTTGATCCCGAGACAAATCCTAATGTGGCTCAGCTTATAAACATAATTGCCGCAAGAGCCGAGGATGCTGATAACGAGGTTTACAAGAAGGTCGTAGAGGCTTATCAGACAGATGAAGTAAAGCAGACTATTGAAGAGGCATATGACGGAGCATTCATCTGTGCATTCTAAATATTAATGAAATAATTGGCTGCCGCAAGCGAAAGCTCTTCATTTTTGTAGAGGAATATAAGGCCTGCGGCGGCCTTATTGCTTAAATAAAGAACTGTAAAATTCGGAGAGAGGCAGAGCCATGATCAAGGATTATATAGAAAAGGAAAGAGATTATATAAGAGAAAAGAGAAGATACTTCCATATGCACCCTGAGACAAGTCTTCATGAATTCAACACAGCGAGGGTTATAGAGGAAGAGCTTTCATCCTTCGGCATTCCCCATGAAAGAGTGGGAGAGACGGGAATATATGCTGTGATAGACGGAAAGAAGGCGGCAGAAAAGGACGAGAAGAAAAGGATAATAGCTCTTAGAGCAGACATAGACGCTTTGCCTATGGATGATCTTAAGACCTGCGAATATCATTCTCAAAACAAGGGAGTATGCCATGCCTGCGGACATGACGGACATACAGCTACACTCCTTGCGGCTGCAAAGGTACTTAAGGAGAAGGAAAATGAATTCTCAGGAAGGGTAAAGCTTTTCTTCCAGCAGGCGGAGGAGATAGGAGCAGGGGCAAGGCTTTTTGTGAAGGCGGGACTCCTTGATGATGTGCAGAGAGTATATGGCGCTCATGTATGCCCTAAGCTTAAGGCGGGGACCATTTCTCTCACAAAGGGACCTATGAATGCAAGCTGTGATTATTTTAAGATCACCATAAAAGGAAAGGGAGCGCATGTATCCACTCCGGAGCTCGGAAAGGACGCGCTGTATATAGCTTCACAGACAGTAAATGCTCTGCAGTCCATAGTTTCCAGAGGTACTTCGCCCCTTGACACGGTAGTTGTCGGAGTCGGAAGGCTTGAGGCGGGAACCGCCTACAACATAGTGGCTGAAGATGCTGTAATGGAGGGAACTACAAGGACCTTTACTCCTGAGATAAGAGAAAAGACAAACCGCAGAGTAATAGAGATCGCGGAAAATACAGCGGCAATGTACGGAGCCGAGGCTTTGGTGGAGTTTAAGGACTTTGCGGCGCCTCTTATAAATGACGGAGGGGCTGTGGATGAGGTCACAAAGGTCACGGAGAGGATAATCCCCTCAGAATGTATAATACATGATCAGCAGAAGGCCCTTGGAGCGGACGATTTTGCGGATTACCTTGCGGTCACAAAGGGAATGTATGCATTCCTGGGCACAAACAACGGTGTAAATCCCGACACAGCTGTGGCGCAGCATAACGGGCATTTTGATATAGACGAAGAGTCTTTGCTCCTGTCATGTAATGTTTATGTGGACTATGCTCTTTCATATTTGAATGGGGAATTTGATTAGGCTATGGACAGGATAAGCAAGTCAAAGCGCAGCGAAAATATGCGCAGAGTAAAAAGCCGTGATACAGATATCGAGCTTGTCCTGAGAAAAAAGCTTTGGGAGCGGGGCATAAGGTACAGGAAAAACTATAAAAATCTCCCCGGAAAGCCCGATATAGTGCTGACAAAGTATAAGATAGCTGTTTTTTGTGACAGCGAGTTTTTTCACGGAAAAGACTTTGAAGCCCTGAAAAAGCATTTCGAGGGACAGCCTCGAGGAGAGTTCTGGATAGAAAAGATAGGCAAAAATATAGAGAGAGATTACAAGGTGGATAAGGAGCTGGAATTTCTCGGATACAGAGTCCTGCACTTTTGGAGAAAGGATATACTCAAGGCCCCCGAGAGTTGTGTTGAGGAGATCGAAAGGCTGATTCATGAAACTGTGAACGAGCGAACAGGAGAATCCTTTCTTCCGGATTGCTAAAAAATAAGTTTTGGGCTATAATTACAAATAAATTTTTAAGACGGAGATTGAATATGCCCGAGGAGACTACAGACAGCCTTAAGCCATACACTGTATATCTTACAGATAAAGAAGCACAGGAAATAGAGGACAGCGGGAGAGGTGAGAGCCTTTCCCGCAAATTAGAGTATATACTTTCAGATTACAGGAAGCTTCAGCACGAAAAAAGAGTTTTTAAGTCCATAGACCTTTTTGCCGGAATAGGAGGTATACGCCTGGGCTTTGACAGAGCCTTCGGAGATGAGATAGAGACTGTATATGTCTGCGAGTGGGACGAATATGCAAAAAAGACCTACAGACTTAATTTTAATGACAGCTTTGACATAGCAGGAGACATAACTGCCGAGAAGGAGGAGAAGATCCCGGAATTTGATCTTTGCCTTGCAGGTTTTCCTTGCCAGGCCTTCAGCCTCGCCGGAAAACGCATGGGCTTTGATGACGATTACAAGGGTATGTCCAGAGGCACACTCTTTTTTGATGTGGCGAGGATATGCGAATTCAGAAAACCGAAGGTCATATTTTGCGAGAATGTAAAAGGGCTTGTCATCCACGACAGAGGAAGGACCTTTGAGATCATAAAGGGAACACTTAATCAGCTTGGGTATAATGTATACACAGCGGTATTAAACAGCAAGGACTTCGGTGTGCCCCAAAACAGGGAGAGAGTATACATAGTAGCCTTCAGAAAAGATATCGACAGCAGCAGCTTCAGATTTCCCGAAGGGGAAAAGCGGGAGACATCCATAAAGGACATAATGGAAAAGGAGCCGGTGAGCGTGAAATACTATCTTTCGGATGTGTATCTTGAGACCCTAAGAAGACACAAAAAGCGTCATCTGGACAAGGGAAACGGCTTCGGATATGAGATAAGGGACATTGACGGCATTGCCGGAGCCCTTGTGTGCGGAGGCATGGGAAGAGAGAGGAATCTTATAGTCGACAACAGACTTAAGGATCTCACTCCTGTGACTCATATCAAGGGAGAGGTAAACAGGGAGGGCATAAGGAAGATGACCCCCAGAGAGTGGGCGAGGCTTCAGGGCTTTCCCGACAGCTTCAGGCTTGAGCTTGCCGACACGCATCTTTATAAGCAGCTTGGAAACAGTGTAACGGTAAATGTGATAGAAGCAATCGCCCGCGAGATAAAAAAGGTACTTGACAGGGACAGAGAAAAAAACAGGAGGCCTGATGTATAAGATCGTAGTTGCCGATGATGAGGAAGAGCTCAGAAGAGCTATCATCAGAAAGATAGACTGGGAAAGCATAGGCTTTGAGGTGGTCGGAGAGGCGGAAAACGGAGCCGAGGCTCTTGACCTTGTGGAAAAGACCGAGCCTGACCTTTTACTTACAGATATAAGGATGCCCTTTATATCGGGCCTTGAGCTTGCAAGGCAGGTCAGGGAGGTAAGGCCTTATACCCAGATCGCCTTTTTGAGCGGATATGATGATTTTTCCTATGCTCAGGAAGCTATACGCTACAATATAATAAGCTACCTTTTAAAGCCGATATCCATGGCTGAGCTTACGGAAAATCTTATAAACATAAAGGAAAAGCTGGACAGCATCTTCAAGGAATTCTCTGAGACGAGGAAAAATGAGGTGAGCATGTCCGAATTTTTGCTGCCGCTTATGCTTGATTTTTCTCAGACTGACAGCTCTCCCGAAAGGGAAGCGAGGCTTAGGGCTCAGGCTGTGGCAGGGGGCTTTATAGGCAAGGAAGCCGATAACATCAGATTTAATGTGATCTCCATGAGATTTAAGGATAAGGACGGCACCAACAGAACTGAATTCAGCCATGTCCATGCTGTAAACAGCATACTCAGGAAATATGTCAAGTACAGCACCTTCTTTTTCGGGGATAAGATAGTTGCAGTCCTTGCGGCTACCCCCAATTCTTTTGATAAATACCTTCATATAATATTTGATGAAATAATTCAGTCCACAGAGAGGATACTTAAGCTGGAATGTACCATAGGCGTGGGAAGGTCGACGCCTTTTTTGTGCGGACTCTATGAGGCATATAAGGATTCCGTAAATGCTATGGAATATGCAAAGGAGGGAGCCGAGGGAAGGATAAGATATATATCCGATGAGGAGCCCTTTTCCGGAATGGATATTGATTCGGTCATGAAGCTTGTGACGACTATCGAAGGAAAAATAAAGACCGGTACGCAAGCGGAGGTCACTGACTGCTTGAGAAAGGTATTTTCCGCTCTGGAAGAAAGAAAGGCTACAAAGAAGGAGACGGACTTCTTTCTTGTTGAGCTGTTTTCAGGAGTATGCAGGATACTTTATTCCTCAGCTCCCGAGCCTGACGCAAAAATAATAAAGAGTGACGGTTTCATGCAGCAGATGGAATTTCTTGACAGCGAGCTTTCTGAAGCTGAGGAGCATTTTATAAGCTTCTGCGTAAATGCCATGAATATAATCGCCGAAAAAAAATCAAAAAGCAGCATGGATATATGTGAGCATGCCATAGATTATATAGAAAAGAATTATTCTGATGCGGACCTTTCCCTTATGAAGGCAAGCACTGATATCGGAGTAAGCCCCAATTATCTCAGCGTACTCATAAAGAAAAAGACAGGAAGAAGCTTTATAGACTACCTGACCTTTACAAGGATGGAAAATGCAAAGCACCTGCTTTTGGACACTGCTATGAAAATAAGGGAGATATCCGAGGCATGCGGCTACAATGACCAGCACTACTTTAGCTATTGCTTCAAAAAGTATGAGGGACTTTCTCCCAACATGCTCAGGCAGAGGGCTTCCGAGAATTCAGGCAGCCGATAAGGAGACGGTATGAAGATCACGGATCTTAAAGAGCGCATAAATGAAAGGCTTAATACAGCTTCCGGAGTGATGACTCTTCTTGTTGTGGGTATAACTACGGCTGCTCTTGCCGCGGGAACCGCAATTTTTATTCAGATATATCACAGCTCCATGACTCAAAATATGAGGATATCAGGGGAGCAGACCACAGAACAGATCTCAAATATAGTAGAAAATTATATGCTTGACATAGACAGATCCATGGAAAGCATAAAGGAGGCCTTCAGCTACGAAAAAAAGGAGCGGGATGAGCTTTTAAATTATCTGGTGGAGCTGAGACCTGATGCAGTGGCTGTCACGGAGTATGACTTTGAGTCGGGAGAGCTCATCGGAGCTTGGGTGGGAAATGAAAAACTCAAGCCCGAGATCTTTACCAATCTGTCATATGACAGAGAGCTGATACCTGAGAACACAGACTATTACACTATATCCGAGCCTCATGTGGAGAGCCTCTTTGAAAACAGTTATCCCTGGGTGGTGTCCATAACAGGGGTTGTGGAGACAGCTGAAAAAAAGAGCGTGGTCATCCTGGATACACGATTTTCACAGATAGCTTCGTACATTGACAATATAGGCATGGGGAGACATGGCTACTGCTTTATAATGGATACAGAGGGAAATATTATATATCACCCTCAGCAGCAGCTTATTTTTGCGGGATTAAAGACGGAAAATACAGATATACTAAAAGAGGCTCCCGACGGAAGCCTTGAAAGCGACGGAATAATATACAGCTTGAAGACAAGAGAGGGCGGCGATTGGAGGATAGTCGCCGTGAGCTATATTGACGAGATGGTTACAGACAGCCTTGTAAGCTGTGTTTTTCTGCTTCTCGTATTGATGCTTATAGTCATAATAGCTACCCTTATCAGCAGCATAATACTCACCAAGCACATTACAAGGCCCATAGAAAAGCTTATGACCGCTATGGGAGAATTTGAAAAGGATGCTGCGGGCTTCAGCTACGAACCCGTAAGGGGAAGCAATGAGATAAATTCTTTATCAAGCTCCTTCGGTCACATGGTAATAAGGATACAGGAGCTTATGGCAAAGGTGAAAAACGAGGAGACTATACTCAGAAAGACAGAACTCAGAGCTCTTCAGGCCCAGATAAACCCTCATTTCCTCTATAATACTCTGGATTCAATAGCCTGGATGTGTGAGGACGGGCGCAATAAGGAGGCTGTGGAAATGGTAAATGCCCTTGCAAAGCTGTTCCGCATAAGCATCAGCAAGGGACATGAGCTCATTCCCATAGAAAAGGAGGTGGAGCATGCGAAGAGCTACCTCAGGATCCAAAATTTCAGATACAAGAATCAGTTCAGCTACAGCTTTAATGTCGAGGAAAAATGTCTTAAATATTATTGCAATAAGATAACCTTGCAGCCCATCATAGAAAATGCCATATACCACGGCATAAACAGGATGATAGATGAGGGCGAGATAAAGGTGGACATATACTCCGACGGTGATGATGTGATATTTGAGGTCACAGACAACGGAGTCGGTATGACAGAAGAACAGTGCGAAAATATCCTTAAGGAGGACGGCCCGGGAAGGACAGGCGGCATAGGCATAAAGAACGTAAACGACAGAGTAAAGATATACTTCGGAGAAAGATACGGCATAAAGATAGAAAGTGAGCCGGATATGGGGACCCGAGTCAGCATCAGGATGCCAAAGATAGAGGAGGAGTACATTGAAGCAAAATAAGAAAAATCCGAGACTTTATTTGGCCGCTTTTTTGGGGATTGCCGTTATCGCCGCACTGCTGCACTTCTCATACAACGGTTTTATAAAGCCTGATATACAGAGAAAAAATCATAAGATAACCATGATAACAAAGTCCACGGACTCTCAGTTTTTCAGATCTGTCTTTTCCGGAGGAAACGCAGCGGCCACAGAGTATAATGTGGAGCTTGTGACAGAGGGACCGGAGGACGAGGAGGACTATGAGACCCAAAACAGGATGATAAGGGATGCTGTATCCGACGGAACGGACGCTATAGTCTTGTCTGCGGTGGATTACAATGCAAATGCGGAGGCGGTAAATGAGGCTGCGGGAAGAGGCATACCTGTCGTCATTATTGACAGTGATGTAAACAGCAAGGCGGTAAGTTGCAGGATAAGCACGGATAACTATGAAGCGGGGCGCATGACGGCTGAGGCTGTCGAACTGGTTACGGAGCCTGAGGCTGAGCTTAACATCGGAATAGTGAACTTTGATAAAAACACAGAGAACGGAAGTCAGAGAGAGGCGGGCTTTAAGGACGCTGTCAGTGCGGATAAAAGAGTAAAAAGCATAGAGACTACCTATGTGCTTTCGACAATAGACGATGCGAATCGTGGAACAAAGGAGCTGCTTTCGCTGAATCCGGATATAAATGTAATTGTGACCTTTAACGAGTGGACGAGCCTCGGAGTCGGAAGGGCTATTGACGACCTGGGAAGCAAGGACAGTGTGGCGGTCATAGCCTTTGACAGCAATGAGGAATCTGTAAATATGCTTGAGACCGGAGTCGTGGACGCGCTTATAGTTCAAAATCCCTATGCAATGGGGTATCTTGGGATCGAGAGCGCCTATAAGCTCATAGAAAATGAGCAACTCGAAAGCACGGATGTGGATACGGAGACCACGATAGTGACAGCTGAAAATATGTTCAAACCTGAATACCAGAAGATTTTATTTAAATATGAATAAATAAGTAAAAGAGAATAATGTGGCGGCTGTTTGGTGATTTTTTATGAATTTTTGAAAAATCAATCCGGAAGCATGGAAATTTTAACAAGAAAAAGTTGAAATTTATATGTACTTTCTTTTAAATGGGTATATAATTAAGATAATTGATGTATCAATTACGATACATCGGATAGAATATCCAAGAGGGAGGAGATTTCATATGAGAAAAAGAAGAATTATGGCATTGACCATGGCTTCAGTTATGGCACTGAGCCTTACAGCATGCGGCGGCGGAGATACTGCTGAGACTACAGCAGCAGACACAGCTACCGAGGCTGCAGGCGATGAGGCTGCTGCTGAAGGGGAGTCAGAGACAGCTGAGGCTGCTGCCGATGCCGAGGTTGCAAACAAGGATAAGCCCCTTGTATGGTACAACCGTCAGCCTTCAAACAGCTCCACAGGAGAGCTTGACATGGCTGCTCTTAAATTCAACGATGACACCTACTATGTAGGATTCGACGCTAACCAGGGTGCCGAGCTTCAGGGAACCATGGTTAAGGATTACATCGAGGCTAATATCGACACTATCGACAGAAACGGCGACGGAGTTATCGGATATGTTCTTGCTATCGGTGACATCGGACACAATGATTCGATCGCTCGTACAAGAGGTGTTCGTTCAGCTCTCGGAACAGCTGTTGACAACAATGGAGCTGTAAACAGCGATCCTATCGGAACAAACACAGACGGAACAGCTACAGCTGTTCAGGACGGAACACTTGAAGTAAACGGAACAACATACACAGTTCGTGAGCTTGCTTCACAGGAGATGAAGAACTCTGCAGGAGCTACATGGGACGCTGCAACAGCAGGTAACGCTATCGGAACATGGGCTTCATCCTTCGGAGATCAGATCGATGTAGTCGTTTCAAATAACGACGGTATGGGAATGTCAATGTTCAATGCTTGGTCAAAGGACAATCAGGTTCCCACATTCGGATACGATGCTAACGCAGATGCTGTAGCAGCTATATCTGAGGGCTACGGCGGAACAATCAGCCAGCACGCTGACGTTCAGGCTTACCTTACACTCCGTGTTCTTCGTAACGCACTTGACGGAGTAGATCCCGACACAGGAATCGGAACAGCTGACGAGGCCGGAAACGTACTTTCAGACGATGTATATGTATACAATGCTGATGAGCGTTCATACTACGCATTAAACGTTGCTGTTACTGCTGACAACTATCAGGATTTCATGGATTCAACAAAGGTTTACGAGCCCGTTTCAAATCAGCTTGACGAGGCTGAGCATCCTGTAAAGAATGTATGGCTTGATATCTACAATGCTTCAGATAACTTCTTAAGCTCAACATATCAGCCTCTTCTTCAGAATTACGATGATCTTCTTAACCTCAAGGTTGACTACATCGGCGGTGACGGACAGACAGAGTCCAATATCACAAACCGTCTCGGCAACCCGAGCCAGTACGATGCATTCGCAATCAACATGGTTAAGACTGATAACGCTGCTTCTTACACAGCATTGCTTAGTCAGTAATATCTATTGAAATAAGAAATGTACAGGCTATTAGGGAGAAGAAATTCTCCCTAATACCCTATTTAAGACAAGGTAAGCGCGATAATGTCGGTTTCACTGCCGACACTATCAATATGCAATATACAGGAGTAAAAATATGGCAGATAAGAAAGATGATATCGTCTTATCAATACGCGGTATGAGTAAATCCTTCGGCCGTAACAGAGTCCTTGACCATATCAACCTTGATGTAAAGAGGGGAACAGTCATGGGACTCATGGGAGAAAACGGTGCGGGAAAGTCCACCATGATGAAGTGCCTTTTCGGTACTTATCAGAAGGACGAGGGCACTATCTATCTCGACGGCAAGGAGATAAGCTTCTCAGGCCCCAAGGACGCCCTTGAAAACGGTATCGCCATGGTTCATCAGGAGTTGAACCAGTGTCTTGAGAGAAATGTTATAGACAACCTTTTCCTCGGACGCTATCCCGTAAATTCCATGGGTGTTGTTGATGAAGGACGAATGAAGAAGAAAGCCACAGAGCTTTTCAGAAAGCTTGGAATGACTGTAAACCTCACTCAGCCCATGAGAAATATGTCTGTTTCTCAGAGGCAGATGTGTGAGATCGCGAAGGCTATTTCCTACAATTCAAAGGTAATAGTTCTTGACGAGCCCACATCATCCCTCACAGTGCAGGAGGTCGACAAGCTCTTCGAGATGATGAGGATGCTCAAGGAGCAGGGAATAGCACTTATCTACATTTCCCACAAGATGGACGAGATATTTGAGATATGTGATCAGATATCAGTCCTCCGTGACGGTAAGCTCGTAATGACCAAGGACTCGAAGGACACAAACATGAATGAGCTCATATCAGCCATGGTAGGCCGTTCTCTTGAGAACAGATTCCCTCCTGTTGACAATACTCCCAAGGAGCCTATTTTGTCTGTTCAGCACCTTTCAACAAAGTATGAGCCTCACCTTCAGGACATAACCTTTGATGTCAGAGAGGGAGAGATATTCGGTCTCTACGGACTTGTAGGAGCAGGAAGAACAGAGCTTCTTGAAACTATATTCGGCGTGAGGACAAGAGCGGCGGGACGTGTTTACTTTAAGGGCCGACTCATGAACTTCAGCAGCGCCAAGGAAGCTATAGAGCACGGTTTTGCGATGATCACAGAGGAGAGAAAGGCAAACGGACTTTTCTTAAAGAGCGATCTGACCTTTAACACAACTATCGCAAACCTTGATCAATACAAATCAGGTATCGCACTTTCGGACTCAAAGATGGTAAAGGCTACAGCCGATGAGATAAAGATCATGCACACCAAATGTATGGGTCCTGACGATATGATAACAAGCCTTTCAGGTGGTAACCAGCAAAAGGTCATCTTCGGTAAGTGGCTTGAGAGAAGTCCTCAGGTATTCATGATGGACGAACCTACAAGAGGAATAGATGTCGGAGCCAAATACGAGATATATGAGCTTATCATCAAGATGGCAAAGCAGGGAAAGACGATCATAGTTGTCTCTTCTGAGATGCCCGAGATTTTGGGAATAACAAATCGTATCGGTGTTATGTCAAACGGACATCTTTCAGGAATTGTCAATACTAAAGAGACAAACCAGGAAGAGCTCTTAAGGCTCAGTGCAAAATACCTATAACAAGGGAGATTGATAGATATGGCTAATAACAGTAAGATATTGACAGCTGATCAGGAAATGCAGCTGCTTAAGCCGATAGATGATTATGTCGGCAAAATTCAAAGTAAGATCGACAGTCTCAGAGTGGACGGCACCGACAAGGTCGTATCTCTTCTCAACGAGATAGACGTTATAAAGAGAGACAGGATCTATTCAAGCGATGAGAAGGCTTCAAAGCTGAAAAAAGCTCAGGCTGATCTTGAAACAGCTAAGGCTGTTGAAGCAAAAAATAAGAACGAGATCGCAAAGCTCATTGCTGATGCCGAGGCTTATATTAAGGCGCATTATGAGAAGGAGTACTATCAGCCCGTATGTGAGAGCTGCAAGGAAGAAAGGGTAGTGGCACAGGCTAAATACCGTGATAAGCTGGTAGAGCTTGAGAAGGAGCATCAGGCTATCATCTCAAAGATCAGCGACGCGCAGGAGATAAAGGACGAGAAGTACGTATACAAGAACAGACAGTTCGATGCAAAGATGGAGTATGAGAAGGATCTCCAGCAGATAAAGGACAGAAAGCACGCAGCTTATGCCCACAGGAGCCATCTCATCGACCTTCTTCGTCTCTCCAAATTTACATTTTCCGAGACTATGGCTGATAAGTGGGAGAACTATCAGTACACCTTCAACAAGAGAAACTTCCTTTTGAGAAACGGACTTTATATAGCGATAATAATCGTATTCATCATACTCTGCGCTATAACACCTGTTATAAAGGGAGTTCCCCTTCTTACCTACAACAACATCCTTAACATCCTTCAGCAGGCTTCACCCAGAATGTTCCTTGCTTTGGGAGTTGCGGGACTTATACTTCTTGCAGGTACAGACCTCTCCATCGGACGTATGGTAGGTATGGGAATGACAGCGGCAACTATCATCATGCACAACGGACCCAACACAGGTATGGTTTTCGGACATGCTTTTGATTTCTCCGGACTTCCTGTAGGCGTGAAGATAATATTCGCATTGGCAGTCTGCATTATTATGTGTACTTTCTTCACAACTATTGCAGGATGCTTTACGGCAAGATTTAAGATGCATCCCTTCATTTCAACTATGGCAAACATGCTTATCATCTTCGGTTTGACAACATATGCCACAAAGGGTGTATCCTTCGGTGCTATTGAGAACACTATACCCAACATGATAATACCTAAGATAAACGGCTTCCCCACGATCATTCTCTGGGCAGTTGCGGCGGTAGCTATCATTTGGTTCATTTGGAACAAGACCACTTTCGGTAAAAACCTTTATGCTGTCGGCGGAAACCCCGAGGCGGCATCAGTATCAGGTATTTCAGTATTTAAGGTAACTGTAGGCGCATTCGTACTTGCAGGTATACTCTACGGCTTCGGTTCATGGCTTGAGTGTATGCGAATGGTAGGTTCAGGATCTGCTGCTTACGGACAGGGTTGGGAGACTGACGCTATTGCTGCCTGCGTAGTCGGCGGTGTATCCTTCACAGGAGGTATAGGTAAGATATCAGGAGTTGTTGTCGGAGTTCTTATCTTCACAGCTCTTACATACTCACTTACCATCCTCGGAATCGATACAAACCTTCAGTTCATATTCTCAGGTATAATCATCCTTGTAGCGGTTACTCTTGACTGCTTGAAGTATGTTCAGAAGAAGTAAAAAAAAGAAATTCTATATCAGATATTTCAGTCGGAAATATTGCGGTGACAGGATCTGATGATAAATCAGGCTCGGAAAGAATTCCGGGCCTGTATTTATATATTTCTGTAAAGCTTTATATGTGGCAAAGTCTTATGCCGGTAAAGCTCTATATTTGATAGAGTTTTATGCCGGTAATGTTTTATATCGGATAGCAGAGTCCTATTGATAAAAAATTTATCAAAAATTTTTTAAAGAAATTGTCAACTTATGTAAAAAATATTTTAAATTGAATATATGCAGGTATTTCAAACTGCATAGCCCATAGCTATAATTCATTGGCCTATATGAAACAAGGGCAGCTGAAGATGCCATATATTATTGTACTTTTTTGTTAATTATAAGTTCCTCGTGAGAAAAAAAGCTCTTTTTCCCTCGGTTGACAAGAATAAAACAACAGTTTATTATCATTCTGATAATTAAATAAAACTTTAATTGGAGGATAAGATGAGAAAGAAATTATCATTGACAGCACTTGCTTTTGCTGCCGCATTCTCTCTTATGGCTTGCTCAGGCAATACTGCAGAGACCGAGGCGGAAGCTACAGAACCCGCTGCAGAGGAGACTGAAACTACTGAGGAAGCAGCAGAGACCGAGGCTTCTGAGGCTGAGTCTGAGAGCGCGGAGACACAGGACTTTACAGGTGTTGAGATCAGCATGATGGTTCCCGACTGGGGAAACCCCGGAGAGGAGCTTCTTCAAAGATTTGAGGAGGAGACAGGCTGCAAGGTAAATGTGACTGAGGTATCATGGGATGACATCCGTGACAAGATATCTATAGCTGCTGTCGGCGGACAGGCGGCTGCAGACGTATTTGAGGTAGACTGGTCATGGGTAGGAGAGATGAATTCCGCAGGATGGCTTGAGCCCATTGAGATGACTGAGGAGGACATAGCAGACGAGCCCACACTTGAAACCTTTACTATCGACGGAAAGATACTTGCTCTCCCCTATGCAAACGATTACAGAATAGCTTATTACAATAAGGATCACTTTGAGCAGGCAGGTATCACAGAGGCTCCTGAGACATGGGCTGATGTTGAGGCGGCTATGAAGGCTATAAAGGATGCAGGTATCTGTGAGTATCCTTTCTCAATGCCTATGGGCGCTGAGGAGGCGGGAACCACTTCTCTTACATGGCTTGCTTGGGCAAAGAACGGTGTTGTATTCAACGACGACGGAACACTTAACAAGGATTCCGTCCTTGATGCACTCACCTTTGAAAACAAGATGGTAACTGACGGATATGTTGACCCTGCCATGAGAACAGCTACAGGCATGGATTGCTACAACAAGATCTGTTCAGGAGAGACCAGCTTTATGGTAGGACCCACAAAGTTCGTAAACTTTATCTCGGATCCTGAGAAGACAGCAGAGGATGTTTTGGGAAATGTGGAGCCCATCCTTCTTCCCGGAACTGACGGAACATCAGACAGGACAATGCCCCTTCCGGAGGCATATGGAGTATCAGCCTATTCTGAGAATAAGGATGCAGCTATTGCATTTGTAAAATGGCTTAACTCCCCTGAGATAGAGAAGGAGCTTTACACAGCTAACGGATCTATCCCTAACAGAAACTCTGTTATAGAGGAGATGATCACAGACGGAACAATAAAGACTCCCGGAGCTATGCTTGAGCAGGCTCAGCTCATCAAGAGCCCCTTCCCCAACGGAGTGCCCGACTACTATGCAGAGATGTCAAACACCATGTACAACAATATAAATCAGATGGTGCTTGGAGAGCAGACTCCCGAGGAAGCCTTTGATGCTATGGATGCAAAGATAAAGGAACTCGCAGCTCAATAAAAAACTGTTATGTGGCAGCGTCCTTTAAGGGGCGCTGTTTTTTTAAAGGATAGAACGATGAAAAAACTTTACAACAGACTGCTCCCCTATATACTTCTTTTGCCGATGATAATACTGATGACTGCCCTTGTATACTATCCGATAGCAGTCACCTTCAGCTACAGCCTTAAGCGAATGAAGCTTACAAGGCCCAATGACATAGAGTTTATAGGGCTTCAAAACTATATTGAGGTGCTTAAGTCGGAGGACTTTATTTACAGTCTTCAGAATACTGTTTTTCTTCTTGTGCTTGTAGTCCTCCTTACAACAATATGCGGATTTTGTGTTGCACTGATACTTAACAGAGAGCACAGGCTTTCGGGAGTATTCCTGGCAATAGCCATACTTCCCTGGGCCATGCCGCCTATTGTAAACGGAATCATATGGAGGTTTATATTCTTTCCGGGATACGGCTTCGTAAATAAGCTGTTGTTGGGGCTTAACATTATAAACGAGCCTGTGGATTGGCTATCGAGCAGATTCCTTTTGCTGACTGTGGTGGCAATAGTTACAGCATGGCGTTCCGCACCATTTTGCGCCATAGTATGCCTTGCGGGATTAAAGACCATACCAAAAGAGCTTTATGAGGCAGCAGCTATAGACGGAAGCAATTCTTTCTCATCCTTCAGATATATAACGCTTCCTTTGTCGCTGCCCTTTCTCGGTATAGGTATAACGAGCTCCTCTGTCACAGCAGTAAATATTTTTGACGAGATCGTTGCCCTTTCAGGCTTTTCCGACACAGGAAAGAACCTGCTTATACAAAATTACCTTACGACTTTCAGCTTCCTTGATTTCGGAAAGGGAAGTGCTCTCACATATATAATTATGCTTCTGACCTCGGCAATAGGAGTGTTCTATCTGAGAAGCCTCAATAAAGAGGTCTCTTATTGATGGGGACAGGAAAATAAGGATCAGGAAAAAAATGAAGAATGAAATAAAAAAGAGGGAGCCTCTGAGCCCTGCGTATATATTAGCCTGCGCTGCGTTTTTAATACTGACCTTGGGACCCTTCATATGGGCCTTCATAGTATCGGTGACTCCGGAGTATGAGATGTTTACGAATGATTCCGGTATGCTTCCCGGAGAGATAACATGGGGAAATTATGCCGAGCTTCTGGGGATGGAGTCACAGTATTCCCTGAGATTTACAGAGGGTATGGTAAATTCGGTAAAGGCGGTTGCCTTGACCCTCTTAATAGGGCAGCCTATAGCTGTCATTACAGCATATGCACTTTCGTCACTGCGCTTTAAGGGAAGGACATTTTTTAAATACGGGCTTTTGATAACGATGGTGATCCCTGTGTTTGCAACTATCATACCGCTTTTCAGGATATTCTCCATGAACAGACTTCTTGATAAGACATTTTGGCTGAGCCTTGTATATGTAAGCTCATTCCTTCCAATGAACACATGGCTTATGAGTAATTATTTTGCCTCCATACCCGGAGAGCTGTCGGAGGCTGCAAGAGTTGACGGATGCGGATATATGAGCTGCTTTTTCAGGGTGATACTGCCTGTTTCATATCCTATAATAGCGGCTTCCTCGCTGATAATGTTTCTTTCAGCTTGGGGACAGTATCAGATACCGCTTATACTCGCCTCAAGCGCAGCCACAAAACCTGTATCCATAGTCACATCAGAGTTTATGACAAAGGATACGATTTTTTACGGAGTAACAGCAGCGGGAGGACTTCTCGCGATAGTACCTCCCGCCTTAATGGCTTTGATATTCAGAAAATATTTAATAAACGGAATGACTCAGGGCTCTGTAAAGTTTTAGACTCCGGTCTGAGCTTAATGCCGGGCCCTGAATTAAAAAGACTATAAAAGCTATTTGTCGGTCTTTATCATAAAATAAACGATCACGGCTATGAGGCCCATGACGACAAAGAGTCCGAGCATTCCCTGCCACATCATATTGAGGGCTGTTATAAGATTAGCGCTCATTTTTCTACCGCCTTTCATTGGATGTATGATCAATAAAGTTTTATCATTTTTGAAAACACAACAGTAATAATTATAAATACTCGTTTTTCGCTTTGACTAACGGAAGAATCCGAGTATTATTCCTCCTGCAACTGCTGAGGCGATCTGACCAGATACGTTTGCTCCTACAGCGTGCATAAGAAGGTGATTGGTAGGGTCAGCCTCGAGTCCGAGCTTCTGAATAACTCTTGAGGACATGGGGAATGCTGAAATTCCTGCCGCTCCGACCATGGGGTTTATCTTGTTCTTTGAGAACAGGTTAATGAATTTTGCAAGCAGACATCCGCCGACAGTATCAAATATAAAGGCGAAAAGTCCGAGGGCCATTATAAGTATGGTTGAGGGCTGTACAAACTGCTCGGCTCTCATGCTGAAGGAGATCGTTATACCGAGGAGCAGTGTTATAAGGTTTGCAAGGCCATCCTGAGCTGTCTGTGAAAGAGTGTTGAGACAGCCGCACTCCCTTATTAGGTTTCCGAACATTATCATACCTACAAGCGATATTGAATCCGGAGCGACAAAGCCTGCAATGAAGGTCACTATTATGGGGAAGGCTATCTTTGAAGCCTTGGACACTTTGTTTTCATTGTAGGGCATCCTTATGAGTCTTTCCTTTTTAGTAGTGACAGCTTTTATGGCAATAGGCTGTACTATGGGAACAAGGGCCATGTAGGAGTATGCCGCCACGGCTATAGGGCCTATATAATTTGAATTAAGCACCTGTGATACAAGTATCGAGGTGGGGCCGTCTGCCGCTCCGATTATACCTATTGATGCGGCATCCTTAAGGTCAAAGCCTAAGATAACGGCAAATACTATTGTAAAGAAGATACCGAACTGAGCCGCAGCTCCGAACAGGAACATCTTGGGATTTGAAAGAAGGGGGCCAAAATCTATCATGGCGCCGATTCCGATAAAGAGAAGGAGAGGGAAGGCCTCGGAAGCCTCTATTCCTGTCTCAAAGAGCCACTGTATGATTCCGTGAGTCTCCCCGACTCCCGCCATCATCTGGTTTACAGCTGCCGACATGGGAAGGTTTACAAGTATTGCTCCGAATCCCATGGGCAAAAGCAGCGACGGCTCGTAGTTCTTTCGGATCGCAAGGAATATCAACAGGATCCCGACAATGTACATAATGAATTGCTGTGGGGTAACGGCCATAACGCCTTCCCACAGAAAGCTTAAGCTCTGCATCTTCAAGCTACCTCCTGAGAAAGTATTATCATAAAAAATCTTATATAATTGATTAAAAATTGTCAATGCTGTAAATTACTGAAAATACATAAGAAATCAGGATAATTAAAAGTAATTTTTCAGAGGAAGGATTTGTTTATGAAAGCGGGATATGACTGACAGGGAAAACAAAATAATGAAATCAGACCTTAAGTGTGGTACAATGACTTAAATAAGGAGAACATTGCTGTTTTCCGCTAATAATTATACTTGACATTGAGTAAAAGAGGCGAAAAGATGCTTGCTGAGCAAAGATACAATGAGATAATAAAGCTTTTGGAAGAGAGAGGAAATATTACTGTAGGAGAGCTTACAGTACTTCTCCATGCGTCTGAGGCGACTGTAAGGAGAGACCTTGCGTCCCTTGACAAGACAGGAAAGCTTAAAAAGGTATTCGGTGGTGCGGTCCTTCCCGAAAAAAGCGACTTTATGACAAAGGATACCGAGATTGGTGACCGAGAGCTGATAAATGTGGATGAAAAACGCAGGATAGCGGAATACGCCGCGAGGCTTATCAAGGAGGATGATTTTGTCTATATCGATGCCGGAAGCACTACGGGATTTCTTGCGGACTTTATTAATCAGAAGAAGGCTGTATATGTCACAAACGGAGTGGGTATAGCAAGGAAGCTTGCAAAGCGGGGATTTGATGTGATACTTCTTGGGGGAAATCTAAAATATTCCACTGACGCGGTAACAGGGGCTACCGCAGTTGCCAACCTTCTGAAATACCGATTCACTATAGGCTTCTGGGGGACGAACGGCATAGACCTTAAGACCGGCTATACTACTCCCGACAGCGATGAGGCTGCGGTAAAGCGCGTCTCAATGGAGCAGACAGGAAGGAGATATGTCCTGTGTGACCACGACAAATTTGGAGTAAAAAGCATGGTGAGCTTCGGAAATTATGACTCTGCAAAGATCATAACTGACAGGATAGGCAGTCCCGAGTTTGAAGGGAAGGAAAATATAAAAGAGACAGGCCTGTAATAAAAGCTACAACAAAGACTTATAAATAGTTATTTTAATGCGTTAAAGGGAGCCCAGGGGGCTCTCTTTTTTGTGTCTTTTGCACATAAAAATATTAATTTTTTATGCAGTTTTATGATTGAAAATGATTGATTATAATTGTATCATAAAGAAAAATAAATCAAAGATAATCACAAAACTTAAAAATCAATCATTGATATATTGATTTAATATTGACTTAATATTTTCAAAATATTATTCAGTCCGGATTGTTGTTCAAACAATCAAAGACAGAAAGGGGTGCAGAGCCGATGATATATACCATCACCTTTAATCCGGCGCTTGACTATATCGTGTCGGTGGATAATTTCAGGCTCGGACTTACAAACAGGACAAGCTCAGAAAAGCTCCTTGCAGGAGGAAAGGGTGTAAATGTCTCCACAGTACTTAAGAATCTTGGGATGGAGAATATTGCCCTTGGATTTACAGCAGGCTTCACAGGTGAACAGATAAGAAAGATGCTTGAAAAGGACGGTATAAAAACCGACTTTATCGAGCTTAAAAAGGGAAGCTCAAGGATAAATGTAAAGCTCAGGAGCATAGAGGGAACAGAGATAAACGGAAAGGGCCCGGATATTGACGAGGAAAGCCTTAAGGAGCTTTGCAAAAAGATCGATATGCTTTCCGACGGAGATGTCCTTGTACTTGCCGGAAGCATTCCCAATTCTCTGCCGAATTCCATATATAAGGATTTCATGCTGAGGCTTTCCGACAAGAATGTAAGGATAGTCGTGGATGCTGAGAGAGAACTCTTGGTAAATGTTCTGGAAAACAAGCCTTTCCTCATAAAGCCCAACAATCATGAGCTTGCGGATATTTTTAACGTGGAGCTCGGAACAGAGGAAGCAATAATTAAATATGCGAGGAAGCTTAAGGAAAAGGGCGCTGTGAACGTTCTCGTATCGATGGCGGGAGCAGGAGCTATACTTGTGGACGAGTTCGGAGAGGTACACAGTGCAAAGCCTCCCAAGGGAAAGCTTGTAAACGGAGTCGGAGCGGGAGACTCCATGGTTGCCGGATTCCTTTACGGATACCTCAAATACGGAAGCTATGACGAGGCTTTCAAGTACGGTATGGCTGCAGGCAGCGCAAGCGCATATTCCGAAAATCTTGCTACAGGTGCGGAGATAGAGGATCTCAGAAGCAGACTCTAAATAAGACTCCATATAAAATTTCCTGATGGAAAAACTCACAGGCGGGATAAACGGAAAACAAATTTATTTGAATTAACTTTTTAAAGTAAAAAATATAAAATAAATCAGGCAGGTGAAAATCATGAGAATATCAGATTTGCTGGATTTAAGGAGCATAGACCTTAAAGCGGCCCCCAAAACTAAGCAGGAGACCCTTGAGATGGCTTGTGAGCTGATGAATAAGTCAGGCAAGCTCAACGACCTTAAGGCATATGAGAAGCAGGTATTTGCGAGAGAGGAGGAGGGAACTACAGGCGTAGGTGACGGAATAGCTATTCCTCACGGAAGATGCGCAGCTGTAAATGCCCCCGGACTTGCTGCTATGGTAATTCCCGAGGGAGTTGATTTTGACTCAATGGACGGAGCTCCCGTTACGTTGCTCTTCCTTATAGCCGCTCCCGACACAAAGGACAATGTACACTTGGAGGTATTAAGCAAACTTTCTGTATTGATGATGCAGGAGGAGTTTGCGGATAAGCTCAGGGCGGCAAAGACTCCTGAGGAGTTTGTGAGTGTCATTGATGAATTCGACACTGAGGAAAAGCCCAAGACAGAAACTGTATCAAAGGAAGAGGCGAAAAAGAAGATTCTTGCCGTAACCTCATGCCCTACAGGAATCGCCCACACATATATGGCGGCGGAAGCTCTTGAGAAGGCTGCAAAGGCAAATGATTGCTTCATTAAGGTTGAGACAAGAGGCTCAAGCGGAGCGAAGAATGTCGTCACAGAGGACGAGATAAGAGAGGCGGACGCCATAATAGTTGCTGCCGACACAAAGGTCCCCATGGCAAGATTTGCAGGCAAAAAAGTAATAGAGTGTCAGGTATCTGACGGAATCGGAAAGGCTGACGAGCTTATAAAGAGAGCTGTATCAGGAAATGTGCCTGTATATAATGCTGATGCTGCGGGAAATGATTCGGATAGCGCTTCTGAGGGCGGAAAATCAGGCGGCTCAATGGCTCATCAGCTCTATATGCACCTTATGAATGGAGTGTCCCATATGCTTCCCTTCGTAGTAGGAGGCGGAATCCTTATAGCCATAGCTTTCCTTATAGATACTATGAGCGTTGATATGGCATCAGTTTCAGCAGAGGTAAGGGCAAACTTCGGAACCATAACTCCCCTTGCGGCCACCTTTAAGGGAATCGGAAATGCGGCGTTCTCCTTCATGCTTCCCATACTTGCGGGATATATTGCCATGAGTATAGCGGACAGGCCGGGACTTGCGGTAGGCTTTGTAGGCGGATATATTGCGGCAAACGGAAAGTCGGGATTTTTAGGAGCCCTGCTTGCAGGATTTATAGCAGGTTACCTTATTCTTATATTAAAGCAGGCCTTTGACAAGCTTCCCCGTACAATAGAGAAAATCGCTCCTGTACTGCTTTATCCTGTAATAGGAATACTCCTTATAGGTCTCATAATGAACTTTATAGTTGAGCCCCCTGTAGGAGCACTTAATCAGGCTCTTAACAACGGACTTGCAGGTATGAGCGGAAGCTCAAAGATACTTCTCGGAGCTATAGTTGCAGGAATGATGGCGATAGATATGGGCGGCCCCTTCAACAAAGCCGCATATGTATTCGGAACAGCATCAATAGTTTCAGGTAACTACGATGTTATGGCAGCTGTAATGATAGGCGGAATGGTTCCTCCCTGTGCAATAGCACTTGCCACAATGATTTTCAAGAACAAGTTCACAAAGGAGCAGAGAGAGTCAGGCCCCACAAACTTCATCATGGGACTTGCATTCATCACAGAGGGAGCTATCCCTTATGCAGCATCTGATCCTCTGAGAGTTATCCCTTCATGCGTTATCGGTTCAGCTGTTGCGGGAGCACTTTCGATGGTATTCGGATGTACGCTTATGGCTCCCCACGGCGGAATCTTCGTATTCCCTGTAGTAGGAAATTCTCTTATGTACCTTGCAGCTCTTGTTGTGGGAACTGTAGTTTCAGCTATAGCTCTCGGAATTCTTAAGAAGAACGTGGAGCAATAAAAAATACAAATAATAGTAATAATAAAAGGACTGCTGCTGATAAAAATACCGGCGGCAGCCTTATATTTTATTTATATAACTTAAATTTATAATAATTAAAATTATAATAAGTATTGTTAATGACATTGATTGTAACTTTTTACGCTTTAATATAATATTCTGTAATTTTTATTGACATACAGGAAATCCTGATTATAATGTAAAACAATTTAAAACAAATGCGACGAACAGGACAAGGCTTCCGTGGCAATAATGCTTTCAGAGAGTTTCCGGTTGGTGAGAGGAAACAGCATAGCCTGAGTAGTCATCACCTGCGAGCAGTCAGAGTGAAGTGTCGGATGATCAGTTCCCATAGACTTTTATACAAAGTTTTCAGAACTGTGTGCGAAGGGTAGCTCTGAACGGATTTCCACCGTTAAAGGGAAGCTCATTGAGCCTTAGAGGGCATTGGATAACGCCTGATGGGAAGATGAGACAGAGAGGCTTTCTATATGAAAGCAACAGAAGTGGTACCGCGGAGGTTAATTGTTGAAATTACTTCGTCTTCTGACAAAAGAGATTTGGCAGAGGGCGTTTTTTATTTGCGGAAAACGTGCTCATGACAAGTTTCCGAAAAAATTAAAAAGGAGAGCAAATATTATGAACACACTTGTAATTGTATTGATCGCAGCTGTATGTCTTGTGGCGGCCTATGCTCTTTACGGACGTTGGCTCGCAAACAAGTGGGGAATAGATCCCAATGCAAAGACCCCCGCAGTAGCACATAATGACGGTCAAGATTATGTGCCGACGGACGGATGGACCGTATTTGCACATCAGTTCTCATCTATCGCAGGCGCAGGACCTGTCACAGGAGCTATACAGGCCGCGGCCTTCGGTTGGCTGCCCGTTCTGCTCTGGATAATCATCGGTGGAATCTTCTTCGGAGCCGTCACAGACTTTGGAGCTCTTTATGCCAGCGTAAAAAATGACGGAAAATCAATGGGACTTTTGATAGAAAAGTATATAGGTAAGACCGGAAGGAAGCTATTCCTCGGATTTTGCTGGCTGTTTACACTCATAGTCATGGCCGCTTTCGCGGATATGGTTGCAGACACCTTCAACGCCTATGTGGTTACTGATGGCACACAAACGCTTTCAGAGAAGGCAAACGTAAACGGTGCCGCGGGAAGCATATCTCTTTTCTTCATACTGTTTGCCGCGGTTTTCGGAGTTATGCAGAGAAAATTTAAGTTCACAGGGGCAAAGGAGGTCGGACTCGGACTCATATTCACAGTGCTGGCTTTTGCCTTCGGCATGAATCTTCCCGTTCTGCTCGGAAAAGATATGTGGGTTTATATAGCTTTCGCATATATCTTTCTGGCTGCTGTGCTCCCCATGTGGTTCGTCATGCAGCCGAGAGACTATATGTCGACCTTTATGTTTATAGCTATGATAGCCGGAGCAGTACTCGGACTTGTGTTCGCACACCCGGATATGAACCTTCCGGCTTACACAGGCTTTAATAATGCAAGCCTTGGCACGTTATTCCCCATACTGTTTGTAACAGTTGCCTGCGGAGCCGTATCAGGATTCCATAGCCTTGTATCCTCAGGAACCTCATCAAAGACTATTTCAAACGAGAAAGATATGCTAAAGGTCGGATACGGAGCAATGGTGCTCGAGAGCCTACTGGCTGTCATTGCCCTCTGCGTTGCGGGAGCAGCTGCGGCTGCTGACGGGACACCTGCTGACGGAACACCTTTTAATATCTTTTCAGCAGGAGTAGCAGGCTTCCTTGAGATGTTCGGAATCCCCGTATATGTCGCCGAAAGCTTTATGACTATGTGTGTATCGGCACTTGCCTTCACGACGCTCGACTCGGTAGCCCGTATAGGACGAATGTCATTTCAGGAGTTGTTCAGCACAGATGATATGGAACATGCGGAGGGTTGGAGGAAACTCCTCTGCAACAAATATTTCTCTACATTGATAACACTCTTTTTCGGATACATACTGACTCAGGTCGGTTACTCGAATATATGGCCTCTGTTCGGAAGCGCAAATCAGCTTTTGAGCGCTCTCGTGTTGATAACGCTCTGCGTATTCCTTAAGGTAACGGGAAGAGAGATGAGGACGCTTGTTCCTCCCTTTGTTATAATGCTTATAGTCACCTTCTCGGCACTGGTTCAGAGATTCTTAGCGCTTATCAATGCCTTTGCCTCAGGAACAGGAGTGTTTATGGTAGAAGGACTTCAGCTCATAGTTGCAGTACTGCTGATGATACTCGGAGTAACCATAGTATATACCTCCGGGAAGGAGCTTATAGGAAGAAAGGCTGCATAAGCCCTTTACAGATCACAAGGCTTCTGTGCGGTATAATGCTTGTGATATTTCTGATAATAGGTTATAAAAGAAAGAAGGATCGATAAAAGGAAATATCACGGAGGAAGTAAATGTTTAACTGTTCAAAATGCGGAGCCTTGGGCTGTACAAAGGGAGACTTGGATAAGAAACTAAGCGTATGTCCGAGCAAGGATAAGGATATTCAGGAGAGATCTCTTAATGAAGCGCTAATGGAAGGCTAATAAGTGAGGCAAAAAAATGAATTTGATAAACGTAGAGGATATAACCAAGTCATATACAGACAGCCTGCTTTTCGATCATGCATCCTTTTCCTTGCAGGAGGGAGAGAAGGTCGGCATTATAGGCATAAACGGTACAGGAAAGACAACGCTTTTAAGGATGCTTGCGGGATTGGAGGAGCCTGACGAGGGGAAGATTACTATAGCTAATCATGTCGTAATAAGGTATTTGCCTCAGCACCCTGTTTTTGACCCGAAGCTTACCTGCCTTGAGTGTGTGCTTTATGGAAATGTGTCCGATGAGAACCGATGGTCCGTGGAAAGCGATGCAAAGGCAATGATGACAAGGCTTGGGATCACGGACTTCAATCAGCCTGCAGGTCAGCTGTCGGGAGGTGAGAGGAAGCGATTGGCCTTGATCTCGGTGCTGCTTTCTCCTGCTGATGTTTTGCTCCTTGACGAGCCTACGAACCATCTGGACAATGAAATGGCGGATTGGCTTGAGGATTATCTGAAAAACAGAAAAAAGGCTATTATTATGGTAACGCATGACCGCTATTTTTTGGATAGTGTTACCAATAGGATAGTGGAGATCGACAAGGGCTCAATTTACAGCTATCAGACGAACTATGAGGGCTTTTTGGAATTAAAGACTCAGCGTGAAGAGATGGAGCTTGCGAGCGAACGCAAAAGGCAGTCGGTACTTCGTGTGGAGCTTGAATGGATACGAAGAGGAGCGAGAGCCCGTTCCACAAAGCAGAAGGCCCATATTCAAAGATATGAGGAGCTGCGTGACAGAAAGGCACCTGTACAGGATTCAAAGATTGAGCTCGGATCCATATCGACAAGGCTCGGAAAGACAACAGTGGAACTTTCACATATATGTAAAGGCTACGGAGAGCGAAAATTAATTGATGACTTCTCCTATATTTTCTTAAAGGGGGATCGCGTTGGTATTATAGGCCCGAACGGCTGCGGAAAATCCACACTGATGAAGATAATTGCGGGAATCATTCCTCCGGACTCAGGTGAGGTCAAAGTGGGTCAGACTGTAAATATGGGATATTATTCTCAGGAGATCTCCTATGAAAAACCTTCTGACAGTGAAGAAAAGCATGGTATCGACTATTCGTATATGGATCCTGACGAGAGGGTGATCGATTATGTAAAGGATACGGCGGAATATATCCGCACTGCAGACGGCTTGATTTCAGCTTCAGCCATGCTTGAGCGCTTCCTGTTTCCGCCTGAAAAGCAATACAGTCCTATCGGAAAGCTTTCCGGAGGGGAGAAAAAGAGATTGAATCTTTTGAGAGTCCTTGCAGGCTCGCCCAACTTCCTCCTGCTCGATGAGATAACCAATGACCTTGATATAGCGACCTTGGCGATATTAGAGGACTATCTTGACCGCTATGAGGGAATAGTGGTTGCCATATCTCATGACAGATATTTTCTCGACAGGACCATGAAGCGCATTTTCGCCTTTGAAGATGACGGAAGGCTGAGGCAGTCTGAGGGCGGCTATACGGATTATGCGATGCGAAAGGCAGCCGAAGAGGAGGAAAAGCAGGCCGCAGAAAAGCGTCCCTCAGGAGAAAATGAATCAAAGAAAAGGGAGCGGGGCGAGAAGGATTCAGTGCCAAACGGAAGCGCTGTTGCCTCAGAAAAAGGAAAACGTACACGCGGACCTCAGAAGCTTAAGTTTACATACAAAGAGCAAAGAGACTATGAGACAATAGAAGCGGATATGGCTGAATTGGAGGAAAAGATTGCCGCGACGGATAAGGAGATCGAGGCTTCCGCTCATGACTTTGTAAAGCTGAATAAGCTGATGACTGAAAAGGAGGAATTGGAGGCCGCTTTGGATGAAAAGATGGAGAGATGGATGTATCTTGAAGACCTGGCGACAAAGATTGCGGAGCAATGAGAAAAGGTCGTATAAGCTGTAGGTAAGAGAAAATCGGAGAGTGCAGTCCGGCTAAGAATATAGGAAGTAAAAGTACAGAGGGAATACCTCTGTATTTTTTTCATTAAAAACACGAATAAGATTTACTCTAACAAAAATAATATAAAATATTATTATGATAATTGATAAACAATAAGTATTTGATATATAAAAATCCTTGTGATATTTATATCACGGTTGGTAAGAATGTGTTTATCAATAGTGGCTGCCGGTTCCGGGATCAGGGTGGTATTACGATAGGGGATGGCAGTCTGATTGGCCATAATGTCGTGTTGGCCACGCTGAATCATGGCCTATCACCGGATGAACGGCATGATTTATTCCCGGCTCCTATTCATATTGGGAAAAATGTCTGGCTGGGAGCAAATGTGACAGTACTGCCGGGTGTGACCATCGGAGATAACGCCGTGATTGCCGCAGGCGCGGTGGTAACAAAGGATGTGCCGGCCGATACAGTCATGGCCGGTGTTCCAGCTAAAGAAATCCGAACAATAGGAAGGAAATAACAATATCAGGAGGGAGTTTTTGCTATGAGCAGCTATTACACATTTGAACTGAGCGAAAATGTAACTCGCAAGACGGTTTCTTATCCGAACCGTTACGGTATCCGGATTGCGGCTGACCTTTATACGGCCAAAGACATGGATGAGACGGCAAAACATCCTGCGCTGGTGATCGGCCCTCCCTATGGCGGTGTGAAAGAGCGGGGGCCGAGCGTATATGCCAATCAACCGGCGCAGCGCGGATTTGTCTCTCTGGCTTTTGATCCTGCCTTTATGGGCGAGAGCGGTGGCGAACCCCGCCATGTTTCTTCACCATTGTATAAATGGCTTGTCCTTTTGTATAATCTTTTTCTTCTTTAGGAAAAAAAGAACGGCAGAAAAAACTGTTAGGCTCAGGAGGTCTGTCAAGAAAGATATAAATATCAGTACTTTTATAAGATGTGGAAAGCAGATATTCCGCTTCTATTAAAGAAAATGATTGAAGTTTTGAATTATATCGAAAAATAAGCCTGTTACTGTCTGACAGATCTTCGATTTTGTCTAGTGGCTCCAATCGTTTTTGAATGAAAGAAAAATATTGACTTTTTTTAAATCATCCATAGATATATCTCCGACAAGGATTTTGGAAAAATTTTTTCACGATTACCTCTTGCCAAACGAAGGTCATGTAATTTGTGAAGCCCAATCAAGTGGTGAAATTCTGTTGGCTCAAAGAACAGATTTAACTCGGTCAGCTTTCCCCTTCGCCCGATGATTATATGACATTTGATATCAAGCAAATGTTCAAAAGCTTTTGCACATAGTTGCAGATGATCCATAGGGATACTCCTTTCATGGAAAAATCAGATATGGAAAAAGAAAACCGTCCCACACTGATATGCAGGACGGTTATGAGCATTCTTTAACATTTCATAAAATCACATGCCGCCTTCAGCCCATAGGCAGGTTTTGCCATAAGGGCAGCTCTGTTTACCGCGCGGGCCATGACCTCGGTGGCAAGGGCATTGAATGCATCGACATGTACCTCTTTCTTGCCTGAGGCCATTATAAAAATCGTGTCCCCGTCTGCTGTAGAGTGGGCGGGGCTTATTGTTTTTGCAAAGGCATTATGTATTATGGATGCGGACTTTGTACATTGGCTTTTGTCAAGCCTTGCGTTTGTAATGACGCAGCCTATGGTAGTGTTTCCGCTCCAAAGGTCTCTCGGTCGCTCAAGCTCCTCGTAGAGGCACTTTACGCTTCCGTAAAAGTCTGTGTGATCATCGTTCAGAAGTCCCGCCAATATCCTTCCTGTTTCGTAATCTGTGACATCTCCGAGAGCGTTTACCGCAACGACAGCCCCGCACTTTATCTCACCTATCTGTACCGCGTATATTCCCAAGCCGCATTTCATCATATCCTTTTCATTATGAAGCTTTCCGACAGTGGCTCCTGTACCTGCTCCTGCGTTTCCCTCCTCGGGCTCCACTCCGGAGTAGGCGTTTACGCAGGCCTTATATCCCATTTTCTTATCGGGGCGTATATTAAAGCTTCCTATCTCAAGGTCAAAGAGAGACGCACCGCATACTATGGGAACTCTTCCGATACCCACATCAAAGCCGATTCCCTTTTCCTCAAGAAATGTCATGGCTCCGTCTCCTGCCTCAAGGCCGTAGGCACTTCCTCCTGAGAGCATTACGCAGTTTATCTTTTGAACAGTGTTTTCTGGGTGCAAGAGCTCAGTCTCTCTTGACGCAGGGCTTCCGCCTCGCACACATACCCCTGCTGTGGCTCCTTCCTCACAGATGATGGCTGTACAGCCTGTGGCACTTATGATATCTTGTGCGTTTCCTATTTTAAAATCTGAGATTTCTGATATTTTTATTCCTTTTAAAAGAGATTTTTCCGACATGTGAACCTCCTGTAAGATGCTGCTTTATAGAGTATAACTTAAATATTAAAAATAATATAGGACAAACAGCCGGTTTTATTCGGCAATCTCTCCTGTATTTTTCCGAAAAATACAAGATTTGTTCCTCCTAACCATTGGAGAAACAAAAAAAAGATACTATAATATCTTAAGAATTCAATAAAATATACATGATACAGACAGGGAGTCGGAGGTTTTGCTCCCTTACGGACGAAAGGAGTTTTTTATATGCAGGCGGTAAGAAAGCTTAATGACGATATAACATGGGTGGGAGCGGATGACAGGAGGCTTCATCTTTTTGAGAATCTTTTTCCCCTTCCCCATGGAGTTTCCTATAATTCGTATGTGATAACTGATGAAAAGACAGCAATACTTGACACGGCGGATGAGGGTGTGCTGCCTCAGTTTATGGATAATCTCCTCTATGTTCTCGGAGACAGGCAGCCTGATTATATAGTTGTGAATCATATGGAACCCGACCACTGCAGCGGAATAAAGAGAGTCCTTGACCTTTACCCTGAATGCAAGATGGTGGGAAATGCTAAGATATTTACTATCTTCGAGCAGTTTTACGGTATGGGACTTTCTGAGGAGAGGAAGGTCCTTGTAAAGGAGGGCGATGAGTTAAGCCTCGGAAAGCATGTACTTAAATTCATCATGGCTCCCATGGTTCACTGGCCTGAGGTAATGATGACCTATGACATGACCGACAAGATACTGTTTTCCGCAGATGCCTTCGGAACCTTCGGAAGCCTTGACGGAAACCTCTTTGACGATGAACTTGACTTCAACGCAAGTTGGCTTACGGATGCAAGGAGATATTATACAAATATAGTAGGAAAGTACGGACAGCAGGTTCAGAGTGTGCTCAAAAAGGCGGCAGGTCTTGATATAAAGATGATAGCGCCTCTTCACGGACCGGTATGGAGGACAAATATCCCCATGTTCCTTGAAAAGTATGATATCTGGTCATCCTATGAGGTGGAGGACAAGGGAGCGGTGCTCATAGTTTACGGCTCGATGTACGGAAACACAAAGGAGCTTGCGGAGATACTTGCAACAAGACTTGCCGAGAGGGGCGTAAAGAATATAAAGGTGTATGACGTATCTGAGACCGAGAAGTCATATCTCATTGCGGAGTGCTTCAGATGTGAGTATCTTGTATTTGCCGCACCTACCTACAACAACGGACTTTACCCCAAGATGGCCGAGTTTATGGAGGATATGAAGAACCTTACAGTCAGAAAGAGAAAAGCTACAGTACTCGGAAACGGTAGCTGGGCTCCGCAGTCCGACAAAATAATGAGAAATTATCTCTCGGAGATGAAAGACATGGACGTATCCGAGAAGTCAGTGGTGATAAAGTCAAGACTTAAGCCTGAGCAGTCGGATGAGCTGGAGGAGGTAGTAGGCGATATAGTTTCAAGACTTTCCGAGAATTAAGGAGAGACTCATTATGAGTGCTGAAAAAAACATGAAGAAGATCGAAAAGAAAAAAAAGGACTTAAAGGATCCTGATATCAGAAAAGTGTTTGTGGTCGGACACAAGAATCCCGACACGGATTCCATAGCTTCCGCCATAGCATATGCCTACCTTAAGAATGTCACGGACGAGCGCTGCTTCGTACCCATGAGAGCAGGGCATGTCAATCAGGAGACTGAGTACGTGCTCAAGCATTTCGGTATAAAGGAGCCCGACTACATATCAAATGTAGAACCTCAGGTAAAGGACATTGAGCTTAAAAAGATCGCAGGGGTGGATGAAGGCATATCCCTTAAAAAGGCCTATGGCATAATGAAGGAGAAGTCAACAGTCACACTTCCTGTGGTAGACGACGGAGACAGGCTCAAGGGCATAATTACCATAAATGATATTGCAGAGTCTGACATGGATGTATATGACAACTGCATAATAGGAGCGGCAAAGACTCCCGTAAAAAATATCTTGGAGACCCTTGAGGGAGAGCTTGTGGTCGGAGACGAGAATTTCTGCATCACAAAGGGAAAGGTGGTTATAGCAGCCGCAAATCCCGATGTGATGGAGAATTATATCAATGAGGACGATATAGTTATTCTCGGAAACCGCTATGAATCTCAGCTTTGCGCCATAGAGATGAAGGCGGGCTGCATTATAGTGTGCGAGGGCGCAACTGTATCAAAGACCATAAGAAAGATAGCGGGCGAGAATGAGTGCATCGTCATAACAACACCTTACGACACATATACCACAGCAAGGCTTTTAAACCAGTCTATGCCCATAAGTCACTTTATGTGCAGGGAGAATCTTGTGACCTTCGAGACGGAGGAGAGTGTCGAGGAGGCAAGGGAGGTCATGGCAAAGAGACGTTTCAGAGATTTCCCTATAGTGGATGTTCATGGAAAGTATCTCGGAATGATATCCAGACGAAACCTCTTGAATCTCCACAGAAAGCAGCTCATAATGATAGACCATAACGAGCTCGGACAGGCTGTGGACGGGGCAGAGAGTGCGGATATACTTGAGATCATAGACCATCACAGGCTGGGAACTATAGAGACCTCGGCTCCCGTGTATTTCAGATGTCAGCCCTTGGGCTGCACGGCCACGATAGTAAGGAGACTCTATAAGGAGAGCGGTGTGGAGATACCGCAGGATATGGCGGGACTGTTATGCTCGGCAATAATTTCCGATACGCTTATGTTCAGGTCTCCCACCTGTACCCTTGAAGACAAGGAGGCCGCAGAGGAGCTTGCAGAGAAGGCGGGAATATCAGATCTTAAGGCCTTTGCAAGAGAAATGTTCAATGCGGGAAGCAATCTCAACAAAAAGAGTGCCGAAGAGATATTCTTCCAGGATTTTAAGAAATTTACCGTAAGCGACATTACCTTCGGAGTGGGACAGATAAATTCCATGAACGAGGAGGACTTCCCGGATATAATCAAAAAACTGAAGCCCTTTATGGAAAAGACTCTTAAAGAAATGAAGATAGATATGCTTTTCTTTATGCTCACAGGCATACTCAATGAGAGTTCCGAGCTTATCTGCTGCGGAAAGGATTCCGCATCCATCGCGGAGGAGGCCTTCAACGTGAAGGCCTGCGATGATGTTTTGCACCTTAAAGGCGTGGTTTCAAGAAAGAAGCAGCTGGTGCCTGTAATAGTGGCAGAGCTGCAACAGCAGTAAGGCCGAAACAGTAAAGCTACAAGAACAATAAAGCTGCAATAGTAAATCTACAACAGCAGTAAAGCCGAGAGCTCATCATCGGTGAGCCTCCTGTATTCGCCCTCTTTGAGCTTTTCATCAAGCTCGAGAGGGCCCATTCTTATTCGCTTGAGATAGGTCACACTGCTGCCGCAGGTCTCGAACATCCTCTTTATCTGATGGAAGCGCCCCTCATGGATAGTTATAAAAAATGAACTGCCTTCAGATCGTTCATTCGGTTTTCTCCCTGCTTCGGTCTCGGCCTTGGCCTCGTTACAGGCTTCGCCAATACCATATATAGCTTTTTCTATCTTGCAGGGAAGGGTAGGCTTTTCGTCACCTATGTCCACGCCTGCTTCAAGCATTTCTATGTCAGCCTGGCCTATGGGAGTGGAAAGCTCCACATAATATGTCTTATCCACATGCTTTTTAGGTGAAAGCAGTCTGTGGCTCAAGGCCCCGTCATTTGTTATCAAAAGGAGGCCCACTGTATCCTTATCAAGCCTTCCCACGGGAAAGAGGTCATTTCTTATTTTGTCCTTTATGAGATCCACAACGCATACTTCATTCGGGTTTCTCAGATCGGCCCTTGATGCCGATATGACATCCTTCGGCTTATTGAGCATGAAGTATTCAAAGGCGGCATATTTTACGTTTTCACCGTCAATTTTTATTTCATCCTTTTCAGGCTCAAGCTGAAAGGCGGAGTCCCTTACAACAGCTCCGTTTACAGACACTCTCCCCTTTGATATCAGCTTTTTTACCTCGCTTCGCGTGCCTTTTCCGGATTCGCACAGATATTTGTCAAGTCTCATAAAGTATTAAGCTCCCTTCGAAAGTCCTGATGCTCACGGCTTTTATAAGCCTGCGTTATATAAAGCTTACCACAAGTAAAAATAAGTTAAAAGATTATAAATGTCCTTGACTAAAAAAAAAGTGATAACTATTATTTAAGGAGAAAAAATAAAACCTTAAAAGGAGGATACTATGACTGTTAAAATCGGTATACTTGGATATGGAAACCTCGGAAAGGGAATTGAATCTGAGATAAAAAAGAATCCTGATATGGAGCTTTACGGCGTATTTACAAGGAGAGACAAGAGCACAGTGAAGGCTTCAGAGGGAACTAAGGTATATAATATCAGCGAGGCGGCTGAGCATAAGGGCAATATAGATGTAATGATACTCTGTGGAGGAAGCGCAACCGATCTCCCCGAGCAGACCCCTGAATTTGCAAAACTTTTTAATGTGGTTGACAGTTTTGACACCCATGCAAGGATAGGAGAGCATTTCAAAAATGTTGACGAGGCTGCGAAGGCGTCGGGAAAGGCGGCTCTTATCTCCTGTGGATGGGATCCCGGAATGTTTTCTCTTATGAGACTTTACGGAAGCTGTGTGCTTCCTGAGGGAAAGGATTATACCTTCTGGGGAAAGGGCATCAGCCAGGGCCACAGTGATGCCATAAGACGTATCGAAGGAGTAGTCGATGCAAGACAGTATACTATTCCCGTGGAGGCTGCCCTTGAGGCTGCAAAGAGCGGTGAAAAGCCCGAGCTCACTACAAGACAGAAGCATACGAGAGAGTGCTTTGTAGTAGTTGAGGAGGGGGCTGACAAAAAGGCAATAGAGGAAAAGATAGTTACAATGCCCAACTACTTCAGCGACTATGACACTACGGTTCATTTCGTGACTATGGAGGAGCTGAAGAGAGATCACAGCGGAATGCCTCACGGCGGAACTGTTATAAGGAGCGGAGAGACCGGCCCTTCAAACGAGTACAAGGATGTTATAGAGTACAGCCTTAAGCTTGACTCTAATCCTTACTTTACCTCGTCTGTGCTTTTGGCCTTTGCAAGAGCTGTGGCAAGACTTAATAAGGAAGGAAAGAGTGGGGCTATGACAGTATTTGATATTGCACCCGCATACTTGAGCCCTCTTTCGGGAGAAGAATTGAGACACACCATGCTGTAATATATAAAAGCAGGGACAGGCGTGAAATATATCGCATCTGTCCCTTAATTTTTTATTCAGTATATTTTGAACTGAAAAGATAATGATTACAAATCATTACTTTGCGCAGGCAACTACCTCGATCTCAACGAGAGCATCCTTGGGAAGTGCAGCTACCTGGAAAGCCGCTCTTGCAGGGTAGGGCTCGTTGAAGAACTCTGCGTAAACACCGTTCATATCTCCAAAGCCTGCGAGATCCTTCATGAATACAGTTGTCTTAACGACTGCGGACATATCAAGTCCTTCAGCCTCAAGTATAGCCTTGATATTTGTGAGAGACTGCTTTGTCTGGCCCTTGATTTCGTCGGAAGCGAAGGCTCCTGTAGCGGGATCGATGGGAAGCTGACCGGATACATAAATGAAATCTCCTGCCTTAACAGCCTGTGAATAAGGTCCGATAGCTGCGGGTGCTTTTTCTGTTGCGATTGCTTTGATGCTCATATCTTTATACCTCTCCTTTTGATAAATATTTATGTCTGAATAATAACATTTATAAGATTAACAGTCAACGTATGTACTGAGATAAAACCTCACATATGTACAGCATGTCTTCCCTGTTATATCTCTGGTCACAGGGCAGCGATATCACATGGTTATATATGAATGCCGCATCGTCATGTCCTGTCAAATTCACCTCGGGTCCTACGGGCCAATAGGTGGTGGCATGTACGCCTCTTTCCTCCATGAATTCCTTAAATGAAGCCCTGTCCTCCACATAAAGAGTGAAGTGGCTTGGAACCGTCTCAGAGTCAAGGCTGTCAAAAACTATGCTGAATTTATCGCTTCTCGGGCAGTTTTCAAGAAGACAGCTGTAATTTTCTCTGCGCCTTTTCCGGAGATTCTCGTAGTCAAAATGCTTTATGATATTTACGGATTCCTCATCGCTCTCCTGACAGTCAAAGATCCTTCTTAAAAGCATCTCGGAATCCCATAAAAGATCGGAGGCTTTCTTCTTTTCTTCATCAACTTCGGGAGAGGGGGCTTCCTTTGCAAGGAGGGTAAGCTCTTTAAGTCCATCGCTTCTCATTTTTATATGCTCGCTGTGAATAGGAGCGGACGAAAGGTTGAACTTTCCCTTTGTCTTTATTGCAAATCCTCCTGCGGCGACTCCCAGCCATTTCCTGAGGCTTCCGACCACATAGTCGCACTTTGGATATATGCCGTCCTTTGAAAAAATGGAATGGGTCGTGTCCTCTATGACCTTTATGCCTCTGCTTACACATTCGTCAACAAAGTCTCTGTCATAGCGGGAAAAGCCGTAGTAGCCGCATATGGATATTATGCTTATCTTGTCAAGGACAGAGTGGTCAAAGACAGGAGTCATATCCTTTTTAAAATCATAAAAAATAAGACTGTAGCCCGCCTTTACAAACGGAGCTATTACAGTCTCACAGGTATAGAGGGGCACATATGCCACTTTCTTTGTGTCGCTTAAGGCATTATCCTTTAAAGCAAGATAATTTGCGCAGCGCCCGGACATAAGATACCTGAGCTCTCCCTCCTCAGGGCACAGTGCCTCCAAATATCCGCTCTCCGAATCAGTGAGGGGAGCTATAGGAAAGTATCCGCCGATTTGTCTCATAAAAAGGCCTCCTTTTAGTGAAAAGTTTAAAAATTTATTTTACAGTATATAAAACTATCAATTTACAGCAAAAAAATCAATAAAAAAATATTAAAAATTGACAATTAACTTCAAAAATGTTACTATACGAAAAATGATAAAAACATGCGAAGAAAGGGCTTGTGTCTGCTATGAATATGAATTTTGTTTTTACAGTCAGACAGAGAGGTAAATCATTACCTTCTTTTTCGCATATTAATTTCACAAATCAAAACATCATATAGAGATTTAAGGAATGCATAATTGCCGAAGCATGGCTTCGGCGGGTTTATGCGTTCTTTTTTGTTTTCGGAAATATTCGGATATCTGCGGTACCACCACAGAGATATCCGGACAAAGAGAATGTTTTATATTCGGCAAATACTTAAAGGCCGATATATAAATATTTTATGTAGGAGGGAAGAGAATGTATAAGTATATCATTAAAAGACTGCTGATGATGATCCCCGTACTTTTGGGAGTCACCTTCATAGTCTTTTTCATCCTGAATGTGTCTCCCGGAGACCCGGCAGCCATGATTCTGGGTGATCAGGCTTCAGCGGAAGCCCTGGCCATGAAGAGGGAAGAGCTTGGCTTAAACGATCCTCTTTTGGTGCGCTATTTCAACTATATAGTGGGAATGCTCCACGGAGATCTGGGAACATCTTATAAGAACAGTATAAGTGTTTGGTCTCAGGTTACAGAGCGTTTCCCCAACACCGCTATACTTGCTATATGCGGAATCTGTGTGGCTCTTATAATAGGTATCCCCACAGGAATCATCTCCGCAAAGAAGCAGTATTCCATAATGGACAACTGCTCAATGGTGCTTGCACTTATCGGAGTTTCCATGCCGGTATTCTGGCTCGGACTTCTCCTTGTTATCGTCTTTTCACTTAATCTCGGATGGCTCCCCTCACAGGGAATGGGAAGCGGAGGAATGGACCTTGTAAAGAGCCTGATACTCCCTTCAATAACTCTCGGAACCATGTCCGCAGCAACCATTACCCGAATGACAAGATCCTCCATGCTTGAGGTCATACGTCAGGATTACATCAGCACAGCAAGAGCAAAGGGTGTATCCGAAAGGACTGTAACCTTCAGACACATGCTGAGAAACGCTATGATTCCCATAGTCACAGCTGTAGGACTTCAGTTCGGACAGCTCCTCGGAGGCGCAATGCTTACAGAGACTGTATTCTCATGGCCCGGACTCGGAAGACTTATGGTAGATTCCATAAAGTCCAAGGACATCCCCATGGTATTGGGTTCCGTTATATTTATGGCGGTAATGTTTTCAATAGTCAATCTCGTGGTGGATATAGTATACGCTTACATCGATCCGAGAATTAAATCTCAGTATAAGAAAAAGTAAGGAGATGCAGACAGGTGAAGAAAGATAATACCAAAGAGCTCTCCTCAGGCGTAAAGCAGCGTTCGCTTTGGCAGGATGCCTGGAGGAGATTTAAGAAGAATAAATTAGCCATGGTCGGCTTGGTTTTCCTTGCTGTTCTGGTTGTGATCGCTATAGGAACTATAGTGGTTGACATTGTAACAAACAATTATATATACGAAAACTATGTAATAAAGCAGAACCTCAGGGGAAGGCTTGAGCCCCCCAGTGCGGCTCATCCTCTCGGACTTGACGAGTTCGGAAGAGACATGCTTTTGAGAATGCTTTGGGCTGTGCGTTCATCCCTCTTTATGGGTGTTATCGCCATCCTTATTTCAGGTGTGCTGGGAGGACTTCTCGGAGCTGTTGCGGGATATTACGGAAATAAGACCGACAACATTATCATGAGAGCTATGGATATACTTCTTGCAATACCTTCAATGCTCCTTGCGATAGCTATCGTTGCGGCCTTCGGAACAAGCCTTGTAAATGTGCTTTTGGCTATAGGAATATCATATATCCCTACTTTTGCAAGAACCGTAAGAGCATCCATTATGACCGTTAAGGATCAGGAGTATGTCGAGGCAGCAAGGGCTGTAGGTGCAAATGATGCAACTATCATATTTAAGTACATCATACCTAATGCCATGGCTCCAATAATAGTTCAGACTACTCTTGGAGTAGCAGGTGCCATACTTTCAATAGCAGGACTTTCCTTCATAGGAATGGGTGTTCAGCCTCCCACACCGGAGTGGGGCTCAATGCTCTCCAGCGCAAGGACCTATATCCGTGATTCATGGCATATCACGGTTATCCCGGGACTTGGAATCATGCTCACTATCCTTGCCTTAAATGTTGTGGGTGACGGATTGAGAGACGCCCTTGACCCGAGACTTAAGAATTAGTCTTTCAAAGCTATTATGAAAGGAAGGTTAAAAATGGCGGACAACAATACATTATTGCAGGTAAAGGATCTGGTGATCCGTTACGAGACTGACGACGGAGTGGTGGAAGCTTTAAACGGAGTCAGTATAGAGATACATACAGGAAAGACGCTGGGACTTGTAGGAGAGACAGGAGCCGGAAAGACAACTCTCGCAAAGGGAGTATTGAGGCTTATACCCAGCCCTCCCGGAAAGATAGTAAGCGGAGAGGTTCTCTATGACGGGAAGGACCTTCTTAAGCTCTCCGAGGAGGAAATGAGAAAGATCAGAGGAAAGCACATTTCTATGATCTTTCAGGATCCCATGACATCTTTAAATCCTGTTATGACAGTCAGGGATCAGATCATGGAGGTAATACTCCAGCACAACAACATTTCAAAGAAGGAGGCCGAGAAGAGAGCGGATGATATGCTCGAGCTCGTAGGTATACCTGCGGAGAGAGGACATGAGTATCCTCACCAGTTCTCAGGAGGCATGAAGCAGAGGGTAATCATAGCTATAGCTCTTGCCTGCCAGCCCAAGCTCCTTATAGCGGACGAGCCCACCACGGCTCTTGATGTTACTATCCAGGCTCAGGTTCTCGACCTTATTCAAAAACTTAAGACAAGAGATAACACATCGATGCTTCTCATAACCCACGACCTGGGCGTTGTGGCACAGACCTGCGACTATGTGGGTATAGTTTATGCCGGAGAGATAGTAGAGTACGGTACTTTAAGAGAGGTTTATAAGGATATGAGACATCCTTATACCAAGGGACTTATGGCGTCTATTCCGAACCTTGTGGAGAATGTAAGAAGGCTACAGACAATTGAGGGACTTATGCCTGACCCCACAAACCTCCCCAAGGGCTGTAAATTCAGCGAAAGATGCAAGTATGCCACTGATAAATGCCGCGAGAAGGTTCCCGATATGGTGAATGTAGGCGGAGAGCACATGGTGCGCTGCATACTGGCAAACGAAGAGAAGTAAAGGAGTGCCGATATGAACGAAAACAAGAAAGAGCTTTTGAGAGTCGAAGGACTCAAAAAATATTTTAACACTCCGGGCGGTCTGCTCCACGCTGTAGATAATGTCAACTTCTCTATAAACGAGGGCGAGACTCTTGGAGTCGTAGGTGAGTCGGGCTGCGGAAAGTCAACCATGGGAAGAGCTATCTTAAGGCTCCACGAACCTACCGAAGGAAAGGTCTTCTTTGAAGGTCACAATATCCTTGAGTATGACAAGAGCAAGATGAAGCAGCTCAGAAGAGATATGCAGATAGTCTTTCAGGATCCTTTCGCATCTCTTAACCCCCGTCTTACCGTGAGCGAGGCTATAGCAGCTCCCATGCTCATTCAGAAGATGTACACAAAGAAGGACAGAGTTGAGCTTCAAAAGCAGGTCTCAAGACTAATGGAGATGGTAGGACTTGCGGACAGACTTAAAAACTCTTACCCTCATGAGCTTGACGGAGGAAGAAGACAGCGTATAGGAATAGCGAGAGCGCTGTCCTTAAAACCTAAATTCATAGTATGTGATGAGCCTGTATCAGCCCTTGACGTGTCAATCCAGGCGCAGATATTGAACCTTATGCAGGACCTGCAGGATGAACTGGGACTTACATATATGTTTATTACCCATAACCTCTCTGTAGTAAAGCATTTCTCGGACAACATTGTGGTTATGTACCTGGGACAGATGGTTGAGATGGCTCCCACGGAGCTGCTCTTTAAGAATCCTGTGCATCCCTATACTCAGGCTCTGCTTTCGGCGATACCTATCCCGGATCCTGATTACCCTATGAACAGGATACTGATGAAGGGTGAGATTACCTCACCTATCAATCCCGAGCCCGGATGCCGATTCTACAAGAGATGCCCTTACGCAAAGGATTGCTGTAAGAATCCGAATATAGGACTCAAGGAGGTTGAACCCGGTCACTTTGTATCATGCGAGAGGATAGGAGATCCGGAGCTTAAGGAAAATCCTAACGCATAGATTAAAGCGCATGCTATGTTATTTAAAAATAACACGGCGCAAACAGGTTTCGAACCGGTTCCGAATAAACTTTGCCGTCAAATGTGAATGCACATTTATATATACGGAAGGAAATTTTAGAAATAGGAGGCAGTATGAAAAGAAATCTTAAGAAAATCATTGCACTTGGCCTCGCTGCTACAATGGCATTCAGCCTTGTAGGTTGCGGAGGCGGCGGAGATGCTTCGTCATCTTCAGGAAACGGAGAGGCAGCGGCAAACGAGTCTTCAGGAGAGGGCGGATACAAGGATACCCTTATCTGGGCTCAGGGAGCTGACGTGACCTCAATGGACCCTCATCAGGGAAAGGAGACACCTTCAGTTGAGGTAACAGACCAGATCTTTGATACCCTTACTGTAGTAAATCCCGAGACAAATGAGCTTGAGCCCCAGATCGCAGAATCATGGGAGCAGACAGACGATCTTACCTATGTGTTCAAGATCCGTCAGGGAATCAAGTTCCATGATGGTTCAGATCTTACAGCAGAGGATGTAAAGTTCTCTCTTGAGAGAGCTATAAACTCAGCATCTGTATCTTACCTCGTAGACTTCATCGACACTGTTGAGGTAAACGACGACTACACAGTAACTGTAACAACCAAGTTCCCTTACGCACCTACACTCAGAAACCTTGCGGTTCCTTTTGCGGCAATCGTTCCCAAGGCTGTTGTAGAGGCTGACGAGGAGGGCTTCAAGCTTCATCCCATCGGATGCGGCCCTTACAAGTTCGTAGAGTGGAAGCAGGGAGACTCTGTAACACTTGAGGCCTTTGACGAGTACTTCGGCGGAACACCCGCTACAAAGAACCTTATAATGAAGGTTATACCTGAGGCTGCTCAGAGAACTATCGCTCTTGAGACAGGCGAGGTGGATCTTGTTTACGGAATCGTCAGCAACGATATCGACAAGATCAAGGAGAATCCCGATCTTCAGCTCTTCGAGGCTCCTTCAATGAACTGCTACTATATTTCAATGAATATGAATCATAAGCCCTTTGACGATGAGAGAGTAAGAGAGGCTATAAACCTTGCTATAGATCGTCAGCTCCTTATCGATACTATCCTTAACGGAGCAGGTGAGGTAGCGGATTCTATCATAGCTCCCGGTGTATTCGGATATTCAAGCCCCGGAGCATATGAGTACAACCCTGAGAAGGCAAAGGAGCTCCTTGCAGAGGCAGGATATCCCGACGGATTCTCAACAAGCATCTGGGTAAATGACAACCAGGAGCGTGTGGAGGCTTGCCAGGCTATCTCAGCTATGCTTATGGAAGTAGGAATCGAGTGCTCGGTAGAGGTTATGGAGTTCGGTAGATTTATCGAGGATACATCTGCAGGTGAGCACGATATGGGATACTTCGGATGGACAACATCTTCAAAGGATGGAGACTACACCTTCTACTCACTTGAGCATTCAACACAGCAGGGAGCTGCAGGAAACCGTTCATTCCTCAATGACCCCGAGGTTGACGCCCTTATAGACGAGGGAAGATCCACAACAGACGAAGCAAAGAGAGCAGAGATCTACAAGGAGCTTCAGGTTAAGCTTAAGGAGATCAACAACAACGCGCCTATTTACTACAGTGATGTAACTGTAGGAGCAAGTGCAAAGGTAGAGGGATTCGTACCGGATCCTATCGAGTACCACAAGCTTGACAAGGTAAAGGTTGCAAACTAATTTTATATTAAAAAGCAGTGTGAGGATGCCTTAGGGCATCTTCACTTTGCCGATAAATAAAATTTATGCCGAGGAAAGACCGTTTAAGGCCTTTTTCCAAAAGCGGAAAGGATATTTATTATGAGACTGACAAATATTACATGGCCTAAGGCTGAGGAGTATTTTAAGGAGAACGATATGGTGCTTTTCGGATTGGGAAGCGTTGAGTGCCACGGAAGACATATGCCTCTCGGCACAGATACACTTATACCCGATAAGCTTCTTGAGCTTATAGAGCCCAAGACAAATGTGCTTATAGCTCCCACACTTCCTTACGGAGCCTGCGAATCCCTGGAGCCCTATCCCGGAACAATAAATCTCGGATCACAGCTTCTCTATGAGCTCCTTTACAGAGTGGTCGAGAATCTCTATAACCACGGAGCAAGAAAGATAATGATCCTTAACGGTCATGGAGGAAATATAAAGACTATCGAGAGAGTAGGAATGGAGTTTGAGAAGAAGGGAGCTCTCGTGGTCATGCTTAACTGGTGGCTTATGACCTGGGATATGAACCCCGAGTGGAAGGGCGGCCATGGCGGAGCCGAGGAGACAGCAGGTATTATGGGAGTAGACCCTGACCTTATCGACTACAGCGAGCTCACAGATGAGCCCTTAAAGCTTAAGGATCTCAATGAGAACCTTGTCGCTACAGGTTTCAGAACAGTAAAGTATAAGGGAGTTGAGGTAGAGGTATTAAGAAGTACTCCCAATGTGACAGACAACGGATGGATAGGACCGGATCATCCCAAGAAAGCTACTGTAGAGTGGGGAAATGAAATGCTTAAGACCTGTGCTGATTATATTGTGGACTTCATGGAGGAGTTCAAGAAGGTCGACCTTGAAAAGGTCCTTCACAATAATAAGCTCGGATATTAATCATTTTCCTGAAAATCAAATGCTCTGATCTCAGCGTAAAAATAAAAGTAAACTGAAAAGGCGGTGTTCTTTTATGAACAAGAAAGAAAATCTGCAGATGATAGCAGACATCTCAAATGCAAACGGCGCCCCCGGCTTTGAGGATGACGTTGTAAAGGAAATACGCAAATATGCCGAAGGACTCGGCGAGCTCAGCGAGGACAGCCTCAGAAATATCTACATAAACAGAAAAGAAAATAAAGGCGGACGTCCTATGGTACAGCTTGATGCCCACAGTGACGAGGTGGCCTTTATGGTTCAGGCCATACGACCTGACGGAAACCTGAGGATAATTCCTCTCGGCGGTTGGGTGACATCCAATATTCCCGCACACAAGGTTTGGGTGAGGAATGCAAAGGGTGAGTATATACCGGGAATCACAGCCAGCAAGCCGCCTCACTACATGACGGAAGCGGAGAGGAAAAAGCCACTTGAATTTTCCGATATAACAGTTGATGTGGGAGCGACCTCAAAGGAGGAAGCGGAGAAGGAGTTTGATATCCGCATAGGTGAGCCGGTAGTTCCGGATGTAAGCTTCAGCTATGATGAAAAACATGACCTCATGGTCGGAAAGAGCTTTGACTGCCGTCTCGGATGCGCCTCCATCATAAGCACAATGAAGGAGCTTTCAGGAGAGGAGCTGTCCGTGGACATCACAGGTGCATGCTGCTCCCAGGAGGAGGTCGGAACTCGCGGATCTCAGCTTACATGCAGAAAAATAAAGCCCGATATAGCCATAGTGTTTGAGGGCTGTCCGGCAGATGATACCTGTGTTGAGCCCTATATGGTGCAGACCGCTCTTAAAAAGGGACCTATGCTCAGGCATATTGATGCGAAGATGATAACAAATCCCCGTTACCAGAGATTTGCCCTTGACCTTGCAAAGGAGCTTTCAATACCTGTTCAGGACGCTGTCAGATCAGGAGGAAGCACCAACGGAGCAAACATACATCTTTCAGGCGAAGGAGTTCCTACTATAGTAATAGGAGTGCCTGTGCGTTATGCACATACACATTACGGTATATCCTCATATGCGGACTATGAAAACGGTGTAAAGCTTGCAGTTGAAATATTAAGAAGGCTTTCTGCTGATATAATATCAGGCTTCTAAACTTCATAACATATCATCCATCGTCCTCCTCCGGAGAAAATCGGACCTTCGGAGGGTAGCTACTCATAAAACAGTATCAAACGGAAAACTGAAATCGGGTAACTGCCATGCAGGGTGAAGAAAAAGGCGAGTAGGAAACAAAGCGTCTCTTACCCGCTTTTTTTATGCCCCTTTGTTACGCGGTAGAACGTCATTTTTGAGGGTAGCAGAAAAAACTTCCCCCTGTCCTTATCGTCGAATGCTCCAATCCCCGCTAATCATTTGCAGCTTTACCATATGCGGATAAATTTTGCCTGTACTCATCAGTTTTTCCGGCGTTCCCTGTTCGGCAACAGAACCGTCTGAAAGCACAACTACTTTATCTGCACCGCTTACGGTACGCATACGGTGGGCGATAACAAGTACGGTCTTATCCTTTATCAGCCTTGATAAAGCAGCCTGTATCAATGTTTCATTTTCCACATCAAGGCTTGCCGTTGCTTCATCAAGTAAGATGATAGGAGAATTTTTGAGGAAAGCGCGGGCGATGGAAATTCGTTGCCTTTCCCCGCCGGACAGCTCACAGCCGTTTTCTCCAATCATACTGTTATAACCGTCCGGGAGTTTTGCCGCAAATTCTTCACAATTTGCCAGTCTTGCCGCCGCAATTACTTCTTCGTCGGTCGCGTCCTTTCTGCCTATCCTGATATTCTCCATGATTGTGTTGTTAAACAGTGTTACATCTTGAAATACAATAGAGTACAAAGACAGCAAGGTTTCCGGATCTGTTTTCGATATATCCATACCGCCGACAGTGATTTTTCCTTTGTTTATATCCCAGAACCGGGCAGCAAGGCGTGATACCGTAGTTTTTCCTCCGCCGGACGGTCCGACTAAGGCGGTAATTTCTCCTTGTTTAGCCGTAAAGGAAACATCTTTTAACACAGTTTCCCCGGTATTATAGGCAAATCCTACATGGTCAAATACAATATCATAGCCTTGGTTTGTCATTGTATTGCTTCCTGTCTGAATAGGTTGGTCAAGAATTTCATTCATGCGGTTTATGTTTGTTTTGGTAGAGATTACCGCAGCAAGATTTTGCAATGCACCCTCAAGAGGGGCATATAGCCTTGAAGCCACAAGCAGAAACATAAAGAATAGAGGAACATCAATTTCTCCACGAATCAGCAGCGCAGAACCTACAAGCGCAACCGTAGCAATCCCAAACTTTAATATCAGCGTAGAGGAAACAACAAAAAGCGCTGTTCCAAGTTCTGTTATAATGTGCCGTTTTTCTACATAGTCAATTTTTTTGTCAAGTCCTTTCAGATAGCTTTCTTCCGCATTGTTTGATTTCAAGTCCTGCAAACTTTCGATACACTCCTGTACGCCGCTTTCAAGAGCGACATTTGCCGCTACGGATTTACTGTTGAAGTATTCCTGTATGCGGGCTGAAAAGAATGTGATTGTAAATGCAATCGGCAAAACCCACACCGCCGCAAGAGCCATTCGCCGGTCGTAAGCAAAAAGGCAGATTGCAATTAGTGTTGTTGAAATGAGGGAACCTGCCAATGCAGGTACATAATGAGAGAATGCAGTCTCAAGCGTAGCGCAGTCTCCCATTATAGAATTTGTTAAATCCGCAAGGTCTTTCTTGCCGAAGAAAGACAACGGAATTTTGCGTAGCTGTTCCGCTAATGATATTCGCCTTACCCCGCTTTCCACATAAGTCGCTAAGTAAGTGGCGTTATATTGAAACCAAGTCGCAATAAATATAAGGCACAAGCAAACCAAAGAACCAACCACATAAAAAACAATACGGCTTCCATTCAAATTTCCATTCATGGTGTCAATGACAAAGTAATAGAGCAACCCCACAGGGAGCATAAAGGATATATCCTGTACGACGCAGGCAATACAGCCTTTTATCAAATCGACAGCCCCCTGTCTTGATAATGCAAAACGTCTTTGCAATGTCTTAATCATGAGTTGACCTCCTTTGTAATCTTCCATTCTGCCGCTTCGGAATAATTCTTCCACATTTTTGTAAATATGCCGTTTCTCTCTATCAGTTCACTATGTGTGCCGCTTTCTACAATTTCACCATCTTGCAGTACATAAATACGATCCGCGTCTGTGATTGACGATAGCCTGTGCGCAATCATAATGACGGTTTTTCCTTTTGAAAGCTCGGACAAAGCCTGTTGTACGCGCACCTCATTGTCGGGATCGGCAAATGCGGTCGCTTCATCAAGAATTAGGATAGGAGCATTTTTCAAAATCGCGCGGGCAATCGCTATTCTTTGTTGTTCGCCGCCGGACAGATATACTCCTTTTGCGCCTACAACCGTATCAATGCCATTCGGTAATTTTTCAATAATATCCAAGCACTGTGCAGCTTCCAGAGCATGGGCGATTTCTTCGCGTGTGGCGTTAGGCTTTGCCATTCGCACATTTTCCGATATGGACGATTTGATAAGTCGGCTGTTCTGAAATACAAAGGACACATTATTCATCAATGTTTCTTTCGGAATGTCGCGTATGTCGATATTCCCTATCAGTACGCGCCCTTTTTGCGGGTCGAAAAATCTTGTGATGATATTTGCAAGCGTTGTCTTTCCGCTACCGGACGCTCCTACCAACGCTACTGTCTGCCCCGGCTTTATGGAAAGTGATACATCATTGAGCGCGTTTTTCTCGCCGTCATAGCTGTAACTAATGTGTTCCAATGTAACACCATTATCTTTAGGAATATTATTTACCCTGCTTTCAGATAATGGTTTTTCATTCAACACTTCATCAATCCTGTTAATTGCGTCGCCTACAATCATTGCGTCCTCGCTCATAAACATAATTTTTGTGAGCGTCGTACCAATGACGGGCGTAATCACAATATAGAAAATAAGGTTTAACAGAAGTTCATTTGTTACGCCGCCCCTTGTAAAAAGAATCCCTCCGGCAATCAGAAATGCAAATACGCCGTTAATTGCAGTTGTATAGAACATCATGGGCAGACGCAGCCCCTTTGTGTATGCAATTACCCATGTTTCATAATTATCAATCGCATTTTTGAAGCGTTTGAAAGAAAAGATCGTCTGCCCGAAAGTCTTTACTACAGGTACGCCCCGCACATATTCAACAGCTTCATTTGACATATCAGCAAGAGCGTTTTGATATTGCTCCATACGCTTTTCCATGTCTTTTCCTGTCATCTTCATCATAATCAGAAAACCAAGCACAACGGGAACAAGACTTAAAAGCCCTAACCGCCGGTCGAAGGCAAGCAGCAGGAAAAGCAGACCTATAGGGGTAGCAATCGCACCCGCTTTGTCGGGAAGTCTGTGTGCAAGATACGTTTCTGTAGCAGCAGCGGAACTATTTACTATTCTACGCAGCTTTCCGCTTCCATACTTTTCCGTTACTCCGAGCGGCAATGCTGTAATATGACGCATAAGCTCTTTTCGGATATTAGAGGCAACCCGGAATGCGCTCAAATGCGAACACATCAAAGCGGCTATGTAAACAACAATAGAGATAACCGAAAACAATACGGCAGACCAACCGTAGCCTGTGACATTCCCAGCCTGTGAGAAGTCCGGGTAAACCTCAAGTATGTCGTGAATAATACGCCATATATACCAAAAAGGTACAAGAGCCAACAGCGCACTCATTACAGACAGTACCCAAGACAGATAGGTTAAAATCTTATGCCCTCCGGCATAGCCCATCAGTCTTGACAGATTTGACTGTTTTTTCATTGATAAAACCTCCTTGAAAATTTTTATGATATGAGGACACAATGAACGCCCTCCAATATCCTCATTTCAGTTAGTGCTGCCTTTACAAGGTTAGCTATAGCTAACCGATGCGTAAAAATTATAGGGCAGATTGCCCTAAAGAATTTGTTTGTTTTATTGCCCCATAATTTTCATCCACCCGGCGGTATAGAAAGCTCTCATTTCTTTCAAATAGCGCTTTGCTTCTTCAAGCGGCATTTCATGTATAATCAGCTCAAAAAATGTATTAAACATTCCCGTAATCAAGATATGCTCCAACCGTTCGTCAATAGGGGGAGCAGGTCTGCCTAACTTTTCAAGAACTGCTAAATAATCATGTGTTCCTTTTGTTTCTGTTTCTACCATTTTATCAATCAATTTTGAAAAACGTGTTCCCTCTGAACAGCAAAGTATGAGCTTAAATTCATTTAAGTGTTCATAGGCATATAAAAGCATTTCATACATGCACTCGCCGGAAGTGGAGGAAAGATTGTCCGGCTGTTCCTCCGGAGGAATTTCCGCAAATTCCTTTTGAGCCTTGTAAAATCGCTCCAAAAAAAAGTTATAGTGTTCGCCTACCAATGCTTCAAACAAGTCCTCTTTGCTGTCATAGTAGCCATAAAACGCACCTGTTGTCACACCTGCCATTTTGACAATATTCCGCAAGGAAGCAGACTTATAGCCCTTCTCAAGAAATTCTTGCATTGCCGCCGAAAGAATTAAGTGTAATGTTGTCTGTCCCGCTTCGCTCATGCGTTCATTATCCTTTCTATAACACTGTTATGTATCACTGTTATAAGATACGGCAAGCCAAGGAATTTGTCAATACTTCAAAATAATTTGCAGATTTATTTTATGGCATTGGCATTTCCAATACTGTCTTATGAGTGCTTCCCTAAGGGACGATTTTTATTTGACTTTCACACTTATACAGTCTAAAATGAAAAAATAGTAAATAATGCTGACTGATTAAATTCAAATATATATTCGGACGATGCGGATTCGGGAAGGGAGATATATGGATACAAGGATACGCGTAGGCGTGATAGGCGCCGCAGGCAAAATGGGCAGAGAGATAATGAAGGCGGTTATGAAGGACGATGAGCTGGAGCTTGTATGTGCTGTAGACGTATCTCTTTTGGGAACGGATTGCGGAGAGCTCTGTGAGATGAATAAGTGCGGAGTTGAGATCAGTTCGGACCTTGATGAGACTATTAAGGAAAAAAAGCCTGATGCCATGATAGATTTCACTGTGGCTAAGGCTGTATCGGCTAATGCTCCGACAGTTTTAAGAAACGGAGTAAACCTTGTAATAGGGACCAGCGGACTTTCGGAGGAGGAGCTTAATGACTTCGGAGAGCTTGCAAAGGCAAACGACTGTGGAGTTTTCATAGCTTCCAACTTTGCCATAGGAGCGGTCCTCATGATGAAATTTGCCGCTGAGGCCATCAAATATATGCCTTATGCCGAGGTCATAGAGATGCATCATGATCATAAGAAGGATGCGCCCTCGGGAACTGCTGTTCAGACATTAAAAAAGATGGCTGAGAACAGAGAGAGCTTCAGACAGGGAACCGAGGATGAGTTCGAGAAGATAGAGGGAAGCCGTGGCGGAGAATATGAGGGCATGAGAGTACACAGCGTGCGCCTTCCCGGCTATGTGGCTCACCAGGAGGTGATGTTCGGAGGTCTTGGACAGATACTTACCATAAGGCATGATTCCATAACCAGAGAGAGCTTTATCCCCGGGATAATGCTTGCTGTGAAAAAGGTCGGAGATATAAAGGGGCTTTTATCGGGCCTTGAAAATATAATGTAGCATAGCCATACCGGGAAAACATATTTATAAATGCTGCATTAAATATTTAATGAAAGAGGAGATAAAGGCTTGTCTTTAATAATACAGAAATTCGGGGGCACGTCAGTAGCCACCCCGGAGGCCAGAAAAAGCGTGAGACATAAGATCGAGGAGGCCGTAAAAAGGGGAGATACTGTTGTGGTCACTGTGTCTGCCATGGGACGAAACGGAGCACCCTATGCCACAGACACACTTTTGGGACTTGCGGACAATGACAGTGACCCCATAATGAAATCAAATATGGATCTTCTCATGAGCTGCGGAGAGATAATTTCAGCCGTGACACTTGCGGAGGAGCTTAAAAAGGACGGATACGAGACCACTGTACTCACAGGAGGACAGGCGGGCATAATAACAAATGACAATTTCGGTGACGCGAGGATAATAGACTTCAGGCCCGAAAATATGAAAAAGTATATATCCGAGGGGAAGCTTGTAATAGTGACAGGTTTTCAGGGGATGACAGAGGACGGAAGAGTAACTACTCTCGGAAGAGGCGGAAGCGATACCTCCGCAAGCGCATTGGGAGTCGCCCTTGATGCGGATATGGTTGAGATATATACTGATGTTGAAGGGATAATGACTGCCGACCCCAGGGTAGTACCGAATGCTGATATTTTGGACTTTGTTACCTATGATGAGGCGTGTAATCTCGCATCTCAGGGTGCAAAGGTAATACATCCGAGGGCTGTGGAGCTTGCAAAGACAAAGGGGATACCACTTAGAGTCGCCTCGACCTTCAGCGATGCGAGAGGCACTATAATAAAGGAAAGCGATGAAAATATGAGAGAACAACTTATTACGGGAATAGCATCCCTTTCAGGAATAGTTCAACTCTGCGTAAAAAATGAGGAGCGTGATCAGGAAAGGCTGTCCTCGCTTTTGACGGATATAGCGGATGCAGGCATAAGCCTTGACTTTATCAATATACACCCTTCGGAGGCGGTATTTACAGTTAAGGATGAGGACTGTGAAAAGGCTGTGGAGATAATAGAAAAGAACGGCTTTAAGTACAGCCTCACAAAGGACTGCTGCAAGGTGTCGGAGGTTGGGGCAAATATCCAGGGAGTTCCGGGAGTCATGGCAAAGATAATGACGGCTCTCACAAAGGAAGGGATAGAAGTATTACAGACCTCGGATTCCTATACGACCATATGGTGCCTCATACATGAGAGAGATAAGGACAAGGCCGTAAGGACGCTTCACGATTTCTTTAAGGGAGAAAATAACGAGAGCGGCTTTTAATGAAAACTTTCCTATATAATTATAATAAAAATTACAGGAGGAAGCGATATGAAGTTCGGAAGAGTTATGACTGCAATGATAACCCCCTTTGACAGGGCGGGAGAGGTTGACTACGAAAGAATGGCTGAGCTCTCAAAGCACCTTGTTGAGAACGGAAGCGATTCCCTTTTGGTTGCGGGAACTACAGGAGAGTCCCCCACACTTACAACATCCGAGAAGCTTAAGCTTTTTGAGACTGTAAGGAAAGCCGCCGATGAGGCGGGAGCGTCCCTCGGAAAGAAAATACCTGTTATTGCGGGAACCGGAGGAAACAATACAAAGGCGAGCGTGGAGTTTACCCGTGAAGCGGCAAAGACAGGAGCAGACGCGGCGCTTGTGGTTGTCCCCTATTATAATAAGCCTTCTCAGGAGGGAATGTATCATCACTTTGTAAGTGTAGCAGAGGCTTCAGAGCTCCCTGTCATCATGTACAATATTCCCGGAAGGACGGGAGTGAATATGCTTCCTGATACCATAGCAAAACTTTCAAGGCATGAGAAGATCGTGGCTGTAAAGGAGGCTGCGGGAAGCCTTGAGCAGGTGAGTCAAATCAGACAGGTCGCCGAAGAGGGCTTTGAGATATACAGCGGAGACGACTCTCTCACACTTCCCATGCTTTCAGTGGGAGCCGAGGGAGTGATAAGCGTAGCTTCCCATATCCTCGGAAGTGACATAAACAAGATGTGTACAGAATTCTTTAAGGGAAATGTAAAGGAGGCAGAGACTCTCCATAAAAAGCTCTACGAGCTCTTTAAGGTACTCTTTATAACCTCAAATCCCGTACCTGTAAAATATGCCCTCGGAAAGGTCTGGAAGGACGTTGGCGGAGTAAGGCTTCCGCTCTTTGAGATGGGCGATGCCGAGAAGGCAAAGGTAGATGCCGTATTGGAAAAATTGGGGTTGATTTAAAAGAAAACAACTTGACAATAAAAAACATTGTGTTAAAATTTTATGGAAACCGACAGAAAAATTTTGACATAAAACTGAAATGTTTTATTATCATACTTAATTGAATACAAAGGCTGTGAAGATGCACAGTAGGCTTTATATATACTCGAAAGAGAGGCGAGTCGTCGGCTGAGAGCTCGCCGGGTCAAGGTATAAGGATGAAATTCACATCGGAGCCGCAGCGCTGAAATCCCTTTGGATTTGCCAAAGCATGGTAGTGTAGGTGCTGACGTTGATGCGCGTCAAGCATAAATAAGTGCCGATATTTTTTCAATATTAGTATCGGAATCAGGGTGGTACCGCGGATCCCCGTCCCTATGTGGACGGGGATTTTTTGTATTTAATAATTGAAAAGAAAAGTAAGAGAAAGATTTTCAAGGAGAAAAACTATGAATGAACAGCTTTTAAAGATCACCGAGGAGGCTCTTGCAAAAATCGATGCATGTAAAGATCTCGACATGCTTAACGATGTTCGCGTTGAGTATCTCGGAAAGAAGGGCCATATCACTGCGGCCATGAAGGAGATGAAAAATATCCCTCCGGAGGAGAGACCTGCCTTCGGACAGATGGTAAATGTGGCAAGGGACAAGGTTGAGGCTGCCCTTGAGGCTGAAAAGACAAAGCTTCAGAGAGCCCTTAGAGAAGAGAAGCTTAAATCAGAGGTAATAGACGTTACTCTTCCCGCAAAGAAGGCAAAGGTAGGACACGGACATCCCTGTCAGATAGCCCTTGATGAGGTTGAGAGGATTTTCGTGGGAATGGGATATGATGTAGTTGAGGGTCCTGAGATAGAGTGGCAGGAATACAACTTCACAAAGCTCAACATCCCCGAGGGACATCCCGCAAGAGACGAGCAGGATACCTTCTATATTAATGATGAGATACTTCTTCGTTCACAGACCTCACCTGTTCAGGCCAGAGTCATGGAGCAGGGCAAGCTTCCCATAAGGATGATAGCACCGGGAAGAGTTTTCCGTTCGGACAGCATCGACGCAACACACAGCCCTTCCTTCCATCAGATAGAGGGACTTGTGGTTGACAAGCACATTACAATGACAGATCTTAAGGGAACTCTTGACGAATTTGCCAAGGAACTCTTCGGACCTGAGACAAAGACCAGATTCAGGCCTCACCATTTCCCCTTCACAGAGCCTTCGGCAGAGGTGGATGTAAGCTGCTTTAAGTGCGGAGGAAAGGGATGCCGCTTCTGTAAGGGAGAGGGCTGGATAGAGATACTCGGCTGCGGAATGGTTCATCCCCATGTCCTTGAGATGTGCGGAATAGATCCTGAAAAGTACACAGGCTTTGCATTTGGAGTAGGCCTTGAGCGTATAGCTCTCTTAAAGTACGAGATAGATGACATGAGACTTCTCTACGAGAATGATCAGAGGTTCCTGAATCAGTTCTAAAAAGGCTATGCATATGTACAGGTAAATATAAGATACATTATTAAAACAGTTCGGAGGAAATTAAAGTGAATACACCGCTTTCATGGATAAAGGATTATGTGCCCGATCTTGACTGTACGGCACAGGAATACAGTGACAGAATGACTCTCACAGGAACAAAGGTTGAGGGATATGAGGACCTTTCAAAGAACCTTGAAAAGCTCGTAGTCGGAAGAGTGGAAAAGGTGGAGAAGCATCCTGATGCCGATAAGCTCGTGGTTTGTCAGGTAAATGTGGGCAATGAGACCATACAGATAGTTACAGGCGCACCAAACATTCCCGTGGGTTCGTCAGGACAGCTGGTGCCTGTAGTACTTGACGGAGGAAAGGTTAAGGGAGGCCACGACGGAGGCCCCATGCCTGAGGACGGAGTGAGCATAAAGGCGGGAAAGCTCAGAGGCGTTCCCTCAAACGGAATGATGTGTTCCATAGAGGAGCTTGGCTCTGATCATAATGCGTATCCCCTCGCTCCCGAGTCGGGAATATATATCTTTGATGACGAGCTTATAAATGAGCTCTCCTTAAAGCCCGGAGATTCGGCAGTCAAGGCTCTCGGAATGGATGATACAGTCGTAGAGTACGAGATCACCTCAAACCGTGTTGACTGCTATGCTGTAATAGGAATAGCAAGAGAGGCTGCGGCCACCTTCGGAAAGACCTTCAAGATGCCTGAGGTGAAGGCTACAGGAAACAGCGAAGACATTAACGACTATCTTAAGGTAACAGTAAATAATACAAAGCTCTGCCCCCGTTATTGCGCGAGAATGGTAAAGAACATCAAGTTCGCCCCTTCACCCGAGTGGATGCAGAAGCGTCTCAGAAACAGCGGAATAAGACCCATAAATAATCTCGTTGACATAACAAACTTTGTCATGGAAGAGTACGGCCAGCCCATGCATGCCTACGATTATGACCTCATAGAGGGACATGAGATAATCGTTGACACCGCAAAGAACGGTGACGAATTCATAACTCTTGACGGACAGACCAGAAAGCTTGACGATACAATACTTATGATAAATGACAAAAAGGGAGGTATTGGCCTTGCGGGAATCATGGGAGGCGAGAACTCAAAGATCACCGACCATGTTCATACAGTAGTATTCGAGGCGGCGAACTTTGACGGAGTAAACATCAGACTTTCAGCAAAGAAGGTCGGAATGAGAACAGATGCCTCATCCATATTTGAGAAGGGTCTTGACCCCAATAACGCCGAGGCGGCCATAAACAGAGCATGTCAGCTTGTTGAGGAGCTTGGCTGCGGAGAAGTTGTAGGGGGAATGATCGATGTATATCCTGTAAAGGATGAGGATATAAAGATAAAGTTTGAGCCTGAGAGGATCAACTCCCTCCTTGGAACAGATATAGGCGAGTCAGAGATGAAGGAGATCTTTGCAAAGATAGGTCTTGGCTTTAACGATGATTCAAATGAGGTCGTTGTTCCCACCTTCAGACGTGACCTTCACTGCACGGCAGACCTTGCCGAGGAGGTGCTTCGTTTCCACGGATACGACAAGATAGCAAGCACACTCCCTGTCGGAGAGGCTACTACAGGAAAGCTTTCATATAAGCTCAGAATAGATCAGATAGCGAGAAATATTGCGGAGCTTTCAGGTTTTTCGCATGCTATGACCTATGCTTTTGAGTCACCCAAGGCTTATGATAAGCTCCTTGTACCTGAGGACAGCGGGCTGAGAAAGGCTGTAGTCATATCCAACCCTCTCGGAGAGGACTTCTCTATTATGAGAACTCAGCCTGTAAACGCAATGATCACATCTTTGTCTCTTAATTACAACAGGAGAAACGGTGATGTAAGGCTCTATGACATGGCAAATATTTATATACCCAAGGCTCTTCCCTTGACAGAGCTTCCTGATGAGAGAGAGCAGCTTACTCTCGGAGCATATGGAGAGGATGTGGACTTCTTTGTAATGAAGGGCGTTGTGGAAGAATTCCTTGAGCATGTGGGAATGAATAAAAAGCTTCACTATGACCCTGTATGCGATAAGAGCTTCCTTCACCCCGGAAGAAAGGCATACATAAAGTACGATGGAGAAATAATAGGATATCTCGGAGAGGTTCACCCCGAGGTAAGCTTAAATTATGATTTCAAGGAGGGCGTAAGGGTATATCTTGCAGTCCTTGACATGCCCGCACTTATTCCTTACACAAGCTTTGACAGAAAGTACGAGGGCATAGCAAAGTACCCTGCTATGGGAAGAGATATCTCAATGCTTGTTCCTAAAAATATCCTTGTTGGAGAAATAGAGGATATGATAGCTCAGAGAGGCGGAAAGATACTCGAGAGTTACAGGCTCTTTGATATATATGAGGGAGCCCAGGTAAAGGAGGGCTACAAGTCTGTAGCTTACAGCCTCAGTTTCAGGGCTTCCGACAGGACTCTCACAGACGATGAGGTGGGAGCAGCCATGAAGAAGATATTAAACGGCCTTAACGGAATGGGAATAGAGCTCAGAGCTTAGGATTCAGGATTTACCGCAATCAGCTTATGATTTTACATGAATACATGATTTTCATGTATTTCACTCAATCAGTACTTTTTATAGGACAGGTTACCGCATATAATAAATATATACGGCGACCTGTCCGTTTTAGAATCAGATAAAATGCGAGCGAGGCTTGTACTTATTGTAAAAGACAAGATAATCATCCGCATCCTTTTCTCTGAGAAAAACTCTTCCCTTCGGAGCGCGGGTGACCGCCCTTTTCCCGCTTATACCTGTAATGCAAAGAGTATACAGACAGCCGTCAAAATCAATTATTTCGGCGGGACGCTTTGTGCATCCGCCTATCATCCAACACTTTTTCATAACTTTATACCTCCTTAAGGGCATCATACAGGAGGATATGTACTATAAAAGGGACTGATTCAAAATATATCTGAAAAGTAAGGAGAGACCGGGAGCATGAAGAAACGAACCTACATAGCCATAGACTTAAAAAGCTTTTATGCTTCAGTGGAGTGCCGGGAGAGGGGCCTTGACCCTATGGACACAAATCTTGTTGTGGCTGATGAGAGCCGCACAAATAAGACCATATGTCTTGCGGTTACTCCGTCTTTAAAGAGCTTCGGTATCCCCGGAAGGCCCAGGCTTTTTGAGGTAAGACAAAGGGTAAACGAGGCAAACGGAAGACGAAGATCCGGAGCGCCCGGAGGGATGTTTGAGGGTTCGTCATACAGTTTTTCAGAGCTTATGAAGGACCCGAGACTTAAGATAGATTTTATAACAGCGCGTCCGAGAATGGCGTATTACATGGACTACAGCAGACATATATATGAGATATATCTTAAATATGTGGCTCCTGAGGACATCATAGTATATTCTATAGATGAGGTGTTTATGGATGTGACGGAGTATCTCGGAATATATGGACTTTCACCCCATGACCTTGCAATGAAGATTATTCTTGAGGTGCTTAAGGAGACGGGGATCACCGCGACGGCAGGCATAGGCACGAATCTCTATCTGTGTAAGGTTGCCATGGACATAGTGGCAAAGCATATTCCTGCGGACGAGAATGGAGTCAGGATAGCCGAGCTTGACGAGATGAGCTACAGGCATGCTCTGTGGGAACACAGGCCGCTTACCGACTTTTGGCGTGTGGGCAGAGGCTATTCAAAAAAGCTTGAGGAGTACGGAATGTTTACCATGGGAGACGTGGCAAGGTGCTCGGTAAGAAACGAGGATCTCCTTTACAAGCTTTTCGGAATAAATGCGGAGCTTCTTATAGACCATGCATGGGGATGGGAGCCCTGCGAGATTTCTGATGTCAGAGCCTACAAGCCTGAAAATCAAAGCCTCGGTCCGAGCCAGGTGCTGCACTGCCCTTATGAGGCGGAGAAGGCAAAGCTTGTCCTCAGGGAGATGGCTGACATGTTGGCTCTTGACCTTGTGGATAAGGGGTTTGTCACAGATCAGATAGTCATAACAGTAGGCTATGACATAGAGAATCTTTCGGATGAAAAACGCAGAAGGAGCTATCGGGGAGAGGTGGTCACAGACCATTACGGAAGGAAGATACCAAAGCATGCTCACGGTACATTTAACCTCGGAAGATTTACCTCGTCCTCGAAGCTTATAATGGATGCGGCATCAGAGATATTTGACCGCGAAGTAAACAAAAATCTTCTCGTTCGCAGGATGAATATCACCGCAAATCATGTAATGCGGGAGGACAGTATCCCGAAGAATGAGGACAAATATGAGCAGATGAGCCTATTTACGGATTATAGGGCTCTTGAAAAAGAGCGCATGAAGGAGAGCGAAAAGCTTTCAAAGGAGCGCAGGATCCAGGAGGCGGAGCTCAGTATAAAAAAGAGGTTCGGGAAAAATGCTATCTTAAGAGGAATGAATTTTGAGGAGGGTGCCACCGCAAAGGACAGGAATGCACAGATAGGAGGACACAGGGCATGAGCATAGGAACGGAAGGAAAGAACGAAAACGGAGTCATAGCGGCAAAAGGGTTTGACATGGAAAAGACTCATGGAAGATATGATGACATAATAGACCTTCCACACCATATTTCCCCTACGAGGCCCCATATGTCAATGGCGGACAGGGCGGCGCAGTTTTCTCCATTTGCAGCCCTCACAGGCTATGACGGAGTTATACGGGAGAGCGGAAGGCTTACAAAAGAAAAGGCAGAGCTTTCGGAGGAGGAGCTGGAGATCCTCGGCAGAAAGCAGCAGTATCTCATGAGCATCATAGAAGAAAGACCGGAGATCACGGTCACTTACTTTGTCCCTGACAGCCTTAAAGAGGGAGGCGAGTATGTGACATGCTCAGGAAGGCTTAAAAGGATAGATGAGTATGAGCGCAAACTGATATTTACGGACGGAACGAAGGTGAATATAGATGATGTGGTGGAGATTGAGGGAGGAACAGATTATGATTTGACTTTGAATGGGCTGTAAGGGAGGCCACAGAAAAGAAGAAAACTGATTTTTCCAAGGTGGAATTTTTGACCTATGATGAGGGGCTGTGCGTACAGTGCATGCATGTCGGATCATATGATGTTGAGCCAAAAACTGTGGCGCTCTTTGCCACAATGTCAAGCGGTAAATTCAAAATTTTGATATTAAGATATATGAGGCGAATTTCTTGACAAATAAATTGATTTGCCGGATAATATGAGATACAGATACCCCCAGAGGTATAAAGGAGGTGAAGGCTCATGAAACAATGTATGGATGCAGATAATCTTCATCGCCGTCTCAAAAAAATCATTGGACAAGTACAAGCGATTGACCGTATGGTTGATGAAGATATTCCTTGTGAGGATATTCTTGCACAGATAAATGCAGCAAAATCTGCGCTTCATAAAGTAGGACAGGTTGTGTTAGAGGGACATATCAAGCATTGTGTCAGGGATGGAATTGAACATGGCGATGCCGATAAAACGATTGCTAATTTTACAAAAGCCGTGGAGCGTTTTGCGAATATGAACTAAATATTTACAGGAAACCGGCCTCAAGCGTCAGGCCGGTTTTTATTTGCTGTTGACAACCTATACCCGCATGGGTATAATAAACATATACCCATATGGGTATAGGGAAGGAGGGATTATGCCTTGAAAAAATTAGAAGAATTTTTGGAATGGGGAGGTGTAAAAAAAGATGTAACCTTCTTGATTTTGTCCGGAATCGCACTGTTGGCCAGCCTTTTGAACATAGAATTATTTCATGTTAATTTGGCATGGATAGCAATTATTTTGTGCGGTATTCCTATTATTCTGGAAGCAATCATTGGACTTGTCACAAAATTTGATATTAAAGCAGATGTCCTTGTTTCTCTCGCACTGATTGCGTCTGTCATAATCGGGGAAATCTTTGCAGCAGGCGAGGTGGCGTTTATCATGCAGCTGGGCGGCCTTCTTGAAGACTTGACGGTTGCAAAGGCCAGAGCCGGTATCGAAAAACTGGTTCACTTGACACCGCGGACGGCACGACGTATATCTGATGAGATGGAAACAATCATTCCTGCTGAACAAGTACAAATCGGTGATATTTTGAGGGTGCTTCCGGGAGAAACAATCCCTGTTGACGGCATGATTTTATTCGGTCAGACTTCCATCAATCAGGCTGTTATGACAGGTGAATCCCTTCCGGTTGATAAAGGTGTCGGAGACAATGTTTCCAGCGGAACTGTCAATCAGTTCGGTTCTTTTGATATGAAGGCCACAAAGGTTGGTGATGACAGTTCGATTCAGCGTATGATAAAATTGGTACAATCCGTTGACGCAGACAAAGCGAAAATTGTCGGGATTGCAGACCGTTGGGCAACGTGGATAGTCGTAATCGCCCTTTCAGCCGCTGCTTTGACATGGCTCATCAGCGGGCAACTCATCCGGGCTGTAACGATTTTGGTTGTTTTTTGCCCTTGTGCGCTTGTTCTGGCTACACCTACAGCAATCATGGCAGCCATTGGCAATGCCACAAAGCATGGCTTTCTGGTTCGGGAAGGAGACGCACTTGAGCGGCTTGCAGAAGTATCAAAAATCACGTTTGATAAAACAGGCACCCTTACCTATGGAACCCCAAAGGTAATTGCAGTAAAAAGTTTTTGCTCTGCCTGGGCAGAGCAGTCACTTTTCCGGCTCACAGCCGGCGCGGAACAGCGTTCGGAACATCCATTAGGGAAAGCAATCGTAACCGGCTATAAGCAGCAATATCAAGATGGACTGCAAATGCCGGATCAGTTTCATATGATACCAGGGCAAGGAATCTCAGCAAAGGTAGATGCCTATGAAGTTGCGGCAGGCAACCGGGAATTACTCTCAGCAAAGCAAATTGATTTACCTGACAGTATGCGGGAGGAAGCGGCATCTTACATAGAAAACGGAAGCACGATAACCTATGTTGCTATCTCAAACAAAGCGATTGGGTTCATCGCCTTGGCAGATACGCTGCGGCAGGATGCTTATGACACGATTACCCATATCAGGGAAACAAATGTTACTCCTGTATTATTAACCGGCGATAACGAAAAAGCAGCAGGATATATGGCAAAGCAGCTCGGCATCCAAGAGGTTTTTGCAGGCTGTTTGCCGGAGGACAAGTTAAAGCATATTGAAGACCTCCAAAACAGTGGCAACCATGTCTGTATGATTGGGGACGGCATCAATGATGCTCCTGCATTAAAGAAAGCATATGTAGGAATTGGAAGTGATATTGCAGTCGATGCGGCAGATATTGCGCTAATCAATGATAAAATCAGCGAATTGCCCCATCTTCTTCTTCTGGCTAAACGAATGATGGTTACAATTAAATGCAATCTCACCTTTTCCATGACCTTGAATTTTATCGCCATTATTCTCGCTATTACAGGTATATTAAACCCTGTTATCGGTGCGCTTGTTCATAATGCCGGTTCGGTTCTTGTAATCGTAAATTCTGCATTTTTGTTAAATTGGCGGGAAAAAAGAAAATGATTGTTGCTACTATTGCAGTTTGAGCGGCCTTTTGTTAATCGGTGCATTAGTTAAAATTTTTTGTTTAGTTAATATATCAAAAAAGCCCCATCCCTCAGTAATTGAGAGATGGGGCAAACTATTTACGCTGCAATCTCCGGGATTTCCCCGACAAACTCGTCCGGCTCCTCATGGCATGCGCTGCCAATTCCTGTATATCCTTCATCACCGAATCGTACAAATCCCTTGATTCAATCTTGTGGCCGGTACAGGCGTTCCCACACGGCCGGTTATAAGTCTGACAGATATAGTATATATTTTCAGTTACTTAGAGTAAAGATTTATTCAGAGGTTTTAGTATATATTAATTAGACAACAAAAAAAATTATTATTATAATGTAACTTAGAAGTTTATCTTTTATTATTTTAACCTATTGAATGAAAAGACAGCAGACGATTTTATTACAAGGCTGAATATTCCTGAGGGAGATTTTGACAAGGAAGGTAAAATCTTAGAGTAAGTTTAAAAAGGAGTCCTTTTATGCCACCTCAAAACAAAAATAATACGATGTACACCTCAAATTACGCCTCTCCATTGGGAGATATACTTCTTTCTGCAGATGATGAGGGACTTACAGGTCTGTGGTTTGTCGGACAAAAATACTTTGCAAAAGGACTTTCGGATGATACTGTCTGCATGGAGGTTTCTGTACTTAAAAACGCAAAGGAATGGCTTGATATTTATTTTTCAGGCAGAAAACCCGACTTTTCAGTGCCATTACATCCTGCAGGCACTGAATTTCAAAGAGAAGTATGGGACATACTTTGCTCAATACCATACGGAAGCACTGTGACCTACGGGGAGATAGCTGCAAGGCTTTGCGAAAAAAGAGGGCTTTCACATATGTCTCCACAGGCTGTCGGCGGAGCGGTGGGCCATAACAGGATATCAATAATCATTCCCTGCCATCGCGTTGTGGGAGCTGACGGAAGCCTCACGGGATATGCGGGAGGTGTAGAAAAAAAACTAAGACTCTTGGAACTGGAGGGAGTGAGAATATCATCTGATGCATGGAAAAAAATATCGATACATGATAATATAAAATAAAAGTTTTATGAAGCTATTGTAAAGTAACAGTTGTACAATGGGGTATTTTTATGGGGAAGATCAAGGTCTGGACAAGACAGCACAAAAATGTGGCGGAGGTCCTTTCTGAGAAAGGACGCTATATAACAAAGGAGGAGTATATAAGAAAGGAGAACCAGGAGCATTCCGAAATAATATTAAGGGCTTACAGATGGCTTTCTCAGAATGGGCCCAACGTAAAAAACAAGCCTGCGGACGTAAAGTATCCTGTATGGGTCTCCTTTGAGGAGGAATCACTTATGCTTCAGGGGGAGAATGATGTTATTTTGGAGTTGGAGGTCAATGAGGAGGACATAACTCCTGTAAATGTCACCAAGTGGGGAATGATACTGAATTATTCCTATATCCCACTTAATGACGGGGACGCAAAGCGTCACAGAGAAAAGATGGAAATGTACGGGACAAATGATGTGGAGGCTGTCATGTCACAGTTTTATCCTGAGCTTAGGCGGGAGATAACAGACAGCTGGATGCGCCTTTATGATGACAGTGTAGTAGTGGGAAATAATCTTAAATACGGAAATATATGGGAGATAAAAAAAGAATGGGTGACAGATATCAAACGTCAGAAGGAAAAATAAGACTTTTTACAAGGCAGCAGGATGCGGTGCTGAGAGCTATAGAGAGGGACGGCTATGCTGTCTCAAGAGAGATATATGTCAGCGCAAAGTATGGTGAAAGTGCGCCTATATTCATTACAGGCTACAGATGGTATGTAAGGGAAGCACAAAAGCTGGTTAAAAGACCGGAAAAGGCCGAGTTTCCATATTGGTCTTTTGCCGAACCCCGTGATGCGGAAAGCTCCGGAGGAGGAACGCTGTTGGAGCTTGAGGTGCCCTTGGATGAGGCTGTGTTTTTTGATATGGCTGACTGGACAAAAATACTCAACCTTTCGTATATAGGAGAGAGTCCCGAGGAGGAAAAGAAATTTGCAGAGGAGCTTGAGTATATGGGACTCAGCTACACAAAGGTGATGCTCGGAGCATTCTATCCTGCCTTAAAAAACAAGATAACAGACAGCTGGCAGAGGCTTTTCAGACATCACGAAGCTATAAAGTCAGGAGATTACAGCAATATTCACAGCATAGAGGCAGGACTTTGGATGATAAAGAAGGAGTGGATAGTAAATCAGGGATGATTTTGAACTTTACATACGGCAATGACTGACAGGAGATATCCCAAAAAGAGAAGAAAAAGAATTACCGCAGGGAAAAGACAGGACAAGAGGATAATAAAAGCGATCTCGGCTATCCTGTATCTTATCTGTGCGGTTTTGTTTGTGATATATGCCGCAATGCTCCTTTTCAGATTTTTTATCGGAAGCGACTTTGGGGGATTTTTTAGTGAAAAAACAGCCACGTCTTCATTTATATCAGAGATATATGAAGATGAAATGCGGAAGGATAATGTAAAATATGAAGCTTCCGCTCCCGGAAATATAAATGGAGCCTCGGGCTCTGATAAAGCACATGAAAGCTTTGAGCCGGGTAAAACATACGGAGACTCAGGAACGGATAATACATATGACGGCTTTGAACCCGGAGAAAATATTCAAAGGCTCAGGGATGAGCCGAGACTTAAGGATGCGAGGCTGCTTTTCGGAGGAAATGCGTATCTGAGCAGCTATGTGCTCTCCGCCTACGATGATGAGGGAATAGGTGGAGTGCTGTCTCCCGGGATAATGGACCTTTCAAATCGGGCGGATCTCTTTATGGTAAACCAGGTTTTTCCCTTCAGCGAACGTGGAGAGGCAGAGGAGGAAAAAGCGTATGCCTACATGGTATCGCCTGAGAGAGTAAATATCCTTAAAGCGGCAGGTATCGATTGCGTCGCCCTCGCAAACAACCATGTCCTTGACTATGGCTATGATGCGCTTTCGGATACGACAGATACACTTGACAGAGCCGGAATAGCCCATGCGGGAGCGGGAGAAAATTATGATGAGGCTTCAAGGGCTGTGATAAAGGATATAAACGGAATGCGGACTGCCATTGTATCAAGCTCAAGAAGAGTTCCCGATGCATCATGGGGAGCAGGAAAAAACAGGGCGGGAGTTTTCCTCTCATATGATGCGAATAAGGAAAACTATCTCAATTACATAAGCGAGCTGAACGGAAGCTGTGATCTTGTTATTTCATATGTATATTGGGGTAGGAATGAAGGTGATCCTGATATACCCGACTATATGAAGATATTGGCCCGTGAAAGCGTTGATGCGGGGGCTGACCTTGTAATATGCTCAGCCTTTAACAGCGCCGAGGGAATTGAATACTACAAAGATGTGCCTGTCATATACAGCCTTGGGGACCTTATGTACGGGAGCAGCATAGACAAGGCATACCTCCTGGAGCTTGAGACAAGGGAGGCGGGAAATGAGATGAAGCTGAGACTTTACTCCCTAAGCTCGCAGATGGGCTACACTTATATTACCGATATGTCGGAGACCGGATAATAAAAGAGATAAATATATCGTATAAATATAAATTAAAAATATAAAAGTAAAAATATTATAGAGAAAAACATAACAGTAATAAGGCTTTAAATGAAAGATAATATCAATAAATACAGCTCCACCGGAAGGAGCCGGGCAAAAAAGAGAAATGTAAATTCGAGAAGGAATAATCAAATCGCAGGAAAAAGCAGAAGACGGAGAGAAAGCCCTGCAAAGGCTGCTTTAAAAAGGCTCTCCGCCTTTTTGATATTTGTAAATATATTGCTTTTGGCTGTAGCTGCTGTACTCATGGTAAAAGAGTACGGCATCAGATTTCCAATCGAAATATCAGGCGAAGAAAAAATTGCCTCTTCTGCTCCCGAGAGCCTCCCGGAGAGTTCGGAGTCACCAGAGCCTGAGAATTCAGAAATACCTGTAACTATGCTTTTCGGAGGGGATGTGTATCTGAGCAGCTATGTGCTTTCCTCTTATGACAGTTCCGGTGGAATATCAGGAAATCTGTGCGAAAATTACAGAGAGCTTATAGAAAGAAGCGACTTTTTTATAGTAAATGAGGAATTTCCTATGAGTGAAAGAGGCTCTGCGGAAGACGACAAGGAGTTTACTTTCAGAGTGTCACCTGAAAGGGTAAATATACTTAAGGAGATGGGCGTTGACGCTGTCACCCTTGCAAATAATCATGTGCTTGATTTCGGAAGGGACGCCCTGGAGGATACCATAGCAGCTCTTAACGGAGCGGGAATAGCCCATACAGGAGCGGGAGAAAATACAGAAGAGGCCTCAAAGGCTGTCATATGGGAGAAGGACGGAAGGCGTATAGCGGTACTGGGCGCAACAAGAGTAATGCCTTTTTCGGACTGGGCTGCGGGAAAACAAAGCGCAGGTGTTTTTCCTGCCTATGATGCCTATAAATCCAAGCTTTTAAACAAGATAGCGGAGCTTTCGGAAACCTGCGATTATGTCATAGTCTATATACACTGGGGAACGGAGAAGAAGGAGGAGCCTGATACGTATATGAGAGAGCTTGCAAAAGAGCTTGTCTCATCAGGGGCGGATCTCATAGTAGGTGCTCATCCCCACGTCCTCCAAGGAACTGAATATGTAGGAGGCGTACCTGTGGTGTACAGCCTCGGTAATTTCCTCTTCGGAAGCAGCATACCGCGCACAATGCTTCTTGAAGTCAAATGGTATCCTGATACGGGAAGGAGCGAACTGAAACTTTACCCGGGAAGCTCCGCATCAGGATATACAAAGTCCATTACAGACAGTGCCCAAAGGCAGGAATTCTTCAACTATTATGAAAATATGTCTTACGGAATAAGTATAGACGAGGATGGAAATATAAGACCTGACAGCTAAAAGCAATGCTTGCATTATTCTTTAATAGTGATATAATGATAAGTAGTTTTAAAAACTACATATATTAATTTCAACAACTATATGTTTTGGAAGTTATGTCATTTTAAAGAAAGGTGCAGAAATGAAAAGATTGGATATATTTATAAATAAATTGAAGGACCCGGGAAGCGCTCTTACCCACGGCATAGGAATGGCTGCGGCCCTTATTGCATCGGTACCCCTTGTGGCAAAGGCCTACAGCACAAGGAGCGTTGAAAATACTGTTGTTATCGCTGTTTTTATAGTGAGCATGATCCTCCTCTACGCCGCAAGTACCTTTTATCATTCGCTTAATATTTCTCAGAAGGTAAACAAGATACTGAGAAAGATAGACCATATGATGATATATGTGCTCATAGCGGGAACCTACACACCTATATGTGCCATAGTCCTGGGAGACAGGACAGGTTGGCTTATGCTTTTTGCGGTGTGGGCTATAGCTATAGCGGGGATACTGATATCGGCTCTTTGGATCAACTGTCCCAAGGCCTTTTCATCGGCGGTATACATAGCTATGGGCTGGGTATGTATATTTGCAATAACAAGGATAATAGCAGCGCTCCCTGAGAAGGCCTTCGGATGGCTCCTTGCAGGCGGTCTGCTATATACCATAGGCGGAGTTATATATGCGCTTAAGCTTCCTGTATTCAGGCGCCTGCCGAGAAACTTCGGAGCTCACGAGATATTTCATGTTTTTGTTATGGCGGGAAGCTTCTGCCATTATGTGCTTATGTATAAATATGTATGCTGACAGACCCGGGCCTGAAATACGGTCTTCTGAAATATTTATTTTAGGGTATGCCAAAAGCCAAATATCGGTTGACTAAAATGTGTAAAGAGTGTATCATCATTTTGATACATAACATAGTAATCAAAACTACTTAAGACGGATTCGGAAAATTTTTATTACGGCGGGGATTACTATTTAAATGAAATAAGCGAAAGGTCAAAACAGTTATGAAGCTTAAGGAACTCAGAATAGGTGATTTGGTTGCAAAAAGACCTGTTATACAGGGCGGAATGGGCGTTGGAGTCAGTCTCTCAAAGCTTGCGGGAGCGGTTGCGAGAGAGGGAGGTATAGGAGTTATCTCCGCAGCACAGCCCGGCTTCAAGGAGCCTGATTTTGCAACTGATACTATGGGAGCCAACCTGCGTGCACTGAGAAGATATATAAAGGAGGCAAAGGAGCTCGCACAGGGAGGTATCGTAGGGGTAAATATCATGTGTGCCATGAATCACTACGAGGACTTCGTGAGATGTACTGTGGAGAGCGGGGCGGATCTCATTATTTCGGGAGCAGGGCTTCCTGTGGATCTTCCCAAGTATGTGGAGGGCAGCAATGTCAAGATAGCGCCTATAGTTTCTCCTCCAAAGGCTGCAAAGGTCCTTTTGAAAATGTGGGACAAGCATTATCACAGAACAGCGGACTTTATTGTTATAGAGGGCCCGAAGGCAGGCGGACACCTGGGCTACAGCCCTGAGGAGGTCGAGGAGTACGATGCTGTCGGATATGATGAAAGGATAAAGGAGATCATTGACATAGTCAGGGAGTACGAGGAAAAGTATCAGCAGAAGATACCTGTTATATTCGGAGGAGGTGTCTTTGACAGGAATGATATAGACCACTATATGGAGCTCGGCTGCGACGGAGTGCAGATGGCTACGAGATTCGTGACCACATATGAGTGCGATGTTGATGATAATTTTAAAAAGGCCTACCTTGAGGCGAAAAAGGAGGATGTAGCCATAGTAAAGAGCCCTGTAGGCATGCCGGGAAGAGCCTTAAGGAATGATTTTATAAAGGCCAGGGAAAAAGAAAGAGAGCACATCACCAAATGCTACGGCTGTCTTAAAAAGTGCGACATGAATAAAATCCCTTACTGTATTACCACAGCTCTTTGCAGAGCGGCGAACGGAGATACGGACAATGCCCTTATTTTCTGCGGTGAGAATGTATGGAGACTTGACAGGATGATGTCGGTAAAAGAGCTCATGGAGGAGCTTTGCGACTGATATAGTAAAAATTACATCCTGATAAATTATATCGCATAAAATTATCCTTTTCTTCTTGCATTATATTTTATGTTGTGCTAAGATAAATTCGCTTGACTTTGCGGAGGTGAATAAAATGTTGACCATTTTAGTATCAATCATATATGTAATACTTGGAGCGGCTATATCGGCCATTATCCTTATGCAGGAAGGAAATACTCAGGGTCTTGGCTCTATAGGAGGTATGGCTGACAGCTACTGGGGAAAGATCAAGGGTCGTTCCATGGAGGGAAACCTTGAGAAATTTACAAAGTACGGAGCAATAGTATTTCTTATACTCGCTCTTATACTTGACATTTTGATGAAGTAACAGTTGATTGAATTTTGAAGCTCCTGATATCTCAGGGGCTTTTATTTTGACTTATAAAGAAACGGAAGGTTTTATGACAGACAGAGAAAAAAAGAAGAAGATATTGACGGAACTCATGCATGATCCTATTTATAAGCCTATGAAGCTTAAGGAGCTCGCCATGCTTCTTGATTTGGAAAAGGAGAGGAGAGATGAGCTCAAGGAGCTTTTGACAGAGCTTGTAAACGACGGAAAGATCGGACTTTCTCCAAAGGGAAAATACGGAAAGCCCGAGCTTTTCAGTGTGACAGGAACTTTTACAGGAAACAGCAGAGGCTTTGGCTTTGTAACGGTGGAGGGGAGAGATGACGATATATTTATCTCTCCTGAAAATACAGGGAAGGCTTTAAACGGTGACCTGGTGCGCATAGTTATAGAAAGGGAGAAGGACGAAAAGCTCGGGAAGAGAGCTGAGGGAAAGGTCCTTAATGTCCTTGAGCACGCCAATAAAGAGGTCGTGGGAATATACAAGAAAAATAAAAATTTCGGTTTTGTGATACCCGATAATCTGAAGATAGCTTCGGACATCTTCATACCTCAGGGCAAGGACATGGGAGCCGAGACAGGCCACAAGGTGGTCGTGAAGATCACTGATTACGGCAGTGAAAAGAGAAGTCCCGAGGGCGTTATAAAAGAGATAATAGGTAATGTAAACGATCCCGGAGTGGATATAGGCTCCATAGTTCGTTCCTATGACCTTCCGGAGGAATTCCCGAAGGAGGTTTTGAAGGAAGTAAAGGACATACCTGAGGCGGTTACAGAGAGGCAGGAGAAAGGAAGGGTTGACCTTAGAGGACTTCAGACCGTAACCATAGACGGGGATGATGCAAAGGATCTTGATGATGCTGTGACCTTAAGCTATGATGAGAACACAGGGCTCTATACCCTTGGAGTGCATATTGCGGATGTCACCGCATATGTGGAAGAGGGCTCGGCTCTTGACAAGGAGGCGCTTAAGCGAGGTACCAGCGTTTATCTTCCCGACAGAGTTATACCCATGCTTCCGAAGAAGCTTTCAAACGGGATATGTTCCCTGAATGCGGGAGTGGACAGACTTACGCTCTCCTGCATAATGAAAATAAATAAAGAGGGCGAGATAACGGATCATGAGATCTGTGAAAGCGTTATAAACGTTGACAGGCGAATGAGCTACAAGAATGTCTACGCAATAATAGGAAAGAACGATGCAAGGCGCAAGGAGCAGTACAAGGAATTTGTTCCGATGTTCATGCTCATGAAGGAACTCTCCGAGATCCTGAGGAAACGCAGGGAAAACAGAGGTGGTATAGACTTTGATTTCCCCGAATCAAAGATAACACTGGACGCAAAGGGGAGACCTGTAAAGATCGAGCCATATGAGAGAAATGCGGCAAATATGCTCATAGAAGACTTTATGCTCGCCGCAAATGAGACCGTTGCGGAGGACTGCTATTGGAGGCAGCTCCCATTCCTTTACAGAACTCATGAGTCTCCCGATCCTGATAAGATCAGAGAGCTCTATATACTTATAAGCAATTTCGGATATTTCCTCAAGCAGTCAAAAAATGAGGAGATAAGGCCCAAGCAGATAAGGAAGCTCCTTGAAAAGATTAAGGGCTCAAGGGAGGAAGCTCTCATAGAGAGGCTTGTCTTGAGGAGTATGAAGAAGGCTGTATACACTACGGAATGTACAGGCCATTTCGGACTTGCAGCAGGATATTACTGCCATTTCACTTCTCCCATAAGAAGATATCCGGATCTCCAGATCCACAGGATAATAAAGGAAAGCCTCAGGGGGGAGCTTGGTAAAAAGAGAACAGCACATTATGAGAAGATACTTAAAAATGTGGCTGTAAAGACCTCCGAGCTTGAGAGAAGGGCTGACGAAGCTGAGAGAGAGAGCGAAAAAATGAAGAAGGCAGAGTATATGAGAGGCTTTATAGATGAGGAGTTTGAGGGTATAATATCAGGTGTTACCTCCTACGGCTTTTATGTGGAGCTTCCTAATACCTGCGAGGGACTCGTCCATGTAAATACGCTTACGGATGATTATTATATATTTGATGAGGCGAAGCTTGAACTTAAGGGAGAGCGCACAGGAAAGCGCTATAAGCTCGGTCAGGAGATAAGAGTCAGAGTGACAAATGCTGACAAGGTGATGCGAACAGTTGATTTTATGGTGGCGGAAGATGGGAAAGAACAGTATACGCTTGATAGCGAACAATAAAAAGGCATATCACGATTATTTTGTAGATGAGAAATATGAGGCGGGAATAGAGCTGTACGGCACTGAGGTAAAATCCGTAAGGCAGGGACATTGCTCCATAAAGGAAGCCTTCATAAAGGCTGATAAGGGAGAACTCTATGTCTGGGGAATGCACATAAATCCCTATGAGAAGGGAAATATATTCAATAAGGATCCTCTTCGCACCAGAAAGCTCCTTATGCACAGAGGCGAGATAAATAAGCTCATGGGAAAGGTGGCGGAGAAGGGGTATACTCTGGTTCCTCTTCAGGTTTACTTTAAAGGTCCTCTCGTAAAGGTGGAGGTGGGACTCTGCCGAGGCAAAAAGCTCTATGACAAGCGTGACGATATGGCCAAGAAAGCGCAGAAGAGAGAGCTTGAGAGAGAATTTAAGAGCGCTAATATAAGAGTTTAAGACTCAGAGTAAAGAAAAATATTTTACTTTTTGGAATTTCAGAATTATACTAAAGCTGTGCCGATGTTATCGGTACAGCTTTTTAAGAAAACGACAGAAGAATATGAGGAGGGTATTTTATGGAATTTTCAGAGCTTATAAGAGAACGCTATTCATGCAAGAAATACGATGGGCGTCAGATCTCAAAGGAACAGTTGAATGAGATACTTGAGGCGGGAAGAGTTGCCCCCACCGCAAAGAATCTTCAGGAGCAGCATATATATGTCGTTCAGTCTGAGGAGGGCCTTGCAAAGATAGATAAGATCACTCCCTGCAGATACGGAGCTCCCACAGTTCTGGTTGTGGCTTTTGATAAGAATAATGTATTTGTATATCCCGGAGAGAAAAGGGATTCAGGTGTCGAGGATGCATCGATAGTAGCTACTCATCTTATGCTTGCGGCAAAGAATGCGGGAGTCGAGAGCTGCTGGCTCAATTTCTTTGACCCTGATGCAGCAGCAAAGGAACTGGGATTGCCTGAAAATGAGGAGGTTCTGATGCTTCTTGATCTCGGCTTTGCAGCCGAGGGACAGGGACCCCTTGCGAATCATGGTTCAAGAAAGGAACTCTCCGCCACAGTAAGCTATATGTAAGAAAATCTGCATAAAGCCTTAATTTGACAAAATCCCCCTGCTCCGGTATGATTGACCTGTAAAACTTCAAGGGCTTGTACAGGTTTCGACGGGGATCATGCAGTCGGTGAAGCTATCCGCAGGGGATGCGTTAAATTCCGAAATTAAATATAAACGCTAACGATAGAGAATTAGCTTACGCTGCCTAATTGCGGCGTTGTCGGCTTTAAGTCACCTACAGCTTAAATAACCGGCATCGACTTATGTAGGAAACGGCCTCCGCAAAGCTTTGAGCGGAAGTACGTAATATGAAGCTAGTCCGTGTGTTGTGGTGTCTGTGACATTGCACTCGGATGAAAATTTCCCCGCAGACTATGATAGTAGAAGAACGAGGAATTGGTTTTCGGACAGGGGTTCGATTCCCCTCAGGTCCATGATCCTGAACATTTAAAAGCGGCTTGTATTCACATACAGCCGCTTTTATGCATACCTTATAGCAGTCAGGAAATAAATCAGGGCAAATAGCCCAAAGGAGATATTTATGAATTTGATGCGTGATCTTGGTTACGTCGGTTTTTCAATGGCCTCGACAATTTTCGGCATGGCTATGCTGATATTTGTTTTCATAGGATATTGGCGTATTTTTGAGAAGGCGGGGAAACCCGGCTGGGCGGTAATAATCCCTATATACAATGTATACTGTGCCTTTTCCATAGCTTGGGGGAGCGGTTGGATGTTCCTCCTTATGCTTATACCATTCGTAAATATAATAGTCGGCATTATGACCTGCTTAAAGCTATCGGAGGCCTTCGGAAAGGGATTCCTCTTTGCTCTGGGCCTTATGTTCCTTCCGACGATATTTGCAATGATCCTCGGTTGGGGCGGAGCTGTATACCGTGGACCGAGAAGATAGTGTGTCGGTCTTTGACAGCTCAACATGAATATGGTTTGTGTGCCGATTGTATCAGCTTATGAAATTTGTTATCTGCGGGCTTTCCTTTTCGGGAAGTCCGTATTTTTCTTTGCCGAGGGCGATGCTCTTCATGAGAAATGCCATATTTCTCGCAAGTGTGCGCATGGTCTGGAGACCCTCGGCGTCCTTTTCGGCTTCTCCGGGAAGTCTTCCGTGTACGCTGTTCCAATACTGACTTGAGGCTACGGGCATGCCTGCTATGGTGAAGTACTTGTTGAGCTCATCGAAGGTTGCGGAGCATCCGCCTCGCCTTGCGACAGCCACAGCGGCGCCGACCTTCATGGTCTTGTCAAAGCCTGTACTGTAGAAAAGCCTGTCAAGACAGGCGATGAGAGTGGCATTTGCGCTTGCATAGTAGACAGGGCTTGCCACAACAAGTCCGTCCGCCTCTTCAAATTCCCGGGCAATTTCATTTACATCGTCATTAAAGACGCATTTTCCTGTCTTGTAGCAGCTGCCGCAGGCTATGCAGCCTCGTATATCTTTATTTCCTATCTGCATAGTCTTTACCTCGATGCCCTCTCCGAGAAAGATCTTCTCCATCTCTTTAAGAGCTATGGAGGTGTTGCCGTTTAACCGTGGGCTGCCGTTAAGCATAAGAACTTTCATGTGTATTCCTCCTCTTGATCAGTTTTATTTTTTATAATTTTTTGTCTTAAATTTTTGATGTATCACTGATTTAAGACTGTATATATTATAAGACTTTCATCAACAGCGGTCAAAACGCAAATAATACATGGCAAAACACAAAAACCAAATAAAACACAAAGCTCAAATAAACAAACACAAAACACAAATAAAACATATGCAATTGACCTTTATTTTCCCCTGCTCTATACTATAAATATTGACGCTCTTTTGAGCGAATATATGGATTAAGGAGGAATTCGTATGTCATTTAAAGAGATAAAGCCTGAGGAAATAAAGGACAATCCCTTTAAGCTTATAGGAAAGGACTGGATGCTTGTTACAGCAGGAAAAAAGGACAACTGCAATACCATGACAGCAAGCTGGGGAGCGGTCGGAATCATGTGGGGAAAGCCTTCTGTTACATGCTATATACGTCAGTCCAGATATACAAAGGAATTTTTGGACAGAGAGGATCATTTTACGATCTCCATATTTGATGAGGAGTACAGAAAGGCCTTAAGCCTTTGCGGAAGCGTATCAGGCAGAGACAGGGACAAGATAAAGGAAGCGGGCCTTACAGTATGCGAGGCGGGAGAATCCGTGGCCTTTGAGGAGGCAAGGCTTATAATCGTATGCAAAAAGGAATATGCACAGTATATGGGGCCTGAGAATTTCATAAATAAGGAAAATGATGAAAGATGGTATGGGGATAAGGATTACCATACAATGTATATAGGTTCAATAGAAAAGGTGCTTGTAAAGGAGTGATCCCGCAAATAAGGGGGAGTTTGGCAGATAAAGCAGGGAAGCGGTGTTTTGGCACTGCTTCTTTTTCTTTTATGCGGAATGAAGCTTCTCTTTATTTTTTTTGAATTTAACGCACAAAAGCGTCAAAGCACAACGCTTTAATGCGTTGACATATCTTTTAATTAGTGCTATAGTATCCTTCATAATACATAGTTATAACGACAGAAATATATGGAGGGAAAATTATGAAAAAGTCAATTAAAAAATTGCTTGCAATGGGTATGATCGCCGCAATGGCTGTTACCGCAGCAGGATGCTCCGGCTCTTCCGAGGAAACTGCAGCAGCTACCGAGGCTTCAGAGACAGAGGCGACTTCTGAAGAGAGCAGCGAGGCGGAGAGTTCTGAGGATGCCGAGGCAGCGGGTGAAGAGGTTGCCGCCGACGGCGAGACTTACAAGATAGGAGTTATCCAGTATATACAGCACGATGCCCTTGACAGAGCAAATGAGGGATTTGTAGAGGCACTTACAGAGGCGGGCTTCCCCGCTGAGATAGATCAGCAGAACGCATCCGGAGATACAGCCAGCTGTACTACTATAGCACAGAAGTTTGTGAGTGACGGTGATGACCTTATATTTGCAATTGCCACACCTGCTGCTCAGGCTGTTGCCGCCGAGACTACAGATATTCCCATAGTGCTTACAGCAGTTACGGATCCCGCGGATTCAGGACTCGTAGCCGACAATGCGGCACCCGGAGGAAATGTTACAGGTTCATCAGACCTTACTCCCGTTAAGGAGCAGATAGGCCTCCTCCACAATGTATTCCCCGATGCCAAGACAGTAGGCGTACTTTACTGCTCTGCAGAATCAAATTCAGCTATACAGGCTGAGATGGCTCATGAGGCATGTGAGGAACTGGGACTTGAGGCCGTGGACTATACAGTAGCCACATCAAATGACATTCAGACTATGGTTGAGTCTATGATAGGAAAGGTAGATGTACTTTACGCACCTACAGATAATGTAATTGCTGCAGGAATGTCTACAGTTGCAATGATAGCAAATGAGAACGGCCTTCCCACAGTTGTAGGAGAGCAGGGCATGGTTGACGCAGGCGGACTTGTGACATATACTATTGACTACAAGGAGCTTGGAAAGGTTGCGGGAGAGATGGCTATGCAGATCCTTTCAGAGGGAACAGACCCCGCGGAGATGCCTATAGAGTACTACCCTTCAGACAAGCTTCAGCTTATGGTAAATGAGGATACAGCCGCAGAGCTCGGCATCGACCCCTCTACCATTACAATGGAATAATGAGGCGCTGCCTTATTAATAAAGACAGATAAAAAACAGATGATGTTCCGGAGACGGCCGCTTAACAGAGGGCTTTCAGCTTCGGAACATTATCAGCGTAAGGAGATTTTATGAGCGGTTTATTATTAGTTACACAGGGCGCCGTATCACAGGGCGTGCTCTGGGGCATAATGGTTCTCGGAGTTTATATCACCTACAAGCTTTTGGACATTCCGGATCTTACTGCGGACGGAAGCTTTACATTGGGGGGCTGTGTCTGCACAGTCGCTATACTTTCGGGAGTGGATCCCATATTGGCTACAGTCATGGGACTTTTTGCGGGACTCCTTGCAGGTGCTGTGACAGGAATTCTGCATACCGTATTTGAGATTCCGGCTATACTTGCGGGAATATTGACCCAGATAGGACTTTGGTCCGTAAACCTGAGAATAATGGGCGGAAAGTCCAACAATCCCCTGCTTAAGTCCGATTCCACCATATCATTTTTCGTTGATAACTTCGGTGTGAGCCAGTCTCAGGCCGCATTGATAGTAGGTATCATACTTGTGCTTATAGTAATAGCCGTTCTCTATTGGTTCTTCGGAACAGAGATAGGTGCAGCCTTAAGAGCCACAGGAGACAATGCCGACATGATAAGGGCTCAGGGTGTAAATATCAATCACACAAAGCTTATAGCTCTTTCCCTTTCAAACGGACTTATAGGCCTTTCGGGAGCAATGGTTGCTCAGATGCAGAAGTACGCCGATACAAACATGGGAAGAGGAGCCATAGTTATAGGCCTTGCCGCCATAGTTATAGGCGAGGTTTTGATGAACAGAGTAAAGAACTTCGGATTAAAGCTCTTCTCGGCTGTAGTCGGAGCTATCATCTACTTCCTTATAAGGGCTTACGCTATACAGCTCGGACTTAATGTAAACGATATGCAGCTCATATCAGCGCTTCTGGTTGCCATAGCTCTCGCTATACCTGTAGCTATGAGAAAATGGCGTGAGAAGGCCGCCTATACCGAGGGTGATCTTTATGCCGACGAGCATGCGGCCGCAAATCCTTCGGCAAATGCCTTAAATCCTCAGAACAAGGAGGGCAGATAAATGATAAGCATAAAGAATGTTTCAAAGACATTTAACAAGGGCACTGTAAATGAGAAGAGAGCCCTTGACAATTTGAATTTTGAGATAAATGACGGCGACTTTATAACTGTAATAGGCGGAAACGGAGCCGGAAAGTCAACCATGCTCAACGCCATAGCGGGAGTATTTCCTGTTGACTGCGGAAAGGTTGAGATAGACGGAGTAAACGTCACAAGGGATCCCGAGTTCAAGAGAGCAAAGTATATCGGAAGAGTGTTTCAGGACCCTATGAAGGGTACTGCAGCCGGAATGCAGATAGAGGAGAATCTTTCTTTGGCATACAGAAGAGGAAAGACAAGAGGCCTTGGCTGGCAGGTACATGCTCAGGAAAGAGAGATATATAAGAGAGAGCTTGCCCGTCTCGGACTCGGACTTGAGGAGAGGCTTTCCGATAAGGTAGGACTCCTCTCGGGAGGACAGAGACAGGCTGTCACGCTTCTCATGGCAACTTTAAAGCGCCCTAAGCTTCTTCTTCTGGATGAGCATACGGCAGCTCTTGACCCTGCTACGGCTGCAACCGTTCTCAGGCTTACCAGAGAAATAGTAGAGGGAGAAAAGCTTACAGCCCTTATGGTCACTCACAATATGAAGGATGCCATAGCTATAGGAAACAGGCTCATTATGATGGACAGAGGAACCATCATATACGATGTCTCGGGAGAAGAGAAAGCAAGGCTTACAGTTGACGATCTTCTCAAGAAATTCGAGGAGGCATCCGGCACAGAATTTGCAAATGACAGGATGATGCTTTCCAGATAAAAATATATATTATGCAGAGCCGACAGTATGCTGCCGACTCTGTTTTTCTTGTTGAAGTCTTTTCGGAAATATATTATTATTGATAAGTAAAGCTTATTAATTGAGGGAAGGTAATGCTTTATGAATACATTTCAGCTTATGTGCTTCTTGGAGGTGGCGGAGAATCTCAGCTTTGCCAGGGCTGCGGAGCACCTTCATGTTACTCAGCCGGCTGTTACCCAGCAGATACAGACCCTTGAGGAGGAACTTGGTACAAAGCTTTTTGTGAGAACGACGAGAAGCGTAAGGCTCACCGATGAGGGAAAGATATTTATAAATGACGCTCAGAGCATTTTGACTATTACGGACAGGGCAAAAAAGAGATTTGAGGGAGATACGGACAAGGAAAGTCTGTTTTTTTCAGTGGGCAGCGGCAATTATGCCTGCCTTTTTATCATGGCGAGGGTGCTAGACGAACTCAGAAGGGAGCATACAAGGCTCCACCCGAGACTCAGAGTGCTTCCCAACAGCCTTATATTCAGGATGCTTGAGGAAGGAGATCTGGATGCCGCCGTTGTCTTTAAGGAGCATAATTTCCGAAATGACAGCATAAGCTATCGGGAATTGACAAGGACTCCGATAGTCTGCATATGTCAGGAAAATCATCCTTTTGCCGAATTGTCATCTGTAGGGTTTGACGATATCAAGAGAGAAAATCTTGTGGCGCTTATACCTCAGCGAGCGAGTAAGAGCCTTTTGGAGGTACAGGGACGTTTGATCGGAGAAAAAATGCCTGAGGAGCTTTACTTTTGCGAGTCGCCCGAGGAGGTGGTGACACTTGTAATGGCGGGCTTCGGAGTGGCGTTGCTTCCTGAGGTCTGCATCCCTCGCGCAGTCCCGGTAAAAAGGATCGCTTTGGAGGAGGGCGGACATTTTGCATCCTTCGGAGTATATCTTAGGAGGGGAGATTATTCAAATGAGCTTTTCAGGAGCTTTGTCAGGAAAATGCAGCCGGAATTTGAAAAGTATGGCGCATGTTAATTAAATCGTAAAAAAATTAAGGAAAAAATTATGCTATTATAGAGCTTACTTCTATTTTAATTCAGATTTTTTGGAGATCGCAGATGAGAACAGAAGATGATGAGAATATGATTCCCTCCTCAGGCGAGGAGGAGACCGATGATAAAAGGGCCAAAAGAGAGCCGCTTATAGACGATTCCGCATTCAGAGAGAAATATAAGCACATATTTTTTGAGGATGAGGATGAGCCTGAGATCACTCATAAGTGGAAAAGCAGGAGAAAAAAGAGCTTTGCGGAGGAAGTGAATCTGAAGCAGCTTGTTCTTCTTATTATTATTCTTTTGGCTGTTATTTTTGCAATTGCAATGGGCGTAAGGAGCTGCATAAGAGGTATCTCGGGAACGGACGGGGACGGCTCCGATACTCATGCTGCGGCCACCGCATCTGTGGCCACAGTATCCGAGGCTGAGAGGGCAAGGCTTGAGAGAGAGACCCTTGTGGAAAGCGTTACGGCTGAATACGATGACCTCGCAATAGTCGGAGCCTCCGGATACATAAACATGCGAAGCGAGCCTAATACTATAGACATGACCAACATTATAGGAAAGCTTCCTCAGAATGCGGCCTGCGATATAATAGAGACTGACGGAGAGTGGTCTCTTGTGGAGTCGGGCGGTATAAGGGGCTATGTATATAATACCTATTTGATCACGGGCGACGAGGCCCATGAGCTTGCAGGTGACCTTATAAAGGAGAGGGCTGTTGTAACTGTGCCCAAGCTGAACATAAGGACAGAGCCTGTGATAGATCCTGAAAATGTGGTGGGAAGTGCTCTTGAGGGCGAGAGATATGAGGTCATATCTGATGACGGAAACTGGGCAAAGATAGTTGCCGACAAGATAGACGGAGTCGACGAGGCCTTCATATCCATAAGCGACGGAAATGCGGAACTCAGAGAGTGCATGGACGAGGCGAAGAGACTTGATTTAAGAGAGATGGTCCTTACCCAGTTCGACAATATAGTGGTTTCAAACACAGACGGATATATAAATGTCAGGGAGACTCCCGAGGCTGACGGAATAGATAATATCTGTGGTAAGTTTCCTGAAGAGGCGGGAGCGGAGCTCCTTGAGACTGTGGAAAATGACGGCAGGACCTGGTACAAGATAAAATCAGGCGATGTTACGGGATATATAGCGGCGGAGTACGTCATAACGGGACAGCCTGCAAGGGAAGCGGCTGTGGATGATGCTGTGCTTACAGCTGTAATTACAACAGACTCTCTGAATGTCCGCACGGAGCCCTCTCTTGATGCCGAGGTGTGGACGCAGGTAACGAGAAATCAGGAGTACCATGTTCTCGACCAGCTTGACGGCTGGGTTGAGATAGAGCTCGACAGCTCTGACGGAGATGAGGAGGCCGACAGGGCATATATATCTACAAGAGACAATAATGTTGAGGTAAGATACGGACTCACAGAGGCTGTTGAGTATTATCCTGCTGTAGAGGCGGCAAACGCGGCTGCGGCATTCAGAAACGAGATCGTAAACTATGCGTGTCAGTTTGTAGGAAACCCTTATGTCTGGGGAGGAACATCCCTGACAAACGGAGCGGATTGCTCGGGCTTTGTAATGTCTGTACTCAAGCATTTCGGAATATCCGTACCCAGAGTAAGCCGTGACCAGGCAAGATCGGGAGTGGCAGTCACCTCATCCGATATGAAGCCCGGAGATCTTGTATTTTACGCAAATTCGAGCGGTGTGGTAAACCATGTGGGAATGTATATAGGCAACGGACAGGTGGTAAACGCCGCCTCCAGAAGGAGTGGAATACGTATATACAGGTGGAACTATCGTACACCTGTAGCTATAAGAAATGTTATAGGACCCTAACAGAAGTCAAGAGGCTTGCTAAAGCCTCTTCTTCTATTGTATACTATATAAGCTAAGACGGAATGAGATTTCAGAGGTATAGATTTGGCGTCAACAGGAAAGAAAAAAACAGGAAACAGCACACGGACTGCGGCAAAAAAGACATCGGGAAAGACGAAGAACACATCAAAGTCAACTTCCAAGTCAACAGGGACCGCAAGAAAGCGCAAGCCGGACAAGAGAACGATAGCAAAGAAAAAACGCTTTATAACAAATGAAGTTGCTGTAATAGCGTTCTCTTTTTTTGCACTGTTTTTGCTCCTCAGCAATTTCGGACTTACAGGCAGAGCGGGGGATATCGTTTCATCTGTGGAGATGGGGCTTTTCGGGCTCATAGGCTACGTTTTCCCCTTTATCCTTGCAGCGGTGGTATTCGTATATACAAAGTATAAGGACACGGTATTTGCTGATGCGAAGCTTGTGACCTCCTGTTTGATGGTGCTTATTTTGTCGGCATTGATGCAGCTGCTTTTCGGAAGCGATTACGGATATGACATAGTGAGATATTATGGGGCGGGAGCCGAGCGTGAGCTCGGAGGCGGAGCCTTGGGCGGTATCATAGCCGCGGGACTTACAAGCATTGCGGGGACAATAGGGGCATATCTCATACTTGTGGTGCTCCTTATAATAGGTATGGTATTTGTGACCGAGCGTTCATTTATAAACGCTGTCAAGGCGGGCTCCGAGAAGACAGTGAATAAGGCGAGAGAGAATCATGAGAGATTTAAAGAAAATATGGAATTAAGAAGAGAAGAGAGACTCAGGAGAAGAGAGGAAGCATTGCGGCTTTCGGACAGCGATATGTTCTGTGATGACCCGTATGATGATTCTTATGATGGTGATTATGATTACGATGACGGCCTAAAGCCTGTGTATACGGGCTTTGGAGACGACATAATAGGAGATCTGCCTGAAGATGATGACAGTGGCTATGATGAACTGTACGATGATTATGGTGACAGTGACTACAGCAATGACAAGAACTATTCCTCAGAATTCCACGGCAAAATAAGCATACCTGAAAGCTATGATTATGACGAGGATACAGTTCCCTTTGATGAGAGTGAGGAAGATAAGTACAAGGTATACAGAAACGGTAAAAATGCCCGTCTCAATGACAGCATTGATGATAATAGCGCTTCCCGTGAGCTTGACCTTAAGGATGCGTTTATGGAAGGTTATGCTGCAGGCGGAAGCAATGTGGCTCATGAAAGCGGCAGTGGGGATATAGAGAGCCGAATGCTCAAGGAAAGTCTTGATGAGGATTATAGTGATATAATGAGCTTTGTAACCACTTCATCGGGAAAGGAAATATCTGTAGTAAATAATGAGGACAAGGAAAAACTCCTTTCTGAAAAGCTTGGGAATAAGGACACCGAAAGCTTCGGGATAAAGCCTGAGAGGGAGGCAATGAAGTCCGATGACTCGGGAATCAATGAGGAGGATGCCGGAGAGAGGGGAAATACCGAGAAGGCTAAACGCAATACGGAGGCTGAAAATAATGCTGTGGCGGATGAGATAAAGGAAAAGGAAATTATCAAAAAGCCTTATGTTTTCCCGCCTGTAAGTCTCCTTAAAAAGGGAGCGGGACGCTCATCCTTTGATCAGAAAGAACTCCGAGAGACGGCAATAAAGCTTCAGCAGACCTTAAAGACTTTCGGCGTGGGTGTGACAGTCACTAATGTCGCCTGTGGGCCTGCTGTTACAAGATACGAGCTTACTCTCGAGCAGGGAGTAAAGGTATCAAAGATAACCTCTCTTGCGGATGATATAAAATATGCTCTTGCCGCCGAGGAGATAAGGATAGAGGCTCCGATACCGGGAAAATCGGCAGTGGGCATTGAGGTTCCCAATAAGGACAACAGCATAGTCTGCTTCAGGGATATCATTGACAATGAAGAATTCAGAAGCTTTAAGTCAAAGCTTGCCTTCGGAGTAGGTAAAGATATAGGCGGACAGAATGTGATAACCGATCTCGCGAAAATGCCACATGTTCTGATAGCGGGAGCAACAGGCTCAGGAAAATCAGTCTGCATAAATACTCTTATAATGAGCCTTATATATAAGGCCTCTCCCGAGGAAGTCAGAATGATAATGGTTGACCCCAAGGTAGTCGAGTTGAGTGTATATAACGGCATACCTCATCTTCTCATCCCTGTGGTCACGGATCCCAAGAAAGCGGCGGCGGCTCTTAACTGGGCTGTTGCTGAGATGACGGACAGATATAATAAGTTTGCACAGACAGGAACGAGAGACCTTAAGGGCTACAATCAAAGAGTCGAAGAGGCGGCAAAGAGTCCTGATATCAAGGATGAGGACAAGCCCAAAAAGCTTCCTCAGATAGTTATAATAATAGACGAGCTTGCCGATCTCATGATGGTGGCCTCATCCGAGGTTGAAGCGGCTATTATAAGACTTGCACAGCTTGCCAGAGCTGCGGGTATACATCTTGTCATAGCTACCCAGAGGCCATCGGTAAACGTAATAACGGGACTTATAAAGGCAAATGTTCCGAGCCGTATAGCCTTTAAGGTATCAAGCGGAGTAGACTCCAGGACCATACTTGATATGAACGGAGCCGAAAAGCTTTTAGGCTACGGAGACATGCTTTTCTTCCCTTCAGGCGCGGCAAAGCCCTCAAGGATACAGGGCTCCTTTATCTCGGATTCCGAGGTACAGGCTGTGGTGGATTTCCTTAAGAAGGATGGGGAGACAAGCTACAGCAATGAGATAGAAAGCAGTATAAATTCAGACAGCTCGGACTCTCATCATCAGGGAGCCTCGGGTAAAGACAGAGACGAGTACTTTGAGCAGGCGGGAAGGCTTATAATAGAAAAGGACAAGGCATCCATAGGCATGCTCCAGAGAATGTACAAGATAGGATTTAACAGAGCCGCGAGAATAATGGACCAGCTGGCGGATGAAGGCGTTGTAGGACCGGAGGAGGGCACGAAGCCGAGACGGGTGCTTAAGACCATGGAGGAATTTGAGAATATTTTATAATCCGGCGTTACAGGTACATACAATATGTTAATAAAAAATAAAATATATATTTAAAAGGAGAGGTGGCAGATGAAAACAGATATCGAGATAGCACAGGAAAATGTGATGCTTCCAATAAAGGAGGTAGCTGCAAGGTATGATATTTCCGAGGATGAGCTTGAGCTCTACGGAAAATACAAGACAAAGCTTTCGGATGAGCTTTTAAAAAGGCTTGAGGGAAAAGAGGACGGAAAGCTTGTACTTGTTACGGCTATAAATCCCACTCCCGCAGGAGAGGGAAAGACTACCACAAGCATAGGTCTTGCCGACGCCTTAAACCTTATAGGCAAAAAATGTATGCTTGCTTTGAGAGAGCCTTCTCTGGGCCCCTGCTTCGGAATAAAGGGGGGAGCCGCAGGAGGCGGATATGCCCAGGTAGTTCCCATGGAGGATCTGAATCTTCATTTTACAGGCGATTTTCATGCTATAACATCTGCCAATAATCTTCTCGCCGCTATGCTTGATAATCATATTCACCAGGGCAACAGCTTAAATATAGACACAAGGCAGATCCTTCACAAGCGCTGCGTCGATATGAATGACAGGGCATTGAGAAACATTATAGTATCACTGGGAGGAAAGACTAACGGTTTCCCCAGAGAGGATCATTTTGTCATAACAGTTGCCACAGAGATAATGGCGATACTTTGCCTTGCCACAGATATGGAGGACCTTAAGGACAGACTCGGAAGGATAGTGGTTGCCTACAACATGAGCGGAGAGCCGGTTACGGCCAAGGACCTTAAGGCTGTAGGCGCAATGGCAGCATTGCTTAAAGATGCCATAAAGCCAAACATGATCCAGAGCCTTGAACATACAGGAGCCATAATTCACGGTGGACCTTTCGCAAATATTGCTCACGGCTGCAACTCTGTTATAGCTACAAAGACAGCGTTAAAGCTCGCGGATATCGTAGTTACGGAGGCAGGCTTCGGAGCTGATCTGGGAGCCGAGAAGTTCCTTGACATAAAGTGCCCCAAGGCCGGACTTAAGCCCTCTGCGGTAGTCCTTGTTGCTACAGTGAGAGCTCTCAAGTACAACGGAGGAATACCCAAGGACGGACTTTCAGCAGAGAACCTCGAGGCGTTAAAGAAGGGAATAGTAAACCTTGAAAAGCATATCGAAAATATACACAAGTACGGCGTGCCTGTAGTTGTCACTCTTAACAGATTTACATCTGACACAGAGGCAGAGATAAACTTTGTGAAAGAATTCTGTGAAAACCTCGGCTGCGAGTTTGCCATGAGCGATGTATGGGCAAAGGGAGGAGAAGGCGGAAAGGAGCTTGCCGAGAAGGTGGTATATACCCTCGAAAACAAGAAATCTGATTACAAGCCTCTCTACGATGCAAAGACCGAGAGCTATGACGAGAAGATAAACAAGATCTGCAAGGAGATATACGGAGCACAGAGCGTAAGCTTTACAAAGAAAGCCCGCACCGCCTTAAAGAAGATAGAGGACATGGGATACACAGGCCTCCCTGTCTGCATGGCAAAGACACAGTATTCTCTCTCTGACGATCCTGCAAAGCTCGGAAGGCCTGAGGGCTTTGACATAAATATAAGGGATATATATGTTTCCGCAGGAGCAGGTTTTATAGTATGCCTTCTCGGAGAGATAATGACAATGCCGGGACTTCCCAAAAAGCCTGCAGCTGAGGGAATAGATGTGGTAGACGGAAAGATAACCGGACTTTTCTAAATTAAGCCGGCTTAACAAAAAATTAGCGTAGACATAAACAATATAATTTAAGTAAATTTATAAATAAAACGATACAAAAAGAAAGCAGAAGGAATCAAAGGTGGACAGATTAGCGGATTGGCTTAAGGAGCTTGAATACGAGGTAATATCAGGGGAGACCGATATCCCTGTTGAGGATGTGATATACGACAGCAGGAAGGCCGGACCGAATACAGTATTTGTATGCATGACGGGAACAAAGACAGACTCTCATGACTTTATAAAGGATGTGTATGAGAAGGGCTGCAGGGCTTTCGTGGTTGAAAAGGATCCTGCAGAGCTCTCACTGCCTGAGGATGATTCTATTACTCTTTTGGCTGTGGGGAATTCAAGGAGGGCTCTCGCTCTTCTCTCAGGAGCTCGATTCGGACATCCTACAGAGAAGCTTTGCTGCATAGGAATTACAGGGACAAAGGGAAAGACTACCACCTCCTTTATGGTAAAGAGCATACTTGAGCACTGCAAAAAGAAGGTGGGCCTTATAGGAACCAACGGATGCTATATAGCAGGGGAGCATTTTGAGACTAAAAATACTACGCCGGAGAGCTATGAACTCAACGAATACTTTGATCGTATGGTCAAGAGCGGATGTGAATATATGGTTATGGAGTGTTCCTCTCAGGGCTTTAAGATGCACAGGACTGACGGAATCAAATTCAATTACGGAGTATTTTTGAATATAAGCCCTGACCATATAGGTCCCCATGAGCATGCCGACTTTGATGAGTATTTAAGCTGCAAGATGAAGCTCTTTTCTCAGTGTGAAACAGGCATTATAAATGCCGATGACGGACATGCAGGAGAGATAATGGAGGCCTTTCCGGGACTATATACCTACAGCATAAGGGACAAAGCCGATTACTATGCCGAGAACATACACTACACTGCGGGAAGCGACTTCATGGGAGTTGAGTTTTCCGTAAGGGGAAGATTTGAGGATGAGGTAAGACTCGCAATACCCGGAGAGTTCAACGTATCAAACGCCTTGGCGGCTATAAGTGTCTGTGCGTCCATAGGGCTTCCCAAGGACGATATAAATGAGGCTCTTTGCAATATCCATGTGGACGGAAGGATGGAGACCGTATACAAATCAGACAGGTTTCAGGTGATAGTGGACTATGCCCACAACGAAGTAAGCATGGAAAGCCTTCTCAACACACTCAGAAGCTACAGCCCCAAGCGCCTTGTAGTGGTATTCGGATGCGGAGGAAACCGCTCAAAGGACAGGAGAACAGGTATGGGAGGCGCTGCCGCAAAGGCTGCTGATTTTTCAATATTCACTTCGGACAATTCCAGATTTGAGAAGCCCGAGGACATAATAGCTGATATTGAGGAAGCCTATCTCAACGCGGGAGGCGATAAGAACTCCTACATAAAGATCCCCGACAGGCGAGAGGCCATAGAGTATGCTGTGACCCATGCTACAGATGGAGATATAATTGCAGTAATAGGAAAGGGACATGAGGATTATCAGGAGGTAAACGGAGAGAGGACGCATTTCCTTGACAGAGAAGTAATAAAAGAAAGCCTTGACAAGACAAAAGTAAAATGATAGATGCTTTTGGCATCATTAAAATAATACCTTATAGGTATTCAATATTTAAGGAAAGAGAGAATATTTATGTTGAAAAAGCTTTTGGATGAATTTAAGTCCTTTGCCCTTCGCGGAAACGTGATGGATATGGCAGTCGGTGTTATCGTAGGAGGTGCTTTCTCCAATATCGTAACTTCATTGACTGACAATATCCTTACCCCTATACTTAACTTCCTTACAGGTGCCGAGATGTACAGCTTGGCTCAGGTAAAGTCCTTCGGTTCAAGCTTCGTATCCTCAATAGTCAATTTCATTATCATGGCCTTCATCTTGTTCTGCCTTCTTAAGGCTGTAAACAAGCTTGTGGCTTTAGGCGTTAAAAAGGATGAGGAGCCTAAGGCTCCCACAACAAAGATTTGCCCTTATTGCAAATCCGAGATATCTATAGAGGCCACAAGATGTCCTCATTGCACCAGCGAGCTTAATTAAGTCGCGTAATTGATATTACAGAGTTATATATAATTATTTAATTTAACAACAGGTACCCTTTTCGGAGGCAGGTATGCTTCGGGAGGGGTACTTTTGTATATGATCCTACACGCTACAGGTATGGATGTTCTGTATATTCCTTAATATTATATCTTACTTATAACCACAGTTTATATGCACAGGTATACAGACATATCAGACATACAAATATTTGTCTTGGGAGAGAGTATGAGTCTTATGCAGGCTCTTGGAGGAGCATTGATATTAGGCTTTACGCTTATAAATGAGCTTTGGAGTGAATGATAGCTTTTATGCATGGATCATAATGCATACTAAGTATTTGTAAACGCTTTAAAACCGTACTAATATATTGTATGGAAAATTTTTTTAAAGATAAAATCTTATTTTACTGATAAGGGCAATGAAAAGAAGATTCATAACAGGGCCAGGGAGGTGTTTGAAATGAATGAAAAGCATGACAGACTTTTTGAGACTGACAAAGAGTTTATGGATATATTTGCTGATTTTGCTTTTGATGAGGTAAAGAATGAGCCGGGCTGCGAGCTCCCCGAGGACAAGCGATATATGGCTGTGCTTTCTGCACTGATAGGCTGCGGAGGCACGGATGCATTTAAGGTCGTTCTTGCAGGAGCTCTTAAGGACGGATTTTCGCCTGTAGCCGCAAAGGAGATAGTATATCAGGCGGTGGATTATCTGGGAATGGGAAGAGTCCTTCCGTTTTTGTATGCTGTAAATGAGGTGATGGAGGAGGAAAATATAGAGCTTCCGCTTCCCTCTCAGGCTACAACAAATAAGGCTGACAGGCTTAAAAGAGGATCGGAGACCCAGGCCGAGATATTCGGAGAGCATATGCTTGAGGCATGGAAGCAGGGCCCTGTAAATAAGTGGCTTGCCGACAACTGCTTTGGAGATTTCTACACGAGAAAAGGTCTTGACCTTAAAGACAGAGAGATGATAACGCTTTGCTTCCTTATGGCCCAGGGAGGCTGTGAGCCTCAGCTTACAGCCCATGCAAAGGGAAATATGAATATAGGAAATGATAAGGATCTTCTTATCAGAGTAGTTGAGCAGTGCCTGCCCTATATAGGATATCCCCGAAGCCTTAACGCCATAAGCTGTATCAATAAGGCTTCGGAGCAGTAGAGTTAAAAAAACTAAAAAGAAGCAGAATTTAAAGAAACTTAAAAATCAGAGCCTGTTTTTGTCTCCCCATTCACACATACCGTCAAGGATGGGAATGAGAGACTTTCCCCTTTCTGTAAGGCTGTATTCCACCTTGGGAGGAATCTGAGGATATTCCTCCCTGTGGACCAGCTGATCTTTCTCAAGCTCCTTAAGGGCGGAGCTTAATGTCTTATAGGAAATATCCCCTATATATCTTTTTATTTCATTAAATCTGACGACTTTGAACTCCATAAGAGTATAGAGGATAGTCATCTTGTATTTTCCGTTTATTAACGACAAGGTGTAGCTGAAGCCTGTTGTACCGAGGCTTTCGCCGGCTATGCATCTGTTGCCCATTTTGCACTCTCCTTAAGGTAAGTATTTGAAATCATTGTAAGTATCGCACTTTTATGTGCGTACTTGTTTTGAGCTCAATTCTTGATATGATTGTAATATCAGAAATAAAAGAAGTCAATCAGAAGACTGAAAGGAGAAGAATTATGACAAAAGATTTTGGAGCAAAGCCCTACCTTTACCCTATGCCTACATATATGATAGGCACCTACAATGAGGACGATACAGTGGACGTAATGATGATGGCCTGGGGAGGGATATGTGCCGAGGATATGGTAGCGCTTAATCTTGAGGCCGAGCATAAGACAGTGGCAAACCTTGAGTCAAGAAAGGCGTTTACTTTGGCGGTTCCCGGAATCGATACGATAAAGGAGTCTGATTTCTTTGGCATCGCATCATCAAACAAGATGGATGACAAGTTTGAGCGCAGCGGTCTTCACGCTGTAAAGAGCGATAAGGTCGATGCTCCCATAATAGAGGAATATCCCCTTACACTTGAGTGCGAGGTAGTTGAGATGCAGAATCAGCCCTACGGACTCAGAGTGCTCGGAAAGATCCTTAATGTAAGAGCTGATGAAAAGGTCCTTGATGAGAAGGGAAAGATCGATGCGGGAAAGCTTAATGCCTTTACTTTTGACCAGATGAGAAACGGATACTACGCTATGGGCGAGCAGGTCGGAACTGCTTGGAAGAGCGGCGTAGAATACATGAAAAAATAAAAAAAATCAATAAATGATAAACCGAAGGCGTATCATAGCTGCAAAGGGAATTTATCATCCGAACAGCGATCGATACGCTTTTTGTGTCAACTCCTCGGAGGATTTCAGGTTGTAATAAGCTTAGACCGAGTATATAATTATGAACGCTAAAATATTTTCAGGAGAAAATAAATGTTTCAGCTTTTACTTCCGATAATATACATATCATTTATAAGCCTTGGCCTTCCCGATTCGCTTTTGGGCTCCGCATGGCCTGAAATGCACACAGACCTTTCGGTGCCTGTATCTTATGCGGGAGGGATATCTATGATAATTTCCGCATGTACAGTCATATCAAGCCTTCAATGTGACAGGATGACTAAAATAATGGGGACAGGCAAAGTTGTGGCTGTAAGCGTCCTTATGACAGCGGCGGCTCTCATGGGCTTTTCTCTGAGCAATACATATATGGAGCTGTGTCTTTGGGCGATACTTTACGGGCTGGGAGCGGGCTGCGTGGATGCATCCCTAAATAATTATGTGGCGCTCCACTATGAAAGCAGGCATATGAGCTGGCTTCATTGTATGTGGGGAATAGGAGCTACCATGGGCCCTTATATTATGAGTGCGGCTCTCGCAGGCGGGCAACCATGGACTATGGGCTACAGAATTATTTCTATCCTCCAATTTGCCCTTACCGCTGTTTTATTCATAAGTCTTCCCCTCTGGAGAGCGGAGAAGGACCGACGGATAATAGGAAGCATAGAAGAAGGCAGGTCCCCGGGAGAAGACTGCAGTGAAAACCTCAGTCTTTTAAAGGTACTGAGGATACCCGGAGCAAAAGAGGCAATGGGAACATTCTTTTTCTATTCGGCTTTGGAGCAGACCACAGGACTTTGGGCAAGCAGCTACCTTGCAATGCATTTGGGAATGAAAACAGACACGGCGGCAGGCTTTGCGTCCCTGTTTTTTATTGGAATAACTGCAGGAAGGGCCCTGAGCGGATTTCTTACGGTAAAGCTCAATGATAAGATGCTGATCAGAATAGGACTTTTAACGGTGACCTTCGGAATAATCCTTTTGCTTCTTCCTTTTGGAGAGGCATCTTCACTCATGGGGCTTATAGTAATCGGCCTTGGCTGTGCTCCGATATATCCCTCTGCCATACATTCCACACCTCATCATTTTGGAGCAGGCAGGTCTCAGGCTGTGATCGGAGCTCAGATGGCTGCGGCATATGGAGGGACCTTTATCATGCCTCCGCTTTTCGGCATCCTTTCGGGAATAACAGGAGAGGCTTTTTTACCTGTTTATCTCCTTGCAGTATTGATCATCATGACAGTTGTCCATGAAAGGCTTGAAAGGATATCGGCCTTGAGCAAATGATAACAGTTTCAGTTGAAAATATAAATGCAGCATTACAAAAAACATAAGTTTTATCTATAACATGCTATTAATAATAAGTATTTGATATTTCAAATTACCGGAATTATACTAAAGAACGAAAGAAGCAGGGCAGAAATACATAAGTCTGTGCCTGCTTAGTGGAGATACAGATAATTATGGAAAATCGCATTTTGGAAATTTTTATGGAATCCTTCCCGAATATACTGCTTCCGGGGCTGACTGTTACCATACCGCTTACGGCAGTCTCATTTATTTTTGCTCTGATAATCGCTACAGTGACCGCCCTCGTGCAGTTTGCGGACATAAGGATATTAAAGCAGATCGCAAGATTTTACATATGGGTAATAAGGGGAACTCCTCTTTTGGTACAGCTTTTTGTTGTGTTTTACGGATTGCCGAATGTGGGTATACTCATAGATCCGCTCCCTGCTGCTGTACTTGTATTCTCAATAAATGAAGGCGCATACTGTGCTGAGACTATAAGGGCGGCCCTCGAATCCGTTCCGAAGGGACAGATGGAGGCGGGACTTTGCGTGGGCATGAGCTGGCTGCAGACTGTAAGAAGGATAATACTTCCCCAAGCCTTAAGGACTGCCTTTCCCACTTTGTCCAATTCTCTTATAGCCATGGTAAAGGATACCTCCCTTGCCGCAAATATAACTGTGACGGAGATGTTTATGACGACTCAGAGGATAGTTGCAAGGACCTATGAGCCGCTGATCCTTTACATAGAGGTAGGCCTTATTTATCTTATATTCTGCACCGTGCTTACAAAGCTGCAGAGCGTGGGAGAAAAGAGGCTCGGCTATTACGGAAGGAAGGTCAGGTAGAGATATGCTGAGTGTAAAAGGACTTTGCAAATCCTTTGAGGGCACAGAGGTCCTCAAGGGTATAGATATAAATGTGGATAAGGGAGATGTGATAGCTGTCCTTGGCCCCAGCGGTTCCGGAAAGACCACACTTTTGAGATGTATGAATTTTTTGGAGGAGGCGGACTCCGGAAGCATGGTTTTTGATGGCAAGGAGTACAGCTTCGCCAATGTCAGCAAAAAGGAAATAGGAGAGCTCAGGAAAAAGACAGGCTTCGTATTCCAAAATTATAATCTTTTTGCAAACAAGACAGCTCTTCAAAACGTGACAGAGGGGCTGATGATCGCGAGAAAGATACCTAAGGCCGAGGCGGAAAGGATAGGAAGACAGGCGCTTTTAAAGGTTGGCATGTCCGACAGATGCGATTACTATCCGAGTCAGCTTTCGGGAGGTCAGCAGCAGCGAGTTGCCATAGCGAGGGCCATGGCCTCGGAGCCTGAGATAATATATTTTGACGAGCCCACCTCCGCCCTTGATCCGGAGCTTACAGGAGAGGTATTGGCTGTGATGAAGAGCCTTGCGGATGAGGGTATGACTATGATAGTTGTGACTCATGAGATGGAGTTTGCAAAAAATGTCTCCAATAAGGTGATATTTATGGAAAACGGTGTGGTTGTGGAATCCGGAAGCTCAAGGGATATATTTGAGTCTCCTAAGGAAGAGAGAACAAGAGAATTTTTGAGAATGACAGATTTTTAATTTCATAGGAGGGAACGGGATTGAATTACGATTTCGATAAAATAACAGACAGGAGAGGCACAGGCTCTCTGAAGTGGGATGTGGCGGAGAATGAGCTGCCCATGTGGGTCGCTGATATGGATTTTATGACAGCCCCCGCAATAACTGAAGCATTGAGTAAACGCGTAGCCCATGGGATATTCGGGTATTCAATAGTTCCTGACGAATGGTATGAGGCATATACGACTTGGTGGGAGAAAAGACACGGCTTCAAATTTGATAAGGAGTGGCTCATGTTTGTCACAGGGGTTGTTCCTGCCATATCCACAGCGGTGAGAAAGCTTACTACTCCCGCTGAGAACATAGTTATACAGACTCCTGTATATAACATCTTCTTCAATTCTATAATAAATAACGGCAGAAGGATACTTGAGAGTCCTCTATTATATAAAGACGGAAGATATGATATAGATTTTGAGGATCTTGAGAAAAAGCTTGCCGAGCCCCAGACTACAATGATGATACTTTGCAATCCTCATAATCCCGTCGGAAAGATATGGGACAGAGAGAAACTTGAAAGGATAGGAGAACTCTGCAAAAAGCATCATGTAATAGTAGTTTCGGATGAGATACACTGCGATATTACAGCTCCCGGGAAAGAATATATCCCCTTTGCGTCGGTATCCGAGGCCTGCAGGGAAAACAGCGTGACTTGTATCGCTCCCACAAAGGCCTTTAATATGGCGGGGCTTCAGACAGCTGCGATCATGGTTCCCGGGGAGGCCTTAAGAAACAAGATGTACAGGGCCATCAATACGGACGAGGTAGCCGAGCCCAATGCTTTTGCAGTGCCTGCAGCAGTGGCCGCCTTTAAAGAAGGGGGAGACTGGCTTGACAGCCTTAGGGAATATATTCAAAAAAACAGAGAATTCTCTGAAGAATTCATAAAAAAGGAGCTCCCTGTGCTTAAGCCCGTTTACGGTGAAGCTACATATCTTTTGTGGGTGGATTGCTCGGAGCTTACTGATGATTGCGATGTATTTTCCGAGTATCTCAGGAGAGAGACCGGGCTTTATATCTGCGAGGGGAGCGAGTACGGTGAGTCCGGAAGAAAATTTATAAGAATCAATCTTGCTTGCCAAAGAAGTGTTCTTGAGGATGGCCTCTCCAGACTGAAAAGAGGAGCCCTCGGCTATCAGGAATATTTAAAGGCTGTTAGAGGCTAGGTAAGATCAGACTTTTTAATGAGAGGAAATGTGAGGATAGAATCATGAGAATAAAGAACATAAAAAAGAAAATGCTTAAAGCCGCTTTGGCGGCGGCATTGCTTGGAGCTGTTTCCTTGACGGGATGCTCAGGAGGAGATCAGGCCGCAGCGGAAAATAACGGAGAAAGTGTCAATGCTGAAAATCAGGCCGAGGCGGGTGATGATGCACAGTCTGAGGGAGATGCTCTCCAAAGAATAATGGACAGGGGAGAGCTTATAGTTGCAACCGAGGGAACATGGTCTCCATGGACCTATCATGATGAGGAGGACAGACTCACAGGCTTTGACGTCGAGCTTGCGCGGAAGATAGCCGAACATATGGGCGTTGAGGCAACCTTTGTAGAGGGGGAGTGGGACGGCCTTCTTGCGGGAATGGACGGAGGACGCTATGACCTGGTTATAAACGGAGTGGATATCACGGAAGAAAGGGCTGAAAAATATGATTTTTCGGAGCCCTATGCCTATAATCATACAGTAATAATAGTAAACAGCGACAATGATGATATAACAGGCTTCGATGATCTTGAGGGGAAAAGGACGGCAAATACCATATCAGGAACCTATGCTGTGCTTGCGGAAAGCTACGGCGCCGAGGTAGTAGGCGTCGGAGCCCTGAATGAGTCTTTTGAGCTGCTTAAAACAGGACGTGTTGACGCCACGCTGAACGATGAGGTCACTTATTATGATTATCTCGGAGAGCATCCCGAGGCTGATTTTAAGGTTGCGGCAAAGTCCGAGGATGCTCAGGAGGTAGCTATCCCCATGAGAAAGGGAGAAGATACAGAAAGCCTCAGAGCCGCTGTAAATGAAGCTATAGATGCGTTAAGAGAATCGGGGGAGCTTTCTGAGCTTTCGGAGCAATTCTTCGGACAGGATATAACAGGGGAGACGGAATGATCCTATGGGAATATGGAATCCATGGCACGGCTGCCACAAATACAGTGCAGGCTGTCTCAACTGTTATGTGTACAGGAGGGACTCTCAATTCGGAAAGGCTTCCGACATTGTACAAAAAACAGCTGACTTCAATCTTCCTTTTAAGAGAACAAGAGACAGAGGTTATAAGCTTACAGAGGCAAATAGCCCTGTCTATACCTGCATGACCTCAGACTTTTTTATTGAAGAGGCGGATGAGTGGAGAGAAGAGGCATGGAGGATGATAAAGTGGAGAAGCGAGCTTCATTTTGTCATTATAACAAAAAGAATAAAAAGATTCACAGAATGTATACCTGAAGATTGGGGTGACGGCTATGAAAACGTCACTATAGTATGTACTTGTGAAAATCAGGAGGAGGCGGACAGACGCCTCCCTGTATTTATTGATGCACCTGTAAAACACAGAGAAATAATACATGAGCCTATGTTGGGAGCGATAAATACAGAAAAATATCTGAAAACAGGACTTATAGAGGCGGTTACATGCGGAGGCGAGTCGGGAGACCGGGTCAGACTCTGCGACTATGATTGGATTCTTGATATGAGAAGGCAGTGTATCAAATATGATGTGCCATTTTATTTTAAACAGACGGGCGCTCTCTTTAAAAAGGACGGAAGGATATATCACATAAAGCGCAAGGATCAGATAGAACAGGCCTGGAGAGCAGGGATAAATTACGGCAATAAAAAAGACATGGCTTAAAACTATAAATTGCCATGCCGGTTTATTCATCATATCTGTGACTCGATCAGCGCGCAGGCGCAATATCCTCTTTCGGGCTGGAAGCAGTAGATGTCAAAGCCTCTTCCCATCTCGGGTATATAATCATGAAGCACCTTTTCCGTTCCGTTTAGCGCAACGTCGGCATAACTTATGAACCTTGTGCCGCTGCCGGTCCTGTTGAGCTTGCACAAGGAGCTGTCAAGAAGCTTTTCAACAGATGCGTTTTCCAAAACTGCCATATACTCGTTACAGTAGCGAAAAACAAAATCCGCCGCCTTGCCTGTGTTATCTGTGATAAGCTCCATAACACAGAAAGCTATGGGCATCTTGTTGAGAACTGAAAATCTTGCCCGGATTCCGACTTTGCCGGCTTCCGATGTGTTTTTTTCAGGCAGAGAAAGCTCTATCTCATTTTTTAAATGCTCCTTTAAGGCCCTGTGACGACCCTCAAAGCTTCTGCCGTCAGCAGTCACATATATGCATTTATTGACTAATTTAATATAAGACTTTGAGAGAAGTATTCCTTTATTTATGTTTATAAAGTCACTTTTGGGGAGGAGCTTCAAAAAGGATTTGACAGGTATATAGGTCTCCATGCTTCTGTCATCCTTAAGGTAGACCGATGTTTTTCCGTTTTCTCTGATTATGTATTTTATGTCTGAGGAATTAATTCCTTTTTTTGAAAGAAAATACTCTGCCTGTATCATAGATGCTTCCTGAAAAGTTTAAATTAATAATATTCCGACATTAATTACGAATTATTATACAATGCTGCACTGAAAATTACAATATTTTGCGGCATTGAATGTAGAACTAATATATTTGTCCGGATAAAGACAATGGGATTTATTCTGCTTTCAAATTGTGAACGATATGTTAAGCTTTTGTGAAAATCTTACTATTAACATTGACGCTACAGCCTTTTTTTTATTATAGTTTATAGTAAGACATAAAATATGACGCAAAGGAGGAAGCAATATGGAAGCTGAGAGAAGCACTATAGATCTGTTTGCCGATAAGTATGGAGCTATATGCAGAGGACATGACAGGATAGCCGCTGAGCTTTACACAAAGTACGGGGTAAAGCGCGGCCTGAGAGATGTAAACGGAAACGGTGTTCCCACGGGACTTACAAATATTTCAAGGATTGAGTCCTTCAAGATGGAAAACGGCGAAAAGGTTCCATGCGAAGGAAAGTTGTGGTACAGGGGATATAATGTTATAGATATTGTAAAGGATCTGATGAATGAAAAGAGATTCGGCTTTGAAGAGGTGGCATATCTGCTGCTTTTCGGAGAGCTTCCTTCAGAAAAAGAGCTTTCGGAATTCAAAGCTATCCTTGCCGAGGCGGGAAGGCTGCCGAAAAACTTTACAAGAGACGTTATAATGAAGGCTCCTGGCAAGGATATAATGAATACCATGACAAAGAGCATCCTGACCCTTGCCTCATATGATGATGAGGCGGAAAACGGAAGCATAGAGCATGTTTTGAAGCAGAGTATAGAGCTGATAAGTGTATTTCCAATGCTTGCCGTATACGGATACCACGCATACAATCACTATGAGAAGGATGAGAGCCTTTATATACACAGGCCTGATGAGAATCTTTCCATGGCGGAAAATCTTTTGAGGATGCTGAGACCTGATAAGAGCTATACAGATATAGAGGCCAAGGTGCTTGACATAGCTTTGATCCTTCATATGGAGCACGGCGGAGGAAATAACTCAACCTTTACCACGAGAGTGGTCACTTCCGCAGGCTCGGACACCTACTCGGTAATTGCCGCAGCCATGTCATCCTTAAAGGGACCCAAGCATGGCGGAGCAAATATAAAGGTAGTAGAGATGATGAAGGACCTTAAGGAGCATGTTTCGGATGCGACTGATGAGGATGCGGTAAGGGACTACCTGTTTAAGCTCCTTAACAAGGAGGCTTTTGACAGGAAAGGTCTTATATACGGTATGGGCCATGCGGTTTATTCCCTTTCCGACCCGAGAGCACAGGTATTCAAGGGCTTCGTTGAAAAGCTCGCGAGAGCAAAAGGAAGAGACAGTGACTTTGAGCTCTATTCCATGATAGATAGGCTTGCTCCCGAGGTGATATCGGAGAAGAGGCGTATATATAAGGGAGTCAGCGCAAATGTGGACTTTTACAGCGGCTTTGTATACAGCATGCTTGATATACCTCTTGAGCTCTATACACCTATATTTGCGATAGCAAGGATAGTGGGCTGGAGTGCCCACAGACTGGAGGAGCTTTTGAACATGGATAAGATCATACGACCTGCGTATATAAGCGTGATGGACGAGAGGGAGTATGTTCCCATGAGTGAGAGATAAATAATGTAAGATACATACATTATTTCTGTAATCAGCAAAACTAAATGAATTGTTTTTTAAAGGCGGAGCCGATATATTTCGGTATCCGCTTTTTTACTTGTGACAAAATAAATATAAAAAACAGAGATATTATGGCAGAAGATAAATTCCACAAACAGGAACAAAGAAAAAATTTTGAATGTTTCAATATGAAATATAAATTAAAAATAGTGTAGTAGAAATTAACAAAATTTAAAGCGCTTATGCAATATATATAAAAATTTTATTATAAAAAATCATGAAAATAGTAAAATAGCACAAAAACTATTTGAAAATCAACTATTAAAGGCTATAATACAAGCTGTTGAAAGGCAATGAAGGAGCCTAAGGAAGAGAGATTCATTTTTTATTCTAAAAGAGGAGGAATTTACTTATGAGGAAAAAAAGACTTTTAGCCATTGCATTGACAGCAGCTATGGGAATGAGCCTGCTTGCAGGATGTGGGAAAAGCGAAGAATCAAAGGATGCATCAGCATCTTCAGGGGATACTGTAAAGATTGCAGTTGCCGGACCTATGACAGGAGATAATTCAGAGTACGGCATAGGATTTGCCAATGCAGCTGAAATGATGGCTGAAGAATGGAATGCAAACGGTGGTGTTTTAGGCAAACAGATAGAAATAGTTAAATATGACGACAAAAATACTTCCGAGGAAGCTACAACAATAGCGCAAAAGATCGTATCGGACGGTGATGCCGCAGGAGTTATAGGACACTTTGCATCAGGCGTATGTATGACCGCAGCACCTATTTATCAGGAGAATAAAATGATAGAAATATCACCATCATCTTCTCATCCTGATTACACAAAAATAGGTGATTATATCTTCAGAAACAATACAGTTATTGAAAAAGAGGCAACAGCAAGCGTTGATTTGGCTGTAAATGATATGGGGAAGAAAAATATAGGTATTATTTCAATAATGACTGACTGGGGAACCAATACATCGCAGGTGGTTAAGGACATAGTTGAGAATCTCGGCGATCCTGATGTAAAGGTTGTAGCGCACGAAGAAGTAATGGAAGGTTCCGATGACTATACACCGGCTATCACAAAGCTTAACGAGGCAGGCGCGGATGTTGTTATATGTTGCGGAATGTATAATCTTGTGGCACCTGTTGCAAAACAGTATAAGGCTATAAATCCTGACATAGCTATAGTGGCATTTTCAAATGCGTACAGCCAGCAGCTTATCGAGCTTGGAGGAGAAGCTGTAGAAGGAGTTTGCTTCCCTGTTATATTCTTCTCTGAATCGGAAGATCCTACAGTAAAAGAGTACATTGAAAAATATACCGAGAAATATGGAGCGGCACCTTCTGCCCTTACATCACAGGCTTATGACTCGGTAGGTATTTTACTTACAGCGATTGAGGAAGCGGGAACTACAGATCATGAGACAGTGAAGGATAAGCTCTACGAAGTAGAATATCCCGGAGTATGCGGAGTCACAAAATTTGATGAAAATGGTGAGATAGATAAGGAATTTATAAAAGTTACCATAGAGGATGGAAAGTTCGTAAAAATGGGTGAATAAGGATAAATCAGTTTATCGGCGGCTGCCTTTACAGGTGGCCGCTCGAAGAAAGGAAAGCTAATGCTAATACAACAGGTATTTAACGGTTTGGCCTTGGGAATGGGATATGCATTGATTGCGGTAGGATATTCTCTCGTTTTCGGAATTCTCAGACTGGTAAATTTCTCTCATGGTTCTATATACGCCTTCGGAGCTGAAATGGCAATGGTGTTTATAGGCTTTCAATTCGGAATAGTTCCGGGTATTATTGCCGCAATGGTACTTACGGGTATCTTGGGTGTATGTATCGACAAAGTGGCACTGGAGCCTTTGAGAAAGAAGAAATCAATGCCTATAGCATCTCTCATTACTACAATAGGAATATCTAACATAGTCACTCAGTTGCTCATTGTATCATTGGGATCTGAAAAAAGAAATTTCCCGGCACTCTTTAACTTTGGCTCGATTCAGATAGGAAATATAGCTGTATCCTCAACGCAGATAATGATGTGTGTTGTTTCGCTCGCTTTGATGATGGTACTTGTTTTCATAGTCTACAAAACAAAGATAGGATTAGCCATGAGAGCAAGTGAGCAAAATGCGAAGGCAGCTAATATGATGGGGATAAACGTAAATTTTGTTATATCCTTTACCTTCTTTCTTGCAGGTGTTTCAGCAACTATTGCAGGAGTTTTAGTCGGAAGCTATTACCAGATCGTATATCCGAATATGGGGTATATGGCAGGACTTAAGGCATTTGCTGCAGCAGTGCTCGGAGGAATAGGAAGCTTACCAGGAGCTCTTCTTGGGGGATTGATCGTAGGCGTTTCGGAAAGCATGGCAGCAACGTTTTTGGGTTCAACTTACAGAGATTCTATAGCTTTCATAATTTTGATTATTGTCTTGATTGTAAGACCTCATGGTTTGTTCGGACGGAAAGGTATTACAAAGGTGTGATGTTATGACTGAAAGAATAAAGAAAATTATCGATACTGAATCCATATTGCCGGGAAAGTCACAATCAGGAATGCTTCACAACATTGAGGTTTTCACAGACAGATACAAATTTATATTGGGCGTTATACTTGCAGCGGCTTTAGTTGTACTTCCCTTTGTGATGGGGGATCAATATCTTCTGACAGTGACTGTAAAGATAGGAGCTTATGCGATCTTGGCAATGGGGCTGAATATTTTGACAGGCTATACAGGACTTGTATCACTCGGACACGCGGGCTTTGTCGCAATAGGAGCATACACAGCCTCATTACTTTCTGTAAATGCGGGAGCAGATTTCTTTACATCAACATTGGCCGGAATGGTAGTGGCAGGACTTGTGGGTGTTCTCTTGGGACTTCCTACACTTAAAGTAACAGGAACTTATCTCTCGATAATCACTCTCGGATTCGGAGAAATCATAAAGATGATAGCTATGAACTGGTCATCAGTTACCAATGGAACCCTTGGAGTTAAAAATATACCGAAGCCGGAAATATTTGGCATTGAAATGACCGTGGGAAATTATGGGATGTATTATCTTATGCTGGCACTTGTGGTACTTACAGCAGTATTTTGCCTGATGGTGGTGAGGTCCAAGACAGGAAGAGCTTTTCAAGCCATAAGAGCCGATGAGATGGCAAGCACCATGATGGGAATAAATATTACGGGATACAAGATACTCGCTTTTGTGATCTCGGCATGCATATGTGCACTTGGAGGCTCGCTCTATGCAACAGTGATAGGCTATATAGATCCTAATACATTTAACTTTGACGTATCCACATTGATTCTGAGCATTGTGATCCTTGGAGGAATGGGAACTATAAGGGGAATGTTTGTGGGAGCGGCAATACTTATTGCTTTCCCTGAGGTATCAAGATTCCTCATGGAGTACAGATTCGTATTATACGGAGTGATCCTCGTAATAATGATGAGATTCAGACCTCAGGGAATATTGGGCTGGAAATCAACACTTCCTTACAAGCTTAACAGTAAGGTAAGAGCGGAGATTGAAAAAATTGAAGCTGAAGAAAAGGAAGGTGATTGATGTGTCGAAAGAATTATTGCTTGAGGTAAATAATATAACAAAGCGTTTTGGGGGAATAGTCGCTGTTGATAATGTAAGCATTAAAGTAAATAAAGGGGAAGTTGTAAGTATAATCGGTCCCAATGGAGCCGGAAAGACTACAGTTTTTAATATGCTTACAGGTGTTTACGAGGTAGATGCAGGTACGATAGTTTTTAAGGGTGAAGAGATACAAAATAAAAAACCAAAGCACATTGTAGAGGCGGGAATATCAAGGACATTTCAGAATATAAGACTTTTCTCGGACCTGAGAGTAATAGAAAATGTACTTATAGGAGCACATATAAAGACCGATTACAATTTTTTTCAGTCGGTTTTCAGAACAAAAAAGTTCAGGCAGCAAGAAGATGAAAAGCTTGTTGAAGTAATAAAGCTTTTAAAGTCAATAGGACTGGACCACAGGAGAGATGATTATGCTTCAAATCTCCCCTATGGAGACCAAAGAAAGCTTGAAATAACAAGAGCTATAGCTACAGGAGCGGAACTTATACTTTTGGATGAGCCTGCGGCAGGAATGAATCCTCAGGAGTCGGCAGAGCTTATGGCCTTCATAAGACATTTGAAAAATGAGGGCTATACCATACTCATGATCGAGCATGATATGAGTGTGGTAATGAATATATCCGATAAAATATATGTAATTGATCACGGTAAACCTATAGCGGAGGGATTGCCTGCAGAGATAGCAAACAATCCGAAGGTTATTGAGGCATATTTAGGAGGGGTTCACAATGATGCTGGAGATAAGTAATTTACATACATATTATGGTGCCATTCATGCCCTTAAGGGAATAGATATGTCTGTGGAAAAGGGAGAGATAGTTTCCCTGATAGGAAGCAACGGTGCAGGAAAAACAACTTTATTAAACACCATAGTTGGTGTTACAAATGCAAAATCCGGAAAGGTTGTTTTTGAAGGAAAGGACATTACAAATTCACCTCCGTATACTATGACAAAAATGAAGATAAGTATATCTCCTGAAGGAAGAGAGGTATTTCCCGAGCTTACTGTTGAGGAAAACCTGAGGATCGGCGCTTACATTATAAATGATAAGAAAACTATAGAAACAGGCTATGAGAGGGTTTACCAACTCTTTCCGAGGCTTAAGGAAAGATTCAGACAGCAGGCGGGAACTCTTTCAGGAGGAGAACAACAGATGCTTGCCGTAGGAAGAGCACTTATGTCAAACCCTGATCTGTTGCTTCTTGATGAACCGTCTCTCGGCCTTGCCCCCAATTTTGTTGTAATGATTTTCGATATGATAAAAGAGATCAATAAACAGGGGGTCACCATACTTTTGATAGAGCAGAACGCCAACATGGCTCTTAGTACGTCCGACAGGGCATATGTAATAGAGAATGGCGTTGTAACGATGAGCGGAAAGGCTGCAGATATTGCTTCTGATCCGGGAATAAAGAAGGCATATTTGGGAATGGGCTAATCATAAAATAAATAAGGAGCGAAATTATGAAAAAGATAATAAATAAACCTGAAGATGTAGTTACAGAGGCTCTTATAGGAATGCAGGAGGCGTATCCTGATAAGCTTGAATATATTGAGGGCTTTGAGGTCATAGCAAGGAAGAAAAAGGAAGATAAGGTTGCTGTAATATCAGGAGGCGGAGCAGGACATGAGCCGCTTCATGCGGGATTCGTAGGTAAGGGCATGCTTGATGCGGCAGTATCAGGAAATGTATTTTCATCGCCGAGCCCCGACAGAATAGGAGCGGCTATAGAGAGAATGGATTCAGGCAAAGGTGTCCTTTTGGTAATAAAGAATTATTCAGGCGACATAATGAATTTCGGCCTTGCATCGGACCTTGCGGAGGCTGATGACAGAACAGTGGAGAGCGTGGTCGTTAAAGATGATGTTGCTGTGCCGGACAGTACATATTCAACGGGAAGAAGAGGAATAGCAGGAACTGTTTTTGTACACAAGATAGCAGGAGCGAAGGCCGAAAGCGGTGCAAGTCTCTCAGAAGTAAAGGCTGCAGCGGAGAAGGCTATATCAAATATAAGAAGTATGGGTATGGCTATGACACCTTGTATACTTCCTGCCGTGGGTAAGCCCGGCTTTGCATTGGGCGAAGATGAGATAGAAATAGGAATGGGTATCCATGGAGAACCCGGTGTCGAGAAGACAAAGGTAAAAAGCGCAAAGGAAGTTGCAGAGATACTTCTGGAAAAGATACTTGCCGATTATGATTATAGCGGCAGCGAGGTTGCTGTTTTGGTAAACGGACTTGGCGGTACACCTTTAATGGAGCTTTACATTCTTAATAAAGAGGTTCAGGAGTACTTAAAGGCCAAGGGAATAAGGGTATATAAAACCTTAGTTGGAAATTATACTACCGCCCTTGACATGACCGGATGCTCGCTTACTCTTATGAAGCTTGACGACGAGCTTAAGGAGCTTTTGGATGCGGAATGTGACACTCCCGCGCTTAAATGGTAACAGTTAAAGTCGATAAAAATTAAGAGTAAATCAGCAGGAAGAGAAGGGACTTAAATGGAAAGAAACAGTGAACTTTACAAAAAGTATGTGGACATAATGGAGAAGGAGCTTCTTCCCGCAATGGGATGC
>CALWOX010000002.1 GCA_944383265.1 uncultured Lachnospiraceae bacterium | reverse complement strand
GTGAGAGCAAAGGCCAAGGCGGCTGCCGGATCTGATGCAAGAATGTCAGGCTGCGAGCTTCCCGTAGTTATAAACTCGGGTTCGGGAAACCAGGGAATAACAGCATCGGTACCTGTCATAGAGTACGCGAAGGAGCTTAAGAGCAGCGAGGAGGAGCTTTACAGGGCGCTTGTGCTTTCAAACCTTCTGGGACTTCATCAGAAGGCGGGTATAGGAAGGCTTTCGGCATACTGCGGAGCGGTAAGTGCGGGATGTGCTGCGGGAGCGGGAATAGCGTTCCTCATGCATGAGAGCGACGAGGTGATAGAGGATACGGTCATCAACTGTCTTGCCACCACCTCCGGAATCATCTGCGACGGAGCGAAGCCTTCATGTGCGGCCAAGATAGCGGAGTCCGTTGACTGTGCATTCCTTGCCCTTGCCATGGCTAAGGAAAATCAGAAGTTCAAAGGCGGAGACGGAATAGTAAAGGACGGAGTTGAGAACACCATAGTAAGTGTTGCGAGACTCGGAAGAGACGGAATGAGGGAGACCGACAAGGAGATCCTCAACATCATGCTTGACAAGTAAGCTGATGATATAAAAATAAAGCCATAAGTTGCATAATAAATTCAATCATGGTATTAAGGAGGCTAAAATGGGATTTCAACTTACCGCATCAGATTATGCGGAGTATATACGAAGAGCATATAAGAAAATAAATGAAAACGGCGAATATGTAACTGAGCTCGACCTTGCCACAGGAGATGGGGATCACTGGTCAAATCTTAATATGGGATTCACTAAGCTCAACGAGTGTTCAGACAGTCTTTCCAAGATGACCGTCAGCGATGAAATGAAAGAAATAGGAAAGATAATGATGTCAGTTATAGGAGGCTCATCCGGTGTTCTGTACGGAAGCGCTTATCTCGCGGCGGCAAAGGCAATAAAGGGACATGAAACAATTGATGCGGAGGGACTTTGCAGTATTCTTTCTGCAATGCTTGACGCCATAATTCAGAGAGGTCAGGCTAAGGAAGGATTTAAAACCATGATAGACAGTCTGGCTCCTGCAGTAAAAGTCTTTAAAGAATGCATAGAAAACGGAACTGATGAAAAAGAGCTGTGTGACAAGGTAAAAAAGGCTGCTGAAGACGGTGCTGAAAATACTAAAAATATGGAAGCCGTAAGGGGAAGGGCTACATATCAAGCGGATAAGGGTATAGGGCATCTGGATCCCGGTGCTGTTACTATGTCATACCAAATAGAAGTACTTATGGACTTTGTTAAAGAAAAAATCCGTTAAAGCGGATTAATAAGCACAGTTAAAAGTGCAGATTATAAAAAATATCGGAGGATAAGAAAATGATTAAAAATGTACCTGAGGACAGAGGACAGCATATTGAGGATTTAAGAAATGCGTTTGAACATCGCGCTACTTGGATGTATCTTATGTACAAGGAAGCTAAAGCTGCAGGGCTCAGTGATGAATTTGCACATAAGGCAATAAAGGAATGCGGACGTTTCCATGGAGAAAACAAATATACGCATACAGATGATTTTAATGTATTTGTAAATGAGTTTGCAAATGAAAATGTAAAGGGCGTTTTCCAGATGGATGTAAAGTCAGATGACAACAATCTTAGTGTAGACTTCCACTATTGTCCACTGGTTGCCGCATGGAAAAAGCTTGGCGCGACAGATGAGGAATGCGCTGTACTTTGTGACATAGCTATGGACGGAGACAGAGGAATCTGTGAGACTCTCGGATATGACTTCCACCTTGGAAAGACAATTGCCAATGGAGACGACATATGTGAGGTAAGGATCAAAAAGAATAAATAAACTCCAAGTTTTTAATCGGGACAAGTTCTACCCGTTGTCAAAAGAGGTCATCGATTGTTTTTATAATACATGGATGATCTCTTTTTGATATGTGATATAATGGGGCTTATGCTTCATTATTGACACTTTATTGACACCGGGTTTTTGCGGAAAGGAAATTGATGTACCATGAAAAGTATGCTTGGAAATATAAAGGATTTTTGTAACAATTTTGCTTCTGTCATTTCAGATGTTGTGAATACGGACGTCATAATAACTGATTCTAAGATGAACATAGTAGGCAGCGCATTTCAATATTTCTCACTTTATAATGATATAAAGATAGGTTCGCTTGTGGCAGATGTGATCGTTAATAATCATAATGTGGTTATAGATGACAAGTCGAAGGTCGAAAGCTGCAGAGAATGCGAAAAGTTCAAGGTATGTAAGATGAAAGCTTTCATAGGAGTACCGATAAGATATGAAAACAGAGTACTTGGAGCTATATCTTTGGTAATACCGGGTTTTAAGGTGAAGTCACTTTTTGACAGCTGTGAATCCACCATAAAATTTATGGAAAATATGGCTGAGCTTGTAGCTGTGAGAATGATAAACCATGTTGAAAAAAAGGGTCTGAAAAGGAAAATATCAGAAATAGAAAAGGTCATGGATATCATAGAAGATGCTGTTTTATATACTGACAGCTACGGAGTTATTTTGTATATGAACAATAGTTTTATGAACACATTTTCAGGTGACAGAGAATGGATAGGGCAAAATATTGTAAATATATATCCTGCTTTTGAAATATATTATCGTGAACAAAAAGAATTGGAAAATTTGAGAGTATCTCTTAATTATGATAATAAAACATTTTATGGTACTGTAACATTAAAAAAGATATATATAAGCGAGACTGAATATGGCATAGTAATTTGCTTCAAAACGTTTAAAGATTTAAAGAAAAATACCAACCGATTGCTTACAGGTACATATGTAACATTTGAATGGCTTCAACCTTTTATTTCGGCAGAGCTTATAAAAAAAACGTCAGAATTTGCCGAAAAAGATGTAAACAAGCTTATAACAGGTACAGATAACGTTTTAAACGAGCTTGTGGCAAAGGCTATATATAATCGTTCTTCAAGAAGAAACCAAGGGCTAACTCTTGTATATATAGAGACTGTATACAGAGAACTTTTAGACAGCTATATTTTCGGCAAATACGGATTGATAAGAAATATGGATGGCGGTACTATGATAATAATCAGTCCTGAGAAAATGAATTTTTATGTGCAGGAAAAGATAGCGGAGTTTATAAAAACAGGACGACTTGAAACAGGAGACAAAGAAAAGGTTTATCCTGATGTAAGATTTATATTCTGCTCTGATAAAAATCTTGCCAGACTTACTTCTGACGGACAATTCAGCAAAAAACTTTATTATTGCATTTCTGAAAACGAGATAGAGATTGATGATACTGTTTACAATAATTATCTGGTATTTCGTAAGATGGTTTTGAGCGGACTGGATTATTATTGCAATATCTACCATAAGAAAAAAGTAAACCTTAAGGGAATCGATATAAAGTATATGTGGGAAAAATTTGCTGATATGCCTATTGGATATCTGGACAAACTGCTTGAGAAAACAGCGCTTGACGGAAAAATATACAGAGAAGAAATAAAGCCTGAAGGTGTAAGGGGTGGGGTAAACCTTGAGTCACTAAGGGAATTGGAGATAAAGCGCATCGAAGAGCTTATAAAAAAAGGATATAGCCAAAAGCAAATATCAGAAATATTGGGTATATCAAGAACAACCCTTTTCAGAAGAATGAAGAAATATAATTTATAGGGCTATCAAAAGCATAACAGGGAATGGAGGCATGAATATATGACATTAATGATGAGGGATCAGGAAAACATAGAAAAAGGAATAAAGCAGGGAAGAGATGAAGGACTTGATACCGGAATCAGGGGAATGGTGTCGGTGCTTAAGGAGATGAACGTCTCGGATGAGGAGATAATTAAGAAATTGAAGGAAAAATTCTCCTTAGATGATGAAAAGGCAAAAAAATATTTGTAAAATGTTTTTTACCCTCTTGACAAAGGGTGTATAATGAAGCTGTAAAAAGAATAAAGATACTTAACAGACCTATTTGCCGAGCTGATCCGAAGCAAAATTGAAGGCCGCTAAGCAATCAGTTTTAGGAGGAAAAGATAAATGACTACTTTAAAAGCTGAGAAAAGAGACATGTCGGTAAAGGCAAAGAAGCTTAGACGGGAAGGATATGTTACAGGAAACATATTCGGAAAAGAGATCGAGGGCTCCATACCTGTAAAGATCGAGAAGAAGGAAGCGGAGAGACTCTTAAAGACTAATTTTAAGGGCAGCAGGATCGCACTTAATGTTGACGGAGAGACTTATGATGTCCTTATAAAAGAGATCGATTACAATGCCTTAAAGGCACAGGTTGATGAGATCGATTTCCAGGCCCTTGTCAGCGGTGAGCCTGTACACTCTGTAGCGGAGGTAATACTTTTAAACCATGATAAGGCACTCGGAGTTATACAGCAGCATCTTGAGGAGATCGCATACAAGGCACTTCCTTCAGCTCTGGTTGAGAGAGTTGAGATAGATGTGGCTCAGATGAAGGTCGGTGATTCCGTAAAGGTAAAGGATCTTGCTATCGCAAATGATAAGGACGTAAGCCTTATTACAGATCCCGAGGAAATAGTTGTAAGCCTTGCGGCACCTCATAACGAGGAGCTTCCTGAGGATGAAACAGCTGAAGCTGCAGCTGCCGAGGGAGCAGAGGCCACAGAAAAATAATCGGGCGAATTATTCAGAAAAAGAAGGCTGAAATTAAAGCTTGAGATTTAAACATCGTATAATTGAATACAGCAGATAAAAGAGCAGGGAATAAAGTCTCTGCTCTTTAATTTTTAACATAATAAAAACAAGTTGTGATTACCCGGCTATTTAGCATACATGCTTCCGTCTCCCGCCATGAGATCGGTCATTTCCTCAATGTATTCGAGAGGGAACGGAGGCTGTGAAATCGGCCTCATTGCTATGGACATAAGCTTCATAGGATTGTCATCCGCCGCGACGCGGTTTGAGCTTAAATGGCCGCACCTGCGGCACCTGTGTATTATAGCCCATTCGCCGTTCTTCCTCACCCAAACTCCTACAGGATCCATGATTCCACCGCAATCGGCTTCTCTGTCTCCGGGCTCAATATCCAAGTGAAGGCTGCTTAGGCAGTTGGGACAGTGGTTTCTGTGATTGCTTCCCGCTCCGGCGGATGCCACAAGTCGCCCGCATACCTTGCAGGTAAAGCTGTCGCTGCAGCCGTGAGTTTTATAATATCCTTTTTCATACATTTTTCTTTTATTTTCTCTGTTCATGACAACTCCTTATGAGACAGCCTGTTACAGTAAAAATAAGGTCATATATTTTTTTAAAGCATCACGGTATTTTTCCGTAAGCAAAAGATATTGCCTTTGTTCATCTGCTGTCCATTCATTCCAAATTTTATTTTCAATTTCAAACAAGGGCTTTATTTTATCCTCACAAAATTTTAGCCCTTTTTCAGTAAGGCAGACAATCGTATTTCTTCCTTGCCCCTGCTTAAGATACAAAATCTCATCCTTTTCAAGCTTTTTGACAGACGAATTTATAGTTTGCCTGCTGATACCGCTAAGCTTGCTGATTTCACTTTGAAGACAGCTGTCTCCCTTCTCGTAAATCACATAAAGAATATTCATCACACTGTCGGAAATTCCCATTTTGACTGCAGCTTCATGGTAGAGAGAATTGATCTCTCCCGAAAGACTGGTATATTTACCTGCTTCTAAATAATGCATTTTTGACTCCTTTGTCCGATATCGTACATCAACTATATATGTATTATATCCGATATCGTACATATGTCAACATGTATTTTTATGAAAATAAATTTTTTGTTCCGATAAAAATAATGGTTTCCGGGGACTGTATTGCTCTTTTTTCCTTGTTGATTTCATATCTCGGGAGTATAATACCTCTATAATTTACAAAAAGCTCAAAAAGGAGCAACTTATAGGAGGCACAGCAAATGGTGAAGTTGTACGACAGCGGAGTTTATTTTATAAATAAAAGAGACATCGTCCCTTCGGAGGATGTAAAGAGAGCGGAAGCTATTGCGGGAAAGCCTGTTACAAAGGATGAAGCAATAAAGGGCACTATAGCCTACAGCGTTCTTAAGGCCCACAACACATCCGACAACATGGACAGACTTAAGATACGTTTCGATTCCATGGCATCTCATGATATTACCTTTGTCGGCATAATTCAGACAGCGAAGGCCTCAGGCATGAAGGAATTCCCTGTGCCCTATGTGCTCACAAACTGCCACAATACCCTCTGCGCTGTTGGAGGAACTATAAACGAGGACGACCATATGTTCGGACTTTCCGCTGCCGTGAAATACGGAGGAATATATGTACCTCCTCACATTGCCGTCATTCACCAATATATGCGCGAAATGATGGCGGGCTGCGGAAGGATGATAATAGGCTCCGACAGCCACACCCGCTACGGCGCTCTCGGAACCATGGCTGTGGGTGAGGGAGGAGGAGAGCTTGTAAAGCAGCTCCTTAAAGACACCTACGACATCGCTTATCCCGGAGTCGTTGCCGTTTATCTTGACAACAAGCCGAAAAAGGGAGTAGGTCCTCAGGATGTGGCGCTTGCCATAATAGGTGCTGTGTTTAAGAACGGATATGTGAAGAATAAAGTCATGGAATTTGTGGGTCCCGGAATCGCCGCTCTTGATACCGATTACAGAAACGGTATAGATGTGATGACTACGGAGACCACCTGCCTCAGCTCGATCTGGGAGACTGATGAGGACACCCGAAGCTGGCTCAAGCTCCACGGCAGAGAGGAGGCTTACAAAAAGCTTGAGCCGAAGGACACAGCTTACTATGACGGATGTGTTTATGTTGACCTTGCCAAGATAAAGCCTATGATAGCGTTGCCCTTCCATCCTTCTAATGTGTATACCATAGAAGAGCTGAAGGAAAATGCTGCGGATATACTCAGAGAAACAGAGAAGGAAGCGGAGAAGGTATCCGGAGGAAGAGCGAAGCTTACGCTTCTTGACAAGCTCCACGACGGTGAGATCTGCGTTCAGCAGGCTGTTATAGCGGGCTGCGCCGGAGGAACCTACTCAAATATAATGGAGGCTGCCTCCATACTTAAGGGAAAGAGCTGCGGAAGCGGAGAATTCTCGTTGTCGGTATATCCTGCATCCCAGCCTGTATTTGCGGATCTTGTGAAGAAGGGTGCGGTGTCGGAGCTTATGGATTCGGGAGCTGTTATAAGGACAGCCTTCTGCGGACCCTGCTTCGGAGCGGGAGATATACCCTGCAACAACGGGCTCAGCATAAGACATACAACAAGGAACTTCCCCAACAGAGAGGGTTCAAAGCCTGTAAACGGACAGATGGCGGCAGTTGCCCTTATGGATGCGCGCTCGATAGCCGCAACCACAGCAAATGGAGGAAGGCTTACAGCTGCGACAGAGATTGACTTTGACGATAACATACCTCCTTATGCTTTCGATATAAGCTCCTACAAAAACAGGGTATACATGGGAGCAGGAAGGCCGCAGCCGGAAAAGGAGCTTGTATATGGCCCTAATATAAAGGATTGGCCCGAAATGGCTTCACTTTCTGACAATGTACTTTTAAAGGTCAGCTCAAAGATCATGGATCCTGTGACGACAACAGATGAGCTCATACCATCGGGTGAGACCTCATCCTACAGGTCCAATCCACTAGGCCTTGCGGAATTTACACTTTCAAGGCGAGATCCCGAGTATGTGGGAAGAGCAAAGGCTGTGAAAAATGAAGCGGTAAGATGTGAGAAAAAGGGCTTTTTCGAGGCGGCTAAGGATAATGAGGAGCTCAGCCGAGTATCGGAGATAATAAAAGGAATAAACGAGGCCCATGATTGCGGGGAAAATGAAGATATCGAGCTTGGAAGCGTGATATATGCTGTGCGACCCGGAGACGGCTCCGCCAGAGAACAGGCTGCAAGCTGTCAGAGAGTTCTCGGAGGACTTGCAAATATATGCTCTGAATATGCCACAAAGCGCTACCGCTCAAATGTCATAAACTGGGGTATGCTTCCTCTGCAGATGAAAGCCGAGCCATGCTTTGAGACCGGAGATTACATATATATACCCGGAATAAAAGCCGCACTTTCAGGTGATATGAAGGATATCAGAGGATATGTCATCTACTCTGACAAGGATGAAATAAAAGAGATAAGCCTTTATATAGCGGAGCTTACGGATGAGGAGAAGGAGATAATCAAGGCAGGCTGCCTCATAAACTATAACAGAAACAGGAAAGCATGATAAATCAGTTACAGATAATGTAAAAGACGGAATAACAGGACATCGGAGGATACATATATGGCAGAAGGAAATTATCTGGCGCAGTTTTACGGGAAATCTCAGAATTACACTGAGATACCTAATGAATGGTACAAGGAATACAATGTAAAAAAAGGTCTCAGAAACGAAGACGGAACAGGCGTGCGCGTCGGTCTTACCCGAATTGCGGATGTTGTGGGATATGAGGAGACCGAGGAGGGAATAAAGGCGATACCCGGAAAGCTCTATTACAGAGGCGTTGACGTTGAGGAGCTTGTAAAGGGCAGAAAGGGGAGAAGATACGGCTACGAGGAGGTGTGTTTCCTGCTCCTTTTCGGCTATCTCCCTAAAAAGGATGAGCTTGAAAGGTTCTGCAGAGCCTTAAGCGGATTTTATGAGATACCTGATGAATTCGTGGAGGGAAGCATTCTCAGGATGTCCGGAAAAAATCTTATGAACAAGCTCCAAAGTGCTGTCCTTTCGCTCTACAATTTTGACGAGGAGCCTGATAATACAGAGGTCTATGACACGCTTATAAAGGGTATAAGCCTTATAGCAAGGCTTCCTGCCATTGCCTGCTACGCATATCGCAGCAAGGTCCATATCTATGACAGGGACAGCCTTTTCATACACTATGCAAAGAAAGATCTCTCAATAGCCGAAAACTTCCTGAGCCTTTTAAGAAAGGATCAGCGATTTACAGAGAAGGAGGCAAGGCTTCTTGATACGATGCTGATGCTCCATGCGGATCATGGCGGAGGAAACAACTCGACCTTTACAAATGTTGTGATATCCTCAACAGGAACGGATTTTTATTCCACTGTGGCGGGAAGCATAGGCTCTCTCAAGGGGCCCAGACACGGAGGTGCGAATATAAAGGCGGCGGAAATGATGGACGCGGTGCTTGAGGAGACGGGCGGCTATGATGCCTCCGACGAAAAAATAAGAAAGGCTGTAAGGAAGGTTGCCGACGGAGAGCTTTACGACAAAACGGGACTTATTTACGGCTTCGGACATGCGGTATACACCATTTCAGACCCCAGAGCGGAAATACTTTATGAGTGCCTAAAGGAGGTCGCGGCGGAGAAAAGAAAGGAAAAGGAGCTGGATTTTTACAAGAGATTTGAAAATGAAGCAAAGGCCCTTATGAAGGAGAGAAAGGGAAAGCCTCTCCCTACCAATGTGGACTTTTACAGCGGCTTTGCTTACAGCATGCTTGATATACCCAGAGATCTTTATACACCACTCTTTGTATGTTCAAGGATAGTGGGATGGGTAGCTCATAACATTGAGAATAAGCTTTATGACGGACGCATAATGAGACCTGCAACAAAGTATGTAGGTGAAAAGGTGGATTATGTGCCGATGGAAAACAGATAAATAGTGAGATAACGGAAGGCTGAGTGTACAAAGGATATGAAAGATGAAAAGAAAAATACAATAACTGTTTTTAAGGGAGACGGAATTGGCCCTGAGATAACAGATGCGGTAATAGAGATACTTGACAAGGCGGGAGCAGGACTGTCATATGAGATATTTAATGTAGGAGAGGCGGAGTATGAGGCCCACGGTGAACTTATTCCCGAAGAGGGCTTTAAGTCTTTTGAGAGGACAGGAGTTCTCCTTAAGTCTCCTATAACCACACCTGTGGGAAAGGGCTTTCGCTCTCTCAATGTAATGCTTAGGAAAAAATATGACCTTTATGCGAATATAAGGCCTGCAAAGTCAAATCCTGCTTTAAATACACCCTTTAAAAATGTGGATCTGGTAATATTCAGAGAGAATACGGAGGATCTCTATGCGGGTGTGGAGGAGCTTGTGGACAAGGACACAGCCCATTCCATAAAGATAATTACAAGGAAATGCTCCGAGAGGATCATAAAGGATGCCTTTGAATATGCAAAAAAACAGGGCAGAAAAAAGGTGACCTGCATACACAAGGCAAATATCATGAAAATATCAGACGGGATGTTCAGGGATATTTTTTATGAGATAGCCACTGAGTATCCTGACATTGAGGCTGACGATAAGATAGTTGATAATGCGGCCATGCAGATGGTGATGCGTCCCGAGCAGTTTGACGTTATGGTAATGCCAAACCTTTACGGGGACATCCTTTCAGACCTTGCAAGCGGACTTATAGGCGGCCTGGGACTTCTGCCCTCGGCAAATCTCGGGGACGGCTATGCAATGTTTGAGGCGGTACACGGAAGCGCTCCTGATATAGCGGGAAAGGGTATAGCCAATCCTACAGCTTTCCTTCTTTCAGCCTGCATGATGCTTGAGTACATGGAAAAAAATGAGTGTGCGGGCAGGATAAGGAAAGCTGTAAATGCTGTACTTTCCGAGGGAAAGCATCTGACTCCCGACCTTTCAGGCAGTGCGACTACAAGGGAATATGTTGATGCTGTAATTGAGCAAATCGTAGCCGAATCGTAAGATTAAATTAATAGGATTAGGACACAAAATATTCTATAATCTGATTAGGAGAATGTTGTAAACTCGGATAATGGCTTTTCTTTCCGCATTTGTGAAAGGGGGAGTTTCTATGAGTAGATCCTGCAGATTAAGAGAATTAAAGATTACGAAAGGCTTTTTAATGCTTTGTGTTCAAATGGCGTGCTGTGCGGTGCTTGTTTCCGCCTGCGCGCCATTTTCGTATGTAGGGGAGGAAGCAGAAGAAGTAAAGGAAACAGCAGCAAATGATGAAACCGCATATGAAGGAACGACAATTGAAGATGACAGAAAAACGGAAATTGATTTATCTGAAAGAGTGGATTATACAGATGATCTCAGTGACGAAGCACGAGCGATATGCGGAGATTATTTTAAGGCGGGGGATGCACTTTATAAAATAACTATCGAGCCCGGAGATATGAGAAACTGAAACACGCTTAAGGTATGGGTTTATGAGAAAGAAAGTGGTTGGTCAGGATCAACTACAACAAGACGTTTTGAAATCGGATTCAATGACAAAAGCACGGAGTATATGGCATATGATCTGAGTCCATGGAACAGAGTCGGAGAAAGATATAAGCTTGATATGTCTGAAGCTCCGTCAGGAAAAATCATCATATCCTATGCGCCGCTTGAGAACCTGACTGAAGAAAGTGAAAAATATACGACTGATGAAGCTTATGCTGAGCAGGATCCTTTGGAAGGCTGCGGTGAGTATTATTCATACGATATGCTTCTGATGCCTTACGTCTTGGACAGGCCGTTAAACAGAGCTGATATTATAGGAATGACGGCAGATGAGCTTAAGCTTTTGAGAAATCAGTTTTATGCCATTTATGGCAGAGCATTCGATACAGAAAGCTTGAGAGATTATTTTTCGGAAAAACCATGGTACATAGCATTGATATCTCCTTCTGAATTTGACGATTCGGTTTTTACGCTTTTGGAAAAGAGAAATATTGAATTTTTGAAGGCAATAGAGGCGGAGTATTCGGAAGACCCGGAATACTACGATAAAAAGGTAAAGGAAGAAAGAGAGGCTTTGGATGCTTTGGAGGAAGCTCCTTATAAGGAACTCATTCCGGATTATGGAGAAGTATATGTGGAGATATACTCCGATCCTCGAAATGCAACGGATAAGGGAATATATTATGAGGCCAACGGAAGGATAGCGCTTCCTGTCTCGGTAACGCCTGAGCAGTATATTGAAGTCATTGAAAATAACGGAGAAGCAGAGGTAATTATAAATGAGCTTACCGGAGAAAAGCGTATAATGAAAAGGTGCGAAATTCCTAATTATGGAGATTGTGTACTCTATGACCCTGATAACAGCAGTGAAGAAGGCATGTCCTATTTCCTTGCATACGAGCCCCACTTAGGACATTATTCACTTTGGCATAACAGTGCGGACACTATTTTTAAGGATGTATATTTGGGGAAAATATATGTCATGAAGGGAGCTGAGGAGGAATACGGAAATTATTTTCCCCTCCAAAAGAATTCAGATGATGAAAATTCACCTGCAGGGGGATGGAGGCATATGGACTTTGATGAGGAGGATGTAAGTATGACCTCGGCCTATTCAGGAAATGCTCCGGAGTTTAATGAGAAAGGTTATTTGTTGGGACTCTATTATTGGGGAGATTAAATGTTTAACCGGGTTGAATGAGTAATGTATGTAAACCATATGTTGCAAAAAAACAGGGGGAAGAAGGTTTAACACTATGAAAAGCATAAAACCGGGGCGAGGCCCCTCGGCAATGGGAGCCATGGGCTCAGCCTTTGCAGTAATATTCGGAATATTTTGGACTATAATGGCGGCTTCTATGGGAGCACCTGTGTTTTTTCCTATATTCGGAGTAATGTTCGTGATAATGGGGATAGTACAGCTTGTATACAATTATAAAAATGCCGCAGGTAAAAACAGATATTCAAGCTTTGATATAACAGACAGCAGTGAGGAGCCGGATCCTTTAAACGATATATTTGTTTCAGAAGGATCTGAGAGAAGAGATGATGGACTTGAAAGAGGCTTAGGGAACTTTTGTCCCTATTGCGGAGAAGGCGTGGGAGCAGATTATAAATTCTGTCAAAGCTGCGGGAGAAGGCTGCCTTCAGCTCCTGACAAACATGAGAAGGGTGCGTGTGGTATGAATGACAGATAAAATGAAAAAAACAATAAGGGGAAAGCTTATCGCAATCATAGTTGCAATGCTCATAACCGTTCCGTTTTTTAAATTCAGTGTCGAATATATCAGATGGTTTGTCATAGCATACTTGACATACATATTCATTCCTGAAATTATGACAATCAAAAAGCTTTATATAAAGATATCCGTCATAGTATTCCTTTATGCGGTTGCCGTCATAAATGCCGTAAATACTACAGAAAAAACTGATGACAAAATAGAGTTTTCTTTAATAATAATGACTGTCATATTGATTTGGTGTATAATCGAAAATAGTTTGAAAGCATTAAAAAAAGACAGAAGACAGGAGAATCGGACAAATGAGTGACACAAAAAATATAATCGTAAGAGGATATAAAGAGGCGGACCTTAAAAGGATGACAGAGATCTGGAATGAAGTGGTAGAGGAGGGCATAGCCTTCCCTCAGGAGGAATGCCTTACACCGGAGACGGGAAAGGAGTTTTTCGCAGCCCAGTCAAGATGCGCTGTGGCGGAGGACAAGGATACGGGGGAGATACTCGGTATGTACATCCTCCATCCTAATAACGTAGGAAGATGCGGACATCTGAGCAACGCAAGCTATGCGGTAGATTCAAAATGCAGGGGGCTCCATATAGGTGAGAAGCTTGTTAAGGACTGCATAAAGGCGGCCGGAGAGCTTGGGTTTAAGATCTTACAGTTTAATGCTGTTGTTGCATCAAACATACATGCAAGGCATCTCTATGAGAGACTGGGCTTTCATCTTCTGGGTACAGTACCAGGGGGATTCAGGATGAAGGACGGGCATTTTGAGGATATATGCCTGTATTATATTGAGGTTTAAATAATAATTAAAATGATGTGTATCCGGACTGTATTCAAACCTATGCGGTAATTAGTATCTGACAGCGGAGGTGAAAAAATGGAGGAGGTTACATTCAGAAAAGACATAGAAAAAACCTATGACATGCGCAAGCATGAATTGAGGGCAACAGTTTTTTTGTTGTTAGCTCTGATCCTTTTATATATTATTTCGGATGTGGTAATATCTGCTGTATCAGACTTTGCGAGAAGGTATTTTTTAACTACTCAGCTCGGGTTACAAATAATACTTTTAATTTACCCGGCATTTTTGCTTGCTGCGGGTTATCTCGGATGTAAGCTTATAGTCTTATTTACAAACGGAAAAAGGCCCGAGGGTAGGATAACGAGAATAGTAAACATATCAGTAAAGACAGTTTCCTTGATATATTTTATTTTTATGCTGCCTTATTGTGCTTTGCATATGAAAACCATGATCGGTTATATTATCTTTATAACCGGCAATGCGGGAGCACCATATTCGAGCTCATTTGATATGGGAGAATTCTTAAACAATATATATATGTTTTTTATAGTGCTTTTTCAAAGAGAGATTTTAAGCTACTCTCTGTTTGTGATCTTGGGAACAGCGATATATTTGACGGGAAGGAATAAAAAACGGAAGAATGAAACTTTTGGCAAGTGATCTGGACCTCACCCTGCTTTTTAAAAATGAAAATGGTAAGGTATACATAAAGGATGAAGATATAAAGGCTATAGCTGATTTTCAAAACTCGGGGAATCTCTTTGGCGTAAGCACTGGCCGCGGTATACATACCGCATCCGGCGAGGTCATAGGAAATATCAGGGCGGATTTTTACGTTGTAAATTCAGGTGGGGCCATATATGACAGAGACATTAACATAATTGAAGAGAACACTCTCTCGAAGCCAAGGCTCCTTGAGCTCTATGCCGAGCTTACAAGGAAGGACGACATTATAATCTACTGTAAGAATGACACCTATGCCTTAAGATTTGTGGACAGAGATCTGAAGGGGAAAAAGCCCGTAAACTCTATTGATGAGATAAATGACGAAATTTACAGTATCAGTCTTAAGTTGTGGGACGAGGCTTGTGCATGTGCCGAGGCCGAAAGGCTTAAAGACAAGTGGGGAGAGGAATTTGCCGTTTTTCAGAATCAGGTGTATGTGGATATATGTAAAAAAGGCTGCTCAAAGGGAGCGGCAGTGCTTAAGGCCGCACATATTTTAGGCGTTAAGGAAGGCGACATATCTGTAATAGGCGATTCCTACAATGACATAAGCATGTTTGAGGCGGTTGAGAATTCCTATACCTTTGATTACTCGGATGAAGAGGTAAAGAAAAAAACAAAAAGGACTGTAAAGAGCGTAGCGGAGTGCATTTACGATATAATGAACAGTTAGATTTAAGTATAAATTTAAGAAAAAGTCCGGCTGAAAATTAAAAAAGCCGGGCTTTTCTTTCCAATGCCTATATGGTATACTTTTTACAAAATTGTGATAGCTAAAGAGGAGGCAGTATGACCAAATCGAGAAGAGTTATGCTTAAGCTTTCGGGAGAGGCTCTCGCGGGAGAAAAGCATACAGGCTTTGACGAGGCGACAGTAAAAAATGTTGCCCTTCAGGTAAAGGCTTCAGTTGATAACGGAGTTCAGGTCGCTATAGTTATAGGCGGCGGAAATTTCTGGAGAGGCCGCTCAAACAAGGCCTTTGACAGAGTTAAGGCGGACCAGATAGGGATGCTTGCCACAGTCATGAACTGTATCTACGTTTCCGAAATATTCAGGACCGAGGGAATGAAGACGAAGGTCTTTTGTGCCTTTGAGATCCCCGGAATGGTGGATATTTTCGACAAGGACAAGGTAATGGAGGCTCTTTGCGACGGATATGTCGTATTTTTTGCGGGAGGTACAGGACATCCTTACTTCTCCACTGACAGCGGAATAGCCTTAAGAGCCATCGAGATAGAGGCGGACAGCATACTTCTTGCAAAGGCTGTAGACGGCGTATATGACAGCGATCCGAGGGAAAATCCCGATGCTGAGAAGTTTGACAGCCTGTCAATAACAGAGGTTGTGGAGAGAAAGCTTCAGGTAATAGATATGACGGCTTCCATACTTTGTATGGAAAACCATATGCCCCTTGCTGTTTTTTCGCTCAATAAGGAAAACAGCATCACGGATGCCCTTAACGGAAAGATCGACGGAACGATAATAACTGCGGAATAAAATATTTGAGAATAAATACGATCCCTCCTTATTGGAAAGGCGGGAAAAGCGGAGGTGTATTATGACAGAGGAATTAAAGAAATATGAGGAGAAGATGAAAAAGTCTTATGACAATCTTGTGAGCGAGCTCTCCTCCATAAGAGCGGGAAGAGCAAACCCTCATGTATTGGATAAGATAAAGGTTGATTATTACGGAACTCCCACCCCCATGCAGCAGGTAGGAAATATTTCGGTTCCCGAGGCCAGAGTTATCCTCATTCAGCCTTGGGAGAAGAGCCTTATAAAGGAGATAGAGAAGGCTATAAATATGTCTGATATAGGCATCAACCCCACAAACGACGGAACCTGTGTGCGTCTTGTATTCCCCGAGCTTACAGAGGACAGACGTAAGGAACTTGCAAAGCAGGTAAAGAAGACAGGTGAGGAGGCCAAGGTGGCCATAAGGAACATCAGAAGAGATGCCAATGACGCTGTCAAGAAGATGGAAAAGAACGGCGACATGACAGAGGATGATGTAAAGCAGGCTGATAAGGATATTCAGAAGCTCACTGACAAGATGATCAAGGACATAGATATTGTTGTAGAGAACAAGTCAAAGGATATCATGACAGTCTAAAGGTGTGTAATGGAAGAAAATACAGAGTTAAGGGATTTGATAATACCTGAGCATGTAGCGATAATAATGGACGGGAACGGCCGCTGGGCGAAAAAACGCGGCCTTCCCAGGACCTTCGGCCACAGACAGGGATGTACTGTTGTTGAAAGGACAGTTGAGGACGCCGCAAGGATAGGACTTAAATATCTCACTGTTTATGCCTTCTCCACCGAGAACTGGAAGCGTTCCGAGGAGGAGGTAGGGGCTCTTATGCAGCTCTTTCGCTATTACATGGTCAGGCTTTTGGATGTCGCAACGAAAAACAATGTGCGAGTTAAGATGATAGGAGACAGGCGAAGATTTCCCAAGGATATAATAGAGGGAATAAACCGCCTTGAGAGGGAGACCTGCGAGGCTACAGGCCTCACCTTTGTCATAGCCGTAAACTACGGAGGCAGAGACGAGATAAGGAGAGCGGCCATAGCACTTTGCGATGATGTGAAGGAAGGCAAAAGAGATATTTCGGAGAGCTTTTCGGAGGAGGATTTTTCTCAATATCTGGACACAGCAGGAATGCCCGATCCCGATCTTCTCATAAGGACTTCGGGTGAGCTTCGTTTAAGCAATTTCCTGCTTTGGCAGCTTGCCTACTCGGAGATATATATAACAGATCTCTACTGGCCCGACTTTAACAAAGCCGAGCTGATAAACGCAATAAAGGCATATAATAAGAGAAACAGAAGGTTCGGAGGAGTTTAATAAGATGTTCGGCAAGAGACTTGTAAGCGGAATAATCCTTGTGATCCTTGCTGTTTTGGTGGTAGGCCTCGGAGGCATACCACTTTTCATTACAAGCCTTATAATATCTCTTATAGGGCAGTTTGAGCTTTACAGGGCATTGGGTATAGATCACAAATCCATAGCGGCTATAGGTTATATGAGCTCTATCGTATATTATCTTTTGATATGGTTCGAGGGAAGAAGCTATATGGCTGCGATGATAACCGCGACCCTGATGGTATTTATGGCGGCCTATGTTATCACCTTCCCGGAGTATAAAACAGAGGAGATAACAGCAGGCTTTTTTGGCGTATGCTATGTTTCCGTCATGATGAGCTATCTATATCTTACGAGACAGCTGCCTGACGGAAAGTATCTTGTGTGGCTTATATTTTTGAGCTCATGGGGCTGTGATACGGCGGCATACTGTGCGGGCATGCTTCTCGGAAGACACAAGATGACCCCTTCCCTGAGCCCTAAAAAGACTTGGGAGGGGGCAATAGGAGGCGTTTTGGGGGCAGCTCTTTTGGGAGCGCTTTTTGCGTATTTCTTTTCTGATGATATGGGTATAGAGTCTCCGATGTTTTCATGTGTGTTTGCATGCGGCGTGGGAGCTGTCATATCTCAGATAGGGGATCTCGCCGCTTCCGCCATAAAGAGAAATCACAATATAAAGGACTACGGAAGGATTATACCGGGGCATGGCGGCATACTTGACAGATTCGATTCAATGCTTTTTACGGCCCCCGCCATATATTATGCCATAAGCTTTGCGGTAAATATATTGCATATATAGTAAATGTTTGATTTTGAAAGGCGACAATATGAGATATATATCGATACTCGGCTCGACAGGCTCCATAGGTACTCAGACTCTTGATGTAGTGAGAAGAGACAGTGAATTCAAGGTGCTTGCTCTTGCCGCATATAGTAATATTGAGCTTTTGAAAAAGCAGGCGGAGGAATTTAAGCCTCGCCTTGTCTGTGTTTACGACAGGAAAAAAGCGGAGGAGCTCTCAGAGATATTTAAAGCTGAGGGCACAGATTGCACTGTCGTTTCAGGCCCCGAAGGGCTTTCCGAGGCTGCAACTGTAGAGGGAGCGGATCTCACTGTAGTGGCGGTGGTCGGCATGATAGGCATAGCGCCTACTATTGCCGCGATAAATGCGGGAAAGGACATTGCTCTTGCAAATAAGGAAACTCTTGTGTGCGCAGGCCATATCATAATGCCTCTCATAAAGGAAAAGGGTGTGAGGCTCCTGCCTGTTGACTCCGAGCACAGCGCTATATTCCAGTGTCTTGCGGGAGAAGAGCATGAGTCTGTATCAAAGCTGATACTTACGGCTTCAGGCGGTCCCTTCAGAGGCTACACAAAAGAGATGCTTAAAAATGTAAAGCTCGAGGATGCCTTAAAGCATCCCAACTGGAGCATGGGAAAAAAGATAACCATAGATTCGGCAAGCATGGTCAATAAGGGCCTTGAGGTAATGGAGGCCCATTGGCTTTTTGACGTAAACTATGAGGATATAGAGGTACTTGTACAGCCTGAGAGCATTATCCACAGTATGGTGCTTTTTAAAGACGGGGCTTTAAAGGCTCAGCTCGGGGTCCCCGATATGAGGATACCCATAGAATATGCCCTCTATGCTCCGAGGAGAGTTTTCATCTCCGAGGATTCCATGCCGGACCTCTCCGCTATCAAATGTATCAATCTTATGAAGCCTGATACAGAGGTGTTTGAAGGTCTTAAGCTCGGTATCGAGGCGGGAATGACAGGAGGCAGCATGCCTACAGTCTACAACGCGGCAAATGAGGAGGCGGTTGCGCTATTCCTTTCGGGGAAAATAGGCTTTACAGATATTACAGAAGCAATAAAAGGAGCTATGAAAGCTCATAGCCTGAAGTTCGAGCCTTGTTTGGAGGAGATCCTTGAGGCCGAGACAGAGGCGAGAAATTATGTAAAAGGCAGGTTTAATATTTGATTAGTCTGATAGTATCCATACTGGCGTTCGGCATCATAGTTCTGATACATGAATTCGGACATTTCATAATGGCAAAGGCCTTCGGAGTCGGCGTTATAGAGTTTTCTGTAGGCATGGGTCCGAGGCTTTTATCTGCTGTAAAGGGAAACACGAGATACTCTCTGAAAGCCTTGCCCTTCGGCGGCTCATGTATGATGGTGGATGAGGAGCTTGAGGATGAGGGTGAAAAGAGAGATGGAGGACTTCTGATCGAAGGAAGGCTTTACCCGGAGTCTTCAGGTTTTGTGAAAAAGCCCGCATGGCAGAGATTCCTTATAATAGCGGCGGGGCCCTTTTTCAACTTTATACTGGCCTTTGTCCTTGCTATGATAATTATAGGAGCTGTCGGATATCAGAAATCCGACATAGTCGAGGTCGAGGAAGGCTTTCCCGCCTATGAGACAGGAATAGAACCCGGAGACACCATCACATATATCGGAAACGACAGGGTAAGAGATTATAATGATATAATGCTCTATATGCTTATGCACGAGTCCGACTTCGCTGAAGGTATGAATATAAGGCTGCGGTATGAGGACAGTGACGGAAATGAAAACACAGCTGAATTCGCTCCCCTATATGACGAAAATACAGAGAGCTATCGTATGGGTATCGTCTTCAGGCAGAGCTATGTGCCTGTAAAGGGCCCTGCGGAGCTCATTGAGCACAGTCTGTATCGAGTTGAATACTATATAGATTCGACAGTAAAAAGCATTATAATGCTTGTAAAGGGAGATATAGGAAAGGATGATCTGGCGGGACCTGTGAGGGTAGTGGCCACAATAGATGAAAATGTTGACACAGCTGCATCCTACGGACTTATGCCCGCGCTCATTACACTTTTTGAGCTGTCTCTTTTGATATCGGCAAATCTCGGGGCGATGAACCTTTTGCCCATACCCGCACTTGACGGAGGAAGGCTGTTTTTTATAATCATAGAGATGATATTGAGAAGGCCTGTAAACAGGGAGATAGAGGCAAGGATACACATGGCCGGAATTATGCTTCTGCTGCTTCTTATGGTATTTATTGTATTTAATGATATAAGTATTTTGTTCGCTTCGAGGTGAGGATAAGCTTATGATGAGAATGAGGACAAGAGAAGTAAAGATAGGCGAAAGACGTATAGGAGGGGACAATCCTATACTGATACAGTCTATGTGCAATACAAAGACATCTGATGTGGAGGCTACAGTAAACCAGATACTCAGGCTTGAGGCAGAAGGCTGCGATATAATAAGAGTTGCAATACCTGATATGGCTGCGGCGGAGGCTGTGCCTGAAATAAAAAAGAGGATACATATCCCATTGGTTGGAGACATACATTTTGACTACAGGCTTGCGGTAAGGGCTGTTGAAAACGGAATAGATAAAATAAGGATAAACCCGGGAAATATAGGCTCGGAGGAAAAGGTGAGGGCTGTAGTCAATGCCTGCAGGGAGCGTTCTGTGCCCATAAGAGTAGGAGTAAACTCAGGATCCCTTGAAAAGGACATTATAAACCGATACGGCGGACATGTGACAGCTGAGGGGCTTGTGGATTCAGCACTGGGAAAGGTAAAGCTTATTGAGGATATGGGTTATGACGATCTTGTAATAAGCATAAAGTCCTCCGATGTGCTTATGTGTATAAAAGCCCATGAGCTTATAAAAGACAGGACAGATCATCCACTCCATGTGGGAATAACTGAAGCGGGTACAATCACTGTGGGAAATATAAAATCCGCCATAGGTCTCGGAATAATACTTTATCAGGGCATAGGCGATACTATAAGAGTTTCGCTGACAGGGGACCCTGTGGAGGAGATAAGGTCCGCAAAACTGATACTCAGAGAGCTTGGCCTTAGAAAAGGCGGAATAGAGGTGGTGAGCTGCCCCACCTGCGGAAGGACGGAGATAGATCTCATAGGACTTGCCGAGAGGGTAAACGAGCTTGTCTCAAGAAAGGAATATGACGGCCTTTCCATAAAGGTGGCCTGTATGGGTTGCGTTGTAAACGGCCCCGGAGAGGCGAGGGAAGCCGACCTTGGAATATGCGGAGGCAAGGGCGAAGGCCTTATAATAAGGAAGGGCGAGATACTGAGAAAGGTCCCCGAGGACAGGCTACTTTGCGAATTTAAGAAGGAGCTGGATTCTCTTAAGGAAGAGCTTGAGCAAAAGGTTAACTAAAAGTTTAAAGAACGATCGGAAACAAGTGATCGCATATATACAGATCTACAAGAGGTACATAGGTAAAAGTGAGCAACAGATTTACAGAAGTATTCGACAACCTGATAATACCTGAAGATTATATCAGAGAGCTTCTCCAAAAAACCGAGGTGGTGAGAATAACCGCATCCATGCAGAGAGGCTCTCTGACTGTCTTTGTAAAGTGTGAGGATGAACTCTCCGGAGCCGCCGTCTCAAGGGCGGAGGACGCCATACTTAAGGCTGTGTTCCCCGGAAAGCATGTCCGTGTAACAGTTGAAAATGTTTCTGAGTATGCCGAGAGGCAAAGGATTTTTTCGGGCAGCCTGAGAAGGAGTGATTCAGGCGCTGATACAAAAAGCGAAAAGACATCTCGCCCCGCTTTTTCAAATCCTCCGCAGAAAAAAAACGAGGCTCAAAAGCCTGAGCCGAAGCCCGGGCAGAAAAGCTTTAAGACAGCTTTCAACAAGTGGACTCCCAAGACTAATAAAAAATCCGACAATCCTGATGTTATATACGGCTATGACTTCAGCGGAGAACCCATAGCTGTAAAGAATCTGGAGGAAGGCATGGGCGATGTCATTGTCACAGGCTTTACCTTTAATCTTGATGAGCCGAGAAAGACAAAAAATGACAAGCTCATATTTAAGTTCAATCTCACCGACAATACAGACAGCATTGCCTGCAGGCTTTTAAATGTTGACAGTGAGCTTTTGGACACCATGAACGCCGCCTTAAAACCCGGAAAGTGCATAAGTATTTCGGGAGCTCTCGAATCCCCCAATATGTACGAAAAGGAAATATACATAAGAGTAAAAAATATAAAAAAGGCGGATATAAGCTTCGAAAAAAGAACAGACAATGCTGAAGAAAAAAGGACAGAGCTTCACCTTCATACAAAGATGAGCGATATGGACGGCCTTGGTGATGTGTCAGACTATATTAAAATGGCGGAAGCCTGGGGCTGGGAGAGTCTTGCCATTACAGACAGGGGAAGTGTACAGGCCTTTCCCGAAGCTTCACATTCTCTTTCAAAGGACAGTAAGCTCAAGCTTATTTACGGCTATGAAGGAGACATGGTCGATGACCTGAAAAAGTCTGTAGTCAGACCTTTCGGACAGCTTTTGTCGGGAAAATATGTAGTATTTGATATAGAGACGACGGGACTTTCTCCTCTTGTAAACAAGATCATTGAGTTCGGAGCCGTAAAAATAGAAAACGGAGTTATTACAGACAGATTTTCAAAGTTCGTTGATCCCGAGGAGCCTATCCCTTACAAGATCACTGAGCTTACAAGCATTACGGACGATGACGTAAGAGGACAGGGAAATATAGATAAGATACTTCCCGAGTTCATGGATTTTTGTGAGGACGCTGTGATAGTAGCCCACAATGCGGGCTTTGATACAGGCTTTGTGGGGCACTTTGCGAAGGAGAGAGGCTATGAATACGACCCTACTATTATAGATACAGTTGGTCTTTCCATGCTGATCCTTACAAATCTTAAAAGGTTTAAGCTTGACACTGTGGCAAGAGAGCTGGGAGTTTCCCTTGAAAATCACCACAGAGCCGTGGACGATGCGGAGGCAACGGCAGGTATATTTTTGAGGCTCTGTGACAGGCTTAAAGATATGGGCATAAACGACCTTGACGCACTTTGCACCTATGAGGACGAAAATGCTGATATGATAATCAAAAAGCGCCATCCAAGTCATGTGACCATACTTATAAAGTCGGACCTTGGAAGGACGAACCTTTACAGGCTCGTGAGCGCGGCCCATATAGACTATTTTCACACAGTGGCAAGGATTCCGAAGAGTCTCCTCAGCAAGCTCAGAAACGGACTCCTTATAGGAAGCGGATGCATAAACGGAGAGCTCTATGACGAGCTCTTGAGAGGAGCCTCGGATGAGGATGCCATGGAGATAGCGGATTTCTATGATTTTCTTGAGGTCCAACCTCCTGAAAACTATATGTATCTTACTGAGGATGAAAAGAGCACTGTAAGGAGCCGTGAGGATATTCAGGCCATAAACAAGAGGATCATAGAAATAGGAAAAAAGCTCGGAAAGCCTGTTGTCGCCACAGGAGACGTGCATTTCAAGGAGCCCGGAGACGCAATATTCAGAAATGTAATAAAATATAACCATAAGGCGACCAAGTACGTTAAGGACAAGGCTCTTGCCCCTCTTTATCTGAGGACTACGGACGAGATGCTTGAGGCATTTTCAGACCTTGACAGGCAGACCGCTTACGAGATCGTCATAAAAAATCCGAAGCTCATCTCAAATATGTGTGAGAGGATATCTCCGGTAAGACCTGACAAGTGTCCGCCCGTCATCCCCAACTCAGATCAGGACTTGAGAGACATATGTAACAAAAAGGCTATGGAGATGTATGGGGAGGATCTGCCGGAGGAGGTCAGCGTAAGGCTTAACAAGGAGCTTGACTCCATAATTTCAAACGGATATTCCGTTATGTACATTATTGCCCAGAAGCTTGTAAAGGACAGCAATGACCATGGATATCTGGTAGGCTCAAGAGGATCTGTAGGCTCATCGCTTGTAGCAACCATGGCGGGTATATCCGAGGTAAATCCTCTGCCACCTCATTATTACTGCCCGAAGTGCCATTACAATGACTTTAAGTCCGAGGAGGTAAAAAGCTTTGCGGGAATGGCGGGCTGCGATATGCCTGATAAGGTATGCCCTGTATGCGGAGCCCCGTTAATAAAGGACGGCTACGATATCCCCTTTGAGACCTTCCTGGGCTTTAAGGGCGACAAGGAGCCTGATATAGACCTTAACTTCTCCGGAGATTATCAGTCAAAGGCCCACGCATATACCGAGGTCATCTTCGGAAAGGGGCAGACCTTCAAGGCCGGAACTGTGGGCACCGTAAAGGACAAGACCGCCTACGGCTATGTCCTTAAGTACAATGAGGAAAATGATATAAGGATGAGAAGGGCGGAGGTCGAGAGGATCGCAAACGGATGTACAGGCGTGAGAAGGACTACAGGCCAGCATCCGGGCGGAATAGTAGTACTTCCGCACGGGGAGGAGATAAACAGCTTTACCCCGATACAGCACCCTGCAAACGATATGGATAACCCAATAACCACCCACTTCGAGTATCATTCCATAGACCACAACCTGCTTAAGCTGGATATATTGGGAAAGGATGATCCTACTATGGTAAGGATGCTTTTTGACCTTACAGGACTTGACCCTATGGACATTCCTATAGGAGTGCCCGAGGTAATGTCACTTTTCCAAAATACGGAAGCACTGGGGATAAGCCCGGATGACATAGGCGGGACAAAGTGCGGTACTTTAGGGATACCTGAATTCGGAACGGATTTTGCTATTCAGATGCTTCTTGATGCAAAGCCCAAATATGTATCCGACCTTGTAAGGATAGCGGGACTTGCCCATGGAACCGATGTTTGGGTTGGAAATGCCCAAAAGCTTATAAACGAAGGGAAATGTACTATTCAGACCGCCATCTGTACCAGAGACGATATCATGATATATCTGATACAGAAGGGACTTGATCCGGGAGACGCCTTCAGCATCATGGAGCTTGTGAGAAAGGGAAAATTTCCCAAAAATCCCAAGCACAGCGATTACTGTAAGCTCATGACGGAGCACGGAGTCCCTGACTGGTATATATGGTCTTGTGATACCATAAAATACATGTTCCCCAAGGCCCACGCCGCGGCATATGTGGTTATGTCATCGAGAATAGCCTACTATAAGATACATTATCCGCTGGAATACTATGCCGCCTACTACACCGTAAAGGCGGACGGCTTTGACTATGAGAAGATGTGTGTAAACCTTGAAAAGTTGAGATACAATCTCAAAAAGCACAGGGAGTACATGACCACTCAGTTTGATGCCTCGGCAAATGACAAGGCTCTCTTAAGAGATATGCGTATAGTTGAGGAAATGCTTGCAAGGGGCTTTGAGTTTGCTCCTATAGACATATATAAGGCAAAGGCGAAGAAGTATATAATTACTGAAGACAGGAAGATAATGCCTTCATTAAACTCTATAGCAGGCCTCGGTGAAAAGGCGGCGGAGGCCATAGAAAACGCCGCAAAGGACGGCCCCTTTATAAGTATGGAGGACTTCCTTCAAAGGACAAAGGTAAATAAGACTTCAGCGGATCTCATGAAGCAGCTGGGACTTTTGGGAACTATCCCCGAGACGAATCAGCTCTCGATATTCGATTTTGCTTAGAGTTTTTGTTTTAACTTATGCTTTACCTGATATTAATGTTTGCTTAATTTTTTTGAGTCATATTGTCATTAATAAGAAGAAATGTTATGATTATGTCCGAGTAAGACAACAGGAGTTTATCAAAATGGAAAAGAAGATAATGCTTCATACGGGACTTTCCAAGGGAGACATAGGAAGATATGTATTCCTCCCCGGAAGCCCCGAGAGAACAGAGAAGATAGCAAAATACTTTGACGAGCCGAAGGAGATCGCCTTCCACAGAGAGTTCAGGACCTGGACCGGAAAGCTTTCGGGTGTTCCGGTAGCGGTTACCTCTACAGGAATAGGCGGGCCCTCTACAGGCATAGCTATGGAGGAGCTTTATGAGTGCGGAGCCGATACTATGATGAGAGTCGGAAGTTGTGCCTCAGTATCCCCCAAGGTAAGAAAGGGCGATATATGCGTAATAAACGGAGCCGTGCGTATGGAGGGATTGGGACTTCATTATCTACCCATAGAGTTTCCCGCTGTACCTGACTGGCAGGTATTGAGAAATATCGTTGATGCGGCTAAGGATTCGGGACTTCCCTACAATGTGGGGATAACCATAACAAAGGAGTCCTTCTATACACAGACAGCGCCTGAGACAAAGCCAATAGGCTATGAGCTCATAAACAGATGGAATTCCTACGTGGCAGGCGGTGCCACAAACACAAGTATGGAATGTGCATCCATGTTTCTTGTAGGAGCTTCTCTGGGCATAAGGACAGGAAGCGTAATGGTCAGCGCCACAGACTGCAAGGACTATGAGGGACAGGGAAATTCAAAGCCCCTTGACGACCTTGAGGACAGAGTTATAAGAGTGGCTATTGATGCTATGAAGAGGATCATAGCAGAGGATCAGGCGGAGCAGAGATAATATATTATCTGCTTTATTCCGGATAGTTTTCCCTAAAAGGGATTTACTATAAAAAAATCAGGAGGAGAAAAAATGAAAAAGAGATTTTTGGCATTGGCGCTTGTTGCAGCTATGTCTGTAACATCACTTGCCGCTTGCTCAAGCTCATCAACAGATGCTACCACAGCAGCTGCAGGTGAGACTGAGGCAGCAGGAGAAGAGGCTTCAACAGGAGTTAAGACTCAGTCTGAGTCTGAGGACGGAAAGTACGAGCTCGCTCTCGTAACAGACCTCGGAACCATCGATGATAAGGCTTTCAACCAGGGAGCTTGGGAGGGCCTTGTAAAGTACGCTGAGGAGAACGGTATTTCACACAAGTACTATCAGCCTCAGGAGGGAACCACAGACTCTTACCTCGAGACCATCGGTCTTGCTGTAGAGGGCGGAGCAAAGCTTGTCGTTTGCCCCGGATACCTTTTCGAGGAGCCTGTATACCTTGCTCAGGATATGTATCCTGACACATACTTCATTCTTCTTGACGGTGAGCCCCACAACGCTGATTCTTCAGACTACAAGACATCAGATAAGGTAATGCCCATCCTTTATCAGGAGGATCAGGCAGGATATCTTGCAGGATATGCTGCAGTTAAGGACGGCATGACAAAGCTCGGATTTCTCGGCGGAATGGCTGTTCCCGCAGTTGTTAAGTTCGGTTACGGATACATTCAGGGAGCAGAGGCTGCTGCTGAAGAGGACGGAAAGAATGTAGAGATCATGTACAACTACACAGGACAGTTCGCAGCTACACCCGAGGCACAGGCTATGGCCGCTTCTTGGTACCAGAATGGAACAGAGGTTATCTTCAGCTGTGGAGGAGCAGTAGGAAACTCAGCTATGACAGCTGCCGAGGCTGCAAATCCTCAGGGCAAGGTAATCGGTGTTGACGTTGACCAGTCAGGCGAGTCAGAGACAGTTATCACTTCAGCTATGAAGATGCTTTCAAATTCTGTTTATGACGGAATCAAGGCCTACTATGAGGGGAACTTCCCCGGCGGTGAGACAACGACCTTTACAGCTGCAAACAACGGCGTAGGACTTCCTATGGAGACCTCAAAGTTTGAGAACTTCACTCAGGAGCAGTACGATGAAGTATTCGCAAAGCTTGCTTCAGGAGAGGTTGAGCTCACATCTTTCTCAGAGGGTAACATTGATCCCACCAAGGATCTTACAAACCTTACAAACGTAAAGGTTACATACGTAGAGTAATCCTTTTAAAAGGGAACTTTTTATAAAATCATGTATTAAGAAATTTAAAAGCAGGGCTTTGGGCACACACCCGAGGCTCTGTTTTTGATTGTAATTTTTATGATGACTGTGTATAATGTGTTTAAATATTCCGTGTGGTATTATGCCCTTTTTCCGGTATAGGGATATATACTTAGGGATAATCTGTAGAGAGAGGAGAGACTGAATGGAAAACATCAAGCAGACAACTGAAACAAAAAAAGATGATAATTATGTTGTTGAGATGCTTAACATCACCAAGGTTTTCCCGGGTATCATCGCAAACGATGATGTCACTATTAGGCTCAGACAAGGGGAGATCTTAGCCCTTTTGGGTGAAAACGGTGCCGGTAAATCCACTCTGATGAGCGTTCTTTTCGGACTGTATCAGCCTGAAAAAGGAATCATTAAGGTCAGAGGCAAGGAGGTAAAGATAAACGGGCCTCTGGATGCGAATGCTCTCGGCATAGGAATGGTGCATCAGCACTTTAAGCTGGTAGATAACTTTACCGTGCTTCAAAACATTGTACTTGGAATGGAGACCACGAAAGGCGGACTTCTAAAGATGGACGATGCCAGAAAGAAGGTCCTTGAGCTTTCCGAGAGATATAATCTCAGGATAGATCCCGATGCAAAGATCGAGGATATCACTGTAGGCCAGCAGCAGAGGGTGGAGATACTTAAGATGCTCTACCGCGACAATGAGATAATGATCTTTGACGAGCCTACCGCAGTGCTTACGCCTCAGGAGATAGATGAGCTCATGCTCATTATGAAGAACCTCATAAAAGAGGGCAAGTCCATACTTTTCATCACTCACAAGCTCAACGAGATAAAGGCGGTTGCGGACAGATGTGCCGTACTCAGAAGAGGAAAGTACATAGGAACCATCGATGTCGCTTCTACCTCAAAGGAAGAGATGAGTGAGATGATGGTAGGAAGAAAGGTGGAGCTTACTATCGAGAAAAAGCCCGCCAACCCCGGAAAGACCATCCTTGAGGTCGACGATCTTACTGTAGCTGCGGGACTTAAGGGACACAAGAAAAATGTTGTGGACAATGTCAGCTTTAAGGTAAGAGCCGGTGAGATAGTATGTATCGCGGGAATCGACGGAAACGGACAGTCGGAGCTCATATCAGCCATCAGCGGCATAGGCCCTATGCACAACGGAAGGATATCCATAAACGGCGAGGATATGACAAAGAAGTCCATAAGATATAAGAATACTCACGGACTCTCTCACATACCTGAGGACCGTCAGAAATACGGTCTTGTCCTTGACTATAACCTGGCATATAATGCTGTGCTTCAGCAGTACTTTGAGCCGCAGTTCTCCAATGGCATATTCCTCAACATGGACGCTATCTACAAGTACAGCGACGAGCTCATAAAGAATTACGATATCCGTTCGGGAGAGGGATCGGCCACTATCACAAGATCCATGTCCGGAGGAAACCAGCAGAAGGTTATCGTTGCGAGAGAAAATACCCGTCCCCATGATATACTTCTTGCGGTTCAGCCCACAAGAGGACTTGATGTCGGAGCTATAGAGTATATACACAAGGAGCTGGTAAAGGAGAGAGATGCCGGAAAGGCTATCCTTCTTGTATCCCTTGAGCTTGACGAGGTAAGAAATCTCGCGGACAGGATACTTGTCATTTACGAGGGAAAGATCGTTGCTGAGCTTGACCCCGACAAGGTATCAAATCAGGAGATAGGACTTTACATGTCAGGCTCAAAGAGACAGGCTGTAATAGGTGAGGGCGAGGATGCTCCCTCAGGCGTTATGGCGGTAAAGAAAGGCGGTGAAAACTAATGGGCAATACCAAATCATCAAAACCCAAAAAGTCGAATATCGGTTTTCTCTCATCAGTTTTTGCTATTATAATAGGACTTTTGGTTGGACTTGTAATACTCTTCATCTGTAACCCCGCTCAGGCACTGCCGGGCTTTTTGACCATACTTACAGGATCCTTTACTCATGGTGCCAGGGGCGTCGGACAGATCTTCTACTATGCCACACCTATCATACTTACGGGACTTTCAGTAGGCTTTGCATTTAAGACAGGTCTCTTTAATATCGGCGCTCCCGGACAGTACATGGTGGGAAGCCTCGGAGCGGTTGCCATAGGTATACTTGGAGAGGGACTCGGCCCCATTCACTGGGTTGTCGCTCTCGCAGGCGGTATGGCAATGGGTGCCGTATGGGGAGCTGTTCCCGGAATCCTCAAGGCCTATTTCAATGTGAACGAGGTAATAGCCTCTATCATGATGAACTATATAGGAATGTACCTCTCAAACTGGGTGGTAAAGTCCACGCCGGCTCTTTTCAACACCTTAAGAAATGAGTCAAAGAACGTGGCTGTTACGGCAAACCTCCCCAAGGCGGGCTTCGATAAGATATTCGAGGGATCATCCTTGAATGCCGGATTTATAGTTGCCATACTTGCTGTAATAATAATATGGGTACTCCTCTATAAGACAAAATTCGGCTACGAGCTTCAAGCCTGCGGATTTAACAGATTTGCATCAAAGTATGCCGGAATAAATGAGAAGAAGAACATTATGATGGCAATGGTGATCGCCGGCGCTATATCAGGACTTGCGGGCGCTATAGTAATGCTTGCAGGCTCAGGAGCCCACATCACTGTAAAGGACGCCATTGCACAGGAGGGCTTTACAGGTATAGCAGTAGCACTTTTGGGACTTTCACATCCTGTGGGAGTATTTTTGGCGGGAATATTTATAGCTTACCTGACAGCGGGAGGCTTTTATCTTCAGCTCTTCCAGTTCTCCACAGAGATAATCGACATAATAGTAGCGGTAATCATTTACTTCTCGGCCTTTGCGCTCTTTGTTAAGATCATGATAGATAAGTTTTCAAAGAAGAAAGAGATGAAGGAGCCCGGTGAGTCCTCAGCTTCCGAAAAAGGAGGTGAAAGGTAATGCAATCCTTGATATTCATTGTTCAGCAGACTATATATTTCAGTATTCCTCTACTCATAGTAGCTCTCGGAGCTATGTTCGCGGAGCGAAGCGGAATCATAAATATAGCGATGGAAGGTATCATGATAATGGGTGCCTTCACAGGAATACTTTTCCTTAACCTTACCGGAAATACGATGTCAGGCCAGCTGCAGCTTATGATAGCTATAGTTATATCTGTCGTTACGGGAATGGTATTCAGCCTTTTCCACGCTTATGCGTCCATAAATATGAAGGCTGACCAGACTATATCAGGTACGGCCTTAAACATGTTTGCACCTGCATTTGCCATATTTGTGGCTCGTGTTATTCAGGGAGTTCAGCAGGTACAGTTTACAAACACCTTCCGTTTGGATGTGCCTGTATTAAAGGATATCCCTGTTATCGGCCCCATGTTCTTCCAGGGAGCCTATATAACCACTTATCTCGGAGTGGCAATACTTGTGGTATCAACAATAGTACTCTACAGGACAAGATTCGGACTCAGGCTTCGTTCATGCGGAGAAAATCCCCATGCGGCTGACGCTGCGGGAATCAATGTCTACAAGATGCAGTACGCGGGTACTCTCATCTCAGGTGCTCTCGGCGGACTGGGAGGTCTTGTATTCGTAGTACCTACATCGGTAAACTTTAACGCCGACGTTGCAGGATACGGATTCCTTGCTATAGCTGTTTTGATATTCGGTCAGTGGCATCCTATAAAGATACTGGGCGCATCCTTCTTCTTCGGAGTTATGAAGGCTATATCAGCTTCATACTCAGGAATACCCTTCCTTGCGGGAGTCGGCATCCCCAGCTATTTTTACAAGATGTTCCCTTACATAGTGACGCTAATAGTTCTTATCTTCACTTCAAAGAACTCACAGGCTCCCAAGGCTGAAGGAAAGCCTTTTGATAAGGGACAGAGATAAATATAACAGGACACAGAATTATCACAAAGTCTCCTGATTTTCTTCATAATTTAAGGTTAAAGTATATTGACTTCAGAATTATGAGAGAACAGGAGGCTTTTTTGTATGATAGAGATCAGCGGACTTTCAAAGAAATACGGGTCGAGCTATGCCATAAAGGATCTGAATTTAAAGATCGAAGACGGGCTCATCTACGGTTTCCTGGGCCCTAACGGTGCCGGAAAATCCACTACAATGAATATAATAACAGGATATCTCTCGGCTACATCAGGCACGGTGACTGTGGACGGCCACGATATTTTAAAGGAGCCCGAGGAGGCAAAGAGCTGTATAGGCTACCTTCCCGAGACGCCGCCACTATATCCTGAAATGACAGTAATGGAATATATGAGTTTTGTGGCGGAGCTTAAGAAGGTTGACAAAAAGGACAGGTCAAAGCAGATTTCAGACATAATGGATATGGTCGAGCTTAAGGAGGTGAAGGACAAGCTCATAAGAAGCCTTTCAAAGGGATACAGGCAGAGAGTGGGAATGGCTCAGGCCATGATATCTTTCCCTGATATAATCATACTTGATGAGCCCACTGTAGGTCTTGACCCCAAGCAGATAATAGAGATAAGAGACCTCATACGCTCCCTTAAGGGCAAGCATACGGTGATATTGAGCTCACACATACTTTCAGAGGTGAGCGCTGTCTGTGACAAGATATTGATCCTTTCAAAGGGTAGTCTTGTGGCACAGGGAACTCCCGAGGAGCTTGAGATGATGATGCAGTCCGAGGGAGAACTTGAGCTTACTGTAAAGGGAGACGGAGAGATCGTGTCTGATATACTCTCGGATATGGATGAGGTCATTTCCTTTGAGAGTACAGGCAACTCGCTTAAGGGAGAAGAGTCCGGTGACAGGGAAGTAGGCTCTGAGAATGAACCGGAGCTTATAAGCTTCTCGATAAAGGTCAAGGAGGGAGAGGAGATAAGGGACAGACTCTCTATCAGACTTGCGGAGCGAAATATACCTGTTTACAGTCTCATAAAAAATGAAAAGACCCTTGAGGATATATTCCTTGAGCTTACAGATACTCAGGAGGTGAGCTTATGACAGCGATTTACAAGAGAGAGCTTAAATCATACTTCTGCACTATGACAGGCTGGGTGTTTCTTGCCGTAAATATTTTTATTACAGGGCTCTATTTTGTTTCTATGAACCTTACCTTCGGAGAGCCTGATCTCTCATACACCTTAAACAGTGTTATATTTATGTTCATTTTCTCTATACCTGTTTTGACCATGAAGGCAATATCGGAGGAGAGAAAGCAAAAGACGGACCAGTTGATACTTACTTCGTCCGTATCGGTATGGCGCATAGCCTGTGCAAAATATCTTGCCATGCTGACAGTGTTTATAATACCTGTAGTGATATTTTCATGCTTTCCTTTAATAATGTCCGCATTTGGTACAGCGGCTGTGACAGAGAGCTATTGCTCACTTGCGGGTTTCTTTCTCCTGGGAGCGGCCTGCATAGCCATAGGACTTTTTATCTCTTCACTTACGGAGAGCCTTGTGGTGTCTGCCATACTTACCATAGCTGTTCTATTTGTAACATATCAGGTGGACGGAATCGCATATATGATATCCTCTGAGGGGAATCTTTTTACGGCGTTTCTTGAGATATTTAATATTACAGGCAATTTCAGTAAAATGAGCGGAGGTATATTCGATCTGAGCTCATTGGTATACTTCCTGTCGGTCATATATGTATGCCTTTTTCTGACTGTACAGATGATAAGGAAGAGAAGCTATACAGTATCGCGAAAGGGTATCGCGCCGGGAGCCTACAGCATAGGAATGACCATAACGGCTGTGGCGGCGGTGGTGTTTGTCAACCTTTCCTTTGCAGCCCTTCCCGACAGATACACTCAGATGGATATGACCTCAAACAGGCTTTACAGCCTTACAGATGCATCTGAATCAGTCCTTAAAAGCCTTGACAAGGATATCGTGATATATGTTCTTAATTCCGAGGATGATGAGGATACGCTTCTCGGAAATACACTTGACAAGATGCAGGAAGCCTCCTCTCATATAACTGTGGAGTACAGGGACCCTGTGGAGTACCCTGATTTTTACAAGGACTATACCGACGGAAATATATCTTTCAACAGCCTTATAATTACCTGTGGCGATAAATACAGAGTTATAGATTTTTCCGACTGCTACACTACCTCCTTTGACTACAGCACATTTCAGCAGACTGCCGAAGGCTACGACGGAGAGGGTCAGCTGATATCGGCTATAGACTATGTGACAAGGGACAGCCTCGACAGGATATATCTTCTCACAGGCCATGGGGAGAGAAGCCTCGGAAAGGAGTTTTCAGAGGCACTTACAAAGGCGAATATAGAGACGGAGGAGCTTAATCTTTTGACTGTGGATTCAGTGCCTGATGACGCCAAGGCTATATATATAGCGGCGGCGCACACAGATCTTACGGAGGATGAAGCCTCAAAGCTTGACGCATACATAAAGAAGGGCGGAAAGCTTATAGTAGAGGCGGCATATTGCGGAAGTTATGAAAATGAGATGCCTTATTTCAGCAGAGTGCTGGAGGAGTTCGGAGTCTCTATAGAGGATGGGCAGATACTTGAAAAGGACAGATCGAAGTATTTTCAGAGGGAGAGCTATCTCCTTCCCGATGTAATGAACGACGAGCTGACAGAGGGAGTATATGGGGAAAGCTATGTATTTATGCCGGGGGCCCAGAGCATAGCCGAGAATGAGAGCAGCGAGAACACTGAGGTGACAGCTCTTGTAAAGACCGGTGATTCGTCGGTGCTTGCAGACAGTGAGGGAAATGAGATAAAGGAAGGAAGCTTCAACACAGCAATACATTCTGTAAAGGAGGATACAGAGGCGGAGCTTATACTTTATGCCTGCGAGAGTGTATTTACCGATGAGATAAATGCCATGACCACAGGAGGAAACTTGAGGCTCTTCTCAAATGCAGCGTCAAGCTTTACAGACAGCGAGAGCAATATATCGATACCCGTAAAAAATCTTTCCGGAGATTATCTTATGGTAAGCCAGGGAACAAGGTTTGAGATAACGGTATTCCTTACAGTCCTTATCCCTGTGCTTCTATTGGCTTCGGGCTTTGTGATAATGTATAAGAGGAGGAAAAGGTAGATATGGCAAAGAAAACAGGAAAAAGACAGCTTCAGATGATAGTGCTTCTTGCAATACTTATCCTCTCCGCCGCATGCTATGCGGTCATAAGAAGCATGGACTTTGCCGAAGACAGCGAAGGAGGAGCAGTGACGGCTCTATATGTATCAAAGGATGAGCTTACAAAGATAGAATGGAGAAATTCCGACGGAGAGGGACTTTCCTTTACAAAGGCGGGAGAAGAATGGAGCTGTGATGAGGAGCCTGATAAGGAGGTAAATACCATAAAGCTTGATACTGCTCTTGACACGGCCTGCGATATAAAGAGTAATGATGTTATAAGCTCTGTGAAGGATATTTCGGTATACGGACTGTCCGAACCCTCGCTTACTATAAGCCTTGAGCTCAATGACGGAAGCAAAAAAACAATAAAGCTCGGAGAGCTTAATGCTATGACTTATGATTACTACCTCTGCATCGAGGGAGACAGCAATGTATATACTGTAGATTCTTCGTTTGCGGACAGCTTCGGAGTTGATGCATCAGAGTATACAGAGGAGGTGTCAACACAGTCTGACGCAGTGGAAGCAGAATAACAACAATAACTTTAAGTTATACAGCACAAAGCATATATCCTCTTTTCCATATGTTTTAAAACGTACCCCGAAGGTCGGTATTGACTTATTTCCTGTTAAACTTAAAATAGTACTGAAAAATTTTACAGTAGGGGAATGAACTATGGAAAACAAAAGAGAAACTTTTGCATCCCGCATAGGATTTATCCTGATCTCCGCGGGATGCGCCATCGGACTCGGAAACGTCTGGAGATTTCCGTATATAGTGGGACAGTACGGCGGAGCGGCCTTTGTACTCGTCTACCTGGTATTTCTTGTGGTATTCGGACTTCCGATAATGGTAATGGAATTTTCAAACGGCAGGGCATCAAGGAAATCGGTGGCCTTGTCATATGAGGTGCTTGAACCCAAAGGAACCAAATGGCACTATATAAAATGGTTCCATATGGCGGGAGACTACATCCTCATGATGTTCTACACCACAGTATCAGGCTGGCTCATCAATTACTTTATAAAATTTATAAAGGGTGACTTCGCCTCCGGTATGAGCGCCGAGGCTGTATCCGGAGAATTTAACTCCATGCTTTCGGATCCTGTTATAATGTCGGTTTTTATGCTCTTGACGGTTGTTTTGTGCTTCCTTGTATGTGCAAAGGGACTTCAAAAGGGTGTTGAGAGCGTATCGCAGAAAATGATGGTATGCCTTATCATCCTTATGATAATAATGGCAATAAACTCAATAATGCTTCCAGGAGGAAAGGCAGGGCTTGATTTCTATTTAAAGCCCGACTTCTCAAGAATGCAGGAGGCAGGAGTATTCAACGCCCTCTATGCGGCTCTCGGACAGTCATTTTTTACTCTTAGCATAGGAATAGGAGCAATGGCTATTTTCGGCTCATACATAGGCAAGGAGAGAAAGCTTGCCGGAGAAGGAATAAATGTACTTGTACTGGACACTTTTGTGGCCTTTACAGCGGGACTTATCATATTCCCCGCATGCTTTGCATATAACGGCGGACAGACAGGTCAGGGGCCGAGCCTTATATTTGTGACCCTTCCCAATGTATTCACGCACATGCCCTTCGGAAGGCTTTGGGGCTCAATGTTCTTTCTGTTTATGAGCTTTGCCGCCCTCACAACGGTAATAGCCGTATTCCAGAACATAATAGCCTTTGCCACAGACCTTACAGGCTGTTCCATAAAGAAGGCGATACTTGTAAACGGGATAGTGATAGCATTGCTTTCCTTCCCCTGTGTGCTTGGCTTTAACCTTCTCTCAGGCTTTGCACCATTCGGAGAGGGCTCGACCATACTTGATCTTGAGGACTTTATAGTCAGCAACAACATCCTTCCCATAGGCTCAATGATATATCTTTTTTTCAGCACGAGAAAATTCGGCTGGGGCTGGGACAACTTTATTGAGGAGGCAAATACCGGAAAGGGAATAAAATTCCCTACGGGCAAGATTGCAAGATTCTATGTGACATGGATAATACCCGCGATCGTCCTTTTCATACTTATAATGGGATATAAGGACAAATTTTTCGCATAGACAGGTCCGTGCGAATTCTTTTTCGGACATTTTATATATTTTCTTTGCATAACTTCGGATTTTGGTGTATTATAGCCATAAAACCGAAGTTATGTTTTTGGGAGGAGATATGACAGATATAAACAAGCTCATCCTTATCACCAATAACAGTGTGGTGGAGGATGCATTCAAGGGAAAGATCAAGCTGGAGACAGTGGAAACTCACAAGGATGTCCTTATCAAGGCGAGAGACTATATTTACAAGGATTACAAGCTGGTGACACACCCTATGGCCTCAAGTATAAAGCCCAATCAGACACCTTTTCGCTCTATAATAGTGATGCCTAAGGGAAATGATGATAATACAGACGACATCATGATGATAGAGGAGGCTCTTGAGAGCTACAGAAAATTTGAGGGAGAGAAGGGTGCTACAGCTTGGTACAGAGATCAGACAGACAATGATTTCAAGCTTATAGATTACTATCTTATAGAGGACGCTATACCTCATTTGACAAGATAACACCTGTAAAAAAGTTCATAAAAGAAAAATATTTATTTTTACAAAGAGAAAAAAATTATATATAAAGCAAAAAAATAATTGACAAGTCGAGGCATTTTTATTATACTATGCCTTGTGTTTTGAGACCGACAGCTGAGCGTGACTCAGCGGAGTAAGTCGAGGCGTGGCTCAGCCCGGTAGAGCGCTGCGTTCGGGACGCAGAGGTCGCGTGTTCGAATCACGTCGCCTCGACTCATATGGCCTTGTAGTCAAGCGGTCAAGACGTCGCCCTCTCACGGCGAAGGCCCGGGTTCGATTCCCGGCAAGGTCACTGCAGAAAACTCTGCAAAAGAAAATAAAAAAGTACTTGCCAAACTGATATTTATATGATATTATACCTGAGCAGTCAACAAGAATGAATATTGATAAGGCCTTGTAGTCAAGCGGTCAAGACGTCGCCCTCTCACGGCGAAGGCCCGGGTTCGATTCCCGGCAAGGTCACTAAAGAGCTCATGTAAAATCATGAGCTTTATTTTTTGAAAAGCTTCCGTGGCTCAGTTGGTAGAGCAACGCATTCGTAATGCGTGGGTCGGGGGTTCGAGTCCCCCCGGGAGCTTTAAAGAAAATTTGAGAGGAGCCTCAATATTATATATGATAGGAAATATATAATATTGGGGCTTTCTTTATACATACAATGTAAAGAATTAGTCATTTTACGTTAACTTGTATTGCATTTTTTCAGGCACAATGCTAAGATAAAACATATTAACAAAAAGTTAACAATTTCAATATTCTACTTTTTGGGGAGGTAGTATGAAGACGGAAAAAAGTGAACAGGGTATAGGATATGCTGTACCTGTTTTGGTGTACAGCGTCATAATAGTAGCCTTTGCCCAATTCAACTTGAGTATCCTCGCAAAATATTTCACAGTCTCAATGGGGATACTTCTACTTCCTGTATTTCTCACTATCGCAAAGGATTTTCCCCTTATTCCCGTATCAATAGTATCGGGTCTTGGTGTAGCTGCATCCAGAGCATTTACTTCCGTGGCTCTCACAGGTGAGGCGGCCAACTTTATAAGTGCATATTTGCCTGAGGCATTTTTCTACATAGTTTATGGGGTGTTTCTCTATTTTTACTATGAGAAAGACAGCAGGAATTTCACCAAAAACTACGAGCTTCCCATGCTGGCGCTGATAGACTATCTGTCTAATCTGGTCGAGCTCCTCCTGAGAGAGGGCTTTGCCTCCCTGACGATAGAAAACCAAGCAGGCATTGTTTGCGTAGCGGTTATAAGAGCCTTTATAGTACTTCTTTTTGTAAGGCTTATAAAGGGATATGAGATCATGCTTTTGAAGCATGAGGATATAAAGATATACAAAAAATTGCTTATGACAGTGACGGAGCTTTCCGGTGAGACTGTCTGCATGAAAGAAAATATGGATATGGTGGAAAATACCATGAGCAATGCCTACAAGCTCTATGATGAGCTTAAAAAGGAGTCCAACAGGCTTTCCGAACAGGCTTTGAGTCTGGCCACAAATGTCCATGAAATAAAGAAGATATACAGCTCCGTATTGAGGGGTGTGAGCAATTCTCTTGAGAGTAATATCGACAGAGAAGGAATGTACATATCAGAGATAATATCGCTATTGCTGAAGAGGGCTCAGGACTATGCCGATGAGGAGGGTGTAAAGCTCGAAAAGAGGGTCGATTGTCCCGACAATCTGTTTACTCATAAGTATTATTATCTGATGTCTGTATTTAATAATTTATTTACAAATGCTGTTGAGGCGGCGGAAAATAACAGTCTGCATATAGATATCAATATCGAGGAATCTGACGGTAAATATATCATGACAGTTGAGAACGACGGCAAGGAGATACCCGAAGACAGGATAGGGGATATTTTCAACGCGGGATATTCCACCAAGATAAATTATGAGACCGGAGTTGTAGGGAGAGGCCTTGGGCTTCTCATAGTTAAGAATATAATTGAAAAGGAATTCAATGGAGAAATAAGCGTATCCTCGGTCAAGGGAAGGACGAGATTCGTTATCAAAATACCAAGGGACGAGATGGAGGTACAGTCGTGAAGATATATATAGTTGATGATGATAAAAATATTTGCAGCATACTGAAACAGATAATATCGGAGAGACAGCTGGGAGAGATATGCGGAATGTCCGATAACGGCAGAGATGCGCTTGAGGATGTACCTCTTTTAAAGCCTGATATAGTTATCGCGGACCTTTTGATGCCTGAGCTTGACGGCATAACCTTCGCGGAAAAAATAAAGAAGATATCCCCTGATGTATCTGTGATAATGCTTTCGCAGGTGGACAATAAGGAAATGGTTTCCAAAGCATATGAGAGCGGAATAGAGTTCTATGTGCACAAGCCGGTAAACAGCATAGAGATAGAGAGCGTGCTCAAAAATGTTGAGGCCGGAAGGACAATGAAAAAGCTTATAGCAAAGGCGCAGGATCTCTTTTCAAACGACAACATACCTTCATCGGCTGCCGTATCAGATACTCAGGCAAAGTCCAGGACAGGAAAGGCGTATATGCAGCGCCTGAGAGGGATCCTTCAGGGAATAGGCATTTCCGGGGAGTCCGGAAGTAAGGACATCATATCCATAATAGAGTACCTTATGGATAATGACATGGATGTATCCGACTCCACCTTAAACGATCTCTGCGGAAGGCTTCACAGAAATCCCAAGAGTGTGGAGCAGCGTATAAGGAGAGCGGCATTTTCCGGAATGGTGAATCTTGCAAACAAGGGGCTTGAGGACTATGCGGATCCTGTATTCAACGAGTACTCGGGAAGGCTCTACAACTTTGAGCAGATACGCAAGGAGATGAACTATATAAGAGGCAGATCTGAAAAGCACGGAAATGTAAGGATAAGGAATTTCCTTACAGGACTTCTTTCATATTGCAGAGAGGCTTAGAAGTGTGATATTATATTCTATTGGCTGAGAGGCCCGGATATAATCAACAGGAGGAAAATTCAAGTGATTAAAGCAATAGTAGGAGCAAACTGGGGTGATGAAGGTAAGGGAAAGATCACCGATATGCTGGCTAAGGAAGCGGATATTATAGTGCGCTTTCAGGGTGGAGCCAATGCGGGACATACTATCGTAAACAATTACGGTAAGTTCGCACTTCATACGCTGCCCTCAGGCGTTTTCTACAGCCATACTACAAGCGTTATAGGAAACGGAGTGGCATTAAATATACCGGTCCTTTTTAAGGAGCTTAACAGCATTATTGAAAAGGGTGTGCCCATGCCCAAGATACTTATATCTGACAGGGCGCAGATGGTGATGCCTTACCATATACTTTTTGACAAGTATGAGGAGGAGAGACTGGGAGGGAAGTCTTTTGGTTCCACCAAATCAGGTATAGCTCCCTTTTATTCCGACAAGTATGCGAAGATCGGTTTTCAGGTTCATGAGCTCTTTGATGATGACGCTTTAAAGGCAAAGCTTGAATCTGTCTGCGCAACAAAGAATGTACTTTTGGAGTATCTCTACAAGAAACCTCTTCTCGATCCTGAGGAGCTTTATAAAGAGATGATGGAATATAAAAAGATGGTTGAGCCCTATGTGTGCGATACTTCTCTCTATCTTTGGAACGCCCTTAAGGAGGGTAAGGAGATCCTTCTGGAGGGCCAGCTCGGAACTCTCAAGGATCCCGACCACGGAATTTATCCCATGGTTACTTCCTCATCCACATTGGCTTCATACGGAGCTATCGGAGCAGGAGTGCCTCCCTATGCCATTAAGAAGATAATAACAGTAAACAAGGCATACTCAAGTGCCGTAGGCGCCGGAGAATTCGTATCGGAGATATTCGGAGACGAGGCTGAGGAGCTTAGGAGACGAGGCGGAGACGGCGGAGAGTACGGCGCTACTACAGGACGTCCCAGACGTGTGGGCTGGTATGACTGCGTAGCCTCAAAGTACGGATGCAGACTTCAGGGAACCACAGATGTGGCATTCACAGTATTGGATGTTCTCGGATATCTTGACGAGATACCGGTTTGTGTTGCATATGATATAAACGGAGAGATAACAAAGGAATTCCCCACAACAGGACTTTTGGAGAAGGCCAAACCCGTTATCGAGAAGCTTCCCGGATGGAAGTGTGATATAAGGGGAATAAGAAAGTATGAGGACCTCCCTGAGAACTGCCGTAACTATATCGAGTTTATAGAGAAGGAAATAGGCTTCCCTATCACTATGATCTCAAACGGCCCCGGAAGAGATGATATCATATATCGCGAGAGCCCTATAAAGATAAATATAGGCTAAAGGTATTGAAAAATTAAAAAGCATAATAAAATACATAATAAAAAATAATAAAATACATAATGAAAAGGACTGCCGGAAACAGGATTTAAATTGCTGTCATGGCGGTCCTTTTTTATTTTGAATTACATATTATTCTAAAGCTACATATTGTTTTAAATTACATATATTTCTTTTTCAGCTTTGCTGTCGGCGTATCCGATTATACGTGCCTCGGGAACCGTTTCATTAAGTCTCTTTATAAGCTCTGAGGCCTCATCCGCAGGAACCGCATAGAGGAGTCCGCCTGAGGTCTGAGGATCAAAGAGAAGGTCAGATATATCCTCCGATATGGAAGGAGAGATGTCTATCTTGCCTGCAAGATGATTCCTGTTCTTATAGGCATTTGCGGGAACGAGACCCATAGCTGCGTACTTCCTCGCTTCTCTTAAGAAGGGAACAGAAGAGGAGTCTATATAAATGCTGCACTCGCTTCCCTCACACATTTCATAGCTGTGGCCTAAAAGGGCAAACCCGGTTACGTCTGTACATGCGTGGACATTTGCCTTACTTGCGGTGACCGTATCGGAAGCGTACTTATTGAGGCGAGACATGCAGTCTACCAATTCCTTATGGCGAGCTTCGCTTAAAAGACCACCCTTGTCGGCGTTCGTGAGGACACCTGTTCCTATAGGCTTTGTAAGGATGAGGGCGTCTCCGGGCTTTATGCCGTTGTTCTTGAGTATCCTGTCGGGATGAACAAAGCCGGATACACAGAGCCCGTATTTCGGAACATTGTCCTTTATAGTATGGCCTCCCACAACTATAGCTCCGGCCTCCCTGACCTTGTCATAACCTCCGAGAAGTATATTATGGACATCCTCGGGAGGAAGGGTTTCGGGGAACATAAATACATTCATGGCAAGCTTCGGGGCTCCTCCCATGGCCCATACATCGGAGAGAGAATTTGCCGCCGCTATGAGACCGTATTCGTAGGGATCATCCACATTAGGAGGGAAGATATCTACGGTCTGTATTAATGCAACCTCATCATTGACTTTGTATACAGCTGCATCGTCGGCGGTATCGTAGCCGACAAGAAGGTTCGGATCTGAAAATCCGGGTAAATCGCGCAGAACCTGCGCTAAGGTATCGGGACCTATTTTTGATGCTCAGCCTCCACACTCGCCGGCAAGCTGAGTAAGTTTTATGTCTGACATGTTTTTCTCCTTATACAGTTATGATCGTATTGCTTACGTTCGGTTTTGTATATGTCAAACCGGAGTAAGAATATAAGGCTATTATAATAAAAGGCAGAATAAAATAATCAGTAATTAAAGAAAAATTTAAATGATAAGAAAATCAAATAACAGGTTTTTCAATATTATATTCTTTTATTTTGTTGAATATCTGGCGTGAGCTCATATTAAGCTTCTTTGCTGTGGCGGAAATATTCCAGCCCATTCCAAGCAGAACGCTCTCCAAAAATCTCTTCTCGCTCATGCTCTTAAATTCCTTCCAGGTCATAAGATGATCGGGGAACTCAAGACCTATCTCCTTTGCGGCCTGAGGCCTCTTTATATTAAAGAGGATAGGGATACCCTCGCCTGTGATAGTGTTATTGGAGGAAAGCACCACCATGCGGTCAAGAGTGTTCTCAAGCTCCCAGAGATTTCCGGGATACTCATAGTTTACCAAAAACTGCCAAGCCTTGTCCTCTATGGTATCTATTCTGATATTGTTCTCCTTCTGTGATTTATCAAGGAAAAACTGAATGAGATCGACTATATCCTCTTTGCGCTCTCTGAGAGAGGGGATCCTTATGCATATGGTGCTGAGCTTGTAATAATATCCCTCATTGATATTCTCACCGATAATCTTCTGGGAGAAGTCTTTTGAGGTGGAAGATATAAGCCTGAAATCGAGGGTCTGAGGCGAGATGCTGCCGATAGGGCAATAGGACTTGCTCTCAATGGCGGACAAAAGCTTGAGCTGAGTCATTATGTCGGCGCTGAAGGCTTCCTCCAAAAAAAGAGTTCCTGTATTAGCACTCTGAAGCCTTCCGGGCTTGGTGTTTCCGGCTCCGTGAAGAGAAGTGAAATCATGTCCGAAGAGCTCATCCTGAAGCTCCTCTTCCTTAAAAGCCATACAGTTGACACTTACAAAGGGCTTGTCCGCACGCTTGCTGCAAAGGTGTATATACCTGGCTATAGTCTCTTTTCCTGTGCCGGGCTCACCTAATATAAGTACATTCACGTTCGAGCCCGCTACCTGCTCACATTCAGTGAGAGCTCTCTTATAAATAGGAGAAGAGGTTTTCATAAAAACATTTTTAATAAATTCGGTCTTGTCCATAATAACGGCCTTTCTTAAAAGAGACATTTTAGTAGTTTTGATGTTTTTATTATACCTTGAAACCATAATTCATTCAAGAAAAAAAATTCAGAAAAGCGAATTTTTGAAATAAAATTCTGAATATTTTCTTTGGAAAGCCCGGGGGTAAAAATTGGGGAATCATTATCTGATATATGAACAAAAATACACTATAGGGATAAAGTTTACATATATTGATTAATACTTTTGTAAACTATTGTAGAGTTGAGTAATAATATATAAAAAATACTTAGATTTAGCTCGGTAACATGTGCAAAATTATTAAAAAAAGATTGCTTATTAGAGGAAAAGTTGATATAATAGCTGTGCATGGATAAAAAATTAACAATTTTTTTTCTGTGTAAACATTTTTTAGAAGGGGGAATCAGTTATGGATTCATTTAACCAAATCATTCTGTCAATTCAGGATGTACTTTCCGGCTATGTACTGATAGTTGCCCTTGTGGGTACAGGTATATGGTTAACCATCCAGACCGGATTCGTTCAGGTCAAGGAGTTTGGAAATGGTTGGAGAAGACTTACAGGCGGTCTCTTCGGCGGAAAGAAAAAAGGTGGAAAAGAGGAAGGCGGTCTTTCTTCTTTCCAGGCGGTTACCACTGCTATAGCAGGTCAGGTAGGAACCGGTAACATTGCAGGTATAGCAACAGCTATCGCAGCCGGCGGCCCCGGTGCTGTATTCTGGATGTGGGTTTCGGCATTCTTCGGAATGGCTACCATCTTCAGTGAGGCTACACTTGCTCAGAAGTATCGTGTTCAAGAGGCTGACGGCAGCTACTCAGGCGGCCCTGTTTACTACATCAAGGCAGCCTACAAGGGAACTTTAGGAAAGGTACTTGCAGCTATCTTTGCATTACTTATTACTATAGCTCTCGGACTTTGCGGAAATGCGGTTCAGGCTAACTCCATAAGCGATGCTTTCCATTCAGCATTTTTCTCAAACTTTACAGCTTCCTTTAACTTCATGGGACAGCAGATAACATATGATAAGCTTATATGCGGTATCGTTATAGCTATCCTTGCATGGGTAATCTTTGCGGGCGGCGTTTCCCGTATAGGATCCGTTACAGAGAAGCTCGTTCCCGTAATGGCTATATTCTACCTTGTCGGCGGACTTATAGTTGTTATCGTTAACTTTACAGACATCCCTTATGCTATCGGTATGATCTTTGAGGGAGCTTTCACTCCTCAGGGTGTTGCCGGCGGTGCTTTCGGTATCACCATAAGAGAGGCCGCGAAGTTCGGTATCTCCAGAGGTCTCTTCAATAACGAGGCAGGTCTCGGATCAACACCTAACGCTCATGCTCAGGCGAGAGTAGATCATCCTTGCCAGCAGGGACAGCTTGCTATAGTATCAGTATTTATCTGTACTATGGTTCTTACAACACTTACAGCTCTTGTTATCATCATCACAGGATCACTTGAGCCCGGTTCATTCGGCCGCGATGCATCAGGCGCACTCCTTCAGGGTGTTGCTCTTACACAGGCTGCATTCGGAACTGTTTACGGACACTTTGGTAACATATTTATAGCAATTGCAATGTTCTTCTTCGCTTTCTCTACAGTACTCGGTTGGTACTTCTACGGCGAGCAGAACGTTAAGTACCTCTTCGGAAAGGGAGCTAAGTATCCTTATCTTATACTTGTTTGCTTTTTCATCATTGTTGGTTCACTCCTTCAGGTTGAGACTGTTTGGAACCTTTCAGACTGCTTCAACTCAATGATGGCTATTCCTAACCTTCTCGGACTTCTTGCTCTTACAATGGTTGTTAAGAAGACCTACAAGGAATACCGCAACGAGTGGCTTCCCAAGCATCCCGAGGATGGCAGCAAATAAAATACGACATCAGTTATTAACACGATGACGTGATATTTAAACGGCATCTTCAGAATAAAAAATGTAAAAGAAGATGCCGTTTTATCTTGAGAAAAATTGTAAAAAATCACGAATTGCCTGAATGATGAAAAAATTCTTTAAGTGATGAAGTTTAATTCACCTGAAAGCAAAAAATGAAAAAAAATGCTTAAATTTTAACAATATTCTATTGACTAATCAGATTTAAGTGTTAAAATTAAGGTAAGAACGTGATTATGAACAAATTTAGTAATATGGCACAAAAATTAACAAAAAGTTACCTGAATTTGCAGCATAGTCGCGTAAAATAAAAAATTAAAGTTATATTCTAAGGAGGAGGGAACTCATGAAGAAACTTGAGTTAGGGATCGTTCCTATAAAGGACATCCAGTTTGCTTCAAAGTCAGAGGTTAAAGACGGAGTTTGCTATGTTAACAAAGACGACATCGTTAACCTCTTAAAGGACGATGAGAATATCGAGAACATCGAGCTCTTTATCGCAAAGCCCGGAGACAGCACAAGAATTATGCCTGTAAAGGACGTTATTGAGCCTCGTGTAAAGGTATCAGGAAACGGAGCAATGTTCCCCGGAATGATCGCAAAGGTAGACGTTGTCGGAGAGGGTAGAACCAATGTCCTTCGCGGCATGGGCGTAGTAACCACAGGTAAGATCGTTGCATTCCAGGAAGGAATCATCGACATGAGCGGTGAGGGCGCTAAGTACACACCTTTCTCAAAGCTCAACAACCTTGTTGTTAAGGTTGACACCAAGGAGGACGTTGATAAGCACAGAAGAGAAGCTTCTGTTCGTATGGCAGGTCTTAAGACAGCTGACTTCATCGGAAAGCTTGCTAAGGACATCGTTGCTGAAGAGGTTGAGACATACGAGACTCTCAATGTTAAAGAGGGAATCGCAAAGTATCCCGAGCTTCCCAGAGTTGCTTATGTTTACATGCTTCAGTCACAGGGACTTATGCATGACACATATGTATACGGCGTAGATGCTAAGCAGTCACTTTCAACAATGATCTATCCTACAGAGGTTATGGATGGAGCTATCGTTTCAGGAAACTGCGTATCAGCATGCGACAAGAACACAACATATCATCATCTTAACAACCCCGTTATCAAGGCTCTCTTCGCTGAGCACGGAAAGACAATCAACTTTGTTGGTGTTATCATCACAAATGAGAACGTTTACCTTGCTGATAAGATGAGATCTTCTGACTGGGCTTCAAAGCTCTGCGATTTCCTCGGAGTTGACGGTGCTATCGTATCTGAGGAGGGATTCGGAAATCCTGATACAGACCTTATCATGAACTGCAAGAAGATAACCGCTAAGGGAATCAAGACAGTTATCATCACAGATGAGTACGCAGGACAGGACGGAAAGTCACAGTCACTTGCAGACGCTGATGCTTCAGCAGATGCTGTTGTAACAGGCGGAAATGCTAACATGGTTATCAAGATCGGACCTATGGATACAGTTATCGGATATCCCGAGGTTGCTGATATCATCGCCGGCGGAACTGCAGGAAGCCTTAAGGCTGACGGTTCTATTGAGGCTGAGCTTCAGGTTATCACAGGAGCTACAAACGAGATCGGCTTCAACAAGTTCAGTGCAAGATAATTAGGAGGAGAAGCGCAATGTTAAAGTGTGTTCATTATATTAACCAGTTCTTCGCAGGCATCGGCGGCGAGGAAAAGGCTGACGTTAAGCCCGAGCTTCGCAAAGGCGTAGTTGGCCCCGGATCAGCTCTTAACGCTCAGTTCAAGGGCGAGGCTGAGGTTGTTGCTACAGTTATCTGCGGTGACTCATATTTCAACGAGAATGAGAAAGAGGCTCTTAAGACTATCCTTGATATGATCAAGTCAGAGAACCCTGATTTCGTAGTTTGCGGACCCGCATTCAATGCAGGACGTTACGGAGTTGCTTGTGGTACAGTAGCTAATGCAGTTAAGGAGGAGCTCGGACTTCCTGTTGTTACAGGTATGTACGAGGAGAACCCCGGAGCTGATATGTTCAAGACAAAGGTTTACATCGTTCCCACAAAGAACAATGCTGCAGGTATGGGAGAGGCTGTTGCTTGGATGGCTCCTCTTGCACTTAAGCTTGCTAAGGGTGAGGAGATCGGTGTTTCTTCAAAAGAGCACTATATGCCCAACGGCGTAAGAACCAACTTCTTCGATGACAAGATCGGAGCTGAGAGAGCAGTTGATATGCTTATCGCAAAGCTTCAGGGTAAGCCCTTCACAACAGAGTACCCTATGCCTTCATTCGACAGAGTTGAGCCCGGAAAGGCTATCACAGACATGGCTCATGCTCGTATCGCACTTGTTACTTCAGGCGGAATCGTTCCCAAGGGAAATCCCGACCACATTGAGTCTTCAAACGCTCAGAAGTACGGCGGATACAATATAGAGGGAGTTGATACTCTTGACAGCGAGCACTACGAGACAGCTCACGGCGGATATGATCCTTCATACGCTAATGAGAATCCTAACCGTGTAGTACCTCTTGACGTTGTAAGAGATATGATAAAGGACGGAGAGATCGGATCACTTCATCCTTACTTCTACACAACAGTTGGTAACGGAACAGCCGTTGCTTCAGCTAAGAAATATGGTGAGGAGATCGGTAAGAAGCTCGTTGACGATCATGTTGACGCTGTAATTCTTACCTCTACCTGAGGAACCTGCACACGTTGCGGCGCAACGATGGTTAAGAACATTGAGAAGTATGGTATCCCTGTAGTTCACGTTTGTACAGTTACACCTATTTCAATGACAGTTGGAGCTAACAGAATAGTTCCCGCTATAGCTATACCTCATCCCCTTGGAAATCCCAAGCTTTCAGCAGATGAGGAGAAGGTTCTCAGAAGAAATATTGTAGAGAAAGCGCTTAAAGCACTTGAAACTCCTGTTGACAAGCAGACTATTTTTGAATAATATAATAGTATGTAATTGAATTCAGTGTATGCAGGATTATTCACTTATATGAAATTAAGTGACGCCTGCATACACTAATTATAAAAATAGTATTTTTTACAAAATGCTTTACAAAAGGAGAAGTGATAACAATGGGAAAGATTTATGATTTAATCATTCTCGGAGCCGGCCCTGCAGGTCTTGCAGCAGGTCTCTACGGCGGAAGGTATCGTCTCGACACACTCGTAATCGAGAAAGGTCAGGACGGCGGACAAATCGCCATCACAGACGAGATAGAGAACTATCCCGGACAGATGGTTGATAAGGAGGAGTCAGGTCCTTCACTTATTGCTCGTATGACCGAGCAGGTCAAGAAATTCGGTGCTGAGCGTGTATGCGATACTATCGTAAAGGCTGAGCTCGAGGGCCCTGTTAAGAAGCTCACAGGCGTTAAGGGCGATGTATACGAGGGAAAGACTGTAATTATAGCTACAGGTGCTCATCCCCGCCCCATCGGCTGCAAGAATGAGAAGGAGTTCCTTGGTAAGGGAATTTCTTTCTGCGCTACTTGCGACGCAAACTTCTATGAGGGATTTGAGGTATATGTAGTAGGCGGCGGTGATTCAGCTGTTGAGGAAGCTATGTACCTCACAAAATTTGCTCGTAAGGTTACTATCATTCACAGACGTGACCAGCTCCGTGCTGCTGAGTCTATTCAGGAGAAGGCTTTCAAGAATGAGAAGCTTCACTTCATGTGGGATTCAGTTGTTGAGGAGGTTGACGGTGACGGCATCCTTGATACTATGATAGTTAAGAATGTAAAGACAGGCGAGCTTACTACTATCAAGGCTGATCCCGATGACGGAATGTTCGGAGTATTCGGATTTATCGGATACCTTCCCAACACAGATAATCTTCAGGATTGCGGACTTGAGATGGAGAACGGCTACATCAAGACTGATGATAATATGCACACAAACATCGAGGGCGTTTACGCTGCAGGAGATGTAAGAGTGAAGTCACTCCGTCAGGTAGTTACAGCAGCTGCTGATGGTGCTATTGCAGCATCACAGGCTGAAAAGTACTGCGCTAACTTAGAGTAATTTTACACTGTATAAATTCTTTATTTAAAATGTGTTTTTACACAGAAGGAGATTATCATGGTAGATTTAACAAAAGACAACTTTGAGGAAGAAGTATTAAAGGCAGAGGGAACAGTTCTCGTTGACTTCTACGGAGACGGATGCGTACCTTGTGCAGCACTTATGCCTCATATTCATGGATTCGAGAAGGTTTACGGAGATAAGATCAAATTCACATCTCTCAACACCACAAAGGCAAGAAGACTCGCTATCAGCCAGAAGGTTCTTGGACTTCCTGTAATCGCTATTTACCAGAATGGCGTTATGGTTGATTCAAGGGTTAAGGATGATGCTACACCCGAGTCATGCGAGGAAATGATCAAGAAGTACGCTGAGTAATTTATTTAAATTACACATTGAGTACATTTGATTTGTTTATTCAGTTTAATTAATTAAATTTTGAGGTGATGGCCGAGGCTTTCACTTCGCACTAACTTTGATGCATACTTGTGAAAATAACTTTCATAAGATGTCATAAAAATAAAATGATAGGAAAAGGAGGATTCTGATATGGCAATACTTAAAGACAAGCATGTCATCATCATCGGAGACCGTGACGGTGTACCGGGACCTGCCATTGAAGAGTGCGCTAAGACAGCAGGCGCAAACATAGCATACTCCTCTACCGAGTGTTTCGTCTGAACATCCGCAGGTGCTATGGATCTTGAGAACCAGAAGAGGGTATTAAACATTAGTGAGGAGTTCGGCGCAGAGAACGTTGTTGTTCTTCTTGGCGCATCAGAGGCAGAGGCTTCAGGCCTTGCAGCTGAGACAGTTACTAATGGTGACCCTACATGGGCAGGACCTTTAGCAGGAGTCCAGTTGGGACTGACTGTATATCACATTTGTGAAGATGAAATCAAAGCGGAAGTAGATCCCGCTGTATATGACGAGCAGGTAGGTATGATGGAGATGGTTATGGATGTTCCCGCAATCCACGAGGAGATGGAGAACATTCGTAAGGAGTACTGCAAGTATCTTTAATCGTGCGTGCCCCGTAAGTCATTAGAGCCTTGTGGCTCACAAAAGGCTGTACGGAAGCAGAAAATGCTTTTGTTACAGCCTTTTCTACAAATAAGCAATATATTTATTTTTAATATAAATATAAATTTAATTCAGGAGATTAAGTTAAAATGAAAGGTTATCCGGTTATTAAAGGTGCAAGCTATACACTTGCTGCAACACCTGACATGGTAATCTACAATGGTACTACACAGACAACAGAGAGAGTAGTTAATCCCTCTTCAGAGTACCTTGTAGAGCTGCCTAAGCATTTAAGAAGTTATGAAGATGTAGTTTCATATATCCCTAACCAGGTATATATCGGAAATGCTACATACGAGGATCTTGCAGCTACGGAGTTCCCTTACTATGACAAGAAGTGGAACGATGCAAAGGAAGACGGAAAGTTCGGATGCATTCTTCCCGAGGACGAGTTCTACGGAATTATGCATATCTGTGACGTATTCGAGCTTGTTCTTCTTGAGAACGGTTTCGCAGCTGAGATCAAGGAGAAGCTTGCTAAGAGAGAGTGGTTCACAGACGAGCAGCTCGAGTCACTTTTAAAGAACAATGCTGATGAGACTGAGCTTCAGAGACTCGTAACAGAGGAGCATTCCGAGGGACTTTACATCGGTGAGAAGCTTGTCGGTGTAGTTAAGAGAGCTCACGATGTAGATGTAAACCTTTCAGCTCATGTAATGCTTGAGAACCTTGTTTCAAAGGCATCAAATGTTGTATCTCTTATAGAGCTTAAGAAGAAGAACAATTTTGATCCCGCATCAGTTGAGTACGTTATCGACTGCTGTGAGGAGGCTTGTGGAGATATGAACCAGCGTGGAGGCGGAAACTTTGCTAAGGCTGCCGCTGAGATCGCAGGTTATCCCAATGCTACAGGATCTGATGTAAGAGGCTTCTGTGCAGGACCTGCACACGCTATGCTTCATGCAGCAGCTCTTGTTAAGGCAGGAACATTTAAGAACGTTGTAGTTACCGCCGGCGGCTGCACAGCTAAGCTCGGAATGAACGGTAAGGATCACGTAAAGAAGGGACTTCCTATCCTTGAGGACTGCATCGCAGGCTTCTCAGTTCTTGTTTCTGCTGATGATGGAATCCATCCTCAGGTAAGAACAGATATCGTAGGACGTCATACAATCAGCACAGGTTCAGCTCCTCAGAAGGTTATCGGATCACTCGTAGGAGATCCCCTTAAGGCAGCAGGACTTAAGATCACAGAGATCGACAAGTACGCTCCCGAGCTTCAGAACCCTGATATCACAAAGCCCGCAGGAGCAGGAGATGTTCCCGAGGCTAACTACAAGATGATAGCAGCACTTGCTGTTATGAATAAGGACCTTGACAGAGCAGGCATCGCTGACTTCGTTAAGCAGCATGGTATGCCCGGTTGGGCTCCCACACAGGGACATATCCCTTCAGGAGTTCCTTATCTCGGACAGCTCATGGACGACTGCAAGTCAGGTAAGGTTCAGAAGGCTATGATCATCGGTAAGGGTTCACTTTTCCTTGGCCGTATGACAAACCTCTTCGACGGTGTATCATTCGTTGTTCAGGCTAATGATCATCAGGTAGGCGGCGGATCTGCAACAGCTAAGAAGGAAGTTAAGATCTGCAAGACTGCTAACTACTACGGAACAAAGATCGCATTCGCTTCTGAGGGTTCAGAGCACGGCGAGGACAACATCGACCTTGCTGTTGAGCTTGCAGGAAAGAAGGGAATCGAGGCTATCGTTTCTACAGGTGAGACAGCTCATAAGGAGATGGAGGCTGCACTTGCTGACGGAACAGCTCAGGCTGCTGTTACAATGCACTATCCTTTCCCTATCGGAGTTTCAACTGTAGGTAAGGTTATCACACCTGCTCGCGGAAAGGCTATGTACATAGCTAACACAACAGGAACTTCAGATACAGACAGAGTTGCAGCTCTCGTTAAGAATGCTATAGCAGGTATCATCGCTGCTAAGGCTGACGGAGTTGAGAACCCCACTGTAGGTATCGCTAACATAGACGGAGCAAGAGCTTGTGAGAAGGCTCTTAAGCAGCTCAAGGCTAACGGATTTGACATTACTTTCGCTGAGTCAGCAAGAGCTGATGGCGGTGTAGAGATGAGAGGTAACGACCTTCTTCTCGGAACTGCTGATGTTATGGTAATGGATTCTCTTACAGGAAACCTTATGATGAAGCTCTTCTCATCATACACAACAGGCGGACAGTACGAGGCAATGGGCTACGGCTACGGCCCCGGAATCGGTGAGGGATATGACAAGCTTGTCATGATCGTTTCAAGAGCTTCAGGAGCTCCTGTAATCGCAGGTGCTATGGAGTACGCTGCAAACCTTGTAGCTAACGATTGGAAGAAGATCGCTGACGAGACCTACGCTGCAGCTCACGCAGCAGGACTTGACGATATCCTTAAGTCATCAGCTCCCGCTAAGGCAGAGGCTGAGGAAGAGGAAGAGGATGTTCCTATGCCTGCTAAGGAAGTAGTTACAGCTGCTATCCCCGGTATCGAGGTTATGGATATCGACAACGCTGTAAAGGCTCTCTGGAAAGAGGGAATTTACGCTGAGGGCGGAATGGGATGCACAGGCCCTATCGTTCAGATCTCAGAGGCTAACAAGGATAAGGCAGTAGCTATCCTTACAAAGGCAGGATATATCGGCTAATTTCAGGCTGATTATCAGAGGACCAAAGCTCAATTAAAACAATATAGTTATTGTTATGGAGACGGTGTAGCTTCGGCTATGCCGTTTCTTTTTGTATTTAATTTTCGTATTGAGCATATGCTTGTATTTTCATGTAATTTAATTTTATTTTTTATATTTGTTTTTTATATCCGGATTCAATAGCTTTATATGCCGGTGCATTGACCGTAAAATCATCAGTTGAGTTTGCCACAATGGAGGCCGTATAAAGAATATTATATGATATCCGAAAAAACTAAGTGCATAAAAATTCATTAATACTCCTGATAATTTAATAAAATAGAATAAATATTCTTAAAATCTTCTTGATTTTGCATAAATATTATGTATAATAGAGCCTATAATATTTACGGCGGAGGATTTGAAATGAAATCTCAAAAATATAACAAGGTCGTTCTCGCATATTCAGGAGGACTTGATACATCAGTTATTATTCCATGGCTTAAGGAGCACTATGACTGCGAGGTCATAGCAGTGGCTGCCGATGTGGGGCAGGGAGAAGGAGAGCTTTCAGGGCTTGAGGAGAAGGCCATTAAGACAGGAGCCTCAAAGATATATATAGAGGATCTTACAGATGAGTTTGTGGATGACTATATCATCCCTACCTTGAAGGCCGGGGCTGTATATGAGGGGAAATATCTTTTGGGTACATCCTTTGCCCGCCCTGTCATTGCAAAGAAGCTTGTGGAGATAGCAAAGAAGGAAGGTGCGGATGCTATAGCTCACGGATGTACCGGAAAGGGAAATGATCAGGTGCGTTTTGAGCTTTCCATAAAAGCATTTGCTCCCGAGATGGATATCATAGCACCTTGGCGCTTCTGGGAGCTCAACAGCCGTGAGAAGGAGATAGCCTATGCTGAGGAGCACAATATCCCCTTAAAGATAAACAGGGAGACAAACTATTCAAAGGACAAGAATCTCTGGCATCTTTCACATGAGGGACTTGACCTTGAGGACCCCGCAAACGAGCCGAAGTACGACAGCATTCTTGAGATGGGTGTATCACCTGAGAAAGCGCCTGATGAACCCTTCTATGTAAAGCTTGCCTTTGAAAAGGGAGTACCTGTTTCTGTAGATGGAGAGAGGATGAAGGCCTCAGACATTATAAGAAAGCTCAATAAGCTCGGCGGTGAGAACGGTATAGGCATAATCGACATGGTGGAGAACCGTCTTGTGGGAATGAAGAGCCGAGGCGTTTATGAGACTCCCGGCGGGGCTATCCTTTATGCGGCGCATCAGGCCCTTGAGGAGATATGCCTCGATAAGGAAACACAACACTACAAGATGCAGACAGCGCTCAAATTCAGCGAGCTTGTATATAACGGACAGTGGTTCACTCCTCTGAGGGAGGCCTTGAGCGCCTTTGTGGACAAGACTCAGGAGACTGTAACAGGAGAGGTCAAACTCAAGCTTTACAAGGGAAACATCATAAACGCGGGAATGACATCACCTTATTCTCTCTATTCTGAGGAGATAGCCACCTTCGGAGAGGACAATGTATATGATCAGGCTGATTCAGCAGGATTCATAAATCTATTCGGCTTGCCTATAAAGGTCAAGGCACTTCTTGATGAGAAAAATAAAAAACTGATATAAAACGGAGGATACAGCTATGAAGCTTTGGGCCGGAAGATTTTCCAAAGAGGCCGATGAGAGGGTGAATGATTTTAATTCCTCAATAAGATTTGACTCGAGAATGTATAAGCAGGACATAAGAGGATCTCTGGCCCACGCCGCTATGCTTTCAGAGACCGGAATCATTTCCGCAGAGGATGGGGAGAAGATAAAGGAAGGCCTTCTCACTATTTATGAGGACATAATTTCGGGAAAGCTTCAATTTGATCCCGATGCCGAGGATATACATATGTTTATTGAGGCGGAACTCACAAAAAGGATCGGCGATGCCGGGAAAAGGCTGCATACGGCAAGGTCAAGAAACGATCAGGTGGCCCTTGACATAAGGCTTTATCTTAGAGACGAGTCATATGAGCTTATTGAAAAGCTGAAGGATCTTATCAAGGTCCTCTGCGACATGGGAGATATGCACTTGGATACAGTTATGCCGGGATATACGCATCTTCAAAGAGCACAGCCTGTGACTTTTGCACACCACCTTATGGCCTATGCATCAATGCTTATGAGAGATGTGGGAAGGATCAAAGATACTGTAAAGCGCATGAATTTCAGCCCACTGGGGGCCTGCGCCCTTGCAGGGACAACATATCCCACAGACAGAGATATGACGGCTGACATCCTCGGCTTTGACGGCCCTACCTTGAACTCCCTTGATTCTGTGTCCGACAGAGATTTTTGCATAGAGCTTGCCTCTGCCCTCTCTCTAATAATGATGCACCTTTCGAGATTTTCGGAGGAGATAATAGCATGGTGCTCATGGGAATTTAAATTTATAGAGCTTGACGACGCCTTTTCCACAGGATCATCTATCATGCCTCAAAAGAAGAATCCCGATGTGGCGGAGCTTGTGAGGGGAAAGACCTCAAGGGTTTACGGGGACCTTATGAGCCTTCTTACCATGATGAAGGGCCTTTCTCTTGCATACAATAAGGACATGCAGGAAGATAAGGAAGCGATATTTGACGCCATTGATACTGTAAAGCTTTGCCTTGACACCTTTACGCCCATGCTTTCCACCTGTCGCGTTCTCAAGGAAAATATGAGAAATGCGGCGGCAAGGGGATTTATAAATGCTACGGATTGTGCGGATTATCTTACAAAAAAGGGCGTGGCATTCAGGGATGCCTATAAGATCACGGGGCAGCTTGTGGCTCAGTGCATAGAAAAAGGGCTCACTCTTGAGACTCTTCCTATAGAGGAATATAAGGCTGCCTGTCCGGAATTTGATGAGGATATATACGAAAAAATATCCCTTGAGGTATGTGTAAGAGAACGTAAGAGCGCGGGAGGCCCTGCTCCCTGTGAGGTAAAGAGACAGATAGCAAAAGTCAGGGAATTTCTGATGGAGGAACTATAAAAATGGATAAGCTGAAGGCGGGAGTTATAGGAGCGACAGGATATGCGGGCTTTGAGCTTGTGAGACTGTTATTGGCTCATCCTGAGGTAGAGCTTAAAAGCGTATCCTCGGTGAGCTACAAGGGAGAATGGATAAGTGATATATACCCTCAGCTTACAGGGATATGCGACCTTGTCCTTACAGATGATGAGGCGGTCACCTCAGACTGCGATATTATATTTGCCTCCCTGCCTGCGGGCCATTCGGAGCCTATGGCAAAGAAATGCTTTGAATCAGGGAAGCTTTTTATAGATATGGGTGCAGATTTCAGGCTGAAGGATGAAAAGGATTATACAGAATGGTATGGAGGTCATTATTCCGAGACGGAGCTGCATGAAGCTGCAGTATACAGTATACCTGAGCTTCACAGAAGGCTGCTTAAAAATATAAAGGATACCAAAGATGTAAAGAGTACCAAAGGGATAGAGAATATCAAAGAGTCAGAGGAGTCTGAATCCTTCTCCCATAAAAAAGGGCTTATCATTGCAAACCCCGGATGCTATGTCACCTCAATATGTCTTGGGCTTTACCCCGCGATAGCTGCGGGAGCGGTGGATACCGAAAGCATAATAGCAGACTCAAAATCCGGAGCCACAGGAGCGGGAAGGGGTCTTGCACTAAATACGCATTTTACTGAATGTAACGAAGCGTTTTCGCCTTATAAAACAGCCTGTCACAGGCATACCCCGGAGATAGAGCAGGTACTTAATGAGATATCGGGGAAGAGCTTCAAGCTGACCTTTGTTCCGCATCTTTTGCCTGCAAACAGGGGAATAGAATCTACCATATATGCTTCTTTTAAGGAGGGCTTTGATTTTTTAAAGGTAAGAGAGATATATGAGAAGGCCTATGGAGAAGAAAAATTTGTAAAGATCCTTCCTGACGGCATGACGGCTAATATCAAAAATATCAAGTACTCTAATTTCTGTCATATTTCTCTTCATGAGGACAAGAGGACCGGAAGGCTCATAATAGTATCTGTCCTTGACAACATGGTAAAGGGAGCCGCAGGGCAGGCGGTGCAAAATATGAATATTGCGTGCGGATTTGAGGAGGATACGGCACTTTGTATGATCCCTCCCGCATTTTAAAAGATCCGAAGGATTAAGGAGATAGAAGTTTTATGTCTTATACATTTGTTGAAGGGGGAGTATGTGCCCCGAAGGGATTTACGGCAGGAGGTGTTCATGCGGGTATCCGCAAGAATCCTGAAAAGAAGGACCTGGCGCTTATATTTGCAGACAGGGAATGCGCCGCAGCTGCGGTGTACACTAAAAACAAGGTAAAAGGAGCACCTCTTAAGGTGACGGCTGCCCACCTTGAAAACGGAAGGGCGAGGGCGGTGCTCTGTAATTCGGGAAATGCCAACACCTGTAACGCCGACGGCATATATATAGCTGAGGAGATGTGTAAAAGCGCGGCAGAGATACTTAATATAGATGAGAATGATATTATTATAGCTTCAACGGGGGTCATAGGGCAGCCTCTTCCCATAGAGCCTGTAAAGGCTTCCATGGGCGCTCTTAAGGAGTCGTTAAGCCTAAAGGGGAGCCCTGATGCGGCAAGCGCCATTATGACTACGGATACAAAGCTCAAGGAGGCCGCAATAAGCTTTGAGCTTCAGGGAAAGGCCTGCTTTATAGGAGGCATAGCAAAGGGCTCAGGTATGATACACCCGAATATGGCTACCATGCTTTGCTTTGTGACGACGGATGTTGCTATAAGTCCCGAGCTTTTAAAGGAGGCCTGCAGGGAGACGGCTGACGACACCTTCAATATGATATCTGTTGACGGGGATACCTCCACCAATGACATGTTCACTATAATGGCATCGGGAGAGGCCGGAAATACTTTGATAGAGGAACGGGGTGAGGACTATGACATGTTTAAAGAAGCGCTTTTTGAGCTTTGCAGAAACCTGTCAAAGGAGCTTGCGGCAGACGGAGAGGGAGCTACAAAGCTTCTTGAGTGTACTGTAAAGGGAGCTCCGGATAAAGCCACTGCGGGAAAGATTGCAAAATCAGTCGTTTGCTCCAATCTCCTCAAAGCGGCAATGTTCGGAAAAGATGCAAACTGGGGGAGGATACTGTGTGCTATAGGCTATACTGATGGGGACTTTGACGTATCAAAGGCAGGAGTAAGCATAGCCTCATCTGCAGGCAGGATAACAGTATGTCGGGACGGAGCCGGTGTTCCCTTTTCCGAAAAGGAAGCCCTTAAGATATTAAGCGAAAATGAGATATTAATAGAGGCGGATCTCTGTCAGGGAGAGGGAGAGGCTACGGCATGGGGCTGTGATTTGACCTATGATTATGTGGGAATTAACGGAGATTACCGTACATAGGGGGATGAGCGAAATGAAAAGCGCAATGCAGATAAATAATCAGGAAAAGGCTTTGATACTTGCTCAGGCCCTTCCTTATATAAAGGAATACAGCGGCAAGGTAGTAGTCGTAAAATACGGCGGAAACGCCATGACCGAGGACATGCTTAAGTCGGCGGTTATGAAGGACATCATACTTTTGAGGCTTGTGGGCATAAAGATAGTGTTGGTTCACGGCGGAGGACCCGAGATAAACGAAGCTCTTAAGGCTATTGGCAAGGAGAGTCGATTTGTGGGAGGTCTGAGATATACGGACGAGGAGACTCTTCGTATAGTTCAGATGGTACTTGCGGGAAAGACAAACAAGGATCTTGTAAATCTCATTCAGCAGGAGGGCGGGAACGCTCTCGGGCTGTGCGGAATAGACGGAGGAATGATCAGGGCCCGCAGAGTTAAAAAGGACGGAGAGGATCCGGGATATGTTGGAGAGATAGTATCTGTTGATACAAAGCCTGTATTTGACACCATAGAGAAGGGATATATACCTGTCATAGCGACTCTCGGCTGCGGATATGACGGAAAGGTCTACAACATAAACGCGGATACGGCGGCTGCAAGGATAGCGGCGGAACTTAAGGCGGAAAATCTTGTGTCCCTTACGGATGTGAGGGGACTTTTGAGAGACAGCAGTGACGAGGAAAGCCTTATACCCGAGGTAAGGGTGAGTGAGGTTCCCGGTCTCATGAGAGAGGGTATTATAAGTGGGGGCATGATACCGAAAGTGGAGTGCTGTGTGGAGGCGGTCAGAAGAGGGGTTCACAGAGCCTTTATCATAGACGGAAGGATCCCCCATTCACTTCTCATAGAGCTGATGACTGATGAGGGTATCGGCACTATGTTTGTCGGCTGATAAAGGACTGCCGGGAAATATAAAAAAATTTCCAAGTAATGACCTGAAATACAAGATATCAGGGTATGATGATCAGAAATCAGGAAAGGCGGTAAGGACTGTAAAATGTTAACAAAGGACGAGATCCGTGAGTGGGACAATGCGTATATAGCAGGTACATACGCAAGATCCCCTCTCTATGCTGAAAGCGGAAAAGGCGCGATATGCACAGATAAGGAAGGGAAAGAATATATAGATTTTTCAAGCGGTATAGGAGTGAATTCTCTCGGCTTTTGCGATAGCGGTTGGGTCGAAGCGGTCTGCTCTCAGGCAAAAAAGCTTCAGCATATTTCAAATCTGTATTATACAGAGCCGCAGGCGGAGCTTGCCAAAATGCTTTGTGACAGGAGCTTTGCCAAAAAGATATTTTTTGCAAACTCAGGAGCAGAGGCCAACGAAGGAATGATAAAGGCCGCAAGGAAGTACAGCTTTGATAAATACGGGGCGGGAAGACATAAGATAATCACCCTTGTAAATTCCTTTCACGGAAGGACTGTGACGACACTTTCCGCAACAGGACAGCAGGCTTTCCATAAATTCTTTGATCCTTTTACAGAGGGCTTTGAGTTTGTGGAGGCGGGAGATGAAAAGGCCTTGGAGGCAGCTCTTTCATCTGATGATGTATGCGGAATAATGCTTGAATTTATTCAGGGCGAGGGCGGAGTCATAGAGCTTTCGGAGGATTATATCCGTTATGTTGAAGATGTCTGCCATAAGAGGGACATACTCCTTTTGGCTGATGAGGTCCAGACAGGAATAGGAAGGACAGGAAGCTTCCTGTGCTGTGAGAATTACGGAGTGGTTCCTGATATAGCTTCTCTTGCAAAGGGCCTCGGTGGAGGACTTCCTATTGGAGCTGTACTTCTCGGTGAGAAATGCATGAATACACTCACAGCGGGAACTCACGGCTCTACATTTGGCGGAAATCCTGTGTCCTGCGCGGGAGCTATGGCGGTTTTAAGCCGCATAGACGAGGATATGCTTTCCGATATAAGGAAAAAGGGAGAATATATTAGGGCTGAACTCCTTAAGGTGAAAGGCGTTGCAGCTGTCACGGGAAAAGGTCTGATGATAGGAATACTGCCTAAAAAAACAGACAGCAAGATCGCAGCCTCGGAATGCCTTGAGAGGGGGCTTATAGTCCTTACGGCAAAGGAGAAAATAAGGCTCCTTCCGCCCCTTAACATAAGTTATGATGAAATAAACAGAGGACTTGAGATACTGAAGGAGGTATTGTCGTAATGAAGCATTTTTTAAAGCTCCTTGACGTGAGCGGGGAGCAGATAATCGAACTTTTAAACACAGCGGATCAGCTTAAATACGAAAAAAAGCACGGAATAGAGCATCAGAGGCTTAAGGGAAAGACTCTCGGAATGATCTTTCAGAAAAGCTCCACAAGAACGAGAGTGTCTTTTGAAACGGGAATATATCAGCTCGGGGGCACAGGCCTTTTCCTCTCGTCAAATGATCTCCAGATAGGAAGAGGGGAGCCGGTTCGGGATACTGCGAGAGTCCTCTCGAGATATCTTGACGGGATAATGATAAGGACCTTTGCTCAAAAAGAGGTCGAGGATCTTGCCGAATACGGCTCGATACCTGTGATAAACGGACTTACGGATTTTGCTCACCCCTGCCAGGTAATGGCCGATCTTATGACGATAAGAGAGTACAAGGGCGGCTTCTCCGGGCTTAAGATGTGCTATATAGGCGACGGAAACAATATGGCAAACTCTCTTATAGTAGGAGGACTTAAGGTAGGCATGAAGGTGGCTGTGGCAACTCCCGCAGACCACAAGCCTGACGAAAAGGTCCTGGAATTTGCAAAGGGATACGGAGATATGTTTGAGCTCACTGAAAATATCATGGACGCAGCCTGCAAGGCAGATGTGGTATTTACGGACGTCTGGGCATCAATGGGAATGGAGAAGGAGGCCGAGGAGCGTAAAAAGGTATTTGCCGGATATCAGGTAAATTCGGAATTACTCTCTGTCTGTGCAAAGGATGTAATGGTACAGCACTGTCTTCCCGCCCACAGGGGAGAGGAGATAAGTGAGGAGGTCTTTGAGGCTCATGCTGACGAGATCTTTGACGAGGCTGAGAATCGCCTCCATGCCCAGAAGGCAATAATGGTAAAGCTGATGGAAGATAAATAGCGGATAGTCGACAGATAATAAGGTATTCTGTACAACGTATATCATATACACAGCGGCTCTTATACAAAGCGTTTATATAAAGCAGTCGGAGAGCCTGCAGGTAAACGGGGTACAGAATATCTTCTTTTATAATCACGTTTTCTGATAAACATTTTACGCATTATAATTCTTATGTGAAAAAAAATACAAATTCATTTAAAAACGCTTGCGTATCACTATGAAATGGGCTATAATATGGGAGCAGTCAAAAATGAATAGATATTTAGTCTTACAGCTTTGATAATATGGAGGCAGATAGGTTGCTGGTGTGCCTCGCGGTCTTCAAAACCGTTGTGAGGGGTTAAGAGCCTCTCGGGTGGGTTCGATTCCCACCTCCTCCGTTCTTCTTTATTACCTTAGCACTTAGATGGGAGATTATGATTATGGGAGAGGTTCGCAGTTTGTTGCGGCATATTCCTAAGGTAGATGAGGTGCTTATGGATGAGCGCCTTTTATTTTTTTATAAGGATACGCCGCGAAATGTAATAGTTGATTCAGTGAGAGAAAAGCTGGACAGCATAAGAGAGGAGATACTGGAGGGAAAGCTTACGGAGATATCCGACAAGGATGAGCTCATAAGCGATATAGTCTCCTCTATTACAGAGAAAAAGAAAAAGAATTTGAGAAGAGTCATCAATGCTACGGGAGTTGTCCTCCACACAAATCTCGGAAGGGCTGAGCTTTCCAAGGCAGCAGCTGCTGCTGTAGCCGAGGTGGCTGATTCTTATTCAACTCTTGAGTATGATTTAAAGAGAGGTCAGAGAGGCTCGAGACAGGATATAGTGGAGGCTGCCGTCAGAAAGGTGACAGGAGCCGAGGCCGCTATGGTCGTAAACAACAACGCGGCGGCCACGATGATAGTCCTTGCGGCTATGGCCAGAGGCAAGGAGGTCGTTGTATCGAGGGGAGAGCTCGTGGAGATCGGAGGCTCCTTCAGGATCCCTGACGTTATGAGTGAGTCGGGAGCATTCCTCAAGGAGGTTGGAACCACCAACAAGACAAAGCCCTCCGACTATGAGAACGCTTATAATGAGGAAATGACCGGAGCCTTTATGAAGGTCCACACTTCGAATTACAGGATAGTCGGCTTTACGGAGGACGTAAGCCTCCCTGATATGGTAGAACTCGGAAAGAAATTCCGTGTCCCTGTGATCTACGATATGGGAAACGGACTTATGACAGATCTTCACAGATACGGTGTAAATGAGCCTACTGTAAAGGACGCTGTAGCGGCGGGACCCGATGTAATACTGTTTTCGGGAGACAAGCTTCTTGGAGGCCCTCAGGCGGGTATCATAATAGGCAGCAAAAAGTATATAGATCTTATGAAAAAGCATCCTTTGGCGAGGGCTTTCAGGGTTGACAAGATGACACTTGCGGCTCTTGAGACCACCTTCTATCAGTATCAGGATGAAGACAAGGCTATGAAGGACATACCTGTCTTAAGGATGATAAGCTCCACAGAGGAGGAACTTTCCGAAAAGGCAAAGGAGCTTATGGCAAAGCTTTGCGAGGCGGTTCCCTCATTTTCGTATGAGGTTGAGAAATGCCTTGATCAGGTCGGAGGAGGCTCAGCTCCCACAAATTATCTTAAGGGATGTGCTGTTGCCTTATACAAAGATGGTATCCCTGCGGAAAAGGTCGAAAGACTTTTAAGAAAGGCTGAGATACCTGTAGTTGCAAGAATAAATCACGACAGAGTCCTTATAGATGTGAGGACAGTAAATGAGGATGAGTTTGACGAGGTCATATCCGCCGTCAAATTTGTGGAGAAAACTATCGGCGGCAAAGAGGGTGAGCATTAATGCAAAATGTAATAGTAGGAACTGCAGGCCACGTTGACCACGGAAAGACCTGCCTTATAAAGGCCCTTTCGGGCTATGATACAGACAGACTCAAGGAAGAGAAAAAGAGAGGTATCACAATAGACCTGGGCTTTGCCAATCTTCCCAATGACGAGGGGATGCACATAGGTATCATCGATGTTCCGGGGCATGAGAAATTTGTCAAAAACATGCTTGCGGGTATCGGCGGTATAGACCTTGTCCTCATGGTCATATCTCTTGAGGAAGGAGTAATGCCCCAGACTATAGAGCACTTTGAGATACTTAAGATGCTTCACATAAAGGAGGGAATAGTAGTCCTTACAAAGAGCGACGCCGTGGACAGCGATTGGGCTGACATGGTCGAGGAGGACGTCAAGAACCTTGTTAAAGGCAGCTTCCTTGAAAATGCTCCTATCGTCAGGGCATCGTCATATACGGGGGAAAACATAGAAAAGCTCAGAAAGATGATAATAGACATGGTCAGAGACGCCGGACAGAGGCGTGAAGACCCGGAGCTTTTCAGACTTCCCATAGACAGAGCCTTCATTATGGAGGGCTTCGGAACTGTCATCACAGGAACCCTTCAGGAGGGAACTGTGGAGCAGGGACAGGAGGTAATGCTTTATCCCGAGGAGAGGCTCCTTAAGATAAGAGGCATCCAGAGTCATGGACAGAAGGAGGAGAGGGCATATGCGGGACAGAGAACCGCTCTCAACCTTCTCAACATCAAAAAAGAGGATATAAAGAGAGGAGACGTTCTGGCGGCTCCCGGCTCTATCATAAAGACGAGCATGATAGATGTGAAGCTGACTCTGTTTATGAGCACATCAAAGAAGCTTAAAAGCGGAGATAGAGTACATCTTAATTACGGCTCGGCACAGGTAGTGGCAAAGGTCCTTATGATAGACAAGGACATTATAGAAAAGGGTGAGTCATGCTACGCACAGCTTCGCTTTGATGAGCCTATCGTAATAAAGAGAAATGACAGATTCATAATCAGATTCTTCTCTCCTGTTGAGACCTTCGGAGGCGGGATCGTGCTTGACCCCGCTCCGTTAAAGCACAAGAGACATGATGAGGCGGCTGAAGCGGCCATGAGAGTAAAGGAGCTCGGCACTCCCGAGGAGATAATGGAGCTTCTCATAAACGAGGAGAGCAACCGTTTCCCCGAGCAGAAATATCTCTCGGCTAACATGGACATGAGCAGGGTCCAGACTGAGTTTTACATAAATAAGCTTAAGGAAGCAAAAAAGATAATCGTCCTTTCCGACAACAGAGTTATACATAAGGAATTCTGGGGTATATTCACCGATATAGTAAACAGAATGCTTTCCGAGTTCCATGCAAAGAACCCTATATCGGAGGGTATGGACAAGGAGGAATTCAAGTCAAGACTCATAGAGAAATTCCATATAACCGACTACAGGCTTACGGATGCTCTCTTGCACGAGCTTGTAAAGCGAAAGGTGGTAAGGTCGGAGGGAAGCTATGTTGCAGGTATAAGCTTTGAGGCAAGCTACTCCGATGAGCTCTCGGTAATGCTTGAAGAGATAAGTGCGGCATATAAAACCGCCGGGGTGGATTTTCCTGCTACAGCCGATGTCATAGCAAAGTACAAGGACAAGGTAAAGGCAAAGCAGGTCATAGCCGATATGCAGAAGAACGGCCAGCTCTTAAAGCTCAATCCTACATCTTATATAGACAAAGAGGCCTTTGACGGAGCAATGAAAAAGCTCAGGGAATATATGCAGACTCATGACAAGATAACACTCGGAGAGTTCAGAGACCTTGTGGGAACATCGAGAAAGTACGCTATGCAGATACTTGAATATCTTGACAAGCAGAAGATAACAAAGATGGTGGGAGATGCGAGAATATTTCTGTAGAGGAATAGGATCCTGCATATAAATTTTAAAAAATAATAAGGGGGAAATGTATTCTTATGGTCAACGGAGCATATTTGGATAATGCCGCTACCACAAAGGTTAAGCCTGCTGTGGTGGCTGAGGCTGTAATGGCTGCCATGAACAGCTTCGGAAATTCGGGGAGAGACACGGGAAGCAGCGCGCTTTCCGCAGACAGAGTCATATATGATGCGAGGGAGAGGCTTGCAAAGCTCTTTAATTGTACAAGTCCCAAGCAGGTCGTCTTTACATCAAATTCTACGGAAGCTTTAAACTGTGCCATAAGGGGAATTTTCAAAAAGGGAGATCATGTCATAAGCTCTATGATGGAGCATAACGCTGTATTAAGGCCCCTTAATGACCTTGAGGAGGAGGGCGTAAGCCACACTCTTATAGGTACTGATGAAAAAGGCTGTCTTCTCTATGATGATATAGAAAAGAACATAAAAGAAAATACCAGGGGAATGGTATTTACTCATGCTTCAAACCTGACGGGCAATGCGAACGATCTGTATCGTTTGGGAGAGATAGCCAAAAAGCATGGCCTTGTGTTTATTGTTGACGCGTCTCAGACCGCTGCTGTTCTTCCCATAGATATGCAGGCTATGAATATAGATGTCGTGTGCTTTACAGGCCATAAGGGACTCTACGGACCTCAGGGTACAGGCGGAATGGCGGTAAGAGAGGGCCTTTACATAAAGCCTCTTAAGTCAGGAGGCACAGGCATACTTTCTTACCTCAAGACTCAGCCCGAGGAGATGCCCACTCACCTTGAGTGCGGAACGATGAACGGACACGGAATTGCGGGACTTGATGCGGCTTTAAAATGGATAGATGAGACAGGGGTTGAGAACATCCACAAGAAGGAAGCCGCCCTTGCAAGAAGATTTTATGATTCCTTAAAGGACATAAAATGCATTAAATTTTATGGAGATTATTCCACGGACGACAGAGCGGCAGTTATCGCCCTCAATATAGGAGATTATGACAGCGCTGAGGTAAGCGACGAGCTTGAGAGCGTATATAACATCTCCACCAGGCCGGGTGCTCATTGTGCTCCTATGATGCATACCGCATTGGGCACTGTAGATCAGGGCGCTGTAAGATTCTCATTCTCATATTTTAATACTGAGGAAGAGGTCGACTACGCTGTGGCCGCTCTCAGAAAAATGACAGAAAATGTATAAAAACTTCTGAAAGTACAAAAAAAGCTGTTTCTTTTGAAATACAAATTCAATAGAGACAGCTTTTTAATTTATTATGTTTTTGTACAAAATTCTTAATGTCTATTGATTAAATAATCAATATGCACATATATGTTGTGCAATATTTTTCAAAATAGCGTATAATTATTTGAAAATAATGAAAAATTACAGAAATTTACATCATATTGACAAAACTTTATAAATGCTTTATAATTTCTTCAGCAAAAACAATAAAAAAGGGGGATTACAATATGGAAAACTTAGCAGGAATGACAAATGTTCAGCAAGTCCAAACTGTCTCCAATGCTCCCATATTTTGGGTCCTGTGCGGTGTTACGGTCGTTTTATCCGCGATACAGGCGATCCTTTATATGCGTCAGAGCTTTAAGACGGCCAAAGAGGTCAATCTTGACCCCAAGATCCCGAGGGAAGCCCTGAGGATAGGCTTTATTTCGGCGATAGGCCCTGCTCTCGGAGTGTTTATAGTAATGGTTGGACTCATGGCCTCCATAGGAGGACCCATGGCGTGGCTGAGACTTTCTATCATTGGTGCTGCAGCCACCGAGCTTACGGCAGCTAACGTAGGTGCCGAGGCCTGCGGAGTTACATTGGGCTCCGAGGAGTACACACTGGTATGTCTTGCTGTATCATGGTTTACAATGGCCTTAAACGGTATGGGCTGGCTTCTGTTTACCGGAGTCGCTACACCCTCTCTTGAGAAGCTCCGCAACAAGGTATCGGGCGGAGATATGAAGTGGTTGGTAGTTCTTTCCGGAGCCTGCTCCCTCGGTATCTTCGGATATCTGAATGCGGGCGAGATCATGAAGGGCGTGGGAAACACCATAGCCGTTCTCGCAGGAGCTATATCAATGGTGGCAATAGTGAAGACCATATGTCAAAAGCACCCGAAGCTCATGGAGTATTCTCTGGGTATGGCGATGATAGTAGGTATGATATTTGCTATAGGCTACGATCAGTTATTTAAGTAAGGAGGATAGTGACTATGAATGAAAAAGAAGTTTTAAGCCGGTGGAAAAAAAGCAGTATCCTTATAGGATCACCGACAAATATACTTGCGGCAGCCACAGCATTCATTCCGGTTCTCTATCTGTGCATGAAATATGACTGCTGGCCGCCTTTATCCACAGTACTCACAGCCTGGGCCATGATAGCGGCGTCCTTCGGTGCAATGTGGTTCGTTGAGCCCATATCCTATTATGCATCGCTGGGACTTACAGGAACATACTTAAGCTTCTTCGCAGGAAATATAGGAAACATGAGAGTTCCGTGTGCATCTCTTGCGCTTGACGTTACAAAGTCAACTCCAGGAACTCTTCAGGCGGAGATAGTTTCAACTCTCGCAATATGCGGTTCGGTATTTACAAACCTTATAGGAACCACATCTGCGGTCATAGTCGGAAGCGCGGTGCTTTCAGTGCTGCCTCAGTTTATAGTTGACGGACTTACAGTTTATGCAAGCTCTGCAATATTCGGAGCCACCTTCGGAAACTTTGCGATAAAGTATCCCCAGATAGCGGTATTCGCCCTTGCAATACCTGTAGTATTAAAGCTGGTACCCGGACTTCCCGCAGCAGTTATCATCGTTATCACAGTATTCGGTTCGCTCTTTATAGCAAGATTTTTCTACAAGAAGGGCATAGTAAAGGCTTAAAGCCAAGGAGGGTTAATTATTATGTGGCAGAAATGTAAGGATATGCAGGATGAGCTTGTGAAAATGAGAAGGGAGCTCCATCAGATTCCCGAGGTGGGAGATATACTTCCCGAAACAAGGGCATATGTGGAGGCAAAGCTCAATGAATACGGTATACCTTTTACGGAGAATTCCCATGACAGCGGACTTATAGCTACGATAGAGGGCGGAAAGCCCGGAAAGACCATAGCCTTAAGAGCCGACATGGATGCTCTTCCCATTCAAGAGGAGAACGATGTGGAATACAAGTCAAAGCATGACGGCAGCATGCATGCCTGCGGACATGATACTCATATGACCATGCTTCTCGGAGCGGCAAAGGTATTAAATGAAAACAAGGCGGCCTTAAACGGCACAGTGAAGCTTTTCTTCCAGACTAATGAAGAGGGAAGCCGCGGCGCCGAGCGTATGGTAAATGACGGATGCATGGAGGGCGTTGACGCTGTATTCGGCACACACATCGGATGCATACTTTCAAAGGATATACCTTCCGGAACCATTATAGCCGTGCAGGGCTGCTGCATGGCATCCTTTGACAAATTCGTTATAAAGGTAAAGGGCGTCGGCTGCCACGGCTCGACCCCTGAAAAGGGAGTTGACCCTATAAATATTGCGGCGCATATCGTAATAAACCTTCAGGAGATAATCGCAAGAGAGATACCTGCGGTAAAGCCTTCTGTACTTACCATAGGACTTATAAATGCAGGCTTTGCATATAATGTAATACCTTCAGAGGTAACTATAGAGGGAACCATAAGGGCTCTCGAGGAAGAGGTAAGGCAGGAGCTTGCAAAGCGCATAGGTGAAATTGCAAAGGCTACAGCTGAGACCTTCAGAGGAAGTGTTGACTATGAAATGATCTGGGGAGCTCCTCCTGTGGTAAATGACGCCGATATGGCTGCCCTCGCTGCGGATTGTGCCCGTGAGGTAGTAGGAAACGATATGGTGATCGACCACATCGCAGCCCCCAATATGGGTGGAGAGGACTTTGCATATTATCTCATGAAGAAGCCCGGAGCCTTCATGTTCCTTAGCTCCGCAAATCATGAGAAAAATACAGATGTTCCTCACCATAATCCTCACTTCAACGTAGATGAGGATGTGCTCTGGGAGGGTTCGGCGGTATTTGTAAATATAGTTGACAAATTCCTGAACAAATAAGGGAGCCGTAAGAATTTGACAGCTTCCGTGAGATGATAAGAGCTTGAGAGCTTGAATAATGTCGGATGCCGAGTGTATCATAGTATTTGAGATGCGCGGCATCCGTTTTTTCGCAAAAAGGAGATGAAAAAATGTGGGAAAAATGCAGAGATATGCAGGATGAGCTTGTAAAAATGAGGAGGGAGCTCCACAGGATTCCCGAGCTTGGAGGAAACCTTCCGAAGACGAGGGCCTATGTGGAGGAAAAACTAAGGGAGTACGGAATTCCTTTTAAAGAAAATGAATCAGACAGCGGCCTTACAGCCGAGATAAAGGGAGGCTCCGTCGGAAAAACAATTGCCTTAAGGGCTGACATGGACGCCCTCCCCGTTAAGGAGGCAAATGAGGTAGACTATGTTTCAGAGCATGAGGGATGTATGCATGCCTGCGGCCATGACGCTCATATGACCATGCTTCTTGGGGCGGCAAAGATCCTTAACGAGAACAGAGAAAAGCTAAGGGGAAATGTGAGACTTATCTTCCAGACTGCGGAGGAGGAGAGCCGCGGCGCCGAGCGCTCCATAAAGGAGGGCTGCATGGAGGGAGTCGATGCTGTGTTCGGAACACATATAGGAACGATACTTTCAAAGGATATCCCCTCGGGAACTGTTGTGGCCGCTCCGGGATGCTGCATGGCCTCCTTTGACAAATTTGTCATAAAGGTAAAGGGAACGGGATGCCATGGCTCCACACCCGAAAAGGGCGTTGATCCCATAAATATCGCGGCGCATATTATTATAAATCTCCAGGAGATTCTTGCAAGGGAGATACCTGCAGTAAAGCCAACAGTGCTTACCATATGCCATGTTCAGGCGGGCTTTGCCTACAATGTCATTCCTTCCGAGGTGCTTTTGGAGGGGACTATAAGAGCGGTTGAGGAAGGTGTTAGACAGGAGCTTGCAAAGCGTATAGGAGAGATAGCGGAGTCCACCGCAAGGACCTTCAGAGGAAGTGTTGAATACGACATGATTTGGGGAGCTCCCCCTGTTGTAAATGATGAGAAAATGGCTGCCTTTGCCGCCGAATGTGCAAAAGAGGTAGCAGGAGAAGACAAAGTCATGGATACCATAGCCGCTCCGACTATGATAGGAGAGGATTTCGCCTACTACCTTTTGGAAAAGCCAGGAGCCTTCATGTTCCTGAGCTCATCCGACCATGAAAAGCATACGGACGTTGCTCATCATTCCGATAATTTCAATATAGACGAGGATGTGCTTTGGGAGGGAAGCGCTGTATTTGTAAATATAGCCGAGAAATTTCTTGCATAATAATTCGCGTAGAGATATAAGTGCCGGGATATAAGTAGAGGCATAAAAATTAGTGCATATATCCGGAAATTACGATATAATTTACAGTAAAATACCGAATTTAAGGAGGTGCTGCGTATGTGGAAGGACTGTCTGAAGCTTCAGGATGAGCTTGTGAGGATGCGCAGAGAGCTTCACAGGATCCCTGAGACGGGTGTGCTTCTTCCAAAGACCAGGGAATATGTCGAGGAGAAGCTTAATGAGTACGGGATCCCGTTTAAAGAAAATAAAAGTGACAGCGGACTTGTGGCTGTTATAGAAGGCGAAAAGGGTCCGGGAAAGACCATAGCCCTGAGAGCCGATATGGATGCGCTTCCCGTTACGGAGGGAATAGAATCCGATTATAAATCTCTCCATGAGGGGAAAATGCATGCCTGCGGTCATGACGCCCATATGGCAATGCTTCTCGGAGCCGCCAAGGTACTCTCCGAGCACAGGCCGGAGCTTTGCGGAAGGATAAAGCTTCTTTTTCAGGCTGACGAGGAGGAGGTAATCGGAGCGAAAAATATGATAGGCGAGGGCTGCATGGAAGGCGTTGATGCAGTATTCGGAACCCATATAGGCTGCATACTCTCAAAGGATATACCCGCAGGAAAGCTTGTTGTGGCTCCCGGCTGTATAATGGCTTCAAATGACAGGTTTATTATAAAGGTAAAGGGAACAGGCTGTCACGGCTCAACGCCTGAAAAGGGAGTTGACCCTGTAAATATTGCGGCGCATATCATAATCAACCTTCAGGAGATAATCGCAAGAGAGATACCTGCAGTAAAGGCTGCCGCCGTGACCATAGGAAAGGTGGAGGCGGGGTTTGCATATAATGTCATACCCTCCGAGGTAAGGATAGAGGGCACTGTACGTACCCTTGATGATGAAATAAGGAAATACATAGCAAAGCGCATAGAGGAGATATCTGTCTCCACCGCAAAAACCTTCAGAGGCGACGCAGAGTGCCATATAGAGTGGGGTGTTCCGCCTGTTGAAAATGACAAGACTATGGCTGCCTTTGCCGCCGAATGTGCAAAGGAGGTCCTGGGGGAGGAAGAGGTCATAACAAATATCGCTTCTCCGAACATGGGAGCCGAGGATTTTGCCGAATACTTGAAGCTTGCCCCCGGAGCCTTTATGTTCCTAAGCTCGTCAAACGCTGCAAAACATACGGATGAGCCTCATCACAGCCCTCTCTTTAATATAGACGAGGATGTGCTTTGGGAGGGAAGCACTGTATTTGTAAATATAGCCGAGAGATTTTTGGCTGAATAGTACTTAAAACAAACTTATAAAGAAACGAGGAAAACAAGATGGATACAACATCACCCCTTTTACTTTTCGGCGGATATGCCGTAATACTTTTTTTGGCTATCTATTTCTTTGTATGGATACCGAACAAAAGGAAAAATAAACAGATGAGAGAGCTGCATGCCTCTATAGCTCCCGGGGATATCGTAGTGACTATAGGAGGTATTATAGGCAGGGTGAAAGAAAAGGATGACGAATCTGTGACCATAATCACGGATGAGGAAAAGGGAACAACCCTAAAGCTCCTTCTCATGGCGGTAAGTCAGATAAAGGAAAAAGGAACAGAAAGCGCCGATCCGATGGCATAAGTTAAAAAAACACGGAAAAATTTTTTTGAGATGTTCTGTTAAAAAGATACTGTGTCAGAGAAATTCAATTATGCACAGTCAGGCTTTCGTAGATAGAGAAACTGCGGGTTTAATAAATTATTCAACTTTAGAAGTTGTAAATTTCTGTAAATTATATTGGAAAAATACGACTTTCGGCATTTTTACCGGCCCTTGACTAAATAAAATATAAGGATAAAATAATTTTCAGAGAAAAAATTATTCTTTTAAATCAAAATTTAAAAACACGGAAGGGTGAAAAAATGATCGAAGTAAATGCAATCGGCAATGCATGCCCCATACCTGTCATCAAGACAAAGAAGGCTCTCTCAGAGCTGGGTGGAGCAGGAACAGTAAAGGTATATGTGGACAATGAGACAGCGGTTCAGAACGTGACAAAGATGGCTCAGTCCGCAGGCGGAAATGTTACCTGTGAGAAGGAAGAGGAAAAAAAGTACGTTCTCACCATAGAGATGGAGAAGGCCCCTGTATTTGATGATGAGACAACTGGAGAGGGACCCAAAGCAGGCCCTACTGTAGTCGCTGTTTCCTCAGACAAGATGGGAGAGGGAAATGACGAGCTCGGACATGTTCTTATAAAGAGCTTTATCTTTGCTGTTTCACAGCTTGAGAAGCTCCCCAAGACAATGATATTCTATAACGGCGGAGCACAGCTTACCTGCGAAGGCTCTCCCTGCCTTGAGGATCTCAAGAATCTTGAGAGCGAGGGTGTGGAGATACTTACCTGCGGAACCTGCCTCGATTACTACAATCTTAAGGAGAAGCTTGCTGTAGGAAGCGTTTCCAATATGTACACCATAGTTGAAAAGCTCAATGGTGCGGGAAACATTATAAAGCCCTGATCATGATTTGAAATAATATTAATCGGAATTCCATAACCGGAATTTATCATACTTTAAAGACTGAGGACTGTATATAATTTTTTAATTATTATGCAGTCCTTACTTTTTTGTCTCGACTTTTCCTCCCGTCCTTCTTATAATATTATATCAGGGTTGAGGATCCCAAAGCCTCAGTAAATATACCTGATTCAAATAAAATTTATCTGATAAATCATAAAGGATGGAAAGAAAATCATGGCTATAAAAATAACAGATAAGGATGTGTTGATGAAGATAAGGATGCTTGCGGGAGCGTGTATGAGCTGCGATGATTGCGTTTCACAGTGCGATTTTCTCACAAGACATCATATGAACCTTCAGGGCTTTGCATACAGTCCCGAGTTTGCCGACGAATGTCTTCTTTGCGGAAAGTGCTACGAGGTATGCCCGAGAGGCATTGACGGCTGCGATATAGCAAATATGGCAATGGACGCGGCGGAATAATTCCGGTATCATATAATTTTGAATCTTAAAAGCTACGGAGGAGTAAATGACAAAAAACTATAATGCCGACAGTATAACAGTATTGGAGGGGCTTGAGCCTGTAAGGACAAGGCCGGGAATGTATATCGGAGGCGTAGGCCAAAAGGGCCTCAACCATCTGGTGTACGAGATAGTAGATAATGCTGTTGACGAGCATTTGGCTGGATTTTGTAAAAATATATATGTTACCTTGGAGGCTGACGGCTCCTGTACCGTAAAGGATGACGGAAGAGGCCTGCCTGTAGACCTTCACAAAAAAGGCGTATCGGCGGAGCGCGTCATAATGTCAACTCTCCATGCGGGAGGAAAGTTTGACGGACAGGTATATAAGACCTCCGGAGGACTGCACGGAGTAGGCTCCTCCGTGGTAAACGCTCTCTCCGAGCGAATGACCGTAAAGGTATCAAGAAACGGCCTTATATACTGTGATGAGTACAGCCGAGGAAAGCCTGTCACAGAGCTTGAAAAGGGCCTGCTCCCTGTAATAGGAAAATCAAAGGGCACAGGTACGGAGATAAACTTCCTCCCGGACGATACTATATTTGAGAAGACAAGATTTAAGGAGGAGTGGATAAAGTCAAGACTCCACGAGACGGCATATCTTAATCCCGAGCTCACTATTTATTACGAGGACAAGAGAGAAGGAAGCAAGGAGAGCATTGTATTCCACGAGCCGGAAGGAATAAAGGCTTATATAACCGAGCTTACGAAGGGACGAAATAAAGTCACAGAGCCTATATATTTTAAGGACAAGCTTGAAAACACCGAGGTTGAGATCTGCTTTCAGTTTGTAGACGCCTTTGAGGAGAATATACATGGATTTTGCAACAACATATTCACTCAGGAGGGCGGAACTCACATAGTAGGCTTCAAGTCAAGATTCACTCAGCTTGTAAATACTTATGCAAGGCAGCTTGGAATACTGAAGGAAAAGGATGACAACTTTACAGGAGCCGACACGAGAAACGGAATGACCTGCGTGGTAGCGGTAAAGTACCCTGATCCCATATTTGAAGGTCAGACAAAGACAAAGCTTGCCTCGGCTGAGGTATCAAGGATAGTTTCTTCCATAGCGGGAGACAGGCTTGAGCACTTTTTCGACAGAAATGTCGATGTCATAAAGGCCATAATAGGCTGTGCGGAAAAGTCCGCAAAAATAAGGAAGCAGGAGGAGAAGGCAAAGACAAACATGCTTTCAAAATCAAAGTTTTCCTTTGATTCAAACGGAAAGCTCATATCCTGCTCCTCAAAGGACCCTGAAAAATGCGAGATATTCATAGTCGAGGGAAATTCTGCGGGAGGCTCCGCCGGAAACGGAAGAGACAACAGGTATCAGGCAATACTTCCCATAAGAGGAAAGATACTCAATGTGGAAAAGGCATCTATTGACAAGGTCCTTGCAAACGCCGAGATAAAGACTATGATAAACACCTTCGGCTGCGGTTTCTCCGAGGGCTACGGAAACGACTTTGATATAACAAAGCTCAGATACAACAAGATAATACTTATGACTGATGCGGACGTGGACGGAAGCCATATAGACACACTGCTCCTTACCTTCTTCTACAGATTTATGCCGGAGCTTATATATAACGGTCATGTGTATGTGTCCATGCCGCCCCTTTATCTCGTTACTCCCAAATCAAAAAGAGGTGAGCCCAGATATCTCTATGACGACAGGGAACTCGCCAAATACACGAAGGAGCATGCCCCCTCAAGCTTTGACCTTAAGCGCTTTAAGGGACTTGGAGAGATGGATGCCACAGAACTCTGGGAGACGACCATGAACCCTGAAAACAGAGTCTTAAAGAAGGTGGAGATAGAGGATGCAAGGCTTGCCTCAGAGGTGACGGAGATGCTTATGGGCTCTGAGGTAGGGCCCAGAAGGAGCTTTATATATGAGCATGCCGATGAGGCTGAGCTTGATCTTTAGACATAAATTTTAAATAAAAGGATTTCAGATGGCAGAAAAGATTCTTACAACCGAATATTCCGACGAGATGCAGAAGTCATATCTTGACTACAGCATGAGCGTTATCACATCAAGAGCCGTGCCCGACATAAGGGACGGCTTAAAGCCTGTTCAGAGGAGACTTCTTTATTCTATGGACAGACTCCACGTAAACCACGACAAGAAGGAGATAAAATCCGCAAAGATAACCGGAGACTGCATGGGTAATTACCATCCCCATGGAGATTCGGCCATATATGAGACCATGGTAGTCCTTGCTCAGGGCTTTAAAAAGAGCATGCCCCTTGTGGACGGAAAGGGAAATTTCGGCTCCATACAGGGCTTTGAGGCCGCCGCCTCAAGGTATACGGAGGCAAAGCTCCAAAAGTTCACGGACGAGGTCTTTCTCAGGGATCTTGACAAGGCGGTGGACTATGTCCCGAACTACTCAAACGACAGCGAGGAGCCTGTAGTGCTTCCCGTAAGGATACCCAACTTTCTTTTAAACGGCTCCGAGGGAATAGCCGTAGGAATGACCACAAGCACCCCTTGCCACAATCTCGGTGAGCTCTGTGATCTTTGCAGAGCATATGTGGAAAATCCGAACATGAGCCTTCAGGATATGATGGAGCTTATGCCTGGGCCTGATTTCCCTACAGGAGGAATAATCGCAAACAGATCCGATCTTCCGGGAATATATGAGACAGGGACCGGAAGGATAAAGATAAGGGGAAAGCTTAAGTTTGAGCCCGCAAAAAAGCGAGGAGAGAGAGACAAGCTTGTAGTGACGGAGATACCGTACACCATGATAGGCCAAGGTATGAATAAATTCATGCAGGATGTGGCCGAGCTTGTGGAGACGAAAAAGCTCCCCGAGATAACAGACATAGGAGACCAGACCAATAAGGACGGTGTAAGGATAGTTCTTGAGCTTAAAAAGGATGCGGACATAGACAGGATAAAGAACATCCTTTATAAAAAGACAAAGCTTGAGGATACCTTCGGCGTAAACATGCTGGCCATAGTAGACGGAAGGCCTGAGACCATGTCCTTAAAGAGGATACTTGAGTGTTGGCTTTCATTTCAGTATGAGATAGCGGACAAGAAATATCAAAAGCTCCTTGAAAAGGAGGAGGAAAAGCGGGAGATACAGGAAGGCCTTATTACCGCCTGCAACATCATTGACCTTATAATAGCTGTCATAAGAGGATCAAAGAACAGATCCGACGCTGAAAAATGTCTTACCGAGGGAGATACATCGGGGGTCATATTCAAGGAAGAGTCCTTAAGAGAAGATGCAGAGAAGTTGAGGTTCACAAAGCGTCAGGCCGAGGCCATACTGGAGATGCGCCTTTACAAGCTCATAGGCCTTGAGATAATGGAGCTTCAGAAGGCATGGAAGCAGACAGTAAAAAATATCAAAGAATATAAGAGCATACTGAAGGAGAAGTCAAAGAAGGACGAGCTAATAAAATCCGATCTCCTTGAGATAAAAAAGAACTACGCAAGGGACAGAAGGACAGAGCTTAAGGACTGTGAGGAGGCGGTATATGATGAAAATGCCGCTGATATTGCCCCCTGCGTTTATGTACAGGATAAATTCGGCTATTGCAAGCTCTTGGAACCCTCGGTATATGAGAGGAACAGAGAGGCTGCGGACGAGCAGTACAAATACATAATACATTGTATGAATAATGACAGGATACTTATATTTACCGATAAAGGAAATATGTATCAGATAAAATGTCAGGATGTGCCGCTTCAAAAGCTTAAGGATAAAGGCGTGCCTGTCGACAATATATCAAAGTACTCGACCTCAAAGGAGGAAATAGTATTTATATGCGGAAACAATGAGATAAAGAATGAAAATCTTCTGTTTGCCACAGCTATGGGCTATGTAAAGCAGGTGCCCTCAGGAGAATTTGAGACCAACAATCGTGTGGTGGCGTCAACAAAGCTTGAGGAGGGAGATTCGGTTTCATGTATCCTCAGAGTAAAGGAGATAGGACAGCTTACTATAGCCCTCTGGACTGATACGGGTTATTTCTTGAGGTTTGCTCTTGATGATGTTCCTGTCTTAAAGAAGGCATCAAAGGGAGTAAAGGGAATAAAGCTTGTGAAGGATGAGAGGGTTGAGGGCGCAAGGATAATCACAGATGACAGCTGTCTCCTTTTTAAGGGCAAGGAGGTCCACCTCAACAAGCTTAAGACAGCGGTGAGAGGCCAAAGAGGCTCAAAGACGAGGCTGTAGCCATGAAGAGCTTGTTTATAGCGGAGAAGCCCTCTGTAGCTTCCGAGTTCGCAAAGGCCCTTAAGGTATCAGGAAAAAAATATGACGGATATATTGAGGATGAAGACCATGTCATTACATGGTGCGTCGGACACCTTGTGACCATGAGTTATCCTGAGGCCTATGACGCCGCTTTAAAAAAGTGGAGCATGTCGAGCATCCCCTTTATCCCTGAGAATTTCAAGTATCAGATAATACCTCAGGTAAAAAAACAGTTTGAGACGGTAAAGGGGCTTCTCACAAGGCATGATGTAGAGAAGATATATGTATGCACCGACTCCGGAAGAGAGGGAGAATACATATACAGGCTTGTGGACATGATGGCCAAAGTAGGAGACAAGCCTAAATACAGGGTATGGATAGACTCCCAGACAGAGGAGGAAATAAATAGAGGGATAAGAGAGGCAAGGCCTCTTTCCGATTATGATAATCTTTCCGCCTCGGCTTTTTTGAGAGCTAAGGAGGATTATCTCATGGGAATAAATTTTTCAAGAGTCCTCTCCCTTAAATACGGACCTGTGGTGGCGGGAGCACTTAAAAAAGACTTTGCGGTCATCTCTGCAGGACGGGTCATGACCTGTGTTCTGGGAATGGTGGTAAGACGAGAGCGAGAGATAAGGGATTTTGTAAAGACTACCTTCTTTAAGGTCTCTGCGGAACTTGAAAGAGAAAAGGAGGAAGGAGTATTTGATGCGGAGTGGAAGGTCTCCGAGGAAAGCAGGTACTTTGCGAGCTCAAAGCTTTATAAGGATGTGGGCTTTAATAAGAGAGAGGACGCGGAGGCTTTAATAAAGGAGCTCTCGGAAAACAGCAACGGCACAGCTACCGTAAAAAACGTAAGCTCAAAGAAGGAAACAAAGAATCCTCCGCTGCTTTACAACCTTGCGGAGCTTCAAAATGACTGCTCAAGACTTTTTAAAATAAATCCGGATGAGACTTTAAAAATTGCCCAGGAACTTTATGAAAAAAAGCTTACGACTTACCCCAGAACAGACGCCAGAGTCCTTTCGAGCGCTGTGGCAAAGGAGATAACAAAGAATATATCAGGCCTTACAAAATTCGGCACGGTTTCCTCCTTTGCGGATGAAATTTTAAAAAATAAAATGTATAATGGTATAGAAAAGACAAAATATGTAAATGACAAGCAGATAACCGATCACTATGCCATTATCCCCACAGGACAGGGAGCGGGAGCTGCGTCAGGCTTAAAGCCTCTCAGCCTTAAGGTGTATGAGCTCATATGCAGAAGATTTCTTTCCGTATTCTATCCGGCGGCACAATATAAAAGGCTGACGGTTACAGCTGATATTGCGGGAGAGACCTTCTCAGCGGGTATAAAGACTCTTGAGAAGGAGGGATATCTTAAGGTGACAGGACTTGATAAAAAGGAGGACTTAAAGTCCGAAAATGCTCTGTCCTCCATAAAAAAGGGTGAGAGCTTAAGGATAAAGGGCTTTGAGATAAAAGAGGGCGAGACTTCACCTCCGAAGAGATACACCTCGGGCTCCATGATACTTGCAATGGAAAATGCGGGAAAGCTTATTGAGGATGAAGAGCTCAGGGAGCAGATAAAGGGCTCGGGAATAGGAACTTCCGCCACAAGAGCGGAGATCCTTAAAAAGCTTTTCAATATCAAGTATCTGAGGCTCAATGAAAAAACTCAGGTCATTTATCCCACAATGTTCGGAGAGATGGTGAACGATGTGGTTGCTGCCTCAATAAGATCCCTTTTAAATCCCGAACTTACGGCAAGCTGGGAAAAGGGATTATCATATGTGGCTGAGGGCAGTATAAGCTCTGATGAGTACATGCAAAAGTTGTCGGATTTTGTAAAGGGAAAGACCTATGCCGTAAAGAGCATACATAATGAATATCAGATGAGGCAGTATCTTGGCAGGATAAAGGAGTATTACAGTGGAGCCGGTAAGGGCTCTGATAACAGCAGAAAAGAGGAGTAATTTTTATGGAGAGATCACAGCTTAAGATAGGAGAGCTTTTGGATCTTGAGCATACAGAGGCGAAAGAGCTATTTTTAAATAAGGAATATCCCTGGGAGGTCCTTCCTGAGATAAAGGAGTTTATAAAAGAGCTTTCGGAAAGACTTCCGAAAGAGGAATATATAATGCTTTCAGAGGGCGTATGGGCTCACAGGACGGCGACCATAGCTCCTACAGCTTATATTGCGGCTCCCTGTATAATAGGAGAGGGGACGGAGGTAAGACATTGCGCCTTTATAAGAGGCAGCGCGCTTATAGGAAAGAACTGCGTCATAGGCAATTCCACGGAGCTTAAAAATGTTATAATCTTTGACAATGTTCAGGTCCCCCATTACAATTATGTTGGAGATTCGATACTCGGATATAAATCTCATATGGGAGCAGGAAGCATCACGAGCAATGTGAAATCGGACAAATCCCTCGTAAAGGTCCATACAGGAAACGGTGATATAGAGACAGGACTTAAGAAATTCGGAGCTATCCTCGGAGACCGGGTGGAGGTGGGCTGCGGCAGCATTCTCAACCCCGGCTCTGTCATAGGAAGGAATGTAAATATATATCCTCTCTCAAGCGTGAGGAAAGCTGTCCCTTCAAATACTATATATAAAAATCAAAATGAAATATGCGAAAAGAGAATGTAGGACGCATATAAAATGTCAAGGAAAAATTATATTATAAGCAAATAAATTTTGAAGAATGAAAGGCGGGCATACGGATGAAAAAAGTAATGGATAATGTATACGAGATGGAGCATCCTCTTATACAGCACAAGATAACCATGCTCAGAGACAAGAATACAGGCACCAATGAATTCAGAAAGATGGTAGAGGAGATAGCCATGCTCATGGGCTTTGAGGCTCTCTCGGATCTGCCTCTTACCGAGGTTGAGATAGAGACTCCTATAGAAAAGTGCATGAGCCCTGTTATAGCGGGAAGAAAGCTTGCTATAGTTCCTATATTGAGAGCGGGCCTTGGAATGGTATCGGGAATTCTTGCTCTCACACCTACGGCAAAGGTAGGACATATCGGAATGTACAGAGACGAGGTGACTCATGAGCCTCATGAGTACTACTGCAAGCTTCCCAGCCCCATAGAGGAGAGGACGATAGTAGTCACAGATCCCATGCTTGCAACAGGCGGGTCTGCTGTAGACGCTGTAACTCAGATAAAGAGACACGGAGGAAAAAGGATAAAATTCCTCGCAATAATCGGAGCTCCCGAGGGAATCAAAAAGCTCCACGATGCACATCCTGACGTAGAGCTATATGTCGGACATATAGACAGATGCCTTAACGAGAACGCATATATCTGCCCCGGACTCGGAGATGCGGGAGACAGGATCTTCGGAACGAAGTAGAGGGGATAAATATTGCATATTGCTGTAGTGAGTAAATCATATAAATGATTTCTTATTACAGCTTTTTTATTCCAAATAAAACTTTGTACCTAAAATAACTAAAAATAAGTTTAATATTAAAAAAAAATTATTTAAAATGCCCAAATAAAGTTCTAATATAATTATTTTCCGGTATAATATAGGTATTATTATAAATTAATATAAATAGGAGTTATCCATGCCATCGTTACTTAAAATGAAGTTAAAATGTGATGAGAGTATTAACTATAATATGTCATCGTTATTTCACGGATTCTTAATGGAAAAATTGCCTACAGATTATGTAGAGTTTCTACATAAATCTCAATTACATCCATATACTCAGCACCTGGAGTTGAGAGATAATACTTGGTTTTGGGTAATAACATGTTTGGACGATACAGCAGATAAAATAATAATACGCGATTTTTTGCTGGATTTGAAATATATAAAACTTAAAAGTAGGAATATTAGTTTATCAGTAAGTGAAAAAGAGTATAAAAATGTAGGGTTTGATAAGCTTAATGAAATTTTTTATAAAAGAACACCTGAAAGACGCATAAATATTGACTTTATCACTCCCACTGCATTTAAGAGACAAGGAGAATATCTTTTTTATCCTGATATAAAATGTATTTATCAAAGTATTATGAATAAATATGACATATTATTTGATAAAGAAAATATGATTGATGACGATACGTTAGATGAACTTAGCAATAAAACCAAAATTATAAGGTATAAAATCAGAAGCGTAAGATTTGATATGGAGGGTATTTTTATTCCGGGCTTTATAGGGCAAATTACTTTCAAAATATCAGGAACAGATACATTAGCTAATTTTGCTGATTTCTTATTCAAATTTAGTGAATTTTCAGGGATTGGAATAAAAACTTCTCTCGGTATGGGAAGTATAAGGCTATTTCAAAAAGGAGAGTTAGAAAATGACTGATATGCAGATTAAACTTGTTATAGGAAGCCTTTTACATGATATAGGAAAAATTGCATATAGAACAGGTGATGGAAGAAACCATAGCGAGAGTGGCTATGACTTTTTGAAAAATGATGCCGGAATATCTGATACAGATATATTAGATTGTATAAGATATCACCATAAAAAGAATTTATCACATGCTGCATTAAAACGGGATAGTATAGCATATATTACGTATATTGCCGACAATATAGCTGCAGCAGCAGACAGAAGAAATAGAGACGATCAGGAAGACGGATTTGATAAATCTACTCCTTTATCAAGTGTCTTTAATATACTTAATGGAAATAATCAGAACTATCATTATAAAATGGTTGTACTTGATACGGATAAAGAAATAAACTATCCTACCGACGAAAGTGTACAAATGAATGAAGTGTTTTATAGAACTGTTTTGGATAATATTACCGATAATTTGAAGGGGATAAATTTTACAGAAGAATACATAAATTCGCTATTAACAATATTAGAAGCAAACCTTACCTATATACCATCTTCAACTTCGAAAAGAGAATTACAAGATATTTCTTTATTTGACCATGTAAAAATAACAGCAGCAATTGCTTTATGTATATATGATTACTTTTGCCGGTCCGGAGAATCAGATTTTAGAAAATACTTATTTGACAATGAAAAAGATTTTTATGACCGAAAAGTCTTCCTTCTATACTCACTTGATATATCGGGAATTCAAGATTTTATTTATACTATAACAACGGAAAATGCACTAAAGGGATTAAGGGCGAGGAGTTTTTATTTAGAAGTTTTGATGGAACATATTATTGATGAGATTATTACAGATTTAAACTTATCAAGAGCAAATTTAATATATTCAGGTGGTGGTCACTGTTATTTACTTCTACCCAACACCATAAGAGTAAAAAAACTTCTTGTGTATATGGAAAAGGAGATAAACAAGTGGTTTTTAAAAAATTTTGATACTGCATTATATATTGGTGGTGGATATAGTGAATGTAGCTCAAATGACCTTCAAAATTTGCCGGCAGGTTCATATCAGGCAATATATAAAAATATATCAGAACAAATATCAAATAAGAAACTTCACCGTTATAGTAAAGAAGAGATATTAGAGTTAAATAATAAAAAAAGAAATGGAGAAAGAGAATGTAAAGTCTGCAGGACATCAGGAGAGGTTGATGAAAATGGAAGATGCAGTATATGCTCTGCTCTTGAAAAAATATCTTCTATGATATTAAAAAAGGATATTTATTTTACTATTTCATTTAAGAGAGATACAGTTTGCCTTCCTTTACCATTTGATAAATATTTGTTTGTTGATACAGAAGAAGAACTTAAAAGCCATATGAAGGATGAGTACTATGTAAGATGTTACACGAAAAACAGAATGTTCACAGGCAAACATGTAAGTACTAAATTGTGGGTAGGAGATTATACTACAAGAGACAGTTTTGAGGAATTCTCAAAAAAATCAGAGGGAATAAACAGGATAGGAGTTTTGAGAGCGGACGTTGATAACCTTGGAGAAACAATAGTTTCAGGTTTTAAAAGACTCGATGAGCAGGATAAATTTTCTTCATTGTCCAGAACTGCAACATTTTCACGAATGATGTCACTCTTTTTTAAATGCTATATTAATAAATTGCTTGAGTCAGGATATGAGAATAGATTTAATAGTATAAACAAAAGGAATGCAACAATTATATATTCCGGTGGAGACGACTTTTTTATTGTTGGATCATGGAATGATATACTTTCAATTTTTATTGATATAAAGAATTCGTTTGAAAGGTTTGTACAGGGAACTTTAACTTTATCAGGTGGAATAGGTATTTATAAATCAGGATATCCTGCAAATCTGATGGCAGCAGAAGTCGGGGACTTGGAGGATTTAGCTAAAAATAATGAAAATAATACGAAAGATTCAATTGCTTTATTTTCGGAAGAGGGTGTTTTTAAATGGTCTGAGTTTAATGATAAAGTTATATGCGAAAAATTTGAATTTATAAATGCTTTTTTTGAACAAACTGATAATTATGGAAAGTCCTTTATATATAATTTATTAGATTTATTAAGAAATAGTAAAGATATAATAAATAGAGCCAGGTTTGCATATCTCTTATCCAGAATGGAGCCTGATAAAAAAACTGATTCTCAAGAGAAGATTGATTTATATAAAAATTTTTCAGGGAAAATGTTTAAATGGTATCAAAATATAGAAGACAGAAAAGAATTAGTTATGGCTATTTATATATATGTTTATTTGAATCGGGAGGAAATAGAAAATGAAATTGACTGAAATAAACTATGTTGATCTGGCAGAAGATAATATAAAGAAATTAATAAATTTGAAGGACAATAAGGGTAGGCCGGTAAAACTCTTGACTACATCCCAGATCAGAAACTTATTGGCAATGTCTGCTGATATATATAATGATGTTTTAAATTCTAAGGGAGAAAATCTATCGGATGAGTTAATAGGAAGAATTAATTATTTAAAAATAAGATTTTTCTATGAGTCAGGAAGAGAACAGTCTGTAAAAAATTTCGTAGAAATTACAGGAATAATTGATTATATAAGCGAAATCGGACACAGCAAAAAACAATATATAATTTTCAGCAGATACATGGAAGCTTTGGTTGCATTTAGAAAATATTATGGTGGAAAGGATGAATAACATATGTATGCAAAAATAGAAATTACAGGAACAATTGAAGTGATTACCGGAATGCACATAGGTGGATCCACTGCATTCTCTGCGATAGGAGCTGTTGATTCACCTGTGATAAAAGATCCTATAAACGGTAATCCGATGATTCCCGGAAGTAGTTTGAAAGGTAAGTTGAGGAGTCTTCTTGCGAAAAAATATAATACTGTTATAGCAGAAACACCTGACGATGATGATGAACTATTATTAGGAATATTTGGAAGTGCAAAAAATAAAAAAGCGGGAAGACTTATTTTTAGTGATATGATACTTTCTAATAAGGAAGAGTTGGAGAAGAAAGGAGCATACTCAAGGACAGAAATTAAATTTGAGAATTCTATTAAGAGGACAACGGGAGTTGCAAATCCCAGACAAATTGAGAGGGTAATAAGAGGCTCAAAATTTCCTATGAGCTTAATATATGAGGTCTCACAAGAACAGGGTGAAGAAAACATATTGAGAGATTTTCAGGTTATAAAAGATGGCTTTAAAATATTAGAATACGACTATTTGGGAGGAAGCGGTACTAGAGGGTACGGAAAGATAAAGTTTTGCAATATTGAGGTAAATGTGGCGGTTGGAGATCTTAGTGATAATGTTATAGATGAGTGCAATAAGATTTTTGAAGAATTTGAGGAATAAGAATGAATTATTCAATAATTAAATTTAAATTTACTACAGGAGTGCATTTTGGGACAGGGATATTAAATAGCGGGGATATTATATTTCACGCAGACAGTTTATTTTCCGCACTTTATATAGAAGCATTGAAGCAAGGTAGAGATAAGGAGTTATATGATGCTGTAAAAAATGGACAACTTTTATTTTCGGATACTTTTCCATATGCAGGCAATGTATATTATCTGCCAAAACCGATATTACGTATAAAGACAGATGCAGAAAGCAGTTCTACAGAAAAAAAGAAATATAAAAAACTTAAATTTATACCGATAGATTACTTTGAAACATATGTCAGAGAAGAATATAAATTTGACTATCCTGTGCTCGGTGGGGAATTTGGTAAAAAAGAGTCTGTTACAAAGGTTGCGATAAAATCAGACGAGAATATGCCATATCAGGTTGGAACATTTTTTTTCAGCGAAGAGTGCGGACTTTATATAATAATTGCGTTTGAAAATATTAATTATAAAAATTTATTTGAAGATTTATTAATTTCATTGAGTTTATCAGGAATAGGCGGAAAGCGAACTTCAGGATTGGGGAAATTTGAATTTTATTACGAAAAGAATATAGGAAGTTTTTTAAATTTAATAAACAAAAACTCAGAGATGCATATGTGTTTATCAGGAGCCTTACCTAAAGAATGTGAAATGGATAAAGCTCTTGAGGAAGCTTCTTATCGCATTGAAAAGCGTTCGGGCTTTATTTATTCTCAAACATATTCAGAAACTATGCAAAAAAAGAAAGATTTATTTGTTTTTTCCGCAGGTTCGTGTTTTAGAAATGTATTTGAAGGAGACGTTTATGATGTTTCTTTAGGTGGTAATCATCCTGTATACAGATATTCTAAAACCATTTTTTTGGGGGTGTGATAATGCATAATTTTATAAAACAATATAATATAAGAGTAAAGGCTTTATCACCTATACATATAGGCGGGGGAGAGAATATAAATAAAAAAATGTATATCTCTGTCCCTAAGCAGGGATTGATACTTGTGCCTGATGAATCGTTGATGTACCAAGATCTTGTAAAGCTTGGTAAAGAGAAGCAATATCAAGATTATATATTAGGAAATAAAAATACAGATTTAGGCAAATGGTTAGAATTAAAAAACATCGAAAAAAAAATTTACAGCAAATGGACTAAGTATGCTTTAAATATAAAAGATGTGGATATATATGCCTTAAAAAATGCAAAAAACATTATTACATTTATAAAAGATGCATATAGTCAGCCGTTTGTTCCCGGAAGTGGGATAAAAGGAATGCTGAGGACAGCACTGTTAGCTAAAGCTATAGTTGAAGAATCAGACTCATTTAAGGACATAACGCATATGATAATAAAAGAACTGGAAGAAAAAAAATCTCCTAAGTCCTTCTTGTCCGGCTCAACAAATAGTTTGGAAATTAAAGCATTTCATAAAAAAAACATTATTGGAATAGATAAAAGAAATGCGCTAAATAGTTTGATGTCCGGTATTATAGTCAGCGACAGCGATCCTATTTCCATCGACAGCTTAATCCTATGTCAAAAAATTGATTATAGTATAGATGGTAAAGAAAGAAAAATTCCAATTCTCAGAGAAGCCATAAAACCTGGAACTGATGTATATTTTAGGATAACTATTGATGAGACAAAATGTCCATATACGATTCAAGATATAAATTCAGCTATAAATATTTTTCAAAGTATTGTAACCAGATATTTTTACGATAAATTTGGTAGAGAAGAAAAAGAAAAAAACATTGTATGGATCGGAGGCGGGGTTGGCTTTCTAAGTAAAACAATCATATATCCTCTATTTGAAGAAGATGGAGTTATAGTGGCGGACAAAATTTTCAGAAATAATTTGGGCAAGAATTATTTTCAACATAAGCATAATAGTGATATTAGAAATAATATATCTCCGCATATATGCAAGTGTACTCGATTTAATGGGAAATTATATAACATGGGAGTTGGAAAATTTGAAATACTGTAATTTTGCGCCGCGACTTTATTTAGAGCCATTTTATTCAAAAAACAAAGCATAATAAATTAAAAGAAAAAGATATAATATTTTTGCCCCGCAAAAAGTGTATTTTGCATAGGAAAAATAAGGTTTAAAAACGACAGGATTTAGATATAGATATCCCCGAGAGGGGACGGAAACTTTACTATTGTCTCAGCTGTTATCTTTGCTGTTTCCCTTATTTAGATATAGATATCCCCGAGAGGGGACGGAAACCGTATTCAATTTTCAATGTACGGCATTCAAGTAAAACTATTTAGATATAGATATCCCCGAGAGGGGACGGAAACTCCTCTGCTGTATTCCTTGCTATATTTCTTAAAATTTAGATATAGATATCCCCGAGAGGGGACGGAAACATTATTTAATTTTCAATGTGCGATTAATTAAGTAAATTTAGATATAGATATCCCCGAGAGGGGACGGAAACAAGCAACTGTATAGCTCTTGCAATCACTCCGCCGCTATTTAGATATAGATATCCCCGAGAGGGGACGGAAACCCCAAAACGCAATCCCGTTAAATCGTTATATTTAGCATTTAGATATAGATATCCCCGAGAGGGGACGGAAACTCCTTATGCTATTGTTGTAAGTCTCCATTATAAACATTTAGATATAGATATCCCCGAGAGGGGACGGAAACGCTCTTCAAAGACTCTTTCAAATAAGTTATCAGTTCGTATTTAGATATAGATATCCCCGAGAGGGGACGGAAACGAGATATTAGTATGTCATAGGATATCACTCCTTCATTTAGATATAGATATCCCCGAGAGGGGACGGAAACGTTAATAAGCTCGTTTTTCTTTGTCATGTTTTTCATAATTTAGATATAGATATCCCCGAGAGGGGACGGAAACTTATTATCGACTTCCAAAAGAAAATCTCTCAAGCTGATTTAGATATAGATATCCCCGAGAGGGGACGGAAACCATATTCTAAAATTGTAACAGTGTTCATGAAGTATTTAGATATAGATATCCCCGAGAGGGGACGGAAACTGATATCCTTATATCTAATGGCTTGCCTGCATTATCATTTAGATATAGATATCCCCGAGAGGGGACGGAAACCATATTTCATTAATTTCTTGATAAGTCATTTTGTCCATTTAGATATAGATATCCCCGAGAGGGGACGGAAACAAATTACTAAACGCTATATTAATACCGTTTATAACAATTTAGATATAGATATCCCCGAGAGGGGACGGAAACGGGGGACTTGAATTTCTCTCCTTCGAGAGCATAGATTTAGATATAGATATCCCCGAGAGGGGACGGAAACTAAGGCTCTTGTCTTTAAGGCTCTTTAAAGAATTTATTTAGATATAGATATCCCCGAGAGGGGACGGAAACGCATATTCTTTTATGGTAATGCTATCCAAAATCATTTAGATATAGATATCCCCGAGAGGGGACGGGAACAACGCATTGCAATGCCTGAATGGCTTAGACTGTGTAAATTTAGATATAGATATCCCCGAGAGGGGACGGAAACAGCAGCCATGCGCCTTTTTAAAAAATAATCAAAGTCTATTTAGATATAGATATCCCCGAGAGGGGACGGAAACCTTTCTTTGTTTGATTATTGTTATTTGATACGCAATTTAGATATAGATATCCCCGAGAGGGGACGGAAACACTGCTTCAACGTATCTTCAATGGTATGCCCTCATTTAGATATAAATATCCCCGAGAGGGGACGGAAACAGTCTCCGCGCTGATATTCTGGAAATTGATAGATTTTATTTAGATATAGATATCCCCCGAGAGGGGACGGAAACTATTATTTAGGTTATGTACAAGTAGTATTTAAACAATATGCGCTATGTTTTAGGCTTAAAGATAACATATGCGCACTGGCACATATTGGATATGAGAATATATCTGAAATAAAATTTATATAAGGTGGTGACAGAATGAGTCAAGGGACAATTATATGCGCCGTGTTTATATACATGGCATTTGCCCTCTTTGCAGTGAGCTGGGAGCTCATAAAACTCAAAGAGCAAAACAAAAAGAAGATTGATGTAGATAAGCTTACAAAAGGCTTATCTAAGCAACAAATAAGAGACTTAATAATAAAGCTTTCAGAGAATCTATACTAGGAAAAATAAATATTTAGATATTAAGATCGATCTGACAAGCCTATTTGTGGAGCGGAAGAACGCAATACAAAAATGCTTTTTTCGGCCTGCTTTTATTATCTTATTTATTACAACCTCTGTCCCATCTATGTCAGAAAATAAGATTTCAACAAGGCGGATGGGATGTTTAAGCCCTGGGGATTTCGCGGGTGCGACATAATCAAAGCTCCGGTTAGAGACTTTAGTTCTTTATTGTCATTATGGCATGATGCATTCAAATAGTTATTGAGAGTCATATATGAAAATAACGTTATAGTGAGCGAATGGAGATTGACATTATAGTATCCGATGCTATTTTTACCGCGGCATCAATTATAACATAGCTCATGATACTATCTTTTTATAATAAATTTTGATTTACAGTGTTTTTGACAGTAAAGCGTACAGTCCTTGGAGAGGGACTATAAACACTACTACTATATGATATGGGAGTATGGTGTATTTGATATAAATGCATTACAAAAGAAAAGATGAGTTATCTTTATGTTACAGATCAAGGCGCATTGATTGGTATAGAGAGTAACAGATGTGTAATTAAATATAGAAATGGATTAATTAAAAGCATACCTATCGAAACACTTGAAGTAATTGAAATATTTGGAAAGGTGCAATTGACAACGCAGTGCCTTCAAGAATGTCTAAAAAGAGGGATAAATATAGTTTTCTTTTCTGTATATGGTTCATACTATGGAAGGCTGATTTCAACTAATCATGTTAATGTTCAAAGACAACGTAAACAGGCGGAAATTCATAGCAATGAAGTTTTTAAATTGGGTTTTTCGAAAAAAATAATTAATGCTAAGATAAAAAATCAAATAGTTATTCTCAGAAGATATGCAAGAAACAATAATGATTACAAAATTGATCATGTAGTTAAACAAATGCAGTATATTAATTCTAAAGTTGATTTGTCTGAAAGCGTTGAACAATTGATGGGATATGAGGGAATTTGTGCGAAATATTATTTTAAAACATTAGGGAAACTTATAAAAGAAGACTTCGTATTTAATAAAAGGACCAAACGGCCACCGTTAGATCCGTTTAATTCAATGATTAGCCTTGGATATTCTATTTTACTTAATGAAATTTATGGAAAAATTGAAGCTAAAGGTTTAAATCCGTATTTTGGATTTATGCATAAGGATAGAGAAAAGCATCCTACATTAGCAAGTGACCTAATGGAGGAATGGAGGGCAGTACTAGTGGATTCTACAGTTATGAGTTTGATTAACGGCAGTGAGATAGAAATAAATGGTTTTGAGTTTATGGACAATCCCAAAGGCGTGTATTTAAAAGATAATACATTTAAAACATTAGTTAATAAGTTGGAAAATAAGTTTAGAACAAAAACAAAATATTTATCATATATAGAATATGAAACAAGTTTTCGTCAGGCTATAGATTTGCAAATAAACCAATTAATAAAGTGCATAGAGACTGAGAACCATGAATTATATAAACCTATAATTATAAGGTAATTTATATGGAAAATTATTTTTGGAATTCAACAGAGATTGAACAAGAAAAAAATTTATTTGTTTTAATAATATATGATATAGTTAGCAATAAACGCAGAGTTAAATTTGCTAAAGAAATGTCGGGATATGGCTTTAGAGTCCAAAAATCAGCATTTGAGGCTTTTATTTCACCACGATTATATAAAAAATTACTTTTTGAAATACCAAAGCTAATATCAGAAAAGGAAGACAGCGTAAGAATTTATAAAATTATAGGATATGGTGAGGTAAACCTTTTTGGCGTAAATAAAACTATAAAAAATGAAGAGATTATAATTATTTAGGGAGTATTTAAATGAATAAGACAATTCTTTTTTCTCCGGTCGGAGGTACTGATCCTATTTCATTATCCAATTGTAGGGATGGCTCAATGTTACATATTTGTAGGGTATATAAACCTGATAAAGTTTATTTATACATGTCTAAGGAAGTGATTGAAAATCAGGAACAGGACAAAAGATATACATATTGTCTTGATAAATTGATGATTTTACAACAAAGAAGTTTTGACTACGACTTGATAAAAAGAGAAGAATTGACAGATGTTCAAGAATTTGATTTTTTTTATAAAGAATTTACAGAAATATTGGCAGAATTGATTAATAAGATGGATGACACTGATACGTTAATATTAAATGTTTCTTCGGGAACCCCGGCAATGAAAAGTGCTTTACTTGTAATAAAGACTTTAGGCGAATTTCCCTGCAAGCTTATACAGGTAATAACACCTGAAAAGAGAATGAATGAATCAAAACATAAAAATTACGATGTAGAGGTATTATGGGAACTTGATGAAGATAATAGTGTGGAATTTGAGAACAGATGCAAAGAGATTCATTGTCCTACATTATCAGTCATAAAAAACGAAGAAATAATTAAAAATCATTTGTTAGTGTATGATTATCAGGCTGCTTTAGATGTAGCTCAAAATATTCCAAGCGAGTATACAGATAAATACATTGAATTCATTAAAATGGCATATTACAGGTTACTGCTGAATTTTAAAGAAGTAGATAAAATATTAAACAGTAAATTTGATTGCTTACCTGTTAAAGAGGGCGGAGCAAGAAAATATTTTGAATATGCTTTAAGCTTGGACGTAAAATTAAGAAGAAAAGAATATGCTGATTTTATAAGAGCTATAACTCCTTTATTATTTGATCTCTTTGATATTGTGCTGAAAAAGCAGTTTAAGATAAATATTGAGGATTTTTGTGATAATACAAAAAACGGATTGAAATGGTCAAAAGCAAAATTATTTAATAGTGATATTAGCAAAGTATTAGAAAATAATTATTCTAATTTTAATTATGAAAATGTCTATTCAGATCATTTGGTAAAAATAATTTTATATTATTCAGATAATAACTCTTTAAATAAATTAGTCGAAGACTTAAGAGCTGTTGAGAAGAATATCAGAAATCTTGCAGCACATCAGATTATTTCAATAGATGATAACAAGATTAAAGATTTAACAGGCTTTTCAGGAAAGCAGATAATGGATAAAATAAAGACTATGTTTAATTACACAAAAATGAATATAAAGGATGGGTACTGGAATTCATATAATGATATGAATTCAAAGATTATAAATTTAATAAATGAAAAATAAAAAAGGAGCTCTTATGCTCCTGCTTTTTATATGCCGCCGGCCGGACTCGAACCGGCATGGCTGTTAACCGCTTGATTTTGAGTCAAGTGCGTCTGCCAATTCCGCCACGGCGGCAGAAAGTACCTTATATTTATAGCACAAAGAAAAGGTAAAATCAATACATAAGATTGGAGAACCGGATAACAGATGTGTTTTTATTTTTTATCGAAATAGTTGTAAATACTACGATTTTGATAATAAATTAAATTGATTGTTTTTATAATAGCTCAAAATAGTTGTTAATAATACTATTTTGAGCTATTATAAAAATAAGGGGTGGTAAAAAATGGAATTATATAAAAAATTAGCTGCAGTAAAATGCTTTTCAAGAAAAGAACTTTCTATTATAACAGGCTCTGAGGGTGCTGCGGATTGGTATATACGCAGTTATTCCGAAAAGGGATATATTGAACGTGTTCGTCGCGATCTTTATGCTGTGATCAGCCTTGAAACCGGACAGCCTATTCCTAACCGATATCAGATCGCCTCTCATCTGTCGGATGATTCCTATGTGTCTCATCACAGTGCGCTTGAATACTACGGATATGCAAATCAGGTGTTTTATACACTATTTTTTTCTACTGAGAAAAAAGTCAGACCTTTTTCATATGACGGTATTGACTATCAACCGATAGGATTTCACGGAACTGTCGGGGTTATTGATACAACAGAGGGAGTTCGTGTTACATCCTTGGAAAGAACAGTTATTGATTGCATATCAGATTTTAAAAATGCAGGGGGAATTGAGGAACTTTTGAGATGCCTGGAACTGATTCCTTTTTTATCTCATGATAAGCTGTTGGAGGCATTGGAAATATACAACTGTGGGAAGCTTTATCAAAAAACAGGTTATATACTTGAGTTTTTCAAAAATGAGATGTATTTATCTGAATCATTCTTTTGTGAATGTGAAAAGCACATATCGGGAAGCAAGAGTTATTTATTTGAAAAAAAGAAGGATTTTATACTTCATAAAAGATGGAAGCTTTTTGCTCCTAAAGATTTACGCAGCATTACAGACAAGGGGATATATCGCGATGCAGTATGACAGAACTATTATAGGCAGACAGGCAAAGGAACTTGGCTTTGTAAGAGATACTTTTGAAAAAGTGTGCAGATTGACAGATGTATTGAATTTTATATCCGAGGACACCTTTCTTTCGGATAGACTTGCTTTAAAAGGTGGCACAGCTATCAACCTTACAGTATTTGACCTTCCAAGACTTTCTGTAGATATAGATTTGGATTTTTGCAAAAATATTGATAGAGAGAAAATGATCACAGAACGAAAAAATATCACAGAGCATATTGATAAATTTATGTCGGCATCGGGCTATAGTTTGAGTCGCAAATCAAAGCAATACCATGCGTTGGATTCATTTGTTTATGAATACATCAATTCGGGAGGAGCAAAGGATAATATTAAAATAGAGATAAACTATATGCTTCGTTGTCATGTATTTCCTCTTGAAAAAAGGCAGGTAAAACTTCCGTGGATAAAAAAGATGTTAATGTATTATGCCTTGACCCCACAGAGATTTTTTCCTCTAAAATCGTTGCTTTGTTAAGTCGAACCGCACCTGGAGATTTGTATGATATATATAATATGCAAAAATATGAAAATCCGGATGAAAATAAAAAATCTCTTATGCGTAAATGCACAGTATTTTACAGTGCTATTGCGAGGGAAAATGCACCTGAATACTTTGAATTTGATAATATTTTAAAGCTGGATCAGCATAGAATAAAGACGGATTTGATTCCTGTTTTAAGAAGTAGAGAGAATTTCAATGTAAAAGTCGCTCAGGAAATTACCATAGATTACTTGAAAGCTTTTCTTATTCCTGAAAAAGATGAGCTTGATTCTTGGATGGAGTTTAATCAAAAAAACTATCGACCTGAATTGATTTTTTCTGAAAAATCTTAGAAAGGGTCAAATTTCACCCGATGGCTCTTTGGAAATGTCGTTAATCTTATTTCATTGAATCTCCATATTCTATTTGCTATAATGAAAAAAACGAAAGTGGCGCTGATTTATGGATTGTCTTGAATGTAAGAAAAAAATAATACCATATTTGGACTATGAGCTTGACGATGAGGAGCTCAATGATTTTGTAAACCATATAGAGAGCTGCAAGTCCTGCAGGGAGGATCTTGAGGTGTATTATCTTGTCACGGAGGGAGTAGGACTTCTTGACAATAAAGACAGGGACTACAACCTCAGCAAGGCCTTCAAAAACCGCCTGTCGGATACAGACAAATATCTGCGGAGGCTTTCTTTGCGAAGGATATTGGCCTATGCTGCGGACACGGTCAGCTTTTGGGCGCTTTTTGTTATTTCTATCATGTGTTTGAGGATGTTGATTTTATGAGCAAGGGAAAACTTTTATTAATAGACGGACACAGCATTTTATCAAGGGCTTTTTACGGTATGCCCATGCTTACCAATTCCGAAGGTAAGCATTTGAATGCTGTATACGGATTTCTTACTATCATGTTTAAGGTCATAGACGATGAGGAGGCGGATCACTTCGCCGTTGCCTTTGACGTCTCGAGAAAAACCTTCAGGAATGATATTTATGCTGATTACAAGGGGACGAGAAAACCTATGCCGGAGGAACTTCATGAGCAGGTCCCGCTGATTCAGGAAGTGCTTTCAGCTATGAATATCCCCATACTTACAATGGAAGGCTATGAGGCCGATGATATCCTTGGAACTGTCGCAAAGAAAAGCCAATCCGACAGTGTTGAGGTCACTATTCTTTCAGGAGACAGGGACCTGCTGCAGCTTGCTGACGAGCATATAAAGATAAGCATCCCTAAAACCTCAAAGGGAAGGACAGAGGTATATAATTATTATCCCGACGACGTCAAAAACGAGTGGGGCGTGAGTCCTTTGGAATTTATAGATGTAAAAGCTCTTATGGGGGACACCTCGGACAATATTCCGGGAGTTCCTTCAATCGGAGAAAAGACCGCAAAAGCTATTATCGCGGAATACGGTTCAATAGAGAATGCCGTGGCCCATGTGAGCGAGCTTAAGCCTCCCAGAGCCGCAAAGGCCCTTATGGAGCATTATGACATGGCGGAAATGTCAAAGGTACTTGCGACCATAAATATTAATGTGCCTATATCCTTCAGTTTTGATGATGCCGAGATCTCCGATATGTATAATGACAAGGCCCTTGAGCTTATGAAAAAGTTTGAATTCAAATCCCTGGTCCCCAGATTTCAGAAAAACGGAGTCAGCACCACAAATGAATACAGGCCTGAAAATCTTAAGGTAGTGACGGATCCTTATCTTGCTGATGTTGTTTTTAAGGATGCTCTTGAATACAGCTCTGTGGGATTTAAAATAATACCGGAGGATTCCGGAAACACAAATGAGGCCCGTGCTCCGAAGGCCATAGCCCTTTCACTTTGTAATGACCGCAATTATGTTCTTGTATGTTCGGAAAGACTCGGTCCCGACATGCTTAAGGAGGGGATATACAGGATATTTAAGGGTAGCGAGGAGCAACAGGGCGGCAGAAAGAAATTTTTTACGACAGGGCTTAAATCACAGCTCAAAATTTTTTCGGAGGATTTCAGAGCCGAAAATATTTATGACCTCGAGATAGCAGCCTACCTTCTCAATCCCTTGAAGGACAGCTATGATTATGAGGATCTTGCCGCGGACTATCTGAAGCTGCAACTGCCCTCAAAGGCTGAGCTTTTGGGAAAGGAAAAGCTGTTGGATGCTCTTTTGGAGGGTAGAAGAGAGGCTGCTGATGTAATGGGCTATTCATCAGCTGTAGCTTTAAAATCAGGCCCTGAGCTTTTAAGAAGGCTTAAGGAGCTTAAAATGGACAGCCTTTATAAGGACATTGAGCTTCCTCTTATCTACAGCCTCAATTCCATGGAAATGACAGGAATAAAGATTGACAGAGAGAGCCTTAAATCCTATGCTGAGCTCTTAAAGGCTCAGATCGATGAGGTGGAGGTCTCTATATATAAGGAGGTAGGAGAGGAATTTAATATAAATTCGCCTAAGCAGCTTGGAGAGATACTTTTCGGAAAGCTTCATATAAAGGGCGGAAAAAAGACAAAGACAGGCTATTCTACAGCAGCGGACGTGCTTCAGAAGCTGGCGCCCGACTATCCTGTGGTAAACAGGATACTCAGATACAGGACACTCACAAAGCTGTATTCAACTTATGCGGTGGGGCTTGACAGCTACATAAGCGATGACGGCAGGATACATGGTACCTTTAATCAGACCATAACCGCCACAGGAAGGATAAGCTCCACGGATCCCAACCTTCAGAATATCCCTGTCAGGACGGAAGAGGGTAAGGAGATAAGAAAGGTCTTTGTGGCAAAGGAAGGCTGTGTATTTGCGGATGCCGATTACTCTCAGGTCGAGCTCAGGATACTCGCCTCTATGTCAGGTGACGAAAAGCTGATAAACGCATATAAGAATGCTGTGGATATTCACAGTCTTACAGCCTCCGAGGTATTTCATGTGCCTCTTGACGAGGTCACTCCCGAGATGAGGAGAAATGCAAAGGCTGTTAATTTCGGTATAGTATACGGAATATCCGCCTTCGGACTTGGAGAGGATCTTTCCATAGACAGGAAGGAGGCCCAATCCTACATAAATAAATACTTCGAAACTTATCCCGGAGTGAAGGAATTCCTGGACTCTCAGGTTGCTCATGCAAAGGAAAACGGATATGTCCTTACACTTTTTAACAGACTGAGGCCTATCCCGGAGATAAGCTCTTCAAACTTTATGCAGAGGAGCTTCGGTGAGAGAGTTGCCATGAACTCACCTATTCAGGGCACGGCAGCGGACATAATGAAGCTTGCCATGATATCCGTGGACAGGGAGCTGAGAAGACAGGGACTGAAGTCAAGGATCGTACTTCAGGTTCATGATGAGCTTCTTCTTGAGTGCCCCACGGATGAGGCCGAGAAGGTAAAGGGTATATTGAAGGAAAAGATGGAAAATGCGGCAAAGCTTAAGGTAAAGCTTATAGCTGACGTGAATTTGGGGGATACATGGTATGACTGTCATTAAGGACGAATATATCAGTGATGATATTACGCTTCATGATGTTCTCCCCATAGGCTTCCTCAAAAAATCAAGGTATACCGGAGAAAAGAGAGGCATGCGCTTCCTTCTTGAAAAGGCTGAGGTAAGCGAAGAAAAGGCTCCGGATGAGTCGGATGAAACTAAGACTGTAACAAGGCTCAGGGCTTGTGTTTGGCCTGAGCCCTATGCCTATGACTTTACTGATGACAGCTTTAAGAGAGATACATACTTTGATTTCAGCGAGGAAGGCATAGAAGAGGCGATAAAGTGGTTGAATGAAAGGCTTCCCGAATTTGACCGATAATATTGATCCTGTCGGTCTTTCGGATATGCTGCGAAGGAGGTGTGCAAATGGCTTATGTTCTCGGAATAACAGGTGGCGTGGGTACAGGGAAATCGGAGGTTCTCAGGATACTTGAAGACTGCGGATTTAAGACAATAAGGACAGACGAGGTGGCAAAGGAGCTGATGACACCGGGAAGCGAGCTGATGAAAAGGCTCGCAGCTGTCTTTGGCGATAAGATAATTCTTCCTTCAGGAGAGCTTGACAAGGAATATTATGGGAATCTGATATATTCGGACAGCAAAAATATGGCCTTAAGCAACAGTATAGTGCATCCTGCCGTATGGAAAAGGGTGAGGGAAATCATAGAGAATTCCGACGCGGAAAAATGGGCTGTTGAGACGGCTGTTCCTGATAAAAATTTCAGAGAGCTCAGCACGGCTGTATGGTATATACATGCCCCGCTTAAGGTGCGTATGGAAAGACTTATGAGAAAAAGGGGCTATTCAGCAAAAAAATGCTTTGATATAATCAGCAAGCAGCAGGGTGAAAAGGAATTCGGACTTTTTGCGGATTTCATAATAGAAAACGGGGGAAGCCTTGCATCGACCGAAAAACAGATAAGAGAGCTTATATAGAATGCGAATAACAACACTTGCAAGCGGAAGCAGCGGAAACTGCACCTATGTGGGGACCGAGCGGACGCATTTACTTATCGACTGTGGCATAACAGCGAAGAAGACAGATGAATTTTTACATGAATTGGGCCTTTGTTTAAAGGACATAGACGCTGTTCTTTTGACCCATGAACACACGGATCATATCAAGGGCCTGAAGAGACTTATGACAGGAAGCGGAATAAAGCTTTACAGCTCGGAGGGAACCTTAAGGGCCTTGCCGAGAGCCGCGAGAGACGAGTACTTCAGCTATTCCGCAAGAGAGCTTATGCATTCGGTTTCCGCAGATATGGAGTATGAGATAGGCGATATAAAAATAAGGCCTTTTACAATTTCTCATGATGCCGCACAGCCCTTGGGCTTCAGACTCACGAGCGGCGATAAGAGCTGTGCTGTAGCTACTGACTTGGGATATTTCAACGACTATGTGAGAGATAATATTTTGGGTGCGGATGCGGCTGTGATAGAGGCGAATCACGACAGAGGTATGCTTGCAAACGGAAGCTATCCCATATATTTGAAGCGAAGGATAATGTCGAGAGAGGGGCATCTCAGCAACAATAATTCAGGGCTTCTCATATCCGAGCTTTTGAAATATGCTCCCTCGGGAAAGGCCATAAAGCACATTTTCCTCGGGCATCTCAGCAAGGAAAACAATACTCCCGAGCTTGCTCTTTCAACAGTGAGAGAAGCCATAGATAAAAATCAAAATATATGCAGAGCCGACGAACTCTGCATAAGTGTTGCAAAAAGAGAGGGAACCGACAGAGTTATAGAGTTTTAACTATGGCTCTGTCACTATTTCCCTCTCAAATTCATTTTTTATATATTTGTTTTTTCCCGCAAGGAGAGAGTAATAGATATTGTCGGCCTTTAACGAATGCTTAAGGAGCTCCTTATTGTCCGCTGCTTTCGTGACTATAGGAAGAGAGGAATTATTTTTAAGCTCCTTTAAAAGTGCGGATGATGAACGCCTGAATCCCAAAAGCCTTATATGATCCGTATATCCATGTGCCTTAAGCTCTTTCATTTCAGAAGATCTCATACCCAGTACAATGTGAAGGAGAGCTCGAGAGATCCTTGAATATGTATAGTCTTTTGTTTTAAGCGTCTCTATACGGTCGCTGAAGGTCATAGGCCTTAGGGCCGTTTTTTTTATACGTTGAGAAAGAGTCTGTGAAACATCGCAGTAGTCCGTAAAATCAGCATCCTCATCCATGAGCTCAAGCAGCTTAAGATTCAGCATATCGCTCAGTCTGTCCTTTGATATAAGGGGTTCAAAATTGCTTCCTGATTCAAATACATGGTCTGTATAAAGCTCAAGTATCTCTTTGGGCAGATAAGGAGAGAGTCTTCCGCGCAGCTCCGAGACCGAAGCCTCCCCACGCAAAGCCTCCCTGCACAAAGCTTTGGAAGAATCGTGTGAATATGAAAACAGGATATTTCTTATAGCTGTCGCCGAGGTAAATGAGCTGTCGGAGGGAGATTCCGCGAGAAAACTGTCGCCTATCCTTTTTACCGCCACAGGCCTGAGCTTTTTATATTTGGGATTTCCAGATGCTTCAAGGCTTTTTACAGCCCTTAAATATTCGCAGGCAAGTATATTGTTGGGGGAGGAGATAAGGTGAGCGTTTTTAAAACCCAGATTTCTCAGGGCATTTTCTCTTGCCGCAGGATAGCTCATACCTGACGAGAGCCCTGTTTTCAGCAGCAGGGAATACTTTTCGGAAAGCTCGGAGCTTTTATCTGTTTCCGTTTCCAAAAGGATCTCAGCTATATCTGAAAGCTCATTGATATCGGCCTTTTCAGCCCCGAAAACAAGAAAGTCAGCTATACCTGAGGCTGAAGCTATGCTGACACCTGCCCCGGCAAAATCCGCAGCAGAGGCTGTAGAAAAGAAAGGCGGTATCTCAACCACGATATCCGCACCGCATCGTAAGGCTGCCCCGGCCCGAAGAAATTTGTTCATGACAGCGGGCTCACCCCTTTGAACAAAGTTTCCGCTCATGACCGCCATAACATAATCTGCGCCTGTGATTTTTTTTGCCTGATCTATTATATATTTATGCCCATTGTGGAAGGGATTGAATTCGCATATAACAGCGGCTGTCTGCATAAATTTCTCTCCATTATATATTTTTATGTATATTTATGATAAAATATTTTCACAAATCAAAATACCCTGAAATACAGGGAATATGTATATTTCCCGATACACATTAAATTTAAAGCATTTTGCGAAAACCGTAAAGTAGCTTTTTTTTATTAAGTGTGTTAAAATAATTACCAAGAATAAGTCCCGATGAGACTTAGAACCTTATATTCATAGGAGGTGCTGTTATGAAGCTTATTTATGCGATTGTCAGAAACGACAATGAAGACGATGTCACAAGCGCACTCAATAAAGAAGGATACAGTGTAACAAAGCTTGCTACCACAGGAGGCTTCCTCAAGAAGGGAAACGTCACCATAATGATAGGAACAGACGATGAAAAGGTAGAGCACGCTATCGAGGTAATACGCAAGGAATGCGGAAAGAGCCAGAGAATAACTGTAAACATGCCTTACATATCAGGCACCAGCATGGTGAACTATGCTACGATGCCTATGAGTGTTGAGGTCGGCGGAGCCACCATCTTTGTTGTAAACGTGGACAGATTTGAAAAATTCTAAAGCATATTTTCGGAGGCAAAAAGACAATGAACGATTTTATGGTTGAAACCAGTGCGAGACATGCGCATGTCACAAAGGAGACCCTTGAGATCCTTTTCGGTGAGGGATATGAGCTCACTGTAAAGAAGGAGCTTTCACAGCCCGGACAGTTCGCTTCAAACGAGAGGATAACTGTAGTAGGACCCAAGAAGGAGCTTAGCGGAGTATCTATACTCGGACCCTGCAGAGGAGCCGACCAGGTGGAGCTTTCCGCTACTGATGCGCGTTCTCTCGGAATTGATGCGCCTATCAGAGAGTCGGGAGACACCAAGGGCTCAGGCGCCTGCAAGCTTGTAGGACCTAAAGGAGAGGTAGAGCTTAAGGAGGGAGTTATCGTAGCTAAGAGACATATCCACATGACTCCTGAGGATGCCAAGGCCTTCGGAGTTGAGAACGGCGAGATAGTAAATGTCAAGCTTGACAGCGGAAACGGAAGGATGACCATATTCGGAGATACAGTCATAAGAGTATCACCTTCCTATGCCCTTGCCATGCACATTGACACAGATGAGTCCAATGCTGCGGCATGCGGAAGAGATATGAGAGGAACTATAGTTAAATAGTATATTGTATTAAAATTGTAATATTGTAATACAAACCGTAACATTGAAATATAATGTTAAATACGAAAGCCTAAATTCCAATTCAGGATAAAGCAAGATAAAAGAAAAAGGAGAATGGACCAATGAAAATTTTGGTTTTGAACTGCGGAAGTTCATCACTCAAGTATCAGATCATTGATATGGACACAAAGGAGGTTATGTGTAAGGGTCTCTGCGAGAGAATAGGCATTGACGGATCAAAGCTTACACATAAGGTGCCCGGAAAGGAGGATCTCATAAAGGAGGAGGCTATGCCCGATCACAAGAAGGCTGTTGAGATGGTTATGGCTGCTATCACAGATCCCGAGCACGGCGTAGTTAAGTCTGTTGACGAGATCGATGCTATCGGACACAGAGTACTCCACGGAGGAGAGAAGTTCACAAAGTCTATCATAGTTGACGACGCTGTAAAGGCTGCTATCAGAGAGTGCTTCGACCTCGGACCTCTTCACAACCCCGCAAACCTTATGGGAATCGAGGCATGCGAGGCTGCTATGCCCGGAAAGCCCAATGTAGCTGTATTTGATACTTCCTTCGGTATGGGAATGAAGCCCAAGGCTTATACCTATGCTATTCCCGCCGAGTACCTTGAGAAGTACAGCATCCGTCGCTACGGTTTCCACGGAACATCACACGACTATGTATCTCACAGAGCTATAGAGTTCGCAGGACTTGATCCCGAGAAGGCAAAGGTTATAGTTTGCCACCTCGGAAACGGAGCTTCTATCTCAGCTTCTATCGGCGGAGTATGCGTGGATACTTCAATGGGACTTACCCCGCTTGAGGGACTTATCATGGGAACACGTTCAGGTGATCTTGATCCCGCTATCCTTCAGTTCATATGCAACAAGGAGGGCAAGGACATCAACGAGATGCTCAACATCCTCAACAAGAAGTCCGGAATCCTCGGGATGAGCGGCGGAGTTTCATCAGACTTCCGTGATATCGAGAAGGAAGCTGCAAACGGAAATGAGAAGTGCGAGATTGCTCTTGAGGCCTTCAGATACAGAGTTGCAAAGTACATCGGTGCATATGCCGCTGCTATGAACGGCGTTGACTGCATCTGCTTCACAGCAGGAGTAGGAGAGAACGACAAGGTTACTCGTAAGCTTATCTGCGAGGAGTATCTCGGATACCTCGGAGTAAAGATCGACGATGAGAGAAATGATGTCAGAGGAAAAGAGACAGTCATCTCTTCCGATGATTCAAAGGTTAAGGTCCTTCTTCTTCCTACAAACGAGGAGCTTAAGATCGCTATGGATACAGAGGCTCTTGTAAAGTAGTTACTAAGTACATTTAAGAGCTCACAGTATTATAAAATATAACTCCGGGAATTGATTTCAGGAGTACATACACAAATTAGAGCAATTTATTAAAGGAAAAGCCCAAGTTATAGTTGACAATATCATTCCGTCTATGTATAATATCTAAAGTTGTTTTAAAACGGAATTGACTGTAACGGGCTTTTCCGTTTGGGCTTAAAACAAAAGCTTTAAGAAAAAGGAGGTGTAGACATGTCAATCTGTCCTAAGAATAAATCATCAAAAGCCAGAAGAGACAGCCGCAGAGCTAACTGGAAGATGAGCGCACCCAATCTTGTAAAGTGCAGTAAGTGCGGCGCACTTGTTATGCCTCACATGGTGTGCAAGAGCTGCGGAAGCTACAACAAGAGAGAGATAGTTAAGGTAGAGGACTAATACCCTTCTACAGAATATGAGATTAAGAAGGAGCTTTCAGTATTAAGACTGAGGGCTCTTTTTTGTTGTACTTTTACTATAATGTATTTCGTAAAACTGTAAAAGACAGCTTTAAAAGGTGTCTTAATATACAGAATTTTACATGACGAAAATTGCAATACAGACAGGAATTAAAGTTTACAAAAAATTACACAATTTAAGAAAAACAGGCCTTTAAGTGTTTTTTTAAAAAACTCAGTAACAAATAGTTTCAACTTTAAAAAAAGTTGCATAAAAAGCTGATATTTAGTCTAAATTTGACAATTTCAGTCGGATTGACAGTAAATATTGTAGGTGATAAATTACAAATTGTTAAAAACCCGGGTAATGTAAAAACAAAAAGAAAAGGGGAAAATGAGATGGATTTAGCAAAAAACAAAGTAACGCTCCTCATTGCGGGAGCAATCCTCGGGGTACTTGCGGTTATACTTGCCGCAACAGGAAACCCCGGAAACATGGCCTTCTGTATTGCCTGCTTTATTCGTGATTCGGCAGGAGCTATGAAGCTTCATCAAGCGGCTATCGTTCAGTATATGAGACCTGAGATAGCAGGTCTTCTCTTGGGTGCTTTTGTGATTTCTCTTGTCACAAAGGAGTACCGTTCAACTGCAGGATCTTCACCTATGACACGTTTTATTTTAGGCTTTATCATGATGGTCGGAGCTCTTGTATTTCTGGGCTGCCCTTTAAGAATGATAATACGTATGTCAGCAGGTGATCTCAACGCCTATGTAGGAGCTGTAGGCTTTGTTGCAGGTATATTCACAGGAACACTTGCGTTAAAGAAGGGCTTTTCATTGGGACGCTCACACGAGACCTCAGCTCTTTCGGGAGCTGTTCTTCCTATAGCTTGGGTGCTTCTCTTTGCACTTTCAATTTTTGTGCCTGCACTTTTTGCGTTCAGTGAGTCAGGCCCCGGATCTATGCATGCGCCTGTTATCCTTGCTCTTTTGGCGGGAATCATATTCGGAATAGTAGCTCAGAGAATAAGGATGTGTACTATAGGCGGAATCAGAGACGTTATCCTTATGGGTAATCTCGATCTCTTTGCAATACTTGCAGGCTTCTTTGTGGTTATGCTTGTGGGAAACATAGCTCTCGGAAAGTTCACTTTAGGCTTTAACGGACAGCCTGTAGCTCATGCTCAGCATATCTGGAACTTCCTCGGACTTTATGCTGTAGGCTTTGCAGGCGTTCTTGCAGGAGGCTGCCCCTTAAGACAGATCATACTTGCAGGTCAGGGCTCATCAGATGCAGCGGTTACTTTCCTCGGCCTTTTTGTGGGAGCTGCCTTCTGCCATAACTTCGGACTTGCCTCATCAGCCGCATCAGCAGAGGCTGTAGGAGGACCCGGAACTGCAGGAAAGATAACACTTATAATCTGCATTATAGTAACATTTATAATCGGCTTTATGCCAAAGAAAAACAAATAGCTGCAGCGAAATTTACGCGGCACTTAAATACAGGACCGGAAATGTCAGATAAAATTTTACTCTCCGCTGAAAATATATCCAAGAGCTTTAATCACATAAAGGCCCTTCAAAAGGTCACAATAAAGGCATTTGAAGGAAAGATCACAGCTGTAATAGGCGATAACGGCTCGGGAAAGTCCACCTTTATAAAGATACTTTCGGGAAGCCTTGAGCCGGATGAGGGTATCATAAAAATAGGAACAAACAGCTATCACAGGCTTTCTGTAGCTCAGGCGATAAACGCGGGTATCAGGACAGTGTATCAGGATCTGTCTCTTGATAATTTTAAAAACAGCGTTGAAAATATTTTCCTCGGAGATGAGATAACGAGATGCGGCTTTCTTGACAGAAAAGCCATGCGAGTAGAAGCCGCAGCTCTGCTTGAGGAAATAAAGGTAAGAATACCTGATCTTTCCGAGCCTGTGAGAAATCTGTCGGGAGGCCAGAGGCAGGGACTTGCCATTGCAAGAGCTTTGAGAAGACCTGCGAAGCTGCTCTTGCTGGATGAACCTACGGCGGCTATGGGCATACAGGAGAGCGCAAAGACCATGGAGATGCTGGGAATGCTTAAAAGGAAAGGCATAGCTCAACTTATAGTCAGCCACAACATGGAGCAGGTATTTGATATTGCGGACCATATTTATGTAATGCGATCGGGCGAAGTACTTGTGGATACAGCGGTGTCAGACACCTCACCTGAGGAACTGAGAGAGCTTATCTTAAGGCGAGAGGATGAAAGGATATTTTGACATCTCGGCCAAGAGACTTAAATATATGGGAGATAAGATGGAGAAGATATTAGGGTATATAAAAAAAGAGTTTTCGTCGCCTGTTTTGCTTATATGCTTTTGCCTTATGATCTCCGTCTTTCTCTCCATAAGTACAGAGTCCTTTTACTCTTTAAAAAATGTTGTAAATATACTTGAAGCCAACTCCTATCGCATGATCTTAGCGGTAGGAATGATGTGCATTATAACGTCAGGAGCTATAGATCTCTCTGTAGGGTCTATCCTTTCATTCAGTGCGATATGTACCGCTATATCGCTTAAGGCTGAGCTTCCTATTGCTCTTTGTATATTATTGGGACTTTTATCAGGCACTGTTATGGGAGTGATAAATGGAGTACTGGTTTATGCTACAAGGATAAATCCGCTTATAATAACACTTGCGACCTCGTATATGTACAGAGGGCTGTCTCTTATGGTTACAGAGGGAATACCCGTCACCAAGCTTCCCGAGTCCTTCAGGGAAATCGGATGCGGTGATATTTTCGGAATGGAATCAGGAGTGACAGCAGCATTTGTGATCATTATTGCAATGATACCTGTATTTTTCTTTATGAAATGGGGAAGCTACATCGCTTCCTTGGGAGGAAATCCTGAGGCATTAAAGCGATGTGGAGTAAAGACATGGAAATACAGGATATCGGTCTTTGCCCTTATGGGATTTTTGGCGTCAGTATCAGGAATTATAGTTTCGGCCAGACTGAACAGCGCCGAGGCGAATGCCGGATTGAATATGGAGATGGACGCCATATGTGCGGTAATTATGGGAGGCACCGCACTCCACGGAGGTAAAGGCAGCCTTTTCGGCACGGTTATCGCTGTGTTTTTGATGGGGCTTATAAGAAACGGCTTGACTATAATGAGTGTATCCTCATACTATCAGCAATTCATAACAGGAGCTATGCTTCTTTGCGCTGTCGTTATTGCGGAGCTGAGGGAGAGGAGAGCCCGTATAGGATAAAACATATTCAACTTCAACAGACGATAAAAGGGAGGTATTGGTTATGAAAAAATTTTTAGCATGCTTACTTTCGGCGGCTATGGTACTTGGTGCTGTGGGCTGTTCGGCCTCATCTGAAACTGCTGAGACTGAGGCTCAGACTGAAACTACAGAGGCTGCCGCTGCAGAGAGCGAGGAGGAGACGACTGCTGCAGAGACGGAAGCCGCACAGACAGAGGCAAATCCGGAGGAGACCGCAGGCGAGATATCTGATACGGTAAAGCAGCTTTATGCTGACTTTGATAAGTCCATGGAGGAGCAGATCGGCCCTATGCCCGAAAACTTCGGAGAGATCAAGGTGGGCGCTGTAGTTATATCTCTTACCAACCCATTCTGGGTAACTATGAAGGATTGCTATATTGCCGCAGGCGAGGAGCTTGGAGTTCCCATAGACGTTCAGACAGGAACTACAGAGGGAGATACAGCATCTCAGCTTGACGTTCTTATGACCATGGCAGACATGGATTACGACGTTATCATCGTTTCTCCTATTGACGGAACAAACCTGATCCCCGGAATAATAAAGTGTAATGAAAACGGCGTCAAGGTAATAAACCTCGGCCCCGGAGTCGACACAGAGGCTTTGGCTGAAGCGGGCGGCTATCTCGATGCAACTATAACTGTAGATTTTGCGGAGCAGGGCGAGACTGTGGCAAACGATATGATGGAGAGGCTTCCTGAAGGAGGACAGGTTGCAGTCCTTGCGGGACTTGCAGGAGCAGGCCAGAGTGAAGGCCGTACAAGAGGCTTTACAGAGACCATAGAAGCAAATGACAGCTATGAGCTTGTAGCCGTACAGAACTGTGACTGGGACGCAACACTTGCATATGACGCAACAAAGGCACTCATTACAGAGTATCCTGACCTTAAGGGTATATTCTGCTGTAATGATGTAATGGCTTTGGCGGCTGTCGAGGCTCTTTCGGCGGAAGGCGTAGACGGAGTCCTTATTTACGGAGTTGACTTTACAGACGATGCGAAGGCTGCTATTCAGGAAGGAAAGATGACAGGCTCAATGTCCTATTCAAGCGCACGCTATACAAAGGCCGCTCTTCAGATGGCTGTAATGCTCAATGAAGGAGAGACCTTTGACAGTAATGTTTATCTTCCTCTTACTCTCGTAAATGTGGATAATGTAAATTCTCTTGAAGGCTGGAAATAATAACACAGGATCATTAAAAGGAGAGTTTCCGAAAAAGGTTAAAAGTTTAATATTAATTCAATGAGGTGATTTTTATGTACGAAGTAGATGCCAGAGGGCTTTCATGCCCGGAGCCTGTAATGATGACAGCGGAGGCTTTAAAGAGTCATGGAAATGAGGATATAAAGGTATTGGTTTCAGAACCTCACTGCTACAAGAATGTCGAAAAATATGCGGCATCACAGGGCAGAAGCGCGGAGGTACATGCTGTAGGATCGGAATTTGAGGTAATAATCAAAAAGTAATGATAATATTCAAGATGACAAAATCGCTTATATTTGATAAAATTCTATAGATTTCAAAAACATCTTGAGGGGAACTTTAATGAGAGAGAAGAAACTTAGACTTATTACCACATTTCATACAACAGCTGATGCGATAGCCTGTGAGAAGGTATGTATAGCTGAAAATATTCAGGGAAGGATGATTCCCGTACCCAGACAGCTTTCAGCAGGATGCGGTCTTGCTTGGTGTTCTGAACCCGGAACAGGAGAGGAGCTTTCAACATTCCTCAAGGAAAAAAATATAGATTTTGAGGATATGCAGGAGATAATGTTTTAGCCTGTCTTCCGTACGAGAATAAATCTTCGGCAGATAAAGCATGGTGTAATGGTGTAGGAAAATATATTTATCAAAAAAGATAAGAAGAGCCCGTGAAACTTGATACAGCGGGCTCTTTTGGTACAAAAAATACGCCGTATTCAGAACTACGACGTACCTTTAAATCAAACGAGAGCAGATAACGGGAGTCGAACCCGCCTCTTCAGCTTGGGAAGCTAACGTGTTACCGATGCACCATATCTGCATATATACTATAATTTACACTTTATAAGGGCAAAAATCAATAGATATAGAAAAAAACAGCCGGCAAACAGTAAAAAATGTCGGCACAGTGAGGCTGCACAGCCTTAATCCGCCCTTGATTTATAATCCTAACTCTATTATATTATAGGTTGAGGTAATACTTAAGAAAAATATTGAAGCTTACTACAGATGAATTTTAAATGTTCATTATCGGAATGTGAAATAAATAAGTAAGATAAAAACAAAAAAGTTTAAAGGTATAACTATGATAAAAGTCGTTTTGGACGCGATGGGCGGCGATAACAGCCCTTCTGAAATAATAAAGGGAGCTATAAAGGCACTTGAAAAAAGTAAGGATATAAGCCTTGTACTTTCAGGCCCTGAGGAAGTGATTAACTCCGAGCTCTCAAATTACAGCTATGATAAGGAAAGACTTTCCGGTCTTGACGCAAGAGAAGTCATAGGCCTTGATGAGTCTCCTGTAATGGCGATAAAAAAGAAAAAGGATTCATCGATAGTAAAGGGGATGAAACTTGTGAAGGAGGGGGAGGCTGATGCCTTTGTCTCGGCAGGTTCATCAGGAGCAATACTTGCAGGCGGACAGCTTATAGTCGGAAGGCTTAAGGGAGTTGAGAGACCGCCCCTTGCAACACTCATACCCACAGAGAAGGGGGTATGCTTTTTGGTAGACTGCGGAGCCAATGTGGATGCAAGGCCCGAATGGCTTTTACAGTTTGCGAGAATGGGCGCAATATACATGGAAAATGTCTGCAAGATAAAGGACCCTGTTGTAAAGCTTGTAAACATCGGACTTGAGGAGGAGAAGGGAAACGCTCTCTTAAAGGAGACCCTTCCTCTGATGAAAAGACTTAAAGATATAAACTTCCAAGGCTATATAGAAGCAAGAGAGATCCCCGCGGGAGATTCTGCTGATGTTGTGGTTTGTGACGCATTCACAGGGAATGTCATATTGAAATTTTATGAGGGATTGGGTTCCACCTTCCTTCATATTATTAAGTCAGGTCTTATGAGAGATACCAGATCGAAGCTTGGGGCTCTCATGATAAAGCCCGCATTAAAGGAAGCTCTTAAGTCCTTTGACGCTTCGCAGTACGGCGGAGCGCCACTTTTGGGCTGCAAGGGATTGGTGGTAAAATGCCATGGAAATTCCACCTCGGCTGAGATATCGACAGCAATACTTCAGTGCGAGAGCTTTATAAAGCTTGGAATAAATGACAAGATATCCGAGATGCTCACAGCCGATAAGGAGCTTCTTAAGGACGGAAATGAGGGGAATGCTTAGATTATGAGTAAAGAGCTTAGAAATTTGTGCATGCTTGAGGATGCTATAGACTACAGGTTTAAGGATCTCAGCCTTCTTAAGCGTGCTATGACCCACTCCTCATATCAGGGGGAGATGCAGTGGAAGAGGGAGACCAACAATGAGAGACTTGAGTTTCTGGGCGACGCTGTTCTGGAGCTTGTTATATCAGATTTTTTATACAATAAATATCCTCACGAGCCGGAGGGTGAGCTCACAAAAAAGCGCTCTTCATTAGTATTTGAAGCGGCGCTTAATGTTTGTGCCAAGGATATAGAGCTTGGGGATTATCTGTATCTGGGAAAGGGCGAGGACATGTGCGGAGGCAGGGAAAAGCCTTCAATATTGTCTGACGCCTTTGAGGCGCTTATAGGGGCCATATATCTTGACGGCGGCATCGAAAATGCCAAGAGATTCATAAGAGAGCACATTATATCCGATATAGACGAGCTTGTCCTTTTAAAGGACGGAAAGACCGCCCTTCAGCAGCTTGTACAGCAAGATGAGAATAACAGCCTGCGCTATGAGACCGAGGATTTCGGAGGCCCGCAGCACAATAAGGTATTTAAGAGTAAAGTATACGTCAATGATAAGCTTGTGGCTGAGGGAAAGGGACATTCCAAGAAGAATGCCGAGCAGCAGGCCGCTCTTAATGCGCTAAAAAAACTGAAGGCGGAAAATTAAGTAAAGCATGTATCTTAAGAGTATTGAAATTCAGGGCTTCAAATCCTTTGCAAACAAGGCCTTGTTGGAGTTCAACGAGGGTGTTACAGGAATAGTAGGCCCCAACGGAAGCGGAAAATCGAATATTGCCGATGCTGTCAGATGGGTATTGGGAGAGCAGAAGGTAAAACAGCTCAGAGGCGGCTCAATGCAGGATGTCATATTCTCGGGAACAGAGCTCAGAAAGCCTCAGGGCTTTGCTTATGTTGCCATAACCCTTGATAATTCCGACAGGAGACTTCCTGTAGACTTTAATGAGGTAACAGTATCAAGACGTCTGTATCGCTCCGGAGAGTCCGAGTACATGATAAATAAAACCGCCTGCAGATTGAAGGATATCAATGAGCTCTTTTATGACACCGGAATAGGTAAAGAGGGCTATTCCATAATAGGTCAGGGACAGATAGATGCTATACTTAACGGAAAACCTGAGGAGAGGAGATATCTCTTTGACGAGGCCGCAGGTATAGTTAAATTTAAGCGCAGAAAGGCTATAGCGGAAAAAAAGCTTGAGAGCGAGAGAGCCAACCTTTTAAGGATATCTGATATTCTTTCCGAGCTTGAGAGACAGGTGGGGCCTTTAAAAAAACAGGCTGAAAGTGCGAAAGAATATCTGAGACTGAGAGACGAGCAGAGAGTTTATGATTTGAATCTTTTTATAAGGGATGCGGATGAGCTTTTGGCGGAATTGAAAAAGCTTAAGGAATCCGAGAGTATAGCCGATGCATCTCTTGAGGATGCAAAAAAGGCCCTTGAGGAGCTGAGACAAAGCTATGACAATGCCGACAGGGAGGTAAGCTCCCTTGAGTCTCTTATAAATGAACGGAAAAATGAGCTTTCCCGAGGAGAAAACTATATAAACAGCCTCAATTCTCAGATAAGCATATCTGAGGAACAGATAAAGGCTGATGAGAATTCAATAGTATATTTTAATGACAGACTGTCTGCGGTAGATAATGAGATAAATTCAAAGGAAAAAACTGTTTTATCCTATTTTGAAAATCTTTCCGCTCTTTCCGAGCAGCTTGAACTTGTCAAAGAAAAGCAAGCCGAGAGCGGGGCACAAAGTCTGTCGGACGTGGGCATAAGCGATACAGGGCTTTCAGAGCTCAGTGATAAAATATCGGATTTTAAAAACAGGATAAAAAAGCTTTTAAATCTGAGCGAGGATGAGATTCCTGTATTTGAATCCGGGGTTGACAAAGAGGATATCCCCAAGGATGAAAATGAGGACGAGCCGGATGAATTTATGGGCGCCTCATGGCTTTCGGGAATAAGAACAAAGCAAAACGAGCTCTCAGAGATAAAGGATCGAGAGGAGAGAGTGAAAAATTGGCTCAATCTCTCGGTGAATGAATACAATTCGATCTCCGAAGAGGTAAAAAGACTTAACAGAGCCATAAATGACAGACAACAGGAGTACCACAGAAGCAGTACCAAGCTTGAGTCCTTAAGAAACATTGCGGAGAGATATGAGGGCTATGGTCAATCCGTAAAGAAGGTAATGGAGACAAGAGGCCGTGTCCATGGCATCAGAGGCGTAGTAGCGGACATCATAAAGACAAAGAAGGAGTACGAGACAGCTATAGAGACAGCTCTTGGCGGTTCGCTTCAAAACATCGTTACTGATTCCGAGGAAACGGCAAAGGTACTTGTAGAATATCTTAAGAAAAACAAATTCGGAAGAGCTACCTTCCTTCCTCTGGATGCTGTAAGAGCAAGGACAGCTCAGGATAACGATGCGGCCTTAAAGGAGCCCGGAGTCATAGGGCGTGCAAGCGAGCTTACAGAGGTATCCGACGAGTACAGGGAACTTAATGATTATCTCTTGCGAAGAACTGTTGTTGTCGACAATATCGATAATGCCATAAGGCTTGCGAGAAAGTTTAAGCACAGCCTTAAGATAGTCACTCTTGACGGTGAGCTTTTAAATCCCGGAGGTTCCATAAGCGGAGGAGCATACAAAAACAGCTCAAATCTTATGGGACGTCAGAGAGAGATAGACGAGCTTACTGCAGAGATAGAGAAGATATTAAAACAGGTTGACAGCTTAAACGAACAGATCGTAAAAAAGGAAAAGGAGCTGGACGAAAAGGGGCTGGAAGCTGACAGGCTGAAAAATGAGCTGAACGAGATATCAATAGAGAAAAATACCATATCCCTCGGTATAATCTCCGATATGCAGCTTCAGTATTCGGAGCTTTCCCAGAAAACAGGCTTCATTTCGGAAAACATACAAAGACTTGAATCAGAGCTTACAAAGCTTGAGGATGAGAGAGAGGGCCTACTTTCAAAGAGAAGTGAAAGCACCTCAGGTATAGGCGAAAAGAAAGAATATATCAAGAGACTCCGCGGGGACATAGAAAATGCCCAAAGCGGTATTGCCGCACTCAAGGAGGAGATACTTGAAAAAGAGGCGGAAAAAGAGAAGAGATCCGCATCAAGGAAGGAATTTTTCTCAAGGAGAGAGGAGCTTTCAACAGATATACTCGGCATGGAAAAGGAACTCATGAGGCTTAAAAACCGAGAGGAGAAGCTTCAGTCCGAGCTTGATTCGGCAACAGAGTATATATGGTCCGAATATGAGCTTACAGTAAGCGGAGCAAAGGAATACTACAGAGATGACATTGGAGACAAGGCGGACATAAAAAAGTGTGTCTCAGAGCTTAAAAGCGCTATAAAGGCTCTGGGCCCTGTAAATATTCAGGCTGTGGAGGACTATAAGGAGATAAGCGAGAGGTATGAATTCCTTAAGGCTCAGCACGATGATCTTACGGAGTCCGAGAAATCGATAGTTGCTGTTATAGAAGAACTTGACGCAGGTATGAAGCGTCAATTTGAAGAAAAATTTGCTCTGATAAAGGCTGAATTCGACAAGGTGTTCAAGGAGCTTTTCGGAGGAGGAAAGGGAGAGCTTGAGCTTGTGACCGAGGACGGAGGAGACATACTTTCAGCGGGAATAGCAATAATAGCCCAGCCGCCCGGAAAAAAACTGCAAAACATGATGCAGCTTTCAGGAGGGGAAAAGGCATTGACCGCTATATCTCTTTTGTTTGCAATACAGAATCTTAAGCCCTCGCCCTTCTGTCTTTTGGACGAGATCGAGGCGGCTTTGGATGACTCAAATGTAGGCAGATTTGCAGGGTATCTTCACAGACTTACAGAGCATACACAGTTTATTATAATAACCCACAGAAGGGGAACTATGGAGGCTGCGGACAGGCTTTACGGAGTGACCATGCAGGAGAAGGGCGTGACCGCTCTTGTATCAGTGGATCTTGTGGCGGACAAGCTTGAAAATTAAAATAGTTAAATCAGGAGGCTTTTATGGCGGGATTTTTTGAAAAACTGGCTAAGGGACTGACAAAGACAAGGGACAATATAGTAAACGGAATAGACAGTATATTCGGATCATTTTCTTCTATAGACGATGAATTCTATGAGGAGCTTGAGGAAACGCTCATAATGGGAGATCTGGGTATAAAGACTACAGATAAGGTCATTGAGGACCTGAAGGCAAAGGTCAAGGAGCTTCATGTAAAGGAGCCTTCGGAGTGCAGGAGACTTTTGATAGAGAGTATAAAGGCACAGATGCAGCCGGATGAGCACGCTTATGACTTTGAAAATGAAAGGTCCGTGATCCTTGTCATAGGAGTAAACGGTGTCGGAAAGACCACATCTATCGGAAAGCTTGCCTCAAATTTTAAGGCTGACGGAAAGAAGGTAATACTTGCGGCGGCTGATACCTTCAGGGCGGCGGCTATAGATCAGCTCAGCGAATGGGCGAAAAGAAATGAAATAGAGATGATAGCCCAGGACGAGGGCTCGGATCCCGCATCGGTGGTCTATGACGCCATATCGGCATGCAAAAACAGAGATGCGGATATCCTTATATGCGACACGGCAGGAAGGCTTCATAATAAGAAAAACCTTATGGAAGAGCTTGCAAAGATAAGAAGGATAATAGATAAAGAATGGCCCGAAGCCCATAAGGAGATACTTCTTGTACTGGACGGAACCACAGGTCAGAATGCCCTTAATCAGGCTAAAGAGTTTATGTCCGCCTGTGACGTGGACGGAATAATACTTACAAAAATGGACGGAACCGCAAAGGGAGGGATCGCAGTAGCAATAGCCTCCGAGCTTTCTATACCTGTAAAATATATAGGCGTAGGTGAGAAGATAGACGACCTTCAGAAATTTAATCCTGATGATTTCGTGAATGCTCTCTTTGATGTAAAGTCCTGATTCTAACGTGATTTTTCATGTCATTTTTCTTTAGCTATATTTGACTGTAATAAAAGAGCCGGCAATCAGGATTGGATGAATGTAAAATGGAAAGCTTTATTGAGGACAATTTAAACAATTTAAAATACTTTGTTAAGTGGGGGATATTTTCACTTGCGGCAGGCATTTTCGGAGGATTGACGGGTGCCTGCTTTTCCCTTGCCGTAGTAAAGGCCACAGAGATAAGGACCATGAATCCGTGGCTTCTGTTTTTGATGCCTGCGGCAGGTGTGTTTATAGTATTTATTCATGGCGTATTTAACCAGAGAGGAAATAAGGGGACTAATCTTGTGCTTGAGGCTGTGAGCGGTGACAGCAGCATAGCCAAGCCGCTCATTCCGCTTATGTTTGTCTCCACAGTCCTTTCGCATCTTGTGGGAGCGTCTGTAGGAAGAGAGGGAGCCGCTCTGCAGATGGGCGGCGGAATCGGTTCTCTTCTCGGAGGGCTCTTTTCCCTTGATGAAAAGGATAAAAAGGTGGCTGTTATGGCAGGGACTTCGGCTCTCTTTGCAGCAGTTTTCGGTACACCGATAGCTGCCGCGGTATTCGCCATTGAAGTTGTGTCCGTCGGGATAATGTATTTCTCGGCCCTTGTTCCCTGTATTTTCTCGGCCTTCATAGCTTATGGTATATCCGCTTCTCTTGGGACGGATTTTGAAATGTTTATGCTTAATACTGTGCCTGAGCTCTCACCGAGATCGGTAATTATGGTGGTGCTTTTGGGCATAGGCTGTGCATTTACCTCCGTGCTTTTCTGCACAGTAATGAAAAAGACCAATCAGATTTATGATAAGGTATTTAAGAGCAACTATTACCTGAGGATACTTGCAGCCTCCGTTATATTCATAGCTCTGACGCTTATTACAGGCACGGATATCTATGAGGGAACGAGTATAGGATTAATAGAGCAGTCTTTTAAGGGGACAGTTCCCTATGAGGCTTTTATTCTTAAAATGATCTTTACCGCTGTAGCTCTCGGAGGAAAGTTTAAGGGAGGAGAGATAGTGCCTACCTTCTGTATAGGAGCCACTTTTGGATGTACCTTCGGCCGTATCCTGGGATTTTCACCCGAGCTCTGCGCGGCGTGCGGCATGGCGGGACTCTTTGCGGGAGTCACAAACTGTCCTGTATCAACGCTCATAATATCTCTCGAGATGATGAGTACGGCGGCAATGCCTTTTTATTCAATAGTAATAGCTGTGGCCTTTGCTTTCTCCGGATACACGGGGCTTTACGGATCACAGAAGATAATGTATTCGAAGACGAAGACGGAGTTTATAAATACGACAGTGGCAGATTCGTTTACGCAAAAGGAAGGGAAAGATAATTAAAGGGTGTAAAGAAAAACTACTTGACACCCCTTCTTATTTCGTGTATATTACAACCTGTTATGGAAAAAATAGTAAGACAGGGAATGCTGTATGATTTTTACGGTGAGCTTCTCACCGAGCATCAGAGAGCTGTATATGGAGAATTGGTCACAAATGACATGTCCCTCTCGGAAATAGCCGAGGAGCAGGGCATAAGCAGGCAGGCTGTCCATGATATCATAAAGAGATGCGACAAGCAGCTTGAGACTTATGAATCCAAGCTTCACCTTCTTGAGAATTTTCTTAAGACCAAGGAGAATGAAGCCGAGGGCGAGAGGTAATTGAACAGTATGGCATTCGAGAGTTTATCGGAAAAACTTCAAAATATATTCAAGAATCTGCGCGGTAAAGGAAAGCTCAGCGAGGAGGATGTTAAGTCAGCCTTAAAGGAAGTAAAGCTTGCTCTCCTTGAAGCGGATGTCAATTTCAAGGTCGTCAAGCAGTTTGTCAAGGACTGTCAGGAACGTGCTGTAGGCGAGGAGGTCATGAATTCCCTGACTCCCGCTCAGATGGTCATAAAGATCGTCAATGAAGAGCTCATTGAGATGATGGGAAAGGATCCCGTTAACATAAAGCTTCTTCCCCTTCCTGAGGTAACGACTGTAATGATGGTAGGACTTCAGGGTGCAGGTAAGACGACTACAGCCGCAAAGCTCGGAGCGAGATTCAAATCCGCAGGCAGAAAGGTACTTTTAGCGGCCTGCGACGTTTACAGACCTGCAGCGGTAAAGCAGCTTCAGGTAAACGGAGAAAAGCTCGGACTTACAGTATTTTCCATAGAGGACAGCAAGGACCCTGTACATATAGCCGAGAGTGCATATACCTATGCGAAGGACAACGGCTACAGCGTGGTGATGTTTGATACTGCGGGACGTCTTCACATTGATGAGGATATGATGGAGGAGCTCTGCAACATCAAAAATGCTGTAAAGACGGACTATACAGTTCTCACAGTCGATGCAATGACCGGTCAGGACGCCGTTAATGTAGCTCAGATGTTCTCCGAAAAAGTCGGAATAGACGGAATTATAGTTACAAAGCTTGACGGAGACACGAGAGGCGGTGCCGCTCTTTCAATAAGGGCCGTTACCGGAAAACCTATATATTACGCGGGAATGGGCGAAAAGCTCACAGACCTGCAGGAGTTCTATCCTGACAGAATGGCCGGAAGGATACTCGGAATGGGAGATATCCTTTCTCTCATTGAGAAGGCTCAGCAGGAGGTCGATGAGGACAAGGCCAGAGAGATGGAAAGACGTCTCAGAAAGGCTGAGTTCAATTTTGATGATTTTCTTGAGCAGATGCGCCAGATGAAAAAGCTCGGAGGTCTTTCCACTATACTTGGCATGATACCCGGAATGTCCGCCATGAAAAACGTGGATATAGATGAAAAGCAGATGGACAGGGTAGAGGCTATCATACTCTCTATGACAAAGGAGGAGAGACAGAATCCTTCGCTTATGAACCCTTCAAGAAAACAAAGAATAGCAAAGGGTTCAGGCACCGATATTTCTGAGGTCAACCGCATAGTAAAGCAGTTTGAACAGATGCGAAAGATGATGAAGCAGATGGGCGGTGCTATGGGAAAGAAAGGCAAAGGCGGTATGGGCGGAATGCTTGGAGGACTCGGCGGTCTCGGAGGCGGAAGGCTCGGCGGAAGACGTTTCCCCTTTTAAGATTTAAGTTTTTATCAGATGATTCCGGTTTAACCGTGAATATAAATTAATAATAATCAAATTCAGCATATTTGAGGAGGAAAAAACAATGGCAGTTAAAATCAGATTAAGACGTATCGGACAGAAGAAGAGACCTTTCTACAGGGTTATCGTAGCGGATTCACGCTCACCCAGAAACGGAAGATTCATCGAAGAGATCGGATACTATGACCCTAATCAGGAGCCCAGCGTTGTAAAGATCGACGCAGAGGCTGCCAAGAAGTGGCTTGCTAACGGAGCTCAGCCCACAGAAACTGTTGCAAAGCTTTTGAAGATCGCGGAAATCAACAAGTAATCAACCGATTTGAGGTGACTTTATGAAGGAACTTTTGGAGATCATTGCAAGGTCTCTTGTTGACAGCCCCGATGAGGTGATTGTGAAGCAGGAGCAGTCAGGCGATACCGTCATTTTAAGGCTCTCTGTGGCTCAATCCGATATGGGAAAGGTTATCGGCAAATCAGGCCGCATTGCAAAGGCCATAAGGGCAGTCATGAATGCTGCGGCATCTAAAGACAGAGTAAAGGTAATAGTGGATATTCAGTAATGAAATATCCACTTTGCTTTATCTGAAAAAAACAACTGTACAGGAGATCTATGGATGATTTATTGAGGGTAGGTGTAATAACCACCACCCATGGCATAAGAGGCGAGGTAAAGGTATTCCCGACTACAGCTACACCTGACAGATTTGAATCAATAGATAAGGTATTCCTTGTAACAAAGCGGGAGGAGCTTGAGCTTGAAATAGAGAAAGTCAGATATTTCAAGAATCTCGTCATACTTAAATTTAAGGGTATAGATAATATTAACGATATAGAGAAGTATAAGGGGGCGGAGCTCTATGTGGACAGAGAGCATGGAGATACGCTTTCGGAGGGCGAGTACTATATTGCCGACATTATAGGCCTTAAGGTCATTGATGAGTCGGAAAACCTCCTTGGAGAAGTGGCGGATGTCATGGAGACAGGTGCCAATGATGTGTATGTTGTCAGAAGAGAAGGACAGAAGGATCTTTTGATCCCTGCAATAAAGGACTGCATACTTTCAATAGATATAGAAAGTAAAAAAATGATCGTCCGCCTTTTGGACGGGCTTTCGGATCTGTAAAATGAATTTTTATGTAATGACTTTATTCCCTGATATGATAATGGACGGACTTAAGACAAGTATAACAGGCCGTGCCATAGACAAGGGGATACTTAAGGTCGAGGCTGTAAATATAAGAGATTATACAAATGAAAAGCATGGTCACGTGGATGACTATCCTTACGGAGGCGGCGCAGGCATGGTTATGCAGGCGCAGCCTATTTGTGATTGTTATGATGCTGTGGTAAAAAAGATAGGTGATGAGGGAAAGAAACCCAGAGTCATATATCTTACTCCACAGGGAAAAGTCTTTAATCAGTCCATGGCAAAAGAATATGCCAAGGAAGAAAATATAATTTTCCTCTGCGGACACTACGAAGGGGTCGATGAGCGTGCTCTTGAGCTTTTGGATACAGAAAATGTATCTATAGGTGATTATGTGCTTACGGGCGGAGAATTACCGGCCATGATAATGATCGACTGTATATCAAGGCTCGTCCCGGGAGTCCTGGGAAAGGATGAATCGGCGGACATAGAGAGCTTTCATGACAATCTCCTTGAGTACCCGCAATACACAAGGCCTGTGGAATATAAGGGACTTGAAGTACCGCCAATACTGCTTTCAGGACACCATGCTAACGTCGAAAAATGGAGAAGAGAGAAATCCATAGAGAGGACTCTAAGAGTGAGACCGGATCTTCTTGAGAATGCGGTACTTTCTGAAAAGGAGAAGAAATATTTAAGGAGCCTTGAGGAAGCTGCGGGGACTTCGGACAATTTGTAAAATTCGTGGGAATAGTACTTTCTCGGCATAAAACTCGAAAAAATAATGCTTTCTCAAAGGAAGGCTTTATTGTATAATATAGAATCAACAATTATTTTAAAGGAGTGTGATTTTTTTTAATGGACAGTACCTCGGGGTTACAACTGATCGCTATTTTGATTTTGCTTGCCTTATCGGCTTTCTTTTCATCAGCCGAGACGGCGCTTACCTCTGCAAATAAGATAAAGATCAAAAATCTGGCTGAGGAGGGAAGCTCAAAAGCCAAGCTGGTTATGAAAATCATAGACAACCAGCCTAAGATGCTCTCTACAGTATTGATAGGTAACAATATCGTCAATCTTTCAGCAGCATCCCTTGCCACAGTATTTTGCACAAATGTTTTCGGAAATGCATATGTGGGACTGGGAACAGGAATACTTACACTTTTGGTGCTTCTTTTCGGAGAGATAACCCCTAAGACAGCCGCAACTATACATGCAGATAAGCTTGCATTGACATATGCGAGATACATCAGTTTTCTTATGACGCTTTTTACGCCTATTGTCTGGATAGTAGGCATACTTTCAACAGGTGTAATGACAATCCTCAGGATAAATCCCAAGAAGGAAAAAGAACTCATCACAGAGGAAGAGCTCAGGACTATTGTGGATATGAGCCATGAGGAGGGAGTTATAGAGAGCGATGAAAAGCAGATGATCACCAATGTTTTTGACTTTGGAGATCAGACTGCAAAGGATATTATGGTTCCGAGAGTCGATATGACGGTAGTCGACGTGGATGACAGCTACGAGGCTGTGCTTAAGGTGTTTAAGTCGGAGCTTTATTCAAGACTTCCCGTATACGAGGATGATACGGATAACATCATAGGAATTCTTAATCTGAAGGATATGATGCGTGTCGAGAATAAAGAAGATTTCTCCATCAGAAAGCTGATGAGAGAGCCTTTGTATACCTATGAGTACAAAAAGGTATCAAAGCTCATAGCTGAAATGAGAAAGTCCACCGCAAATGTCATAATAGTTTTAAATGAATACGGCTCTACTGTCGGAATGATCACTCTTGAGGATATGCTTGAGGAGCTGGTGGGAGAGATAAGAGACGAGTATGATGACGATGAGGATGAGGATTTTATTGTACTTTCCGATAATGCTTATTTGATAGACGGCGCAATGAAGCTTGACGATATAAATGAAAGGCTTGGAACGGAGCTTATGTCCGAGGACTTTGATTCTATCGGAGGATATGTCACAGGACTTTTGAACCATTTTCCTGAAACAGGGGAGAAGGTAAATGACGGGAATCTGATGTTTATCATAGACAAGGCGGACAAGACCAGAGTTGAGAGAGTAAAGCTCATTGTAAAGCCTGTAGCAGAACCGGAAAAATATAACTCGGATATCTCAAAAAACGGCTTGAAAGAATAGAATAAATATGATAATATTTAACAGTTGCAATTAAAGCAAGACGGTCCTCTGTCTGAAAGCAGGCAAGAACGTCAAATAGTTTTAAGGAGGAAATAAAGATGCAGGAGATCATTAAGAAGATCGAGGACGAGCAGCGCGGAAAGGAGATCCCTGAGTTTAACGTAGGAGATGTTATCAGGGTCCACAATCTTATCAGAGAGGGAAACCGCGAGAGAATTCAGATTTTTGAAGGAACAGTTTTAAAGAGACAGGGCGGCTCCATCAGAGAGACCTTCACAGTACGTAAGGTATCAAATGGAGTAGGAGTTGAAAAGACTTGGCCTTTATACAGCCCCTTCGTTGCAAAGATCGAGGTTGTAAGATATGGTAAGGTAAGAAGAGCTAAGCTCAATTACTTACGCGATAGAGTAGGTAAGGCAGCTAAGGTTAAGGAGCTTATGAGATAAGATGGTAAACTAAGGGTGCCCAAAAGGCACCCTATGTTTTTTATTGAGAAAGATTCGATATGGCTTTATACTATACATATGATGAGAATCCTCTGTTGAGGAATATTATACATTGGATAACTGATATAATAGTTGTTATAGCCTTTGCATGGTTTGTTGTAAACAGTTTTATGAATCAGACTGTGATAAACGGACACAGCATGTCTCCTACTCTTGAGGCTGAGGATATGTGTCTTATAAACAAGCTTGCATATGACTTCGGTGATCCGAAAAGATTTGATATAGTTGTATTTGAAAAGGACGACAGCTCAAGGCTTAATGTAAAAAGAATAGTCGGGCTCCCCGGAGAGACCATACAGATACTGGGTGGGGAGATATATATAAATAATTACAGATTGGATACCGACGGAAGGATAGGAAATATTGCGCTTCCCGGTATAGCGGAGAATCCTGTAGTACTTGCTGATGACGAATACTTTTTGATAGGTGATAATACCGACTCCTCCGAGGACAGCAGATTCAGCAATATCGGAAATGTAAAAAGAGAAAATATAAAAGGAAAGATTTGGTTCAGGCTGAGGCCTTTAAGCAGGCTTGGGCCTGTAAGGTGATATAATTATGAAGATTCAGTGGTATCCCGGTCATATGACCAAGGCCAGAAGGGCCATGGAAAGGGATGTGAAGCTTGTCGATATAGTTATTGAGCTTCTGGATGCCAGAGCTCCGATATCGACTGAAAACCCGGATATAAAGAAGATAACAAGGGGAAAGAAGAGACTTGTCCTATTGAACAAGGCAGATCTTGCCGACAAAAATGTTACGACAGCATGGATAAAGTCATTTAAAAATGATGGCTGCGAGGTAGTCGCCCTTGATTCCAGAAGTAATAATAATCTTGGCATGGTCAGATCAGCCATGGAGAGGCTGGCCGAAGAAAAATACAAAAGGGACAGAGAAAAAGGCATCAAAGAGCGTCCTGTCAGGGCTTTGATATGCGGAATACCGAATGTTGGTAAATCCACATTCATAAATTCATTGTGTGGCAAGGCATCCGCCAAGACAGGAGATAAGCCGGGCGTTACAAAGGGAAACCAGTGGCTCAGAGTAAATACAAGATTTGAGCTTTTGGATACCCCAGGTGTACTTTGGCCCAAGTTTGATGATGAGAGGATAGGAACGAACCTTGCTCTCATCGGTGCGGTAAATGATCAGATAATTAATAAGGAAGAACTGGTGATAGAGCTTATAGATTATCTCATAAAGAATTACAGCGGAGTTCTTGAAGAGAGATATGCGCTTTCCGAAGACGAGATAAAAAATCTTATTTCCGAATATGAAGGAAGGCTCATGGCTCTCGGAGTAAATAAGGAGGCCCTTGCATATCTTGAGGTCATAGCAAAGAAAAGAGGCTGTATCAAGAGAGGAGCCGAGGCTGATTTCGAAAGAGCCGCAAAGCTCATTACAGATGATTTCAAAAACGGGAGATTAGGAAGGATAAGTCTTGAGAAAGCTTAGCGAGGAAAAACTCAAAGCAGAGAGAGAAAGACTCCTTAAAATGTGGGAGTTTGAGGACAAATACTCTGTGTACAGCTATATTTGCGGTGTTGACGAAGCCGGGAGAGGCCCTCTGGCGGGACCTGTTGTAGCCGGAGCATGTATTTTGGACAGGAACGAAGAAATACTTTTTTTAAATGATTCCAAAAAGCTCAGTGAAAAACGCAGAGAGACCCTTTTCCCCGAGATCATGGAAAAGGCGGTAGCTTATGGAATAGGTATAGCAGGCCCCGAGCTTGTGGACGAGATAAATATACTTCAGGCCACCTACAGGGCAATGCGGGAGGCTGTTTCGATGTGTTCTTATATGCTTGAAAAAAAGACAGGGACAGTATCGTGCCCCGAGCTTTTACTCAATGATGCCGTAAACATTCCGGATATAAATATAAAACAGATAGCTATAGTTCACGGTGATGCAAGAAGCCTCTCGATAGCTGCGGCGTCAGTACTTGCCAAGGTGACAAGGGACAAAATGATGCTGAAATATGATGAAGAGTACCCTGAGTACGGCTTTGCAAAGCACAAGGGTTATGGAACAAAGCAGCATATAGAGGCTCTGAAAAAATACGGCCTATGCCCCATACACAGAAAGAGCTTTATAGGCCATTTTACAGATGTCGGTGGAGCTACAGGAGCTAAAACTTGAGACAAAATTTTTTAAATACAACGCAAAAGGGCAGATATTACGAGGAACAGGCTGCGGAATACCTGAAAAATCTGGGCTTTAAAATAATCAGGAGAAATTTCTTTGCCCGTTATGGAGAGATAGATATAATTGCTTCCGAGGGAGACACGACGGTTTTTGTTGAGGTAAAATACAGAAGGACCGAGTGTATGGGAAGACCTTATGAAGCGGTAGACTTCAGAAAGAGACAAAAAATAATAACTGCAGCTCGGTACTATGCGGCAAAAGAGGGCTTGTATTCAGGTCCTGTCCGTTTTGATGTGGTTGAGATAACAGGAAGTCATATAACACACATAAGAGATGCTTTCAGAGCAACGGAGGTCTGATGTCCGCTACAAATAACCATAGTTTAAAAGAACTGAGATTTAAAAATAAAAATAATATTTTTAATGTGCATGAGGGAAAGGTCCCCTATCTCAGCTTTAAAAGTCTTGATGACAGAGGCGTTATAAATGCTTTTTCGACGAAGCTTGGAGGTGTTTCTGAGGGATATTATGCTTCTATGAATCTTTCCTTTACGAGGGGCGATAAAAGGGAGCATGTAATAGAAAATTACATGCGATTCTCATCAGCCATCGGAGTGGATATTAATCGTATGACGGCCTCAAAGCAGACCCATACCACAAATATAAGAAGGGTTACTGAGGCTGATTACGGAAAAGGTATACTTTGCGAAAGAGATTATGATGATATAGATGGCCTCGTAACCGATATAAAGGGACTGACTCTTGTAACCTTTTATGCGGATTGTATCCCTCTTTATTTTTACTCACCCGAAAGACAGTGTATAGGTCTTTCTCACAGCGGATGGCGAGGGACTGTAAACAGAATGGGAAAAGTGACAGCGGAGAGCCTGAAGCGGGAATTCGGAGCGGAGCCCGAGGACCTTATTTGTTGTATAGGCCCCGGAATATGCGGGGACTGCTTTGAGGTGGGATATGAACTTGCCTGTGAATTTATAAGGTCATTTCCCGAGGCCGATTCAGGTAAGCTTGTAAAATACATATCTGAGGATAACTCTGCAGAGGATATACGGAATAAAGACATCTCGGTGCTGAAAAAAACAGGGATATCATCAGTTGAGGATATAAAAGAGGACAGAAAATATTACGTTGACCTATGGTATGCAAATTATCTTGTGCTTTTGGAGGTGGGAGTAAAGCCTGAAAATATATCAGTCACTAATGTATGCACAAGATGTAATCATAAATTATTATATTCACACAGAATATGCGGAGACAAGCGCGGAAATGCCGCCGCCATGCTCTGCATGAAGGAGGAATAAATGGCTCAAAACAACAAGAATATCATCCTTACAGGAGACAGGCCTACAGGCAAGCTTCATATAGGACATTATGTAGGCTCCTTAAAGAGAAGAGTGGCTTTGCAAAACAGTGGAAAATTTGATGACATATATATTTTGATCGCTGATGCACAGGCCCTTACGGACAACTCGGATAATCCCGAAAAAATAAGAGAAAATATAATTGAGGTGGCGCTTGACTACCTTTCATGCGGACTTGACCCTGCCAAGACTACGATATGTATACAGTCCGAGCTTCCCGCTCTGCATGAGTTAAGCTTTTATTATATGAACCTTGTAACGACGGCTAGGCTCGAGAGAAATCCGACTGTAAAAAATGAGATAAAGATGAGGGGATTTGATGACGGCGGAGTGGGAATTCCCGTGGGATTTTATACTTATCCCATATCTCAGGCTGCAGACATCACCGCATTCAAAGCAAACTGCGTGCCGGTCGGTGAAGATCAGCTCCCTATGATCGAGCAGTGCAATGAGATCGTAAGAAAGTTCAATTCGGTTTATGGTGATACTCTTGTGGAAGCCAAATGTATGCTCAATGAAAATGAGATATGCAGAAGACTCCCCGGAACCGACGGAAAGGCAAAGATGAGCAAATCCCTCGGAAACTGTATTTACCTTTCTGATAAGCCTGAAGTCGTTCACAAAAAGATAATGTCAATGTACACAGACCCTAATCATATAAATATATCCGACCCGGGAAATATAGAGGGCAATGCGGTATTTACTTATCTGGATGCTTTTTCAAGAGACGAGCATTTTGAGAGGTATCTCCCTGATTACAGCAATCTCGAGGAGATGAAGGAGCATTACAGAAGAGGCGGCCTTGGAGATGTAAAGTGCAAGAAGTTCCTTGAAAAGGTGATGACAGAGGAGCTTGAGCCTATCAGGGAAAAGAGAAAGGCTTGGGAGGCGGATATTCCCGGAGTTTATGAGATACTCAGAAAGGGAACAGAGAAAGCGCGTATAACCACAGGCAAGGTCCTTTCAGAGGTAAAGACAGCCATGAGGATCAATTATTTTGATGACAGCGCTCTGATAAGAGACTGGATGAATAAGCTTGGACAATAAGGAGCGGAGGAGCATTTTTGGCTACTTGGAAGGGACATGGGCTCAGAGGCTCTACCTTGGAGGACTTTATAAACAGAACGAATGAGGCCTACAGGCTCAGGCGATTGGCGCTGATACAAAAGATACCGACACCAATAACTCCTGTGGATATGAATTCTTCAAGACAGATAACACTGGCCTATTTTGAAAAAAAAAGTACTGTAGATTATATCGGGGCTGTCCAGGGAATACCTGTTTGCTTTGATGCTAAGGAATGCGCAGCGGACACCTTTCCGCTTCAGAATCTCCATGAGCACCAGGTAAGATTCATGAAGGAGTTCGAGGAGCAGGGAGGAATCGCATTTATAATTCTTTTCTACACAAAAAGAAATGAAATGTACTACATGCCATTTTCTGATGTCCTTACTTTTTGGGAGAGGATGCAAAGGGGCGGAAGAAAATCATTCACTTACGATGAAGTTGAAAAAAGCTACAGGATTTTTTCCAAGGGAGAATACCTGTGCCATTATCTTGAGGCCTTGAGCAAGGATCTGGAATCAAGACATGATCCGGAATCCTGACAGAAAAAAAATACTTGACATTTTAATATACATAATGATAATATCTAGAAGTATGCCGCTTAGCTTAGGTAAAAGTGCATCCTGCCACCAAGGCTAGCGAGTAATGATTAAGGAGGTACCTGTAATGTACGCTATTATAGCAACAGGCGGAAAGCAGTACAAGGTAGCTGAAGGAGATATCATTAGAGTTGAGAAGCTCGGAGCAGAGGAAGGCTCAAAGGTAACATTTGACAAGGTTCTCGTTATAAACGGAGACGAGATGACTGTAGGAGCTCCCTATATCGACGGAGCTGCTGTTACAGCAACTGTTACCAAGGAAGGAAAGGCTAAAAAGGTAATCGTTTATAAGTATAAGAGAAAGACCGGTTACCACAAGAAGAACGGCCACAGACAGCTTTTCACAGAGGTAAAGATTGAGGAGATCCTTGCAAAGGGACAGGAATCAAAGCTTAATGACGCTCCCGCCAAGGAGGTAAAGGCAGAGGCTCCCGCTGAGGAAGCTCAGACTGCTGAGAAGAAGCCCGCAAAAAAGACCGCGGCTAAGAAGACTACCACAAAGGCGGCTGATGCCAAGAAGACAACAGCTAAAAAGACAACCAAGAAGACAGAGGAATAATAATCGGACTATTTAATTTCCGAATTCGAGGAGGTGTAATTAATGGCTCATAAAAAAGGTATGGGTTCTACCAAGAACGGTAGAGATTCAGCGTCGCAAAGGCTTGGTGCGAAGAGATCTGACGGACAGTTTGTCCTTGCCGGAAATGTCCTTTACAGACAGCGCGGCACTCATATACATCCCGGCAACAACGTAGGCAGAGGTAAGGATGATACTTTATTTGCAAAGGTTGACGGAATAGTAAGATATGAGAGAAAGGGAAGAGACCGCAAGCAGGTTTCAGTTTATCCCGAAGTAGTTAATCAGTAAAAATCAGGCTGTTGCTAAATTGGCAACAGCCTCTTTGTTAATAAAAGGTGAATCTATGTTTGCAGATACAGCGAAAATTTTTATAAAATCAGGAGACGGAGGCAACGGACATATATCATTCAGAAGGGAAAAGTATGTCCCTAACGGTGGTCCTGATGGTGGAGACGGAGGTAAGGGAGGAGATCTTATCCTTGAGGTGGATAAGGGAATGAATACCCTTACCGATTTCAGACACAAGCATAAATTCGTAGCCGGAAACGGAGAGGAAGGCGGCGGAAAACGCTGCCACGGAAAAGATGGAGATGACCTTGTGATAAAAGTTCCTGAGGGAACTGTTGTAAGGGAGCTAAAATCCGGCAAGGTCATAACCGATATGTCAGGCTCAAACACAAGAGAGATAATTCTTAAGGGCGGAAGAGGCGGACTTGGAAATATGCATTTTGCCACTCCTACTATGCAGGCCCCCAGATATGCACAGCCGGGAAAACCCGGACAGGAGCTTGAGGTGCTTTTGGAACTTAAGGTCATTGCGGATGTAGGACTTGTCGGTTTTCCGAACGTAGGGAAATCTTCTCTTATAACAAAATCATCAAACGCAAGACCACAGATAGCCAACTATCATTTCACCACTCTTACACCTCATCTTGGTGTTGTTGAAGTAAATGATGGCGAGAGCTTTGTTATGGCGGACATCCCGGGACTTATTGAGGGAGCTTCCGAGGGAATCGGACTCGGACACGACTTTCTCAGGCATATAGACAGATGCAGAGTTCTCGTAAATGTCACAGATGCGGCCTCTCTTGAGGGCAGGGATCCTGTGGAGGATGTAAACAAAATAAATTCAGAGCTTGAAAAATATAATCCCGAGCTTCTGAAAAAGCCCATGGTAATTGCGGCAAATAAGATGGACGCTTATTTCGATGACGGAAGCAATGAGAATCCTGTAGACAGATTAAGGCGTGAATTCGAGCCCAAGGGTATAAAAGTTTTTCCTATTTCTGCCGCTACAGGAGAGGGTGTCAGGGAACTTCTTTTCTACATTTCAGACCTTCTCAGAGACATAAAAGAGGATGTGAAGATATATGAGAAGGAATATGATGTAAATGCTCATGTTGAAGACGCTCTTCCTTTAAATATCTATAAGGAAAGCTCCAAGGTGTATGTCGTTGAAGGCGCAAGAGTTGAAAAAATGCTCGGATATACAAATCTTGAGTCGGAGAAGGGCTTTAATTTCTTCCAGAATTTCATGAAGGAGCAGGGAATTATAGACAGACTTAAGGAAATGGGACTTGCTGAGGGAGATACCGTAAGAGTAGCAGGATTGGAGTTTGAATATTATGAATAACAGTGCAATGACAAGCAAACAGAGAAGTAAGCTCAAGGGACTTGCCATGACTACAGACCCTATTTTTCAGGTGGGAAAGGGTTCCCTTACACCTCAGCTGACAGAGGCTGTGGCGGATGCTCTTGAAAAGCGAGAGCTGATAAAAATATCTGTATTGAAGAATTGTGACGATGATATAAATGCTATAGCTGAGACCCTTGCGGAGAGGACCGGTTCACAGGTAGTCCAGGTTATAGGAAAAAAGATCGTGCTTTTCAAATATCAGAAGGACGAAAAAAAGAGAAAGATAGAGCTGTAACACAAAATGAAAAAAGGAATACTGGGAGGTACATTTGATCCCATACATAACGGTCATTTGTACCTTGCGGAGAATGCATACAGGGAGTTCGGACTTGACCTTGTCTTCCTTATGCCTGCAAATGTTCCGTATTTTAAAACAGTTACAGGACATGTTACGGATGCGTCTTTAAGACTCGAGATGACAAAGCTTGCGGCCGGAGAAAAGCCTTTCCTCAGGGTAAGTGATTTTGAACTTATGAGAGAAGGAAATACCTATACTGCAGTGACATTGGAAAGTCTTAAGGCATTGCACCCTGAAGATGAGCTTTATTTTATAATGGGAGCCGACTCCCTCTACAAGATAGAAAAATGGTATAAGCCTGAGATTATTTTCAGCAATGCCGTTATATTGTGTGCGGGCAGGAGCGATGATGCTGCTGAAATAAGCCTTGACGAAAAAATCGCTCAACTTAAAGAAAAGTTCAGTGAATCCAAGCCCGATATACGCAAAATGAGTTGCGGGAACATAGACATATCTTCTACTATGATAAGAGAGATGATTTCAAAGGGCGAGGATATATCGTCAATGGTGCCTCGAAGCGTTGAAAAGTACATCCTGAAAAAGGGACTGTACAGATGAAGGGAGTTTAATAAAATGGGCTATGGTATAGACGAGATCCAAAGGATAAGAAGAATACTTTCGGAAAAGCTTGACCCCGGAAGATATGAGCACACCCTGGGAGTGTCATTTACCTGTGCCGCTTTGGCAATGGCCTATGGTGAGGACATTGACAAGGCTGAGATGGCGGGACTTTTACATGACTGTGCAAAGAGATTCCCCGAGAGTGTTCTCATTGAGAAATGTAAAAAGAACGGTGTATATTTAAGTGATGCAGAGCTTGAATCCCCTGCTGTTGTACATGCGAAATACGGCAGATATCTTGCGTTGAAAAAATATGGAATCACGGACGAAGACATACTTAACGCCATAAGCTACCACACTACAGGACGTGCAGGTATGTCTCTTTTGGAAAAGATCGTGTATGTGGCGGATTATATAGAGCCGAGAAGATTCAAGGCTCCTGACTTAAAGGAGATAAGGGCTCTTGCATTTAAAGATATAGATGAATGTATGCTCAAGATACTTGATGGCACGATAAGCTATCTGGACGGAAAACGCTCGCATATAGCGCCTGATACATTGAGTGCATACGAATATTTTAAGGGTCTCAAAAAATAAGATTCAGGAGAGAGTATAATGAGTGAGAGAGAGGATTTAAAGATCAAGGAGCTTGTCAAGGAAGCCTACAGGGCGCTTGATGAGAAGAAGGCTTCTGATATATCTGTGATAGATATCAGCGAGCTTTCAGTGCTTGCGGACTATTTTATTGTGGCAAGCGCGGACAATCTGAGACAGACGGCAGCTCTTGCTGATAATGTTGAGGAGAAGCTTATGAAGGCAGGCTTTGCATGCAGACAGATAGAGGGCAAGGCAGGCGCAGGCTGGATACTTATGGACTACAATGATGTTATAATACACATCTTTGATAAGGAGAACCGCCTGTTCTACGATATAGAAAGAATATGGAGTGACGGAAAGAAAATACTTAATCCGGAGGAGCTGTAAGCTCATATAAACTGAAAAAACTATAAAATGAAAAGATATAAATAAAGATATCATTCAAGCAAGGGATATAGCCTGTAAAACGATGCATATGGCGACATATAAGGCTAATGGAAATCTCTGCCGAATGATATCTTTATTGTTATTTATTACTATATCTTGGGTTTTTAATTGCCTCAGGCCATCCTTTGAGTCCCGCATCCGTTAAGGCGTGAAAGAGACATTTGTCAGAGCCCGGATTTTCCTCATATATTTTTTCGAGAAGCTCCTTGGTATATTGGCGTTTTGTATTACCGTCAACAGGACAGGGATTCTTGCAGACAGGAAGGTTCATCTTCTTGGAAAAGCTTATCAGATTCTTCTCCTCTATAAAGATAAAAGGCCTTATAACGTATAAATCTGTCTTGTCAAGATAAGTGAGAGGAGAAAAGCTGTGAAATCTACCCTCAAATATAAGCGACATCATCATTGTCTCTATAATATCATCTCTGTGATGGGCATAGGCGATCTTGTTAGCGCCTATTTCTTTTGCCTTCTCATTAAGAGCTCCCTTTCTCATCTTTGCACAGAGCGAGCATGGATTCGATTCTTTTCTTATATCAAAGAGTACCTCGCCTATCCTTGTATCAACTATATAATACGGAACATCAAGATCCCTGCATAGTTCCTTTACAGGATCTAAAAGCAGGTTCCCGAGGCCGAGATCCACGGTAATAGCACTGAGCTCATATTTTTTAGGATAAAATCGCTGAAGATGCTTCATCGCATAAAGAAGCGAGAGAGAATCCTTTCCTGCCGAAACTCCTACAGCAATATGATCCCCGTCATTAATAAGGTTGTAAGTGTCGATTCCCTTTCTTGTAAGGCTTAAAAGCTTTTGCAGATCCATGTAAGTAGTTACCTCCGAAATTTTCTTATAACCTGTCATTTGCATATTTTAGCTTATAACAAAGCTATATTCAAGCCTATATTCCGGCAAAATCCATACCTTAACCTTTCCTTACTTTACGGGAAATAAGTTGACAGATTGTTTTTTGAATTGTATGCTTGTATTAATCAATTAATACAGATTAATCAATTATTAATTCAGTTCAGTATATTTAATACATATAATTATATATACAGGAATCAGTAAATATAATTGTACAGGAAAAGGAGGCTATATATGGAATGGAAGATAGATGAAAATCTGCCTATCCGTACACAGCTAACCGAGCAGCTTGCAGCTTATATAGCATCCGGATGCTTTAAACCGGGAGGCAGATTTCCTTCGGTAAGAGAGCTGGCGGCGGATGCGGGGGTAAATCCCAACACTATGCAGAGGGCTCTTTCCGAGCTTGAGGATATGGGGCTGATAATAACAAACAGGACTGCGGGAAGGTGTGTGACTGATGATATGGAAAAGATAAATAATGTCAGAAAAAAACAGGCAAAAAAACAGGTGGAAGCATTTCTTGAAAAAATGAAAGCTCTGGGGTTTTCAAGAGACGAGATCGCTGACGTCATAAATGAAGCGATAAAGGAGGGAGAGTAATGGAAAAGGAGTTGTTATGTCTGAATAAGCTTTCAAAGCAATATGGACACAAATATGCATTGAAGGATGTTGACTTGAGTATAGGGAGAGGGAAGATAGTGGGACTTTTGGGTCCTAACGGCTCAGGCAAGACTACCATGATAAAGCTTATAAACGGGCTTATAAAGCCTGATGGAGGAGAGGTGCTTATAAACGGCCTTGCACCGTGCCCGGAGACAAAGAGCTGCGTATCTTATCTTCCCGATCGCATGTATTTTGCGGATTGGATGAGGGTAAGAGATCTGATGAAAATGTTTGAAGATTTTTATAAGGACTTCAGCAGGGCAAAGGCCAATGAAATGCTTAAAAGCCTTGGCATATCAGAAGGAGATAGGATAAAGAATCTTTCTAAGGGTACCAAGGAAAAGGTTCAGCTTATTTTGGTAATGAGCCGTGAAGCAGAGCTTTATCTCCTGGATGAGCCTATAGGAGGCGTAGACCCTGCGGCAAGAGATTTTATATTAAGGACAATACTTACAAATTACTCGGAAAACTCTACTGTGATAATGTCTACGCATTTGATATCGGATGTTGAAAAGATCCTTGATGAAGCAGTATTCCTCAAGGAAGGCCAAATAATACGGCATGACAGCGTGGATGCGATCCGTGAAAAGGAAGGTAAGTCGGTAGACCAGCTTTTCAGGGAGATTTTCTCAGTAACGCAGAGCTATGGGGAGGTGCAATAACATGTTCGGAAAATTGATTAAATATGAGTGGATAGCAATGATAAGGGCTATGCTTCCTGTATATGTCGCGACCTTGGCAGTAGCCCTGATAAACGGAATTACAATAAACAATATGCCCCTTGATACCCTTGTTCCACCCGGAGCGAGTGAATTCGTGGAAGGACTTGTAGCATTTATTCAAGTGCTTTTAGCTCTGCTTTATATCGCAGTTTTGGTGGGCCTCTTTGTTATGACATTTATTGTCATAGTTCAGAGATTTTATAAGGGACTTTTGAAGGATGAAGGCTATTTGATGTTTACGCTACCCGTAAAAACCTTTCAGCTGACTATGTCAAAGGCAATAGTATCATCGATTATCACATGTATATCCATGGTGGTAGGAATATTTGCCATAGGACTGCTTGCAAGTGGAGATTTTATTATGTCACTTACAGAAATACCCGCTTTGCTGAGGGAATTATTCAGAGACATAATAAATACAGAGGTTGCAGGACATATTTTCCTTTACATATTGGAATGCATAGTTTGTATGATCGTGCTTCTCATCGGCTCTATATATACACTCTATGCAGCTATGGCACTGGGACAGCTCAGCAGAAACCACAAGGTGGCAATGTCTGTAGTTTGGTACATAATAATAAGCATAGCTCAAAGTGTAGTAGGCTGGGTAATATCAATGGGATTCTTTCTTTCGTTGTTGTCACCTGAAATAACAACAGCATTATCAGGACATCCTGTGGCCCTTATCCATATGATACTGATCGGTGTTGCAATATTTGACGCAATACTAATGATCGTTTTTATAGTAATAACAGATATAGTACTTGATAGAAAACTGAATTTGGAATAAAAAATTATAGGAAAATATACTCGGAATAAAAAAAAGAATTCCGAGTATGTTTTTATAGAACAGAAAGGAAAAAATTTTGATTTTACTTGATTTTTTGCTGTTTTTGATACATACTATTCGTTAAACAAGGGTTTCGCGAATAGTTAAATCTGTTTCAGCTTAAGATATTTTCACAGTAAATACTGAAGAAAATCAGATCCAGCTGCTCTTTTCTTTTAAAATAATTGGTTTGCAATAAAGTCCTCAATCCTATAAAATAGATAAGTAAAGCAGATCAGATCAGTTTTAATAGTTATTTTAATGAGGTAATTTCCATAATGGCCAATCTTTCATACAGTGAGCAACAAGAACGAAATATACATATAAAATTGATGAAGATGCAAAAGGAGCTTCCGGAGATGTGCACTCTCTTCTTCAGAGGTATTGAGCCTGTAACACAGCCTCGCACGCGTCTTGCATATGCCTATGATCTGACAGTTTTCTTCAGTTTTCTTATTAATTCAAAGAATGAGTATAAAAATTACACTCTTCGTGATTTTAAGCTTAGGGATATTGAGAGGATAACTACGACTGATCTTGAAGAATATCTTGAGTATTTAAAATACAGACCTGATGAGGATAAGGAGATCATTAATAAGGAAAGCGGTTTGAAGCGCAAGCTCTCCTCTCTCAAGTCTTTTTACAATTACCTTTTCAGGACCGAGAGAATAAAAGTAAATCCCGCTGCCCTTTTGAAGCTTCCCAAGATACACGAGAAGGACATTATCAGACTTGAGTATGATGAGGTCGCAGCCTTGCTTGATGAGGCAGACAGTGGCGATAAGCTTACTGAAAAACAAAAGCTATATCACAAAAGAACAAAGACCAGAGATGCGGCTATACTCACTCTTCTGCTGGGAACGGGAATGCGTGTATCCGAATGTGTCGGTATTAATATCAGGGATATCGACTTTGAAAATACTGCTGTCAGGATACACAGAAAAGGCGGAAAAGAGGCTGTAGTCTATTTTGGGGATGAGGTTGAGGAGGCTCTTAGGGCTTATCTTGATGAGAGAATTCATGTTATACCATGCTCAGGCAGCGAGGAGGCTTTTTTCCTGTCTCTTCAAAACAGGCGAATGAGTGTTCGAAGTGTTGAGAATATGGTAAAAAAATACGCATCTGTCGTCACTCCTCTTAAACATATAACTCCTCATAAGCTGAGAAGCACCTATGGTACCCATCTTTATCAGGAAACAGGCGATATATATCTCGTAGCGGATGTACTGGGACATTCAGATGTTAATACAACAAAAAAGCATTACGCTGCCATGAAGGAGGAAAGGCTCAGAAAAGCCCGTTCCGCCGTCAAGCTGCGTAATGCATAATTTAAGCTCCGACAAGCTCTCGTTTGAAAAGTACTTGTTTAATCCTGAGATGATATTTTTATTATTTTATCAGGTTATTAGTTTATAAGTTTCCTGTAATATGGCCAGTCGGCAGACATCTCGGAGACAGTTACATTATTGATTGCTCCTCCTGTCTCGTGCACGACTACCATATTTCCGTTTTGGGCCCATTCGATAAACATCACCACATGGGCCTCGGCTCCTATCCTTACCATTATATCTCCCGGCTTCAGATCGCTTCTTTGTATCCTCTCACCGCATCCTATAAGAGTTCCTGTACTCTCTCCGGGAAGCGATGTTCCCAAAACAGACCAGTATACCCAATTTATCCAACCTGAGCAATCAAGTCCCTTTAATACTCTGCCCTTTGTATCAGGGGACATTAATACTCCAAAGCTGTTGGCCTCATACCCCGGTCCATTGGGCTTTCCTCCCCAATAATACGGAACCTTTCCTACAGAGTGAAGAGCAAAGCTGACTATATCCTTTCTCTGCTGAGAAATGTCCGCAGGCATCCTGTCAAGATATGTGTTGATCTCTGACTCGCTCAAGGGATTTCTTACATTTATAGCAGAAATAGTAAGTCCGTATCTCTTGAACCAATCCGCCGAATTAAGGCTTCTTGCAGAGGCTTTTGCCTCTTCTGTCCAGCCTTGCCAACGATCATTGAAGTTGGCCGGATCGTTTCCGATAGGATCAATAGCCATAAGGCCGTTAATATCATCAATTCCATAAAGTGTTACTGTTATATACAAATCTATATGTCCGGGGCAGTCTCCGACTATTTCAGAGACATCCTGAACCTCAGTCTCGGTAAGAGCTTCTGTTGTTTCGATGTTAGTGTCTGCAGCAGTTGATTCACCGACTTCGTTCTCCGAAGAGACATATGCGGAAGCTTCTGTGGATTCAGGGCTTCCTGCCATATTGGCTCCCGGACTGATTATTGTATTTACAGGCTCGGCTTCTGCTGATGTTGCTTCCGTGGCAGCCGCAGTTTCTGAGGAAGTATCCGCCGGAGTGTTTCCTATATTCTCTATAGAAATACCTATATCATTTGATGACATAGCCATGAACATACTGTCCAAAGGTACTCCGCTGTAGCTGAGGCCGTCACTCCCTGCTGCTGCGGATTGCAGCTCTATCGTAGGTGAATCAGCCGCAGCAGTCTGAGCTGACTGCATTGAATCAGACTCTGTAACGATTGCTGATGTCGCTGTAGTTTCTGCAGTACTGCTTTCGGTGTCTTCCGGTTCGGAAACATGATGAATTATCTGAGGAGCAGGTGACTCGCTCTCAGAACCGGGTGTGGGGGTTACCGAGCTTTCTGCCGAAGTACTTTCCGACTCACTCTCCGTAGGTGCATATAAAATCCTCGGGGCCTCTGTTCCGTTTTCGATTTCTTCTATAGTAAAATCCACTTCCGGATATACGACTGAAGACAAAGAAGCGTCACCTGAAGAAGCTGCTGTGTTTTGGGCCAGGGCTTCCTCTATCTCAATCTGTCTGCGTTCCTGCTCTATGGCCTCTCTCGCCTCGTCCTGAATTGTTTTATTCAGACATCCGCTGCAGTAATACACGTCTCCTATACTTATAGTATAGCTGTGGGAGCGACTCCAAAGCTCGTTTGCATATTGTTCCATAGCCTCGGCATCTGTCATATCATGATAGTAAGAATATACTGACGCCATAGCCATTATTTCTTTGACATTTGAGTAGCCGTTGATCCTGTTTCCGTCTCCGTCATAAAATGCCACGTTTACATTTTTGAATCTGTTCACAGACCATGTAGCCGGATTTTCCGGATCCTGCCCTGGAACTGTAGGATTATACTTTCCCATTACCTTTGATGAATCATACCCCAGCTCTCTTGCCATTGTAAGGGGATCTCCATCGCCCATATCATAGATAGTCGAGAAATAATCCGCATCCTTTACGGCAAGATTCTTATAGATATTTCCCGCAAAGGAATTCATTACATCGGAAGTATCCGCTCCCTCGGGATAATAATAGGCAAGATTCAAAACATCAGGTCCCTCAACATAGGGCTCGTCCTCTATGTCTGTGAGCTTTGAGCTGATCTTCTCGGAATAAATATATCCTGTGGAAGCCTTTGAAGCCTCCGATGTAGTGGAGACCTCTTCCGGCGCAGCAGTTTCAGCTTTGCTGAAAATACCGTTTTCCAAGCAAACATCTATCCCCACTGCGGTTACAGCCAGCAGTAGGGATATAAGAGATATTATAATTATTTGTTTTCTGTTCACACTTTTCCGCATGTTTACTAATATAACATATATATATTGCTCATAAAAACTAATTTTTTCTTAAGGTTTTTATAATAAGTCTTTCGCCGAAAAGCTTCAGATAAAGAAGCAGCATTATAGCTATAGAGAGTATCGTCATTAGTGCAAAAATAAGCGCAGATGAGCTCTCGTCTCCTGTCTTTGGAATTGAGGGAAGAGCTGACTCTGAGGCAGGATTCTTTTCTTTTGAATCAGCTGCAGCTTTTGAGCCGGCCTTTTCGGAATTTTTACCTGAGAACACTTTTTCTATAACCTCATCTGATGAAAAGCCCTTCCATTCTGATTTATTGCCTTTATCAGAAGTTGATAAGGAATCAGACTTTGATGTTTCAGTTCCTGATAATTGCGTTGTTCCTGATTGAGTTTCAGATTTATATTCGGACTGTGCTTCGGACTTTGAGATTTCAGTGCCGGAATTTGGCTCATTGCCTGATGCTGCGCCGGTATTTGCATCAGCGCCTGATGTTGCACCGGGGCCCGAATCAACATATGAGTTATCAGACATATTCGGTCCGCCCGAACCGCCTGAAGAGCCTCCTGAGCTGTGACCTGAACCGCCTGATCCGTGTCCTGAGCCTGAGGAGCTTCCTCCACCTGAGGACCCGCTACCGGATCCGTTATCTCCGTTACCTGAATTATTATCATCTCCACTGCCGTTGCTTTCGGAATTTCCGGAATTATCCGAGTTACCGCCTGAGTTCCCTCCGTCAGACCCTTCATTTTTCTCGGGTTCTTCCTCCTCGGAAGGCGGCGCAGGATCAGGCTTTTCCACCTTTTCGTCATCCTCTGTGCCGAATATACCATCCTCGCCGGGTTTAAAAATATCTTCACCCTTCTGCATCAAATCATCATCACTTCCGAATTTATTGTCTTCACCGGGAAAGACCTTATTTCCATCGTCATTTATGTAGTAATCATCCTCTGTACCGAATATTTCATCCTCACCGGGATATACCTTAATATCATCCTCTGTTCCGGGGATTCCGTCTTTTCCCGGAAGGAATACCTCATCGTCCTCTGTAAGGAATTCATCGTCAGCTCCGGGACGGGTGACAGTTCCCGAGTCATTTTCTATATAAGGATCATCACTTTCATCAAATTTGATATGCAGATCATCTTCTGTTCCGAATATCAGGTCTTTGCCGGGTTTTAGTATGCTTTCATCCTCGTACTCTATATAAGAGCCCGCGGAAACATACAGATTGCCTGATGAATTGTGCTTAAAGTCCTTAATTATCATGTCGTCATCACTGCCTGTCACATGATCGGGACCGTTCCACCAGAGCTCGTCATCCTTATCAGACTTTAAAGGCGCCTTCTCATCCATCTCAAAATATTTGTTTTTTCCCGGCTTCACATAAGTATCCTTTGTATATCTTGAATTATCATAGAAATCGTCCGAATCTGACTCAGGTGTCAAAAATCTGTTATCCTTTCCCTTAAATACCTTGTGATTTCCGTCGGTATTAAGGACAAAGCAGTCATCGGAGCTTCCCCACGCGCCGTCATCTCCTATTGAGACCTCGTGATCGTCATCAGTGCCTGCCTCACCGTCTGCTCCGTAGGTAAATCTTTTTCCTTTGTTGCTGCCGCTGTTGTATGTGTATGTGCCGTCATTATTATCTTTTATATCGGCGCTCCACCGGGCTGTAAGCTTTTTGTTTCCTGTGCTCCCCTTTGATATTTTTAAAACTCTGCTGTTTTTATCGTCATACCATCCTGTAAAATTAAAGCCGTCATTTCTTGACACAGCTTCAAGGATTATATCGTCCTCCACAGTATAAGAAGCGGGGTTGGGATTGTCTCCTGAGATCTCCTCAAGGCCTGAATAGCTTATACTGTAGCTTATGGGAGTATATTTGAATACAGCCTCATAGCCTTCCTTGGCATTAAATTTGAGCTGTGCGGGGGTGGTGTAGCCTGTAATGGCACGGGGAGTTTCCGTGACCTCCTTGCCGTCCTTTGCTTTCTTTGTCTCTTTATAAAGTACAGTAGCATTCTGAGCTGATGAGACTCCCTTTACGCTATAGCTCACATCCTTTAATATAGTGTTATTTTCCACAGGAATGACTTCAGGGTCTTTTCCGAAGAATGATATAGGCTTTATTCCTGTCAGTCTTATTCCCTTATCTGTAAACTGCTTTTTTGCTATCTTTATCCTGAAGCAGTTTCTGGTAAGAGGCTTTTCATTGGTAAGGTCGTCATCCGATATTGGAGTTACTGTCCACTTAAGCGTGATCTGCGAGGAATTGGAGACATCTGCAGGGCCTGCGTAGAAGGTACAGCTGTCATTGGTCCTGGGATGCTCTATGGTATTTTGATGATTACCGTCCCAATAATCTCCGGGACAATCAACGAATGCGACATTGTACATTCCTGAGCCTGCCATATACATATTATAGAGTGTGAAATTTCCACCGTCTCTGCTTGATAACTCGGCTGAATTCTTTTTCCCTGAAACAGTTGTACTGCCCATAGAAAGATTTACAGTACGTTTAAAGCTTCCTGATACATCAGAATTCCCGCTGCTGCTGAAATAACTGTATTTACCTTTAAATTTTGTGCTGCCGATGGAATTTATCTTTTGATCGTTAAATAGAAGCATAAAGGCTGATGAACATTCCTTATGCTTGAAGGATGTGGAATTGTAAGTCACGTTTGCGGAGGTATACCAGTCTGTAACATCTATCCATATCTCAGAGCCGTCAGGTGAATCCCTGACAGTAAACTTATAGTTTGAATCAGTTACCACAGGCGTTACCTCTATGTCCTCCTCAGAGCTTCTTGTACCAATGAGAGATATCTCCTCATTCTCCGCCTCGTTCTTCTTCTCGCTTTCAGGCTTTTTTGCGGATGAAGAGCTTGCTGTTCGGAGAGCGGAGGAGGATCTTTTTACCGCCTGAGTCGAATCGGTTAAATGAACCGCATTTTTTTGCCGTGAAAGATTTTCGGCAAAGGATGTCATTGAGGAATCAACAATAAGGCATGACGCCAACGCACATGCTAAAAAACGACCTGATTTTTTTAAGTCAGTCATATAAACTCCTTTAATATTTAGTTGTAAGCTTTTGATCTTATTAAATCTCGGGAATTAAAAGAACTTATAAAAAGAACCTATAATAATGACCGATCTTTGAAGATTTGATAATAAAGAAAATTAAATCGTCACTATTATAGGTTTTGCTTTCTCAGCTTGTCAAGAGTTTCTTTGAAATATTCGGGGAGAGGTGCTTCAAACTCCATATACTTTCCTGTTTCGGGATGAACAAAACCGAGGACCCTTGCATGGAGATATTGTCCGTTACCGGAAAGCCTGTCTTTTTTCACTCCATACACCTCATCTCCTGCAAGAGGATGCTTTATATATGCCATATGAACGCGAATTTGGTGTGTTCTGCCTGTTTCAAGCCTGCACTCTATAAAAGTATAGTTACCATATCTTTCAAGTACCTTAAAATGCGTTACAGCGCGTCTGCCGTTTTTGGCTCCGGCAGCCATCTTCTTTCTGTCCTTGTCGCTTCTTCCGACAGCTATGTCTACTGTGCCCTCGTCCTCTTTTATATTGCCGTGTACAAGGGCTACATACCGCCTTGTTATGCTGTGCTCGGCAAGCTGTTCGGCAAGTGATATATGGGCCTTGTCATTTTTGCAGGCAACGATAAGACCTGTTGTATCCTTGTCAATACGATGAACTATACCGGGCCTCAGCTCACCATTAATGCCTGAGAGGCTGTCCTTGCAATGAGAAAGAAGTGCGTTGACTACAGTTCCCGATTCATGCCCGCAGGCAGGATGCACCACCATATTTTTAGGCTTATTGATGACTATGACATCATTATCCTCATAAACTATATCAAGCGCTATATCCTCAGGAGCCACCTCGGTCTCTTTAAGCTCGGTTTCAACTATATTTATTTCATCTCCGGAGGAAAGCTCATATCCGGGCTTTACCTTGTTTCCGTTTACAGTAATCTCCCCGGCTTTTATCATTTTGCTGATATGAGAACGACTCATATCACTCCGAATCTCAGAGAGATATGAGTCAAGCCGCCGCTTTGTATTTTCGTTGCAGATCATTCTCATATTATAAATTTAAGTTCATCCTCTTTGTAAAAGAATATCAGTAAAAAAACAAGGATAAAGGCTCCGCAGGTTATATATATATCAGCTACATTAAATACAGGAAAGTCTATAGGCTTAAAATAAATAAAATCAACTACAAAGCCATACATCAGCCTGTCCGCCATATTGCCGAGAGCACCTGCTGTAATAGCGCAAAGACACAGGAATACAGGAATATAGCGCCTTCCTTTCGGAAGCTTTAAACAGGCATACAGACAAAAGAGCGATACTACCACCGCAACTACAACAAATATCGCCGCTTTCCCCTGAAACATACCGAAGGCTATACCGCGGTTTTCAACATAAGTAAAAAGTAATACATTCGGTATAACAGAAAAAGGCTCCCGGCCTGCCAAATGATCCAGCGCAATATTCTTTGTTACCCTGTCTGCAAGCAGAAGAAGTAAAACGCTCAGTATCACTGCGGGGAGCCTTCTGATATTAAAGTCAGCTTTATTAAACATTAAAATTCAGTCCGTTAAGATTTGTCCTTGCGGATGCGGCACCGCCTGTAAAGATATCCTGAAAATCTCCTGAAAGCTCAACGCTCTCAGGTGTGGCTATAAATATAAACTTGCTTATCATCTGCAGGTTGCCTCCCATAGAATAGGTAGCGCCTGAAGTAAAGTCGATTATTCTCTGAGCTATCTCGGTATTCATTCCCTCCATATTGAGAACCACTGCTCTTCCGTCCAAAAGATTGTCGCAGATCTCTCTGGAATCATCCATTCCCGAGGGCTTTATCATAGTAACCTGCATACCTCCGTCCGCGTGCTTCATAGGTATTACATTGCTTCTGGATAAGAATCCCGCCTTCTTTTGGGGAACCTGATTATCATAGCCGGACTTCTTGGAAAAAAGTCCTGTCTTTCCGGAATTATCCTCGTAATCATCATCCTCGTAATCGTCATCGAGGTATCCCTCTTCATCATCAGGATTCATGCTGAAATTCTCCATAAGCTTGCTAAAAATACTCATCGCTCTATGTTATCTCCAATCTGACATTAAAATCTTACATTCCCATACATTATCAATGTTTTTATTTCATATGTCAACCGAATTCGACTAAAAAAGAACAAAATACTTTCAAATTCAGTTTTCTGTAAGGAATTACTGATATATGAGTTCTCCCTCATCGACCATAGACGCGTCAAGGACGATATGGTCATAAACAGAAGGCCCGTATGGCGTGTTTTTCTTGACTATGCAGTATCCGTTATCCCTCTCAAGCTCTTCTATCCTTCTGAAGACAGTATATCCTTTATTGATATTATATACTCCGGGGACAGACTTGGTAGGACCAATCTGATAGCGATCCGATGATCCGGGTTTTTGCACATAATCTCCGACCTTGAATTCGGAGTCCGGGGAGCTGTCCACATAGCAATACTCCTCATCCTGCGAATATATCTCCGTATCGACAAATTGAACTGCTGTGCCGTCATCTGACAGTACTTCCTTGTTAAAGCCTGAGGTTCCGTCATCATTCTCCACAAGGTATTCTACGGGAATAATGAAGAAATCCTTTGAAGTTATGGAACGCTCCGGTATTTTAAGTCCGCTTACATTATTGCTTACGATCTCAAACTCAACGAATCTCTCGGAGGCAAACTGTATCATATATCTTGTAAAATCAAGCTTGCCGTAATTTTCTCCGTCTGAGCCTTTTATTACAGAAAATGATGCGTCTGTACTTATGTCCTTATCGGTAAAGCTTATGGTCACTCTGCTTTCATCGGAAAATGTCGCGATATCCTCCTGATCCATGGGGAAGACTATTGACCAAACATCAGAGGTGATAAGCTTGTACAATGGAGCCCCGCTTTCAACCATTGAGCCTGAACTTGTAATGACATTATTGTACGAGGCCATATCAAACATATCGGCCGTTACTTCAGAGGGCGTCATGCTCTCAAAACCGTCTATGGAATAGGATACAAGCCCTGATGCCGGAGCCTGAAATTCACTGAAGCTGATTCCGAGCTCTGTCAATGAATCCGACAGCGCACTCAGGCTGTTAAATCCTGCATACTCCATAACCATAGCACTGAGTGAAGCGTTTACATCATAGATGCGGTTGAAGTCAACATCAGTAAGCGTTACAGTGTCATTGTAAAGGGCGGCTCTGAGCTCGGCTATATCCGTATCTGTAAGACCTGTCATAAGCTCAGGATGCTCCCTCAAATAGCTCTCAAGATTACCTGTCTCGTCAATAGAGTAAACTGTGGCGCCCTTCGCAGTCTTTCTGTTATTCGGCACATAGTAGTTCAGATAACCGCTCTTTTCCGCATTTACCACCTGTTCCTCGCGAAGTATAAGTCCGGTATAGCTGTGCTCCTTTACTATGCTTCCCTCCTCAACCTCAAAATACTTTATACGGTCTCTCTGAAGGTATGAAGTAACACTAAAAACAATGTAGACAAAGATAATGAAAAAAATTATCATGCCTACATTGAGTTTAAATCTTCTTTTTATATGTAATATTTTTTTATTTCCGTTTTTAGCCATTAGTAAAAAGTCGGCAGTTTTTATCAGATGTCGTTATTATAATGCTACTGCCACATATTCCTTTAAAGAATCCGCCAAATCATCCTTGTCCATTGAAACGCTTACGATGAAGTTGACATGATACTTTTCTGAAAGCTCCACAAGCTTATTTACCGCGGAAGTAATATCTGTGCCGTAAAGATTAGCTATCTTTAAGAAGCTGTCCAGAAACATATATTCAAGGTCATGATCCTGTGAAATAATACCGCTTATAAAACCTATAAAACCATCCTCGGAATCTACAGGGAAATTGCTGACATTGATAAGTCTTATTTTGTTACTGAGCTCATACATATGCTGTGAGCTCTTATCCAAATAAACTATATTTCCCTGAGCCTCCTTAACAGCCTGCTCCGCTCTGAGAAGCAGCTCTTTTGTTTTGCCCTTTCCTTTACTTCCGACAATTAACTGAACCATACCCTTCTCCTCCTTAAAGTTAGTCATGTTGTATGTTTCTTAAATTATATTACACTTACAATTTTTGTGCAATAATTTCCGCTTTATTTGTTTATTTTTTGTAAAAGTGTTGTTGTTCCGTTATACAAGGCATCATATGAGCCCGCTTTCATGGTAACAGAAATATAGTTGTCTCCTGTGTCCGAGGCCTCTCCCATCACAAGACAAAAGCCCGCGGCATTGGTGTGGCCTGTCTTTGCCGCCTCGACATTAAGTCCCTGAGGTAGCGAAAACTTTCCTGCCATAAAGCCGTTTCCAGTCTCCCAGGTAAGACTTTTTTCATTGCCCTCGGAGTCAGTGACCTCAGCCGTATATGATGCGGTAGACGCTATCTTTCTGAATTCATCGTATTTGAGAGCCTCATTCATCATCAGATAAAGATCATAGGCTGTCGTATAATGGTCATCATCAGGAAGCCCGTGAGGATTTGTAAAATGAGTTCCTGTAGCTCCCAGAGCATGTGCCTCCTCATTCATAAGCTCAACAAAGGCCTCAGTGCTGCCTGAAATATGGCAGGCCACAGCTACAGCCGCATCATTTCCTGAAGGGACCATAAGCCCATACAGCAGATCTCCGAGATTTATCTTATCTCCCGGAGCAAGGTCGGCCATTGAGGAGCCGGCCTCCGTTATCTCGGATTCCTCAGGAACAATTACCGTATCAGTCAGATCCCCGTATTTTAAGGCAAGCAGGCAGGTCATTATCTTTGTGGTGGATGCGGGATACAGTCTTTCGTATATATTATGGGCACTTATGACCTCGCCGGTATCGGTATTGAATAGCAGAAATCCCTCAGCGTCCACGCCCTCGGCATCCATATCTCCGTCAAAATCAGGCACACAAAGAGCGGCTGCAAAGGGTTCTGCCCTTAAACTGCCGTCATTGTATACTGAATCCATATCAAAATTGTTTATATTGTAAGCTTTTTCAAGGCCGGCTCCCCTTGTGCAGGCGGAGGTAGCTGTAACCGCCGCGAGTCCCGAGAGCACAGCGAGACAAATAAATCTTTTATGCATTAACGATTTTCTCGCCATTCCAGATCTCCGTTTTCAAGCGCATGTATCAAGAGCTCGGCAGTGGCGATATTTGTTGCCAGAGGTATGCTGTAGCTGTCACAGAGCTTTGAGACATTATTTATGTCCGGCTCATGAGTCTTGGGGGCTACAGGATCCCTGAGAAATATTACCATATCAATATCGTCGGCTGCGATCTGTGCAGCCATCTGCTGCTGTCCTCCGAGATGCCCCGGAAGATACTTGTGAACATGCAGATTTGTAACCTCCTCAATAAGTCTGCCTGTTGTTCCCGTAGCATACAATTCATGCTTTGAAAGGATCCCCCTGTATGCTATGCAAAAGTTCTGCATGAGTTTTTTCTTGGTGTCATGTGCTATCAGTCCGATCTTCATACATTCTCCTCCTTCTATTTAGTCTTGCGCTGCAAACCTATATTAAGCACTATCCCCATACCTATATAGATACTGAGCAGCGAAGAAACCCCTCTGCTGAAAAACGGAAGTGTAACTCCTGTAGTCGGGAAAAGTCCCATAGCCACCGCTATGTTGGTGAAGGTCTGGAAGGCCAGCCATGAGGCCATTCCCACACAGATAAGCTTCCCCGCCATATCCTTGGATTTTCCTCCGTGATAAAGTGTAAGTATCATTATAAGAAGAAAAGCGGCCAAAATAATAACGCAACCCCTAAAGCCGAGCTCCTCTCCTATTATGGCAAATATAAAATCAGTATCCTCCTCGATGAGAAAGTTTCCGGCCTTCACGGAATCTATGCCTGTATTATAGAGGCCCTTTCCGTACAGCCCGCCGGAGCCTATGGCAAGCATCGAGTTTTCCTGCTGGTAAAAGGTATTTGAGTATTCCTCAGGGTATAAAAAACCAAGTATTCGCTGCTTTTGGTAAGGAAGCAGCGGAAGCTTTTCATAAAGGTCTGTCCTGAAGGTGTACATTACAGCCGCGAATAAGGCAAGAAAGCTTCCCACAACTCCGAATACCCACTTGAAGCTTATTCCCGAAGCAAATACCATAAATGAAAATATAACCGTTATGATAATAGTGGTGGACAGGTTAGGCTGTGCCAAAATGAGCGCCGCGGGCAAAGCAAAAAGCAGTGCCCCCTTGAAAAAGGTCTTAGGCGAGCTCACAGTCTCTCTGTGCTTTTCAAAGAAGCCTGCAAAAAATATGATTATTCCGACCTTACAGAATTCAGACGGTTGGACCTGTCCCAATATCGGAAGGTTTATCCAACGGCCGGCGCCCTTATGAACTATTCCGAGAAGCTTAACAGCCACAAGAAATGCCAGACAGACTCCAAAAATAAGGGCGGAGTACTTGATAAGCTTTCTGTAATCAATAAAGGAAACTATAATACAGGCACAGACTCCCGCCAGGGAGCCGATTATCTGCCTACTTACTGTAGCAGCATCCATATTGGAAGCGCTGCGTACTATAAGTATTCCGCATATATTGAGTCCGATCATCAAGAACAGCAGGAAAAAATCATAGTATTTTATTTCGTAGTCGAATTTCATGCACTTATTCCTTATTATCAGTATACACTTAATTATGCCGGCTGTCACTAAAAACAGCCTTGTTTTTGAGAAAAAACCTTAATTAATCAGTTATATTAAATGTCTGTATAGACGAAGCATTTGTATTTAATATATCAGCAAGACTGATGTCTCCGTAATAATATCTGTATACAGATTTTGCAAGAGACGCCGCATTTCCCGATGAATATCCGAAGGGGATATTTACTGTTACAGCTATCTCGGGATTTTCGTAGGGAGCGTAAGAAATAAACCATGCGTGGTTACCGCGTGTGCTTATCTCCTCGGCAGTTCCGGTTTTTCCCGCAACATTTACAGTATCAAAGCCTCTGAACACATCCGCTCCGACTCCTTCTGTAATGAGGTCTCTCATACCCTGCTTAAGGACGGACCATGTAGAATCGGAGAGCTCAACGGTGCCTATCTGCTCGGCAGTAAAATCCTGCTTCAAAATGCCGTCGGCGTCAGTCTCTTTATCTATAAGATTAAGATTGAAGAGCTTTCCTGTATTAGCCACAGCTGTAGCATAGCGAGCTATCTGCACATTGTTGAAGGAGTGTGTACTCTGTCCGAATGCGGAACGCTCGGGGTCCTCATCAGATATCTGAGGAGCTCTTTCATCGATCTGCACTCCTGAAAGCCTGTCAAGTCCGAACATTGCCGCATATTTAGCTATTTTTTCTATTCCCAGTGTGGTTGAATATGTTCCGTCAGGCGCCGTTGCAAGCCTGTGGCCGTACTCTGCAAAGCAGTAGTTACAGGAGTTTGAGATCGCCTGCTGAACTGTGAGGGGACCATGTCCGGGGATTCCAAGCCAGCACTTTATGGGAGGATGGACAAGGTCATACAGTCCTGTACAGTCCACAAGATCCTCTGTGGTTGCGGCTTTCTCCTCAAGCACTGCGGCTGCAGCTATAGGCTTGAAGGTTGAACCGGGAGCCTTGTTTGTCTGGGTGGCCGAGTTGATAAGCGGCAATGACAGATCGGTCAGGCACTTGTTGAAATACTCGGGGTCGCTGATCCTGTTATTGTCATATCCGGGATAAGTAACCAAAGCCTTTACATCTCCTGTATTAACATCAGTTACAACAACAGAGGCCATGCAGGGATCAAGAGCCAGCTGAGCGGGAGTTATCTCAATATTGATAACCTTCTGCATGAAAAAGCTGTAGGCATAGTTTTCATCTCCTGCAGAAAGGGCGTTGTACGAGGCATCATCAGCCTCCAGAACTCCCTGCTCGAATAAAGCCATGCAGAGAAGTCTTCCTGTGACCTGTGACCTGTCTATTATCATGTACTTGTATATCTGCTTGTCAAAGTCAGTGCTGTCGCTTATATGCCTCATAACAAAATCTACGATCTCATTAAACAGGTCATCCGCATCGGCGTAAAGACTGTCGCTTGTGTCAAGTCCCGCTGTATTTATCCAGCCCTCGGATATACCTGAATAAAGGTAATCTCTGAGGGAGATGGTGTCGTCCCTCCATGCCGCATAGCTGTCAGAGGTCTGATCTATCTTTGAGCTCTCGATTATTCCTGCTTCCGAAGAGGCAAGATAATCATAAATGAATACCATATAAGCCATATATTCATCTGAAAGCTCTCCCATAGTGCTTGCATCAGCGCTCATAAGCTGTTTTTCTATCTCGGAAAGTACAGCCTCCTTATGAGAGGTGAAGGCGGCCCCGATCAGGGACTCCGCAGCTCCCGCATCTTCCGCCGTAAAGTGGGTGTAATCAAGCACATTGTTATTTATAAGCTGGAAATAGGCATCGTCTACAGGTATAACTATCTGAGATGCAAACTCTGTCTCCTCTATATCGGCCTCCTTGACGTTTACTATCCTCTCCGCAAGGATTCCGGCAAGCTGATGTTCTATAAGATGATAGATTCCAATCTGAAGATTCTGAGGTATGGTAAGATAGAAATCATCTCCGGCCTTTGGAGGGACATCAGATATGGTCTCAAGTATCTGTCCGAGGCTGTCCACATATATATGCCGCTCACCTTTCGTTCCCTGAAGAGCGGTCTCCATAGACTTCTCGATTCCTGTGGCTCCTACTATATCTGTTATTTCATAGTCGGGATTTGTCTTTTGCAGTTCTTCAAGGGCATTATTATCCTGAACCGCTCCTGTATAGCCGATTATATGGGAAAAATACTTTGCATTGTTGTATCTTCTTATATAGGTCTCTTCAACATCTATTCCCTGAAGCTCGGCCTGATTCTCAAGAAGCTCGGCCATGCACTCCTCGTCGATATCTTCAGCTATAGTCGTCGTTTCATATCTCTGGAATGCGGTCTGCCTCATGGTAAAGAGTATTTTTACCATATCAAGCATAGTCTCCTCATCAGGTATGACAGGATGGCCGTCATCATCCTTAATCTCATTGAATCTGTAGTCGTTTACCTTTATGTTAAAGGCTTCCTCGGCGCTTATTGATGAGCTGTATCTGTCCTCGGTATCCAAAAGATCTGTGCTTATGCCGTATACAGCCGCCAAAAATCTTCTCTTTCCGCTGTCTGACGAGGAGGTAAATACAAACTCCCCTGAATCAAGCTTGACCTCAAATCTGGATACGATGTTTACCTCATGCTTTTCAAGTATTAGGGCAAGCTTATAGAGCATATAATTTCTGGCATTGTAGTCATTTGTATATGCTCCGTTATCCGATATAGTAAGATTGTAGCTCAGTCTGTTATATGCAAGGAGATTTCCGTCAGCGTCATATATATTTCCCCTGGTGCCGGGAGTCTTTATGACTCTCTCCGTCATCTGCAGATAAGCCTCTCTGTAGTCGCTCTCATTCAGTATCTGAAGCTTGAACAGGTTGACGATGAGTATGCTGATCATGACAGCAAAAATACATCCGATCGCAAACAGACGGCCGTTTAAAAGCTTTATTATGAAGTCCTTGACTATGTACCAAATCTCTTTAAGCAACGTTTGTACCTCTTCTGTCCTCTATAACATCCAGCTTCTTGTTTGCCTTCAAAAATACTCTGTATAAAAACAAAGTGAAAATAAGAGAAAAAACAAGCTCGGGAAGAACTATATTCATAAAGTAATATCCTATATCAAGCCTTCCTCTCAAAAGAAAACGCAGCACATAAATGTATAAATTATAAAAAAGTTCGTTCAGAGTGCAAAGGATAAGCGGAAGCTGAATATAGTCATTGTAATAATATCTGTTGAAAATTCCGTTAAAAAATCCTATATAGATAAAAATAAGGCAATAAAAACCGAAGGGGCCCGTATAAAAAAGGTCCATAAGCATTCCCGAGACGAGTCCCAAAAGCATTCCTGTCTTGCTTCCGTAAATAAACCCGAAAGAAAAGGTAAGTATCAGAAGAAGATTCGGGACTGCCGAAAAGACAGGCAAAAGCGGGAATACACAGGTCTGAATAGTAAATGCGGCAAGCAATATCAACAGATTGATAAGAGCTCTTTTTGCTATGATCTTTATTTGTCTGTTCAATTACGCCTCCTTAAGATTGCAGAAAGCTGCACCTTTTAAATGCAGCTTAGGTTTCCGGTTCCTCCTCCGGCACATCCTCCTTCAGCTCGGTGATGACAAACACCTCCTGAAGATTGTCAAAATCAGCCACAGGTATAAGATAGCCTGATTTTGTAAGATGACGTGAGTCTATAGTTATATCCGAGGCATAGCCTATGAGTATACCCGGAAGAAATTTAGCACTTATATTGGAGGTGACTATCGCATCTCCGTCAGATATGTCGGCGTCCTTATTTATGTTTGTGAGTGCAAGTCTCCCCTCCTCAAACAACTTAAGGTCTCCTGCTACTATGCAATTATCGGAGGTATGCTGACTCATTGCCGCAACCCTCGATTCGTCATCTATGATAGATCGGACCGTCGCATAGTTTGCACCTACCTCCGTAACTATTCCGCAGAGTCCTCCTCCGCTCAAAACATTCATGTCCGGCTCTATGCCGTCGTTACTGCCCTTATCTATCCTGAATACCTGAAACCAGTTCTCCGAGTCCTTGGCTATTATCCTCGCCGCAACCTTTTGGTATTGCATATAATCATTGTCAAGCTGATACATTTCCCTGAGCCTTGAAAGCTCCTCGGTCTCGGATTTCAGCCTGTTGTTTTCTTCGGTAAGCGAATCTATTCTCGCCTTCAACTCAATATTTTCATCGTATGCGCTTTTAAGCTCACTGTACTCTTCAATTTTATTATATATGCCTGTTCCGACAGCATTTACGCCCTTTTGAACCGGCACAAGCACATACCCGATATAATTTCTCAGGGGATCCATAAATCCGCTTTGAACCGAGGATACGACTATCAGCGCTGTACATAGCACCGTCAAAACTATAAGCATATATTTAGATGACTTGTTATCCATCCTTTATCCGTCCTTCAATAATCCCTGCTCGCAAAAGCTGTAGTAGGTATTGTCTCCTATTATTATATGGTCAAGAAGCCTTATCCCCACGAGCTCTCCCGCCTCAAAAAGACTCATGGTAAAGCTGATGTCCTGCTTGCTGGGGGATGCATCCCCGCTGGGATGATTATGCAGTATTATTATGCTGACAGCCCTGTGCTTCAGAGCGTCAATAAAAATCTCTCTTGAAGAAATGACAGAAGAGTTTACCGTTCCCGCGGATATACATCTGTCGCTTATCATGGAATCTCTGCTGTCAAGATAGACGACCTTTATTATCTCCTGTTCAAGATGGCGCATCTCCTCCATATAGTAGGAAGCTATGGTCTCGGGAGAATGGAAGTCAAGGCGCTTTCTCGTGCCTGTCTTCCATATCCTTCTGCTGAGCTCGGCCAAGGCGAGAAGCTGAAAAGCCTTTATCTCTCCCACTCCCTGTAAGGTCATAAAGTCCTCCTTGCTGCAGTGCAGAAGGCCTAAAAGTCCCTCGGAGGCTCTGTCAAGAGAAAGTATGTCCGAGGCAAGCTCAAGGGAATTTTTGTTCTTTGTCCCCGTCCTTAAGATGATTGCGAGAAGCTCGGCATCGGTCAGCGCCTCACAGCCGAGAGCCGCACATTTTTCATATGGTCTTAAGTCCTTGGGCATGTCTTTAATAGTGATATTAAGCATTTAACTCCTTTCGCTCTCCGGGCGAATAAATGCATATACCAAACTATATTAGCATAAAAGAAAAGCAGTGTGAATATTTATTACACTGCTTTAAAGAATTTTTTAAAATTCGTAATTTTTTGTTTATGACGCTGCTTAAAGCGGTTTATTCCTGATTAAAGGCTGCAAAGCCGGCTCTTATCCACTATTCCCGCATCACATAATCTTTGAAGGGACATCAGTATTCCCATTTTTGCATGGTAGAAGGTAAGGCCTCCCTGGAAATATACCGTATAGGGCGCTCTCATAGGCCCGTCCGCCGATAGTTCGATGGATGAACCCGAAACGAAGGCTCCTGCCGCCATGATAACGGGATCGTCGTATCCCGGCATGTCCCAAGGCTCGGGCACTACATATGAATCTACGGGGGCTGCCGCCTGAATACCTCTGCAGAAGGCTATGACAGCGTCAGGATCATTGAAGGTCACCGCCTGTATTATATCATACCTGGGGGCATCCGATGAAGGATTTACACTGTATCCGAGCTTTTCATATACAGCAGCGGCAAATATTGCTCCCTTCTCCGCGCCTGCCGTAACGGTAGGCGCAAGGAAAAAGCCCTGAAGGAAGTTTTTATTAAGGCCTAAAGTGGGCCCCAGCTCCTTTCCGAGTCCGGGGGCTGAAAGCCTGTAGGATGCGTTTTCAACGCACTCCTTTGTTCCGGCTATATAGCCTCCCACAGGAGCCAACCCGCCTCCCGGATTTTTTATGAGGGAACCCACTATCATATCGGCTCCTCTCTGGGAGGGTTCGATAGTTTCCGTAAATTCCCCGTAGCAATTATCGACCATTACCTTTACATCGGGCTTTAATCTCTTTACATAATCAATGACGTCTCCTATCTCCTCTACCGATAAAGTAGGTCGAGTGGAGTAGCCTCTTGATCGCTGTATTCCGATAAGTCTTGTATTGGGTTTTATTTTATTTTTTATGGCCTCGTAATCAAAATGTCCGTCATCTGTAAGCTCGGCACAGTCAAAGCTAACTCCATAGTCCGCGAGGGAGCCCCTTGCCTCCCGGATACCTATTACCTCATGAAGTGTGTCATAGGGCATTCCCGAAATATAAAGGAGCTCATCTCCGGGTCTCAGATTTCCCGAGAGTGCGACTGTCAGAGCGTGGGTGCCGCATATTATTTGTGGACGAACCAAAGCGTCCTCCGTGCCGAAGGCCTTTGCATAGGTCAGCTCTACAGCATCTCTTCCGATATCATTATATCCGTAGCCTGAGGTCCCTCCAAGGCTTGCCTCCCCTACATGAGCATCCTGCATTGCCTTAAGGACCTTCTGCTGGTTATACTCGGCAATCTCATCTATACATTCAAATCTGCCCTTCAGTCCCTTTAATATGCGTTCTCCGTATTCAAAAACCTCGTCGCAGACAAAATTACCATAAATACTTTTCAAGTTCATTTATTATATCTCCACTTTCACTTATATTTATATATATTACATTTTTCTCGCGCTTAAACCATGTGAGCTGTCTTTTTGCATAGTGTCTCGAGTTTGTTTTTATGAGCTCAATAGCCTCATCCCGGGTAATCTCACCTGAAAGGTAGGCATAGGATTCTCTGTAGCCTATTCCCTGCATGGCTGTTGAGCTCCTTGGAACACCTTCATCCATCAAAGCTCTCACCTCATCAAAAAGACCCTCTGCGACCATTTTGTCAACTCTTTTGTTTATCCTTTCATAGAGCCTTTTTCGATCATCGGTCAGCACAAAAAATCTGCTGTCATAGGCACTTTCCTTTTGTCTTTCCGTAATATTATGCTCAGATATTTTTCGACCGTGAAGCTCATAAAACTCAATGGCTCTTATTACTCTTTTTACATTATTTACGGGTATTGCCGCAGCAGATTCAGGGTCTTTTTCTTCAAGGAGACTGTGCATATATTTTGCACCCTCTCTCTCGTAAAGACTGTAAAGTTCATCCCTGATTCCGCCGTTATCCTCTTCTGTAAAATCTATGTCATACAGAAGCGCCTGAATGTAAAAGCCTGTGCCACCGCACATTATGGGGATCTTTCCTTTTTTCAGGACTTCATCAATAGCCTTTTTTGCCATCTCCTTAAACCTGACAACATTGTAATCCTCAAAGGGCTCTATCACGTCTGTCAGGTGATGAGGTATTCCCTTCATCTCCTCTTCGGTTATCTTTGCCGTACCGATGTCCATCCTTCTGTAGACCTGCATTGAGTCTGTGCTTATGACCTCTGTATCAAGCCTTTTTGCAAGCTCGACCGCAGCGGAGGATTTTCCCACAGCCGTCGGGCCTGCTATTATTATCAATTTTTGCTTTTCCATTTTAAATTCCGTATTAAACAATACTGTTTTTATACTATCCTTTTAAATTTCTTCTCAAGCTCATACTTCGACATGCTTATTATGGTTGGCCTTCCGTGGGGACATGCATAGGGATTTTCAAGGTTCAAAAGCTCCTTTAAAAGCTCCCTCGCCTCATCTTCTGAAAGCCTGTCATGTCCCTTTACAGCAGCCTTGCAGGACAGTTTTGCAATTCTGTCTGTTATTATATCAGGAGAGAATGATCCCGACTCCTCCGAAAGCCCGTCCACAAGCTCCATAAGGAGCTCTTTTTCTGCTATAGAGTAAAGGTTCGCGGGTACGGCTCTTATGATAAAATCATTTCCCGCCTCTTTCTCAAGCTCAAAGCCAAGCCTTTCAAATATACTTATATTTTTCTCCACAAGCTGAGTCTCTTTTTGGCTTAGACTAAGGATTATGGGAGGCATTATCATCTGGCTTTGGGGCGTTCTCTCCCGGAATTCCTTCATGGTACGCTCGTAAAGGACCTTCTCATGGGCGGCATGCTGGTCTATGATATACATCTTATCTTTATATTCCACTATCCAATAGGTATCAAAGACCTGACCGATTATTTTGTATTCCGCAAAGGCATCTTTCGATATAAAACGATTTTCCTCACCCTGCTCGTCACTATATGTTTTATTCTTATTGTCTTTATCCGGAGAATCCTCATCAGGCTTGTACTCTGTAATCTTGCCTTTATAAAGATTGCCCTCATAAAGGCCATTCGATCCTTTATCCTTAAATAAGCTTTGCTGCTCATACATAACTTGCTCTCTGTATGGATCAGTCCCTTTAAAGCGGACAGCGCTTTCCTCCATAACAGAGGGCAATACTTTATCGGCTGCGATCACCTCCGAAGGGGCTCTGTATTCAAAAGCCTTTTTTACTTCAAAGGGCTCAAGCTTAAATTCATCTTTAAGCCCGTTCTTTTCAGACTCGGCTTTTCTTTCATTGCCCTTCTTATGCTCATCAGCCTCATGAGAAGCGTCAACTATAAGCTCGGCTTTTTTAAGCTCCTCTCTTATTACAGAGCAAACTGAATTATATATATCCGCGCTGTCGGAGAATCTTACCTCCATCTTTTGAGGATGTACATTGACGTCCACATCCTCGGGCCTTACGCGAATGTCAATCATAACAAAGGGAAATTTATGCTGCATCATGAAAGGCTTATAGGCCTCCTCACAGGCCTTTGATATAAGAGATGAGTGGATGTATCTTCCGTTTACAAATATTACCTCAAAATCCCTCTTGCTTCTTGATATTACAGGCTTTCCTATATATCCGCTTATCGAGAGCTTTTCCTCTTCATGATCTATTTCTATAAGATTTTCAGATACTTCCTTGCCGAATATCGTAAAGATGACATCCTTTAGCCTTCCGTTTCCCGAAGTGTGAAGAAGGCTCCTTCCGTCAGCCACAAGCCTTATGGCTATCTCGGGATGAGAAAGAGCTGTCTTTTCCACTATGTCACATATATGGGCGCTCTCTGTGGAGGCGGACTTTAAAAACTTTTTTCTGGCGGGAACATTGTAAAAGAGATTCCTGACTATAAGTGTAGTACCCTCAGGAGCACCTATCTCCGAAAAAAGCTTTTCCTCACCACCCTCTATCCTGTAATTATACCCGTAGAGGTCCTCTGCACGCTTTGTAATAAGCTCTGTTTGAGAGACTCCCGCTATAGAGGCCAATGCCTCTCCGCGGAATCCGAAGGAGAGTATGTGGGACAGATCCTCGCTTGTCTTAAGCTTGCTGGTGGCGTGGCGCATAAAGGCAAGAGGAATATCATCCTTCTCAATTCCCGAACCATTGTCGGTCACGCGTATGAGCTCCGTCCCTCCGCCCTTTATCTCTACAGAAACTGAATCGGCTCCGGAGTCTATGGAGTTTTCCAAGAGCTCCTTTACAACGCTTAAAGGCCTCTCCACCACCTCGCCTGCAGCTATCTTATCTATTGTTTCCTTTGACAGTATATTAATCATTTGTTAATTATTCAACTTTTCCTGCAGATTATAAAGTATATTCATCGCTTCTATAGGAGTAAGCTTGGTTATATCTATATCCCTTATCTCCTTTGCTATATCGGCGTTTTTCTTTTGTTCCTTTTTTTGCTCGGCCTTTTCCTCTCTCTTTGATGAGGTCAGACCTTTTGTAATGCCCGCGGCCGCCTTATTTATATCAGCCTCTCCCAAAAGCTCCGCTATCTCCGTGGCCCTTCCTGTTACCTCGTCAGGTATTCCCGCAAGCCTTGCGACTTGGATACCGTAGCTCTTGTCGGCGCCTCCGGGAATTATCTTCCTTAAGAATATAATATCCTCTCCGTTTTCTTTTACCGCAATGCAGAAATTCTGTATCCCTGAAAGCTTACCCTCGAGCTCTGTGAGCTCATGGTAATGAGTGGCAAAAAGCGCCTTTGCCCCAAGCTTTGAGCTGATATGCTCCACAACAGCCCATGCAATGCTCAGACCGTCGAAGGTCGAAGTACCTCTTCCGATTTCATCAAGTATAAGCAGAGAATCCGATGTGGCATTTCTCAAAATATTTGCAACCTCAGTCATTTCAACCATGAAAGTGGATTGTCCGCTTGCAAGATCATCCGAGGCGCCGACTCTCGTAAATATCCTGTCGCATATACATATATCCGCCTTTCCCGCAGGGACAAAGGATCCTATCTGAGCCATAAGTACTATCAAAGCCACCTGCCTCATATACGTGGATTTTCCCGCCATATTTGGCCCTGTGATTATGCTTATCCTGTCATCTCCCTTATTGAGATAAGTGTCATTTGCCACAAACTGTCCGTCTCCGAGCATCAGCTCCACCACAGGATGTCTTCCGTTCTTTATGTCTATGGTTCCCTTTGTGTTTATCTTAGGCCTTACATAGTTATTCCTTAATGCCACAACGGAAAGTGAGCAATAAACGTCAAGCCTTGCGATGGCCTTTGAGAGAGTATGTATCCTTTTTACCTCTGCGCCTATCCTGTCTCTTACCTCGCAGAAGAGCTCATATTCCAAGGCATTAAGCTTGTCCTCGGCTCCAAGGATTATGTCCGCAAGCTCGTCAAGCTTCTCGGTCGTGTATCTCTCTCCTGTGGTAAGTGTCTGCTTTCTGACATAATAGTCAGGCACCTGATCCTTAAATGAATTGCTGACTTCTATACAGTACCCGAAGACCTTGTTGAATTTTACCTTGAGAGTTCTTATTCCTGTTTTTTCTCTCTCCGAGGCCTCAAGCTCATACAGCCAGTTTTTTCCGTCGGTCTTTGCCTTTCTGTAATTGTCCGCAGCCTCGTTATAGCCGTCCTTTATTATCCCGCCGTCCCTTATGGAGACAGGAGGCTCCTCGACTATGGCCCTGTCTATAAGCTCATATATTTCCTTAAGCTCATCAAGCTCATCAAATATGTCCTTCAGCTCCTTTTTTGAAAAGGTCTTAAGGACTGATTTTATATGAGGTACCATGCCTATAGAAGTCTTAAATGCCAGGAGATCTCTCGGATTGGCTGTCTGAGAGGTGATCCTTGCAAGAAGCCTCTCAAGGTCATATACAGGTCTTAAATATTCTATGATCTCTTCCCTGTCGATAAATCTCTCGTTAAGCTCCTCAATGGCGTCAAGCCTCTCCTCTATCCTCTCCTTTGAGAGAAGCGGCTGTTCTATCATGCTCCTTAAAAGTCTTGCTCCCATGGCTGTCTTTGTCTTGTCAAGGACCCAAAGAAGCGTGCCTTTTTTCTGCTTCTCCCTCATGGTCTCCAGAAGCTCAAGATTTCTGTTTGCAGCGGAATCTATTATCATGTACTGCCCTGTTGTGTAGGGCTTTATGGAGGTTATATTACTTACAGTATTAAACTGAGTGTCATATGCGTACTGAAGAGCTGCGCCGGCTGCCTCAATGCCTGCAAACCAATCGGCAAGTCCGAGGCCCGCTATATCCGCGTGAAAATGCTCCTTTAAAATCCTTCTGTCATTTTCCTCGTCATAGTAATGCCTCTCCAAGGGTGTCAGCATAAGATGATATGTATTTTTAAGCATCTCGGTATCTATGCCCGAGATCATGAGCTCATCATTGCATATTATCTCGGAGGGCTGAAACCTGTTTATCTCATCAAGGACGGTCTTTAATTCGGAGACCTGAGTCACAAGAAAGTCTCCGGTGCTTATGTCAAGTACAGCGATCCCGAATTCCTCACATACATAGGTAATAGACATGAGATAGTTGTTCTTTGTCTCATCAAGGGCATCAGTGGCTGTAATGGTCCCCGGAGTCACAACTCTTATGACCTCTCTTTTTACAAGGCCCTTGGCAAGCTTAGGGTCCTCCACCTGCTCGGCTATAGCTACCTTATAGCCCTTTTTTACGAGCCTTGTTATGTAGGTATCGGCCGCATGGAAAGGTACTCCGCACATAGGCGCCCTCTCAGGAAGACCGCAGTCCTTTCCTGTAAGTACAAGCTCAAGCTCTGAGGCTGCTGTCTCGGCATCCTTAAAAAACATTTCATAAAAGTCGCCAAGCCTGTAGAACAGTATACAATCAGGATACTGTCTTTTAGTCTCCATATAATGCTCCATCATAGGCGACATTTTTTGTTCAGCCATTCCCTAAACTCCTCTTCCCAAATAGTAAAAGCCCTTTGCCTCATCAAGCCTTACATTTATTATAGTTCCGATAAGCTTCGGATCCCCGGGGAAATGCACTACCCCTCCTGACTCGAGTCTTCCTGTAAGGAGTCCCTTATTCTGAGGATTTACCTCTTCAACAAGGACAGGAAGTATCATTCCCTCTCTCTTTTTGCATTCCTCCTCGGATATACGGTTTTGGAGGGCAAGAAGTCTGTCGAACCTGTCCTTTACAATATTCTCCGGAACCTGATCCTCATATTTTGCCGCGGGAGTTCCCTCTCTCTTTGAATAGATAAAGGTGAAGGCTGAATCAAATCTTACCTTCTCAACAACATCAAGGGTCTCCTTGAAATCCTCCTCTGTCTCCCCCGGAAAACCGACTATTATATCTGTGCTTATGGCGATATCAGGCATGGCCTTTTTTAGGGCATAGGCCCTCTCCAAAAATCTCTCCTTGTCATAAACTCTGTTCATCCTTTTTAGGATAGCTGATGAGCCTGACTGTAAAGGGAGATGGAACTGCTTGCATATCTTTTTTGAGCATGCCATTACTTCTATAAGCTCGTCCGAAAGATCCTTGGGGTGAGATGTCATAAATCTTATTCGTTCGATACCATCTATCCCTTCGACCTTTGAAAGCAGCTCGGCAAAAGTCATGGGCTCCGGAAGATTTTTTCCGTAGGAATTTACATTCTGCCCAAGGAGCATTACCTCCTTAACATCGTCATCCGCAAGCTTTCTTATCTCCGAAAGAATATCCTCGGGCCTTCTGCTGCGCTCTCTTCCTCTGACATAGGGAACTATGCAGTATGAGCAGAAATTGTTACAGCCGAACATTATGTTTACTCCCTGCTTAAAGGGATATTTCCTGTCGTTAGGAAGCTCCTCAACTATATCCTTCGTGTCCTTCCATACGGATATTATACGCTTTCCGGATTTGTGGCGTCCGTCATGGTCCGAGGAAAACAAGACCTCATTATTCCCCGAAGCTATGTCCACATTTCCGCCCTCACGCTTTATGAGGAGATCAAAAATGAGCTCTGCAAAGGTATATATATTATGGGTTCCGAATATAAGATCTATATGGGGGTACTTACTTTTTATCTTGTCTATCTCATCGGCCTCCTGCATCATGCAGCCGCAAATACCTATTATCATGTCAGGTCTTTCGGCCTTTATATGCTTAAGCCTTCCGAGCCTTCCGTAAAGCCTGTCGTTTGCATTCTCTCTGACTGTGCAGGTGTTAAACAGCACAAAATCGGCACTCATTTCGTCCTTGGCTTCTGTATATCCCATCTCCTTGAGAACTCCGGAGAGCTTTTCAGAGTCGCGGGCATTCATCTGGCAGCCGAAGGTTACTACCTTGAATGTATCGTGTGCATCCGAGGCTTCTCTTATTTTTCGCACCTGTTCTATAAAATAATACTGACGAGCGGGCTCCTCCTTGGGGGCTTTCAGCGCTATTTCCCTTTCGTCAAACTCATAATTTCCTGTTTTCATTTATACCTCTTTAATTTTGTGTGAGATTTTAGTTGCAATAGATTATTATATCTTAATATAAATCGTATGTAAACTGATTAAAGGGCGGATTTTACAGGGCTTTATGCTGCTTGTGCGTCGGAGCTGCCGCCTGATTTTATTTATTAAATTTTATCATTTAATACTTTGCCGATATTTGATTTTGTTATAATGCCGGACAAAACTTAATAATATTAATAATTTTTCATATATACAAATAAATCTGTCAGGACAAAACCTGTGCTGACGAGGTATTTCCGAAATCACTATATTTATTTAAAAGGGGATCTGATCATGCAAAACCTTCCTGAAAATTTTGAAACCTATGACGAGGCAAGGCAAAGAGGCTTTTTGGCCTTGAAGGAGCTTAAGGACAAGGGGCAAAGGGTTGTAGGAATATTCTGTTCATATGTTCCTACCGAGCTTATCTACGCCGCAGGGGCTGTTCCCGTAGGGCTTTGCGCCCATTCCGAGGAGCCTATAGCCGCCGGAGAAAGCGTGCTCCCGAGAAACCTCTGCCCTCTTATAAAGGCGAGCTACGGCTTTGCCCTTACCGAAAAATGTCCCTACTTCTATTTTTCAGATTTCGTTATAGGTGAGACTACCTGTGACGGCAAGAAAAAAATGTTCGAGCTTTTAAATGAGATAAAAGAGACCTTCGTAATGTACCTTCCAAACGGAAGGGAGCCGAGACAGGATGCGGTAAAGGCATGGAGAAACGAAATAATAAGACTCAAAGAAAAGCTTGAGGACTTCTATAGTATAACTATAAGCGAGGAGGACATCAGAAAGGCTATAGTGCTTAAAAATAGAGAGAGAGTGGCATTCCAAAAATTCCTTGAGTTGGGTAAGCTCGTGCCCCCTGCCCTCACCGGATACGAGCTTGGCATAAAAAGCGACGCCGCAGGCTTTAATTTTGATATAGAGAAAAAAATTGAATCCTTTGAGCAGCGCACAGAGGAGGTAATGCATCATTGGGAGAACGACTGTAAAGGAAAAACATCAAAAAGACCCAGGATCATGATAACAGGATGCCCCAATGCGGGAGTAAGGGATAAGCTTCTTAAGACTGTTGAGGAGCTGGGAGGAGACATAGTCCTTATAGATACCTGCGGCGGGATCCGTACCCAAATGCAAAAGGTGGCTGAGACCGGGGATGTTTATACAGCTCTTGCTGAAAAATATCTTGACATAACCTGCTCTGTAATGTCTCCCAACGAGCCCCGTTTTGAGATGATGGGTCAGCTCATAGACGAATTTAAGGTAGACGCGGTAATAGAAATAATACTTCAGGCATGTCATACCTTTAATGTGGAATCATACAATGTAAAGAGATATGTAACAGAAAAGAAGGGACTGCCCTACATTTCACTTGAGTCAGACTACTCTCAGGCTGATAAGGGACAGTTTGTAACAAGGATACAGGCCTTCCTCGAGATGCTGCAATAATATGAAAGGGCTGTCCGACTTATTGATCGGACAGCCCTCATACATTTTAAGAAATTATTCGTAAAACTTAAGTATGCTCTGAGTTCCTTCTTCAGCGCAGCCCGCGCCTTCAAGTCTTCTGCATATGTCCAGAACATTTTCAAGTACGGGGAGCTTTATACCGTTTCTCACGGCCTCCTCGTCCGCAAGGCCCATGTCCTTTACAAAGTGCTTCATCATAAATCCCGGGGCGAAATCGCCGTTCATCCCTTTTTTTGCAACATTTGAAAGCTGAAAGCTTCCGGCAGCCCCTGTAGCTATGGCCTCCACCATGGCCTTCTCGTCAATACCCGCTGCTCTCGCATAGCTTATGGCCTCAGCAGCTCCCGAAAGAGCTCCCGCTATCGCTATCTGATTGCACATCTTCACATGCTGGCCGTTTCCCGCCTTTCCTGTATAAACTATATTTTTCCCCATAGCTTCAAAAAGTGGCAATGCCATATCAAAGGCTTCCTTATCTCCTCCGGCAAGTATGGTGAGAGTTCCGGCCTTTGCACCTGTATCGCCTCCTGTCACAGGAGCATCAAGAGCATAAAGCCCCTTATCCTTTGCTTTTTCATATATCTTTACAGCAAGGGACGGAGCCGAGGTCGTCATATCAATTATGAGAGTTCCCTGCTTTGCGTTTTCTGTGACGCCACCTTCTCCGAGATATACCTCCTCAACGTCCTTGGGATAGCCTATTATGGTTATTACGGCGTCCTGCCCGCAAACACATTCAGAAACCGAATGAGCGAGCCTTGCACCCTTTTCGGTGAGAGTTCTTGTCTTCTCCACTGTCCTGTTAAAAACTGTGAGCTCATAGCCCTTATCCATAAGGTGCATGGCCATATGGCTCCCCATTATTCCTGTCCCGATAAAACCTATTCTTTTGATATCCATCATAGCGCTCCTCCTGTGAGCTTAAAAAGTTTGTTTGGTTTGTTTGTATAGTTTTAATGCTTAAAGCTTTTTTGATATGCTGACTATTCCCGCTCCGTTTTTTATGAATTCTGTAGGGCTTACTCCAATATATTTTTTGAACACACTGCAGAAATGCTTGTATTCATTAAAGCCCACAGCATCGGATACCTCATATATCCTCATAGTGCCCTCGGAAAGAAGCTTCAAGGCTGTCTTTATCCTGTACTGATTGAGAATATCAACGAAGGTGGACCCAAGGTCAAGCTTAAGCCTTCTGCTGAGAAAGCTCGGGCTTATCTCCAACTCATCGGCAACTCTTGTTATGCTTAAGTTTTCCCTGTAGCGCTCCTTTATTATATCATATGTGCGCTTTACATACACATCCATACTCTTTTCTGCGGACTTAAATATCTTCCAGTCGGAATCGGCGTTTAATATCTTTTCCCGAGACAGCTCCTCCACCTTCTCAAGCTTATTCTTTCGGGCTATCTTTTCCTTTATTTTTTCAACAGCCTCTCTCAACTCGTCCTCATCCACAGGCTTCAGGAGATAATCCGAGACCCCGATATGTATTGCCTCCTTGGCAAGCTCAAACTCGGAATAGCTTGTAAGGATTATGCTGAAAAAGGAACTGTCCTTTAAGGCTTTTTCTATCATCTCAAGGCCTGAAAGCTTCGGCATTCTTATGTCCGCAAGAACTATATCAGGCTTTAATTCGGAGATCCTTGAAAGGCCCTCGGCCCCATCCTTAGCCACTCCCGAAACAACACAGCCGAGGCTCGTCCAGTCTATTGCAAGCTCCAGCCCCTTTCTTATTATCTGTTCATCCTCAACTATTAAAACCTTAAGCAAATATATCCCTCCCAAAATAGGAAATTTAATTTTAGGCCTCTTCCCTTTTGTTCATAGGAAGCTTCAGGCTTACCGTGGTCCCGTGATCCTTTCGGCTTTCAACATAAGCGCCACAGTCACCGTCATAAAGAAGAGATATCCTCTTATGAACATTATAAAGTCCGATATGGCTTGAATGGTTATGCCTGTGGGTCATGTTTTCTTTAAGCTTTGAAAGAAGCTCCTCATCTATGCCTTTTCCGTCATCGGAGATGACTATATTAAGGCTTCCTTCCTTTTTATAGGCCGATATTTTTATTGTGAGCGGCCTGTCGTCAAAGGCTCCGTATTTTATGGAATTCTCTATGACAGGCTGAAGTATCATAGGCGGTACCTCGCAGTCTGAAAACTCTTCATCTATATCGATGCTGTATCTTAGCTTATCTCCGAACCTGTACATCATTATATCGAGATACTTCTCGGCAAACTCCGACTCCTCGGAAAGAGTGCTCATGTTGTCGTCTCGCCTTATACTGTATCTCAAAAGCCTTGAGAGGCTTACTATCATCTTCTCCGCAGCCTTCGGCTCCGGCCTTATCATGTATCTGACGGATTCCAGTGTGTTAAACAGAAAATGCGGGTTAAACTGAGACTCCAGCATCTGCACCGCTGCAAGAGTATTTTCCCTTGCAAGGTATTGATGGCGCTTTATGAGATGGCGTATACTTCCGAGCATGACATTAAAGGAATTGCCCATAAGCTCAAATTCATCCCCCGATCTTATGTCAAGCTTTGTATCAAGATTCCCCTTTTCAACCTCTGACAGGGCATCTATGAGCTCATACATGATATCGGTCTTTTTTGAGGCTATCCTTCCTGCGCTCATATATATGGACCAACACATAAAGAGGGCAATAAAGATCGCTGTAGCCGCAAAAATAACCAGAAGAAATATGTAAGTCGTACAATCGGCTACCGCAAATATCCTTATATCTCCACCATAGAGCTCAAAGGGAACGGAATAATAGCTTCTTCCGCCCATGTGAAAAAAGCCCCTGTCTCTTCTTACCTCGCTAAGGAGCTTTCCTCTTTCGTCAGTAAAGCCTCCCGCCCCTTGAGAGAACACTCTGTCAAAGCTGTTTGTTACTATTAGTATAAGATCTCTTGCGGCCTCACTGCCGATCTTATCAGAGGATATCGAAAATCCGAGATAGCCTTCATTTTCCCCGTTATGGCTTATCCTTTTAAAAATTATGCAGGAAGGCTCGGCGGAGCTTCCGAGCTGCCAATTATCATACATAAATACAGGCTTTTTCCAAAGACTGCTGCTTTCGCCCTGACCTATCAGATAATTATACAGATAATTCATTTCAGAATCATCGCTGTTGGTGGAGTAAACGAGATTGAAGGAAGGATCGAAAAGCCAAAAATCAGCTCTTATCTCCTGCCTGTTCAGAAACTGATATATGTCCGAGATGACCGCGACCTTATAATCCGTTACCTCGCGAAAGTTTTTCAGTGATATCCCAAAGGAAAGCTCCTCGGCCTTCTCTGAATATGAGTCAAGCAAGGCCTCAAGGCCCTCTGAAAATTCGCTGCCGCTATTTATACTCCTTCTCTCTATAAGATTAAAGCCTATAATCGCTACAGAGACTATAAGCAGGAATATCGATATTACGCAGGGAAAAAGCGCGTGGCTGACAAGACTTTTTCTCAGCTCCTCTTTAAAGCTTGTATGTTTTTCCATAACTGAGTTCCTTTTGTTATACGGATAAAATTATAGTAAAAATGTGCAAAAAGCACAACTGCCATATAGGATCAATGAGTTCCTTTAAGGCAGTTGTGATTAAATATTATTCTTCTGTTATATGCATGTTATTCATTTATTTGTATATTCAACTATTATGTATGCGTTGAATAACTGTTATTTGTGTGTTGAATAAACCTTACATAGTGACATCCTTGCTTCCCGATACCTTAAAGAATATGAGAAGGGAAATTACCGTCGTTGCCGTAAGTATCGTAGCAAGGGCCGCAGCTGTTCCGTAGCTTGCTCTTATTACCTCGTTATATATAGCTACAGACATTGTCCTTGTGTTTGCCGTATAGAGCATTACTGAGGAGCTCAACTCGTTTATAAGTGTTATCCAGCTGAGGATCGCTCCTGAAAGGACTCCGGGAAGCATCATCTTTGCTGTAACCTTCACAAAGGCGTTTGCAGGGGAGTCTCCGAGGCTTATGGCAGCTTCCTCCATGCTGGGACTTATCTGATAAAGTATAGCGGAGCTCGAGCGGAGGGTGTAGGCCTGACGTCTTATTACAAGGGATATTATCATTATGACAGCGGTTCCCGCAAGCATTACAGGGGGCTTGTTGAAGGCTATCATAAGGGTGATACCCAGTACAGAGCCCGGAACTATGTAGGGGAACATTGCTATGGTGTCTATAAGGTTTGTAAGCCAGCTTTTTCTCCTTACGGAAAGGTAAGCGATAAGCATTCCCAAAACTATGATCACAAGTATAGCTATAAAGCAGTAAACATAGGTATTCTTAATTGATGATACTGCAGTCTCTATTATCTTTCTGTAGCTGTCAAGAGAATATCCGTCAACGAACACCTGCATGTTTGTCTTTTTAAATGAGGTGTATATGACCATACACTGAGGGATTATGGAAAGTCCCGCAAGGATGTAGATATAAAGATGTATAAGCACAGACTTTATTCCCTCAGGCTTCTTGGGCTGTATGGGACGCATTGAGCTCATGGCAAAGGACTTTGTATTCACATACCACTTCTGGATAAGGAATATGACCGCTGTCACGGTTACCATTATAGTAGCCATGCAGGCCGCAAAGTTAGCGGAACCTCCGGTCTCACCGACAAACTCGGAGTATACCAAGGTAGGCATTACTCTGTATCCCTCTCCTATAAGTGCGGGAGTACCGAAGTCGGCCATACAGTTCATAAAAACAAGGAGGGCTGCCGCCACAAGCGTGGGTGTCACAAGAGGCATGATAACTGTAAATACCTTCTTTATACCGCCACAGCCAAGGCTTTCCGCTGCCTCCGAGAGGGCAACATCTATCTTTTTCAGGGCTCCCGAAACATACATGTAGATGAAGGGATAAAGCTTAAGTGTGAATACCAGAAGCATTCCGCCAAAGCCATAGATAGAGGGCATCTCAATTCCTATACCTGAGAAAAATTTTGTGACGCTTCCGCTTCTTCCGAGAAGCAGTATCCATGAATAGGCTCCTATGAAGTTGGGGCTCATCATGGAGATTATAAATAGTATCTCCAATACAGCCTTTCCTTTTATCTTATAAAATGACATAAAATATGCAAGAGGCACTCCTATAAGGATAGCTATAGCGGTTACGGAGAAGGTAAGCTTAAAGGAATTTAAGAGAGCCTCCGTATAATATTTTCTTGAAAAGAAATTCGTGTAGTTGGCGAGCGTCCAGGTTGAGATGTCAACTCCGTCTACTCTTGTGGTCTCCTGAAAGCCGCTCAAGAAAAGATTTAAAAGCGGATATATAAGGAAGATCACAAACATAACGATTATGACCATCGTTACAATATTCCAGAAATCCCATTTAATCCTTTTTTTACTCATATCTCTTCACATCCTTTATAAGACTTTTTTCCATGTCTTTTGTAAAAACATTGATCTTATTGGGGTTAGGGCGAAGTCTGATCTTCTCTCCCGCCTCCAAGATCCTGTCCACATGTCCCAGATCCTGAGAATACTCGATTCCGGGCTGATCCGGCAAAATCATATTTTCGTCAAATTTAAGGAAATAATTCGTGTACTTTCCGAGGAAGGTCCTGCTTGATATCTCGCAGTCAAGTCCCTCGCTGTTTATGGAAAACTCCTCAGGCCTTACTGAAACTACGACCTCCTCACCGTCCTTTACTTCGTCGGAGAGATTCGGCATCTCTACAGAATAGCCGTTCCTGAAGGTCACCTTCTTTTTTCTGCCGTCAATATTTACTGTGCCGTAGAAAAGGTTGGAGTGTCCGATGAAGGTCGATACAAAGGCGTTATAAGGGCGGGCGTATATATCCTGAGGAGTTCCTATCTGCTGGATCACTCCAAGCTTCATTACAGCTATCCTGTCGGATATGGCAAGGGCTTCCTCCTGGTCATGGGTGACATATACCGTGGTGATTCCCACCTGTTTCTGTACGTCTCTTATGGCGCTTCTCATCTCTATCCTCAGCTTTGCGTCAAGGTTTGAAAGGGGCTCATCCATAAGCAGAACCTGAGGATGGATAACTATGGCTCTCGCAAGGGCTACTCTCTGCTGCTGGCCTCCTGAAAGCCTTTCGGGAAGTCTGTCCTGATACTCCTCTATCTTTACGACCTTGAGTATCTCGTCTACCTTCTTTTTCATTTCGTCCTTAGGCATTTTTCTTATTTTCAGACCGTATTCGACATTCTGGCGTACAGTCAGGTGAGGGAAAATAGCATAGCTCTGGAACACCATTCCTATATTTCGCTTCTGTGCCGGTATATCATTTATAACAGTATCATCAAATTTTATGGTTCCGCCTTCAATGCTGTTGAAGCCTGCTATCATTCTCAAAAGGGTGGTCTTTCCACAGCCTGAGGGGCCCAGGAGGGTGAAGAACTCACCGTTTTTGATATGCACTGAAAGATCCGGGATTATGGTCAGATCTCCATATTTTTTTACTACATTATCTATTCCTATTGAAACACTCATACTAACCTCCGTTTTATAGAAAAGAGCCGTGCCGAAGCCTTTATTCAGCATGGCTCTTGTAATATTTGCGAAATTGCCCAACTATAATCGTTTAATTATATTTCACTGTTATGATGTAAAGATATCCTTAAACTCGTCAAGCCACTCTGTCTTATGCTCCGCGGAGTAGGTCTCGTCATCTGTTATTACATTTATTGACTCCATAGGTGCCATTGCGTCACCTGCAGGAACATCCTTTCTTATGGTCCTTCTGAACTGTGTATTGTTCATATACTCCTGAACATCCTTGCTTGTGAGCCAGTCAACGAACTTCTGAGCATTTTCCTCATTGGGACAATCCTTTATGATGTATACACCGTCACCTCTGAAGATAACTCCCTCTTCCATGTATACGGTCTTGACTGGTGCGCCTGCTCCGACATACTGTGCCGAGCCCTGCTCAAAGGTAAGTCCTACTGTGTACTCTCCGTCAGCTACTCCCTTATATACAGCTGATGAGCCGCCGAGCAGCTTTCCGTCAAGCTGCTCGCAGAACTGCTTTACATAGTCCCATCCGTCATCAGGATTTCCGTTACCCATAGCATAGAGCATGTTTACAAGGTGCTCAAAGCTTGAGCTTGAAGCTGCAGGATCTGCAAATGCTATCTTTCCCTTGAGCTCGGGATTAAGAAGATCCTCATAACCGTTTATCTCAATATCTCCTATAAGGTCTGTGTTCACCATGATTACTGAGGGCACTGTGTCGAATCTTGTAAGATTGCCCTCGGTATTCTTGTACTCATCGTAGAAGGCGTCTTCATTTGCACAGGTATAGTCTGCAAAATACTCGCTCGAGTCCTTAACTGTACCTATAGTTCCTGACCAAAGGATGTCAGCCTGAGGGCTTCCGGCCTCTGTCTGTATCCTCTTTAAGGCATCTCCTGTTCCCATTGCAAGACACTCGGCCTCAATACCTGTCTCTTCCTCAAACTTTGAGAGCATGGAATCGATCATTGACTCTGTAAGAGGGCTGTAGATAATTACCTTGTTGCTGCTCTCCTCGGCCTCGGCTTCACTTCCTCCATTATCAGCCGAAGCGTCTGAACTGCTTCCGCAGGCTGCAAGGCTTAAGGCCATCGCCGTCACACATAATGCTGAAAATATTCTTTTTCTCATCTTTCTTCCTCCCTTTTACTTTTAGTAGTGTCTGATACTACCTTACTTTTGTTTCGTTTTTTCAACTGTCTGAATTATATCTTATTTTAGTGAAGAGAAATATCCTTAAAAAAGTATAATTGTCTAAAATTCTGAACTTAGCTGTAATTTTTTTAGCTATTTTTATTTAATTTCAAGCGTATATATTATAAAAGTCTCCAATCTATAAAAAAATGCATATTATTAAAATAAAATAAGGCGATCTGCATGTGCAAATCACCTCAAACAAAAGCGTATCAATCACCTCGTTTTTTATTCAACCTTTACCTTGCTGTTAAAGTTATCAAGTAAAAGTGCGGCTATTATACCCACTACTATGCATGCCGCGTTTATCGCTGCATGGGCAGGAGTATCAAAGCCCGATACAGGTATTATCATTACTGTTGCCGCTATCACTATTCCTATAATTCCGTGGAATGCAACAGAATAATGTCTTTCAAACAGTGCATTTACCGCCCTTGCAAGACATATTACCGTTATCACTGCTCCAATGCCTCCGGGCACAAGTACCGAGAGATCGAAATGTCCTATTCCGTCAACAAATGGAGTGTAAAGGCCAAGAGGCATCAAAAGCGTGGAAAAGCTCATACCCGGAGCTATGACGCTTAAGGCAAGGCAAAATCCGCAGAAAAGATACCAGACAAAATTCGGCTCTATTGTGACAGAAGTCATATCAAGTCCTATCAAAAGTACAAAAATAAAGAACATGCAGGAAATAAGTGATATAAATGAATATTTATTTCTGCCCTGCTCTCCCGCCTCCTTAAAAAGTGAGGGAAGCATACCTGTTATAAGACCTATAAAAAGGCACACAGATGGGTCAGGATACTTTTCAAGAAAAAATGAAAGTATGTTTGCAACACCTAAAAATCCGATTCCTCCTCCTATAAATGCGGGGAGCAGCATAGGAAGGTGCGTCCTCCAATTTTTAAAGGGGTCGGATAAAAGCTCCATAACAGGCTTATATATTCCGAAAATAACGCTGAGCACGCCGCCTGATATGCCTGGAAGTACGGCGCCGAGGCCTATTATTGCTCCCTGTACGACCCTCATAACGGTCTGAACAGGGCTCATTTTGATCTTTTCGTTTCTCTCCATATTTTTACTCCCGCTTTTCCCCGAGATTAGTTACAGTCCCGTCGCTTTCCAATATATCTATATTGTCAAGCTGTGCTCTCAGGTTCATCTTTACAGAGTCGATGTATTTTCTTCTTAATATCTGCTGTTCTTCCTTCTCCTCTACAGTCAGACCCTCGGGAGTCTGAGATTTATGCCACAGAATATTTATACGATCTATCTCCTTTTGAGTTATCATTTCAGATTCCTTTCCACGCTTATAGAATTCTTAAGTTCTTATTTTTTTAATTCTTTATCCCTTTATTCATAAAATATAAAGACACTAAAGGATATAAAAGTATTAAGGCCTTATCTGACCTTTTCCGCGTATTATGTACTTGTAGGATGTAAGCTCTCTGAGGCCCATAGGACCCCTTGCGTGGAGCTTTTGGGTAGATATTCCGATCTCAGCTCCAAAACCGAATTCTCCCCCGTCTGTGAACCTTGTAGAGGCATTTACATAAACGCAGGACGAATCTATCTCATTCAAAAACCTCTCGGCATTCTTTTCATCCGCTGTAATTATGCTTTCAGAGTGCCCTGTGCTGTACCTGTTGATATGCTTTATAGCCTCTTCAATATCTGTTACAGTCTTTAACGATATCTTGTAATCAAGATATTCTCTTCCCCAGTCCTCGGGCCCCGCGGGAGACATAGCAGGGCAAACTGCTCTTGCCTCATCATCCGCAAATATCTCCACCCCATGCTCATTTAAGGCATTATAAATAAGCGGAACGGCCTCCTTCAATATATCTCTGTGTATAACAAGGGACTCGCAGGCATTGCAGACTCCCACTCTCTGAGTCTTTGCGTTTACTATTATGTCCACCGCCTTTTTAAGGTCGGCGCTCTTATCTACAAAAATATGGCAGTTTCCCGTGCCTGTTTCAATTACAGGGATCACGGAATTGTTTACTACCGTCTCTATGAGTGACGCGCTTCCTCTCGGAATAAGCACATCAATATATTCCTTCTTTTTCATGAGCCAAAGGCTACTTTCCCTGTCGGTGTTCTCTATCATTCCCAGAGCATCGGGATCTATACCTGACTCCCTGAGACCTTCCTTGATAGCAAGAGCTATGGCTGTATTTGAGTCTATAGCCGCAGAGCCTCCCTTGAGCACACATGCGTTTCCCGACTTAAAGCAGATGGCAAAGGCGTCCGCCGTTACATTTGGCCTTGCCTCATAGATAATTCCGCACACCCCCATAGGAACTCGCTTTTTTGAGATCTGAAGCCCGTTAGGCCTTTCAAAGCTCTCAATTATCTCTCCTACAGGGTCAGGGAGCTCGGCGACTTTTCTTATTCCGGCCGCCATGTCTTCTATTCGCTTTTCATTAAGCCTTAACCTGTCCAAAAGACCTGAGCTCATTCCCGTAGATTCGGCTCTCTTCATATCCTTCGCATTAGCCTCAAGTATCTCATCCTTATGTGAAAGGATGGAATCCGCAGCAGAAAGGAGAGCTTTATTTTTTTCACCCGTTTTAAGAAGTGCCAGGGATACGGATGTTTCCTTTGCCTTAAGGCATATATCATCTATATCATTTTTTATATCCATCTTGATCCTTTGCGGTGTTTTCAAGAGATCTGACACCGCATTTCCTTTCCTTTGATTCGACAAAATGTGTCAATATATCAATTTCATCAAAGTGCCTTAAAAATCAAATATAAATCGAATACTAATCGTACTCGTGTCTTATAAAGTGAAGCAGATCAAACTCGGGATTTTTGTGGGCTGCAAAAAGCGTGCCTATCTCCTTTCCGTCAAGGACATCCATGACCTTCGACACATCTGAGCCGTTCATTATTATCATATCGGCTCCCGCGTCCCCCGCTATCCTTGCGGAGTCTATCTTTGAACGCATTCCTCCTGTTCCCACATTGCTCTTTGAGGTCTGCTTTCCCATTTTCAGAAATTCCTCCGTTACCTGAGGCACGAAAGGAATGAACTTCGCATCAGGATTTGATGAAGGATCATCTGTGTAAAGCCCGTCTATATCGCTTAAAAGTATAACAAGGTCAGCACCTATGATACCCGCCACAAGGGCAGCAAGTCTGTCGTTTTCGGAAAATGAGATCTCGGCTGTAGAAATAGTATCATTTTCATTTACTATAGGAACTGCATTAAGCTCCAAAAGCTCTTTAAATGTGTTCTTTACATTTACGAGAGACTCTTCGTTCAGTACCACGTTCTTAGTGAGCAGTACCTGAGCCGCGATATGGCTGTACTCCGCAAAAAGGCGCTGGTACACCATCATGAGTCTCGCCTGTCCCACTGCAGCCAGAGCCTGCTTTACCGTTATACTGTCAGGACGTTCGTTATAGTTTAAGGTCTTGCGTCCTGCAGCTATGGCTCCCGAGCTTACAAGGACGACCTCCTTGCCGTCTCCCATAAGATCAGATATAAGCCTTACAAGCTTCTCCAATATATAAAGATTTATGTCTCCTGTATTTGTATGAGTTATTGTTGAAGAGCCGACCTTAAGAACGATCCTCTTTTTGTCCTTAAGCCTGTTTCTCAGCTCCATTTCCTTAGTATTCATTTCAGACTCTCCCTGTTGTTAAATTTTATTATTTATTTTATTATTTATTTTATGGTTTATTTTATTATTTGTTTTATTACTTTACAGACTGTTTTATTACTTTATCACTATGTATTTAGTCATTTGTGATATTAAGAAGCTTCTCGGCTGTCTTTATTCCGTCTACAGCTGCGCTTGTTATTCCTCCGGCATATCCTGCACCCTCACCTGCAGGATATACGCCTTTTACAGACGACTCAAAGCTGTCATCGCGCACTATCCTTACAGGAGATGAGGTCCTTGACTCCACTGCGTACATCAGCGTGTCATCACTGTTAAATCCTGGGATCATGCGTGAAAAGGACTCTATTCCCTCCTCTATGGCGTCTCCCATAAACTCAGGAAGTATCGACCTTATGTCCGCCGGATTCGCATATCCCTTTATGCACGGTTCCATATTGCCGGCATTTTCAGGCCTCTTCTCCTTTTTCTTAAAGTCACCATAGGTCTCCATAGGAATGTTTCCGCTTCCCGCAATATAAGCCGCTTCCTCCAGTCTCCTCTGAAGCCGCATTCCCGAAAGGGGATCCTCTCCGTCAAAGTCATCTGCAGTAATATTCACGACTATGGCGGAATTTGCATATCCCGAACCTCTGTCGCTGTAGCTCATTCCGTTGACGCAGAGTCTTCTCTCCTCAGAGGAGGAATTGACCACATAGCCTCCGGGACACATGCAGAAAGAATAGACGCTTCTTCCGTTTGTGCATTTATGTGTAAGTTTATAGGGGGCCTCCCCTAGAATAGCCGTCTTTTGAGAAAGCTTGTCATTTCCGTACATTGCCTCGTTTATGAGAGCCTGTGGATGCTGAACTCTTACTCCCATGGCAAAGGGCTTTTTCTCCATTTCCAATCCGTATTCATCAAGGAGAAGCTCAAAGGTATCTCTCGCACTGTGGCCTATGGCAAGTACGCAATGCTCGGTTTCTACAGTAAGCTCGCCCCTTCTGCCCACAGCCTTAATACCTTTCAAGGACTTTTTGTCATCCGAAAGCAAAAAACCCGTAAATCTCGTGTCGAAATAAAACTCTCCGCCAAGCTCCTTTATCTTTTCTCTTATATTTCTTACTATCTCTATCAGCTTGTCTGTGCCTATATGAGGCTTTGCATCATATAGTATGTCTTCATCCGCTCCGAATTCTCTGAAGGTATTTAAGACAAATCTTATATAGCTCCCCTGGCCCTTTATTGAGGTGTTGAGCTTTCCGTCGGAAAAGGTTCCTGCCCCGCCCTCACCGAACTGAACATTTGACTCCGGGTCAAGAGCGCCTGTCATGAAAAAATCCTCTGCAGCCGCCTCTCTGTCCTCGACCGAGCCTCCCCTTTCAAGAACTATGGGACAAAGCCCCGCTCTCGCAAGTATAAGTGCGCAAAAAAGACCGCACGGCCCTGCCCCGACAACCACAGGCCTGTCCGAAAAAGGCTTTTCTTTGGGATATTTTATGGATAAGGGTATGGAATCCTCATAGCATATATCCTTATTTTTCAGCTTTTTTATATATGCCTTCTCGGTATCCGCATTAGGGCCCGTCACAGAATCGGAAAGCTTAATATCCACCACAAAGGAAAACAATATATCATTTTTCTTTCTGGCATCAGCAGAACGTCTTATTATTCTCAGCTTTCTTATATTTTCAGGCTTTACGCGCAAAAGAGAGGCACATTTATTTTTGAGCCTCTCAGGTGTATATTCAAATATAGGTATCTTTACCTGGTTTATTCTGATCATTTTTCATCCTTCATAACATTGTTTTCAAATATTTCGGGATAGGCCTTCTTCTTGTGGTAGTCCGCGGCATTTTTTCCCGCTATAGCTCCTGTAGACCAAGCCCACTGGAGATTATAGCCTCCGCAGTCCCCGTCAATATCAATGAGTTCTCCCGCAAAATACAAATCGCTTATAACCTCAGACTCCATAGTATCGGGGTCTATCTCTCCTGCATCTATTCCGCCTACGGTACACTGGGCACTGTCAAATCCTGCTGTGTCCTCCACTGTCACCGAGAAATGCTTAAGGAGCCTTGAGAGCTTGTCGGTATCCTTTCTTTCAAGGGTATACACTCCCATGAAGGGCTTTAGTGAGGCAAGGGACAATATCAGCTTTGAGAGCTTGTCGTTTAAAAGGCCGTTAAAGAAATATTCAAGAGTCCTGTCTGAAAGAAGAAGGCTCCTTTCATAAAGAAGATCTGAAAGCTCAGCCTCGGACATCCCCGGCATAAGGTCAAGCTCGGCTCTTACAGCCTTTCCTATCTTAAGTGCTATTGATGCGTACCTGCTTATCTGAAATACCGGTATTCCCGATATTCCGTAATCTGTAAACTGCACCTCTCCAAAGCTCTCATAGGTATCTTCAAGCTTGTCATCCGTTATAAATCCGAAATTGTCCGCAGTGCTCTCGTTGTGCTTTGCAAGTCTTGTCTCCTCTGTATGCTCCGAATCTCCGGTGGAGCTTATGAAAAGCTTCACATTGCATTCATGCCTTACTCCCTTTATATCCTTAAAAAAGTGTTCAGGACATTTAAGGGGACAAAGGGACGGAAGAAATCCCCACATGGTATGCCCGAAAGCACAGGGGAAATTAAAACCGCTTCCGTCAGAGCCTGTTTTAGGCGCGGCACCGCCTCCGGTGCAGACAATAAGAGCGTCCGACCTGTAAGATGCATTCTCCGCATCCACAACAAATAATGAGGTGCAGGGAGATGTATTGATATGGGCCACATTGTAGATGTTGCAGGAGGTTATAAAGCGCACATTATGGGCATCAGCCTGCTGTTTAAGGGCTCTTAGCACAGAGGAAGCCTGATCACTTGCCGGATATACATAAGAGCTGTCATCATAGGAATATTTTCTGAACTTCGGCTCCACTCCTATCCTCTTGAAAAAGGATAAAGTATCCTCGTAACCGAAATTTTCTATTACCTTTTCGGCAAAGCCGATATTGGAGAGGCTGTGGTAATGCCTTCTTATTGCCGACTTATCCTTGAGCTCAGAATTTGTATAATTGCACCTTCCGTTACCTGTCGAAAGAAGCTTTTTTCCTATGGAGGCCGTATGCTCAAGCACCGTTACATCAGCGCCTCCCTCAGCCGCAAATACAGCAGCTGTAAGTCCTGAAGCTCCGCCGCCTATGATTATGACTTTTTTCTTCCTCATATGAATCCTCCGAATTATCTCATTTTGCGAGAAGAGATAACAGCCGATATAAAAGCATATATAAACACAAATATAAAAGCGCCGCCTGCCGCAATAGGCAGGACGCCTATTCTTGTGGCATACAGGGCATCAGGGATTATAAGCTTATATATCAGGTGAAGTATATACACAGCTATCCCTGCCGCCACCGAACTTATCAATGGCTTTATAAAGACATCATAGCTGTGCTTTTTGAAACGCACATGTCTCTTTATGCAGATATTGTCTGTAATGCACATCATTGCGGCAAAGGCTATGTTTGAGATCACCACCGCATATATTCCGAGCTTTGCGACAAAGCCCAAAACAAAGAGCAATGCTATGTGTACGATAAGTGCGGATATAGAGTTTAAAAGCGGCTCCCCCACATGACCGAGTCCCTGAAGCACGGCATTTGAAACTGTGGCAAGACAAAACAGAAGTATAAAGAGAGCACCTATGGCGGTGATATTTTTTAAAAGCTCTATATTATCAGGACCGAACAGCAGTCTGCATATAGGCTCGGATAAAGCGGCTATGCCCGCACAGACAGGAATTGCAAACGCCATGGAAGAACGCATGCCGCCTCTTATGGACAGTACTATTTTTTTCTTGTCCCGCCTTGCGGCTCCCGCGGATATCTCAGGTATCATCGCCGCTCCGGGGGCATTTGCCGTCATCTGAAGAATGTAAAATATTATCGCAAACTTTCCGAACACACCCCATACTTCAACAGCCAGAAGGCCGTCCACCGAGCCCTGAAGCACTGTATTGAAAATAAAATCATCCAAGAGGAATGTAATATTGAAAAATACAGCTCCGAGAATGACAGGGAGAGCTGTCTGCCCGAGAACTCCTCTTATATGTGCAGGGGCTTCTCTTCGCTTTGCCCTTGTATTTCTTATGAGGGAAAGGACCTCGGCTCTCTGCCCGCGATACAATATAAAAAGCAAAATAAGCGCCACTAAGGCTCCGCAGGATACTCCGTAGGTGGCTCCCGCCGCACCGTAAGCATGAGTATATGCAGTCTCATCATAGATCAGGTCCGCTTTATAACCGTAATCTGACATATATACAGCAAATATTATCGAAAAAACAGCGTTTACAAGCTGTTCCACCACCTGTGAAAATGCAGTGGGCTTTACAGAACCCATTCCCTGAAAGTATCCTCTGAAAACTCCTAAGTATGCCATGAGCCATACGGCAGGTGCAAGAGCCTTTAACGCATAGCTTAAAAAGCCTCTGTTTGTAAGCCTTGCAATAAGGGGAGCTACGAAGCTGAATATCAAAAAGAATGCCGCACCAAAAACTGTAGCATAGATCATTGCTGTCCTGAATACATTGACCGCATCCTCGTACCTGCCGGATACAAGCCTTACGGATATAAGCTTTGAAACAGCTATGGGAAGAGCATATGAGCTCACTATAAGAATAATATTATAAAATGCATAGGCGGAGGTATAATAGGACACCCCCTCTGTCCCTATAATATCCGCAAGAGGTATGCGATAAAGCATGATTATCACGCTGCATATCACAGCTGCCGCAGCAAGCATTACTCCACTCTTTGCAGAAGACTCATATGAAGCCTCATGTCTTTGTCTGTTATCTCTCATAGCCGCAGTTTTTAAGTATCTCCTCCTGCTTGTTCTCCATTACCTCGCGCTCATCGTCCTCCATATGGTCGTAGCCCATAAGGTGAAGCATACTGTGAGCAGTCAAAAAAGCCAATTCACGCTTGGGCGCGTGTCCATATTCTTCAGCCTGAGCATATACATGGTCCATTGATATAACTATGTCGCCAAGTAAAAGCTCGTCGGTGTCAGGATCAAAAAGCTCTATCTCATCCTCAAAGCCCTCAAAATCCGCCGGAGAGCTGTATTCTATCATAGGAAAGCTGAGTACATCAGTGCTCCTTCCTATGTCCCTGAACTCCTCGTTCATCTTCTCTATTTCATCATCGTTCGTGAGAAGGACATTTACCTCACACTCGAAGGGACATCCCTCGAAATCAAGAGCTTCCTCAACCACGTTTTTTATAATCTCTTCATATGGAAGCTCTATTTCTCTCTCATACTCATTTTCAATATTTACAGACATAAAGTCTCCTTTTAATTCTTCTTTTGCCTCTGCTCGTAATCGTCGTAGGCCTTTACTATCTTCTGAACCAGAGGATGACGGACAACATCAGCACTCGTAAGCTCACAAAAGCCTATATCATCTATCTTGGAGAGTACTCTCACGGCCACTTCAAGCCCTGATGACTGTCCCTTTTCAAGGTCTTTCTGGGTAAGGTCTCCTGTGACGATCACCTTTGAGCCGAAGCCTATTCTTGTAAGAAACATCTTCATCTGCGCGGGTGTTGTGTTCTGGGCCTCGTCAAGTATTATATAAGCGTTGTCCAAGGTCCTTCCTCTCATATACGCAAGAGGCGCGACCTCTATAAGGCCTTTTTCGGAATTTGCAAGATAGGCGTCCGCCCCCATAATATTATAAAGAGCGTCATAAAGAGGCCTTAAATATGGATCTATCTTCTGCTGGAGATCTCCGGGCAGAAATCCCAGCTTTTCTCCCGCCTCTATAGCGGGCCTTGTAAGGATTATCCTCTGGACCTCATTGTTTTTAAAGGCCTTTATGGCCATAGCCATTCCAAGGTAGGTCTTTCCTGTTCCCGCGGGACCTATTCCGAAGGTTATCATCTTATCTCGAATGAGGTCCACATATTTCTTTTGTCCTATGGTCTTGGGCTTTACCGGTTTTCCTGTTATAGTTCTGCAGATTATGTCCTTGTCTATCTCGACAAGCATATTTTCCTCATGTGAGCCTGAAAGCTCAAGAGCATAATCCACCTTCTGCTCGTCTATTATATTGCCGGCCTTGCTGAGCTCTGTGAGGCTTGTAATAATAGCCTCAGCCTTTCGTGCGGCGATCTCCTCCCCCATTATCTTAAGAGTTCCGTCTCTCTCAATAATGACCACATGGAGAGCGTTTTCAATTTTTTTAAGGTATATATCACAGCTTCCGCAGATATTTCTCTCATGCTCTGCGGGAATATCAAGCAAAATCGATGTGTTTGCCATTAAGTCCTCCGATGTTGTTTTGTTTTCTGATTAATTATATATAATTAAGAGCCGATTGTGAAGTATATTTACATGCGGAATAAAAAATAGCCCTGATTCATCCGAACCCGGGCTATCTGTTATTAGTTGTACTTACGCTTTCTCGCAGCTTCAGACTTTTTCTTACGTCTTACGCTGGGCTTCTCGTAATGCTCTCTCTTGCGAATCTCCTGCTGGATACCTGCCTTCGCGCAGTTTCTCTTAAATCTGCGAAGAGCGCTGTCCAAGCTCTCGTTCTCTTTTACGATTACGTTTGACAAAGACCCCTGACCTCCCTCCTGTTGCAAGGTATCTGTAAACAAAATTTACGTGCAACAATGTGCGGGGTTTAATGCACTAACAAAGATGATATCATAAAAATCTCTGTTATGCAAGTGAAATGTAAACTTTATTTTATCTGGGCTTTTGCAGTCTCCAAAGCCTTCTCAAGAGCCTTCTCTATACCTGAGGGATCGCTTCCTCCGGCCTGAGCCATGTTGGGGCGTCCGCCTCCCTTTCCGCCTGCAAGTGGAGCTGATTCCTTAATGATGTTTCCTGCCATAGCGCCCTTCTTCACAGCGCTGTCGGTTGCAGTAGCCATAAGGCTTACCTTTCCGTCATTAGCGCATGCAAGGACTATAACGGCATCCTTAAGCTTGTCCTTAAGGCTGTCTCCCATGCTTCTCAAGGCATTCGCATCCTCAGCCTCAACTCTTGCACAAAGTACCTTTATTCCGTTTACATCAACGGCAGAGCTCTCTATATTCGCAAGTGCTCCCTGTGCCTCCTTGGCCTTTAATTTCTCATTTTCAGCCTTGAGCTTCTTTATCTCGTCAAGCATCATATCTATCTTCTTTATGAGCTCTGAGGGCTTTGATTTTGCAGCCTTTGCGGCATCGTTGAGAAGCTTTTCCTCATCCTCATAATAACCGAAAAGTCCCTCTGCCGTAAGAGCTTCAATACGCCTTACGCCCGCTGCGATTCCGGACTCTGAGATTATCTTTAACGCCTTAATATCTCCTGTTTCTGAAACATGCGTTCCTCCGCAAAGCTCTGTGGAGAAATCTCCCATCTTGACAACTCGTACAGTCTCGCCGTACTTCTCGCCGAAGAGTGCCATGGCGCCTGATTTTTTTGCGTCCTCAAGGCTCATTATCTCTGTATTTACCTTAAGGTCCTCGTTTATCTCCTTGTTTACTATGCTCTCGACCTTCTTTATCTCATCGGGAGTCATAGCCTGGAAATGAGTAAAGTCAAAACGAAGTCTGTCCTTATCCACATATGAGCCCGCCTGCTCTACATGGTCTCCGAGGACTATTCTCAGGGCCTTCTGAAGAAGGTGTGTAGCCGAATGATTCCTTGCAGTGCTCTTTCTCCTTGCCTCATCAACAGAAAGCTCCACCTTGTCTCCTGATTTGAGCATACCGCGGGTCATTTTTCCGACATGTCCTATCCTTCCGCCCTTAAGATGTATCGTCTCTTCGACCTCAAAGGCTCCGGACTCGTTTTCTATGACACCGCCGTCTCCGAACTGACCTCCCATGGTTCCGTAGAAAGGAGTCTTTTCGGTTATTACAGTCCCCTTCTGTCCGTCGGTGAGTGCCTCAACTATCTCGTCTTCTGTGGTGAGAACTGTTATTACCGACTCATCCTTAAGCCTGTCATAGCCTGTAAACTCTGAGGTTATATGGGGATCTATCTCATCATAAACTGTAGCGTCGGCTCCCATGTAATTGGAGTGCTTTCTTGCCTTTCTTGCCTTCTCCTTCTGCTCCTGCATGCAGGCATCAAAGGCCGACTTGTCGACGGTCATTCCCATTTCTGTGAGGATCTCCTCTGTAAGGTCATAGGGGAAGCCGTAGGTATCATAAAGCTTGAAGGCATCAGCACCTGAAAACTCGGTCTTTCCTTCTTTCTTTGCGTTCTCGGCCATCTCATTCAAGATAGTCATTCCGGCATCTATAGTCTTGTTGAACTTCTCTTCCTCCTCGTTGAGGACCTTTAATATCATGGCCTCCTTCTCGTGAAGTTCGGGATATCCGTCCTTATTGTTCTCAATGACATTCTTTGCCATCGATGTCATAAAGTTATGATTTATGCCAAGCTTTCTTCCGTGACATACCGCTCTTCTTATAAGACGTCTGAGCACGTAGCCTCTTCCTTCATTTGAAGGCATGATACCATCGGATATCATAAAGGTACAAGACTTTGTGTGGTCCGTGATAATCCTTAAAGATATATCCTTCTCGTGGTCATCATGATAATTTATGCCTGCAAGCTTGCAAACATCCTCAAGGAGAGCCCTGTTTGTATCAACGGTGTATATGGACTCCTCGTCCTGAACCACCATGGCAAGTCTCTCAAGTCCCATTCCTGTGTCGATGTTTTTCTGTATAAGCTCTGTATAATTTCCGTGTCCGTCATTGTCAAACTGTGAAAATACGACGTTCCACACCTCTACATATCTGTCGCAGTCACAGCCTACAGTGCATGTCGGCTTTCCGCAGCCGTACTTTTCACCTCTGTCATAGTATATCTCACTGCAGGGTCCGCAGGGTCCCTCACCGTGCTCCCAGAAGTTATCCTCCTTGCCGAACTTAAAGATCCTCTCGGCGGGGATATGCATCTCATTGAGCCATATATTGTATGACTCGTCGTCATCCACATATACAGAAGGATAAAGCCTTTCAGGATCAAGTCCCACCTCCTGAGTAAGGAAATTCCACGCATAGGGGATAGCCTCATGCTTGAAATAATCTCCGAAGGAGAAGTTTCCCAGCATCTCGAAGAAGGTGCCGTGACGGGCTGTCTTTCCGACGTTCTCTATGTCTCCTGTTCTGATACATTTCTGGCAGGTGGTAACACGCTTTCTCGGGGGTATCTCCTGTCCTGTGAAATAAGGCTTTAACGGTGCCATACCGGAATTTATAAGCAATAATGAATTGTCATTATGCGGAACGAGCGAAAAGCTCTTCATCTTGAGATGTCCGTTTCTCTCGAAATAATCAAGAAACAATCTCCTAAGTTCATTGACGCCTCTAACCTGCATCATCCGTTTCCTCCGACTGAAAATAAATGTTTTTATAAAAATACTGTCAAGTTATTAATTTATCATAATCAGCCCGTCAAGTAAAGCCCTTCATCCTCAATAAGGCTGCCGCTCATGGCGGCTTTTACCGCAAGCTTGTCGCATCTCTCGTTCTCCGGATGCCCGTCATGGCCCTTTACCCATACAAACTTTACCTTATGGATATCCATAGCCTTGAGGAGACGCTTCCAGAGATCGACGTTTTTTACAGGACCGGTAGCCTTTCTTTTCCAATCATTTGCTATCCAGTTGTCTATCCAGCCCTGATTAAAGGCATCAACCAGGTACTTTGAATCACTGTAAAGTTCAACCATACAAGGGCGGTTCAATGCCTCAAGGCCGACTATAGCGGCCATGAGCTCCATCCTGTTGTTTGTTGTCTTTATATAACCCTGAGATATCTCCTTTTCATGGAGCACACCTTTATTATCTGTATACTGAAGTATTACACCGTAGCCTCCGGGGCCGTCAGGGTTTCCTCTCGCGGCTCCGTCTGTAAATATCTTTACTGTTCCCATTTACTTAACTAATAAGTGTCCTTTCTCAAATGTCTGCTTTTGATCCTTGATGACCGGTCTGTGAATTAGTATTTGAATTTCTTTACAAGATCCTTTATAGCTCTTGCAAGCTTCTTAACATCGGCGTTTGCGCCCTCTCTTGAATCAAGGACGAGTTCTTTGAGCTCATTTAATGCATCATTAAGCTCACGCTGCGCAAGCTTCATATTTACGGCAGGCTTGTCTTTCTTTCTTATGAATTCAGGCTCCGCCTTGTATATGTATCTGTTCTCGGTAAAATCATATATACTTCCCGAGTATGGAGTCTCCGGCAATATTCCCGTGTTTTTTTCTATGAGATTTGCAAGTGTATGCATAGCGTCGTCATCTCCGTGGACAAGGAATATCTTTTCAGGCTTTTTTTCAAAGGCGCATATCCATTCCAAAAGCCCTTTCTGATCTGCATGAGAGCTCATTCCCGCCATCTTTTCTATATGGGCCTTTACCTCTATCTCCTCGCCGAAAAGCTTTACGCTCTCCGCACCTTCTTCCAGGACTCTTCCGAGAGTTCCCTCGGACTGATAGCCTGCAAACACTACCGAACACTCAGGCCTCCAAAGATTGTGCTTTAAATGGTGCCTTATCCTTCCCGCATCACACATTCCGGAAGCGGCAAGTATCACCTTCGGCTCCGGATCAAAGTTTATTGCCTTTGAGTCGTCGGCTGTTACAGAAAGATGAAGGTTGGGGAAGCCTATAGGATTTATACCTCTTTCCACAAGAGCCTTCGTCTCCTCATCGTAGCAGTCTCTCAGATTTTCCTTGAACACCTGTGTCGCCTCTATAGCAAGGGGACTGTCCACATACACGGGAAAATTGTCGTGGCCCTTTATATAGCCCTTATCCTTTATGACTCTTATAAGGTAAAGAAGCTCCTGAGTGCGGCCGACTGCAAATGCAGGTATGACCACATTTCCACCCCTGTCAAGAGTTGACTGAATGATGCGGGTCAGATCCTCGATATGATTTAAGTCCTTTTCGTGAAGCCTGTCACCGTAGGTGCTCTCCATTATCACATAGTCCGCATCCTTTATGTACTTAGGATCCCTTATAAGGGGCTTTCCCTTATTTCCTATATCGCCTGAGAAGACAAACTTTTTTGTTTCTCCGTTTTCAGTTATCCATATCTCTATGCTTGAGGACCCCAAAAGATGCCCTGCATCTGTAAATCTTACCTTCACGGAATCGCTCAGTTCTGTTATCACATCATAGTCTACAGGCTTGAAGCCTTTAAGAGCATTCTTTGCATCCTCAACAGTATAAGGAGGTTCGATAAGTTCTCTTCCGGCACGCATGGCCTTTCTGTTTTTCCATTCCGCCTCCGACTCCTGAATATGAGCCGAATCAAGAAGCATTATGCTGTCCAGATCCATGCTCGCCTCTGTAGTTATAACACTACCCTTGAATCCGTTCTTATAGGCCCAAGGTATCATTCCCGAATGGTCTATATGCGCATGGGTAAGAAGGATGTAATCTATCTCTCCGAAAGCAACAGGCAAGGGCATATTTTCGTACATGTCCTTACCCTGCTCCATTCCGCAATCCACAAGGAACTTTATATCCGGCGCTTCAACATAGTGCATACTTCCCGTGACCTCATGATCCGCTCCTATAAATGTAAGTCTCATAGTCGATCTCCTTTTATTCTCATTTCTCAACTTAAAGCTTTAAACTTAATGCTTATATCCGATTGCTATTTATATTACCATAGTTTGCGCTTCACGGAAAGAAAAAGCGGAAGCATATATCCTACACTTCCGCTTAAATATTCGATTATTGAACATATAAACCGTTTCCCATTATTCGGAAAGGTACGCCGCCTTGACCTGCGGATCCTCCATAAGCTTGTGAGCATCTCCCGAGAGGACTATATTTCCCGTCTCAAGAACATAAGCTCTGTTTGCTATGGCAAGAGCCTTATTCGCATTCTGCTCTACAAGGAGGACTGTAACTCCATCCTCGTTTATCTTTTTGATTATGTCGAATATCTCATTTACATATATAGGTGAGAGACCCATGGAAGGCTCGTCAAGCAGCATCATCTTGGGGTGGGACATAAGAGCTCTTCCCATGGCAAGCATCTGCTGCTCTCCTCCTGAAAGAGTTCCCGCCCTCTGCTCTTTTCTTTCCTCAAGCCTGGGGAATCTCTTGTATACTACGGAAAGAGTATTTTCTATCTCGGCCTTGTCTTTTCTCGTAAAGGCTCCAAGCATAAGGTTTTGATATACAGAGAGATCCGAGAAAACTCTTCTTCCCTCAGGTACATGGGCAATACCCATGCTTACAAGCTTATAACCGGGGATCTTCGTTATATCATTTCCTCCGTATATTACCTCTCCGCTCTTTGCCTGAATAAGACCTGTGATCGTCTGAAGAGTTGTGGTCTTTCCCGCTCCGTTTGCACCTATGAGGGTAACTATCTCTCCCTCCTCCACATCGAAGGAAACATTCTTTATGGCGTGTATTACCCCATAATATACATTCAAATTCTTTACTTCAAGTATCTTTCCCATATTTCCTCCTAGTCTCCGAGGTAGGCCTTTATGACCTCAGGATCATGAAGGACCTCATAAGTCTCGCCCTGCTTCAATACTCTTCCGAAGTTGAGAACTGTCAGCTTTTCGCAGATTCCGCTTACAAGTTTCATATCATGCTCTATAAGAAGTATAGTAGTATTAAAGTTGTCCCTCACAAACTTGATAGTGTCCATAAGTTCGTGAGTCTCCTGAGGATTCATTCCTGCAGCAGGCTCATCAAGAAGGAGGAGCTTAGGCTCGGTTGCTATAGCTCTGGCTATCTCAAGCTTACGCTGTCTTCCGTAGGGAAGTTGTGAAGCCTTATAGGATGCGGCATTATCCAGCTCAAATACCTTAAGTATCTCCATAGCCTTTTCATCCATAGCCTTTTCTGTCTTAAAGTACTTGGGCGTTCTGAATATGGCATCGGCAAGGCTGTATTTATAGTGATTATGAAGGGCCGCCTTTACATTATCTATAACAGGAAGGTCAGAAAACAGACGTATATTCTGGAATGTACGAGCTATACCTTCCTTGTTTATCTCTATGGTGGGTTTTCCTGTAATGTCAACTCCGTCAAGCAGGATCTTTCCCGTATCGGGCTTATATACTCCCGTGAGGAGATTAAAGATAGTCGTCTTTCCCGCTCCGTTAGGCCCGATCAGTCCGTAAAGCTCTCCCTTACTTATTTTCAGGTTAAAATTATCAACCGCCTTGAGACCTCCGAAGGAGATTCCCAATGTATCCACATCAAGGAGCAATTTGCCGTTTTGAGTATTAGTCTTATTTACTTCGCTCATGATCAGGCCTCCTCCTTGATATTTTTATTTCTTTTCAGATTTATGCTCTCCATAAGCCTCTCTCTAAAGGCAATAGCCTTGGGAGCCGAGTTGAAAAGCATCATTGCAATAAGTACCACCGCATAGATAAGCATACGATAGTCACTCAAAAATCTCAGCTTCTCGGGCAGTATGGTAAGTATTACAGCCGCTATCATTGACCCCTTGATATTTCCTATTCCTCCCAGGACAACAAATACAAGGATCATTATAGACATGTTGTATCCGAAGTTTTTGGGTGTGGCCTGAAGTGTCGAAAGGTTATGAGCATAAAGAACACCCGCAACCCCTGCAAGTGCAGCTGATATTACAAAAGCCATCATCTTATACTTTGAAACCGAGAGACCTATTGACTCCGCCGCTATCCTGTTGTCTCTTATAGCCATTATAGCTCTTCCCTGACGGGAATTTATAAGATTCTGTATAATAAAGAGACTTATAAGAAGGAGGATTATGCCTATAGTAAAGTTGGCGTTTCTGGGAAGTCCTGTTATTCCCTGAGCTCCCTTTATTATGGTAGTTCCGTCCTCTGCAAGGTTAAGACTTAAGGCATCCTTTATGGATATATGAAATCCGGCCGAATCAACGCCGAGATATATAGCATTGATTACATTCTTTATAATCTCTCCGAAAGCAAGTGTAACTATTGCCAGATAGTCGCCTCTGAGCCTCAGCACAGGTATCCCGATCAAAAATCCGAACACTGCGGATACGGCAGCGCCCAAAAAGATAGCTATGACAAGCTCCAAAAGCTCGGGAAGATTTGCACCTGCTGTCACCGCAAATATAGCTCCTGTAAAAGCTCCGACACACATGAATCCGGCATGTCCGAGAGAGAGCTCTCCTGATATTCCGACTACGATATTCAGCGACACCGCAAGAATCATGTAATAGCAAAGAGGAACCAGCAGTCCTTCCATAAGTGAACTCATATTCCCTGTCTTAAGCCAGATCTCGCAGACAGCATAAAAAGCAATGACCAAAATGTAGGTCGCAAGGCTTTGCTTAGTCTTTTTTGATATTTCCTTCATTTTATCCGACCTCCGACATTAAACCTTTTCCTGTATCTGCTTGCCCATAAGTCCTGTAGGCTTTACAAGAAGAACTATTATAAGTACAGAGAAAACTATGGCATCAGACAGCTGTGATGAAATATAAGCCTTTGAAAGGTTCTCTATAACTCCAAGTACTATCCCTCCTATCATGGCTCCGGGAATAGAACCTATGCCTCCGAAAACAGCCGCCACGAAGGCCTTGATTCCCGGCATTGCACCTGTTGTGGATGAAAGTGTGGGATAAGCCGAGCACAGAAGAACACCTGCTATAGCCGCAAGAGCCGAACCTATTGCAAAGGTAACGGCTATAGTCCTGTTTACATTTATTCCCATAAGTGTGGCAGCGCCTTTATCTTCAGAAACGGCAAGCATAGCCTGACCTGTCTTTGTCTTATTGATAAAGGTGGTAAGAGCTATAAGTATAACTATACAGCTCAATACTGTAACTGTAGTAACTCCTGATATGGTTATGGCTCCGTCGGCCAAAACAATAGGGGGAACATTTATCACAGATTGGAATGATTTTGTGTCGGCTCCGAAAATTATCAGGGCCGCATTCTGCAGAAAATAGCTGACGCCTATTGCCGTAATCAGTACGCTCAAGGATGAGGCTCCTCTCAAGGGCTTGTAGGCTATCCTCTCGATAGCTACGCCCAATACAGTACATACCACTACAGCACTAAGTATTCCCACCATAGGCGACATGCCCATAGTTGAGGTTATTACATAGGTAGTGAAGCCTCCGACCATGATAATGTCTCCGTGTGCAAAGTTCAGCATCTTGGCAATACCATACACCATAGTATACCCCAAGGCAATTATCGCATATACAGACCCCAAGCTTATTCCGTTTATAAAGTAAGATATAAAGCTCGACATATAAATAACATTCCTTTCATAAGTTTAGAGGGATGCCATCTAAGAGGCATCCCTCTTTTTCAGCCCTTGGCTGATGATTTATTAAGGAGAAAAAACTAACCTTTTTATTATTCCATTGACTTGTAAGCGCCGTTCTCGATTACAACAGCCTTAGGAGCCTTGTTGGGCTCTCCGTCCTCTGTGAACTTGATTCCCTGGCCTGTAAGTCCGTCGATCTCGATCTCTGTCATAACAGGCTTGAGAGCCTCGCAGATATCAGATACGCTCATGTCAGGTGTGATTCCTGCCTTCTCAGCTGCAGCTTTTATAACATAGAGACAGTCATAAGCGTCTGCCGCAAACTGGTTGGGAATCTCACTGTAGTCCTCCTGATACTTAGCTACAAAGTTCTGTGTAAGCTCATCCTCAGCATCTGCAGAGAAAGGTGTCAAGAGCATAAGGCCCTCTGCCAGAGATGTGTCAAATCCCTCAAGTGTGAGGATACCGTCCATACCGTCACATCCGAAGAACATAGGCTCCCATCCCATCTCATCTGCCTGCTGAAGAACAAGTGATGCCTCTGTGTAGTAGAAGGGAAGGAATACAAGCTCAGCGCCTGCGTCCTTAAGCTTCTGAAGCTGAGTCCTGAAATCTGTCTTGGAATCGGCTGTGAAAGCCTCAGCTCCGACTATCTCAAGTCCCTGATTTGCAGCCTCTGCCACAAAGTTCTCATAAATTCCTGATGAGTATGTATCAGAGCTGTCATAGATAACTCCTATCTTTGTAGCAAGTCCGTTCTGTCCGATGTACTCGGCGGATTTTGTTCCCTGAGCGGGATCCGAGAAGCACATACGATAAACATTTTCGGGTATAGTAATGTCTGCAGTAGTTCCTGAAGGTGTTATCTGGAACATATTGTCATTTTCTGTCTCGGGAACTACAGCCAGGCAAGAACCTGAGGTAGTGGTTCCTACAAACATCTGAAGATCCTGATCCTTAAGAGTATTATAAGCATTGATAGCCTTCTCGGTATCAGCCTCGTCATCCTCAAATATCCACTTTACCTGATATCCGTTGATTCCACCTGCAGCGTTTATCTCGTCAACAGCTATCTGGCCGCCGTTCTTTACCGCGTTTCCGTATATAGCAGCGCTGCCTGTGAGAGGTCCTGTTCCTCCTATTACAAATACAGCGTCTGATGAAGCGGTATCTCCCGCCTCTGTGCTGTCCTCAGCTTCAGCGGCTGCTGCTGCAGCTGTGGTCTCCTCGGCTGAATCTGATGATCCGCATGCTGTAAGCGACATAGCAAGCATAGCTGCTGTCATCGCCAAGCACATAAATTTTTTCATAATCGTTCCTCCCTGTTTGATTTTTTTACGATTATAGTTATGCTTTGCAGACATGTCAATCAAACTCGTCTATTTTATAACTTTAAAACAGGACCTGTAATGTATTTTATAATTAATAGTTATAGTAAGGACATATTTTTGTTTATATTACGATTATATTATGATAAATTAAGGCCTGTCCCAGCTCAGGTTGGGATTCTCGGATTGCTTGTCCCTGCACATAAGGTTTGCGACCGCATCCGAAGCCGATCCACCTTCAAAAAGTATTCTGTTCACCTCGGCAACTATGGGCATATCCACCTTATACTTCTCCGCAAGCTGCATTGCGGCCTTTGCGGAATACACACCTTCCACCACCATCTTCACTTCTTTCATTGCCTCATCGGCTGTCATTCCCTGTCCTATAAGGACTCCGGCACGACGGTTACGGCTGTGTTTTGAGGCGCAGGTAACTATAAGGTCTCCCATACCCGCAAGTCCGTAAAAGGTCTCAGGAGCCGAGCCCATAGCCTGTCCGAGCCTTCCAAGCTCTGTTATGCCTCTGGTCATAAGTGCTGCGGCTGTATTGTCCCCATATCCGAGTCCTGCCGCCATTCCTGCCGCCAAAGCGATAACATTTTTTAGAGAGCCGCCTACCTCTATGCCCTTTATATCAGGAGAGATATAGACTCTGAAAACAGGATTCATAAACATGCTTCTTATGGTCTCGGCTGTTTTTCTGTCATGGGCTCCAACCACAACAGCCGTGGGCATGCCTACGGATACTTCCTCCGCATGTGACGGGCCTGAAAGCACGGCAACCTCAGCCTCAGGAAGCTCCTCCTCGGTGATATCACTCTGAGTCTTTAAGCTGTCCTCCTCTATGCCCTTTGCGACATTAAGGACAAGCTGTCCCTTCTTTATATATTGCTTCATTTTTCTTGCAGTTTCCCTTGTAAAGATAGAGGGTACAGCCAGTACCAGAAGATCTCTGTCCTCCATAGCAGTCTCAAGGTCTGCGGTAAAGCTTACATTCTGAGGTATCTCGGCATTCGGAAGATTTATATGCCTGTGTGAAGCGGCAATATTTTCTATCTCCTCCTTAAAAGTTGACCAGAGTATCGTATCATGTCCCATTTCAGCAAGGTGTATAGTGAGGGCTGTTCCCCATGTTCCGCTTCCTATTATTCCTATACGAGCCATATTATTTCTCCTTTCCCTTTCCTGTTCCGAAGGACAACTTGTTCTCAGTGCCCGAAAGAAGTCTTCGTATATTGGATCTGTGCTTAAATATGGCAAGTCCTGATATTATAAGGCTTACTATATAAAGCTCCATGTGGTATTGCTGCGCAAGAGGATGAAGTCCCGTGGAAACCACCCAAATATTGACTGCGGAAAAGCATACAGCAACCAAAAGAGAGCCCACAGAAACATACTTTGTTATCAGCGTACCTCCAAAGAAAGCAAAAAAGCAAACTATAAGGATCCTTATGTCCGAAAAGCAGATGAGAGCTCCGGTACATGCTATTCCCTTGCCTCCGTGAAGCTTTAGTGTAAGGGGATAATTATGCCCCAGTATTGCTCCGAGTCCGGCATACATCGTAAGTAAATAGCGCATATCAGTCTTGTCCTTATATAGGAAAAAGGTCACTATTATAATAGGAATGAAGGTCTTTGTAAAATCCCCCAGCATGGTTATCAGCCCCGCCTTGGGTCCCATATTCCTGAGGACATTCGTAGTACCTACATTTCCGCTTCCCTTATGTGTGATATCAACTCCATGCAGCTTGGCGTAGAGATACCCCGTGGGAAAGTTACCGAATATATATCCTATCAGCAAACAAACAAAACGTTCCATACTATTGATAATACTCCTAAAATTAATTATCCTTTTCCTTTCGCTCCCTGATGATAAATCGAACAGGTGTGCCGGAGAAACCGAAAGCATCCCTGAGCCTGTTCTCTATATATCTCTGATATGAGAAATGGAAAAGTTCCTTATAATTAACAAAGATAACAAAGGTAGGGGGTTCTACAGAAACCTGAGTTATGTAGTAGAGTTTTAAGCGCACACCCTTATCCGAGGGAGGCTGCTTCATGGCGGTGGCCTCCGTCATGATCTCGTTCAATACTCCTGTCGCTACTCTTAAGGTCTGGTTTGAACGCACCTTGTCTATCATGTCATAAAGCTTAGGAAGCCTCTGTCCCGTAAGTGCGGATATAAAAAGTATCTCCGCATAGGGCATAAATGAAAACTTCTGACGTATCTTGTCCGTAAACTCGTATATAGATTTATCAGTCTTCTCTTCAAGGGCATCCCACTTATTTACAGCAATTATGCATCCTTTTCCTCTCTCATGGGCTATTCCCGCTATCTTTGTATCCTGCTCGCTGACGCCCTCCGTAGCATCTATAACGATTACGACTATGTTTGCCCTGTCCACGGCGGCGACAGTCCTTATGATGGAATATCTCTCGATGTTTTCCTTTATCTTTGACTTTCTCCTGAGGCCCGCAGTGTCGATAAATACATATTCCTCTCCATTGTGACGGACTGTTGTATCTATGGCGTCTCTGGTGGTTCCCGCTATATTTGAGACTATTACGCGATTCTCTCCGAGAAGCTTATTTATTATAGAAGACTTACCCACATTGGGGCGTCCCACGATGGCTACTCTTGTCCTGTCATCATCCTCATCCGTAGCAGCGTTCTCAGGGAAAAGCTTTATGACAGCGTCAAGGAGCTCTCCTATCCCCTGTCTTCCCTCTGCCGATATTCCTATAGGGTCTCCAAGCCCCAGATTGTAGAATTCATAGACGTCATTTCCCTGCTTTTTGAAGCTGTCTACCTTGTTTACAGCAAGGACTACAGGCTTTTTGGACTTTCTGAGTATTGTAGCTACATTAAAGTCGTCGTCAACAAGGCCCTGGCGCACATCCACCACAAATATGATAACATCGGCTGTTCTCATAGCCATCTCCGCCTGCTCTCTCATCTGCCTGAGTATCACATCCTGTGAATCAGGCTCTATTCCACCTGTATCTACTAAGGTGAAGTACCTGCCGAGCCACTCGCACTCGGCGTATATCCTGTCCCTGGTAACTCCGGGGGTATCCTCAACTATAGAAAGGTTGGTCCCGCTCAGGGCATTAAAAAGTGTGGACTTTCCCACATTGGGGCGTCCTACTACAGCTACTATAGGTTTACTCATTTTTACCTCTCATTTCAATGTATTACATATTTCACTCGCAATTAGTATATTATAAATTTTATTTTTTGCAAATATAATCTTAAGCTATTGACCGAATTAATGAAAGTAGTATAAAATGAAGCCAAATTATACGGAGATAATCGTAATATATACCTTATCCTTCAAAATTATGTAAAGGTGGAAACAATGGCTGAAAATTATTCTACAAATCTTATTCCCTTGGCCCCTATGAAGATAGCGGCCCATAAGTCATGCACGGAGCTTGCCGAAAAGGTTGACAAATGGCTCGTTCAAAAGAGAAAGCATGATGAAAAGTATATCATGGAGCACTATGAGGAGGAGAGCTTGAGGCTCAGAGGCTTTGCCCCCGATTCATTCCTTTTAAAGTGTGACTGCCCACGCTTCGGTACCGGCGAGGCTAAGGGTATGATCTATGAGTCGACCCGAGGAATAGACGAGTTTATAATGGTTGATATAACCAACTATTCAAACACATATACTGTAAACGGATTCGTAAACCACATGTCTCCTGACGACAATTATCAGGATCTCAAGAGACTCATAGGCGCTTCTGTGGCAAGGGCGTATCGTGTAAATGTGATAATGCCCTTTATATATGAAGGAAGACAGCATAAAAGGTCAAAGAGAGAGTCTCTTGACTGTGCTCTCGCTCTCAAGGAGCTTACCGCTATGGGCGTTCGTAACTTCATTACCTTTGATGCTCATGATCCCAGAGTCCAGAATGCCATTCCTTTAAACGGTTTTGATAATTTTATGCCTACATATGCTTTTATAAAGGCAATGTTAAAGCATGATCCCGAGCTTGTTATAAACAAAGATTCATTCATGGTGATAAGCCCTGATGAAGGTGCAATGGACAGAGCTGTGTATATAGCAAATAACCTTGGCGTCGATATGGGTATGTTCTATAAGAGACGTGATTACTCAAGAGTGATCAACGGACGCAATCCTATTGTGGCTCATGAGTTCCTCGGTTCATCTGTTGAGGGCAAGACCGTTCTTATAGTTGATGATATGATCTCCTCCGGTGAAAGTATGCTTGACACAGCCAGAGAGCTTAAAGAGAGAAAGGCTTCAAAGGTTATCATCTGCTGTACCTTCGGACTTTTTACAAACGGACTTGATAAATTTGATGACTTCTATGCAAAGGGATATATAGACTATATCATAACCACAAACCTTAACTATCGTCCTAAGGACATACTTGGAAAGCCTTGGTATGTTGAAGCCGACATGAGTAGCTACCTTGCTTCTATAATCAATGCCTTCAACTACAATGTATCACTTGAATATGCTATCCACTCTTCCGCCAAGATACAGGCTCTCCTTAAGAGCCACGGCGAGGCGGACGATTATGATTATGTAGGAAGCCTTGTGTAATAAAAAATGTAATACAAAGCATTCTGAATAATTCGATGGAATTTAAATAATTAATTCAAATACTGTAATTAAAAAGATCCGAAATCCAAAAAGCGTTTTGCCATGTGGAAATCGGATCTTTTCTTTTTTATTTGTTTTATTGTTTTTAATTTCTTTTAATTGGCTTTAATCAGCTTTAACAGTTTTTTATTTGCCTTAAGTTTTGCTCAGGATGCCCCGGCTTTATGGTATAAGCTTTTCCAAAAGCTTTAATGCCTCTTCCACCTTAGGATTTGGCTCGTCTGTATGAAGTCCCTCTCTCACGCAGCTTCGTATATGGGCATGGAGTATCTCACGGTTTACATTTTTAAGGAGAGACTGCGTGGCGTTTAACTGATTTGATATGTCAACGCAGTATCTGTCCTCCTCTATCATTTTTAAAATGCCGTCAAGCTGCCCTCTCGCGATCTTTATGGATCGTATGATTTTTTCCTTATCAGCCTTCATAGACATCTATCCCTGTTACTTCGTAGCCTTCCTCTGTGACAGCATCCTTGAGCATATCATCTGTCACACTTTCATCCGCAGTGACATAGGCCTTTTTGTCCTCAAGGCTAACATTTACCTCACTGACACCTGTTACTGCAGTCAGAGCCTTTGTAACATGCTTTACGCAGTTTTGACACATCATACCCTCTACGCTTATCGCTTTTTTCATTTTTATACCTCCGTTTATATTATTATCTTTTTCTTCCTTATGTATTTTTTCCTTGAGTCCATACTCTTTTTCCTTAAGGCGTCTGTTCTCCTTCTCTTCTGCCGAGATTCCTTGGATTTTTATTATCCTGATCTCATTTTCCATTCCTGATTTTATATTTGTATTTACTGAATCGGCATTTCCGTATTTTGGCTTGAAAAACCTCAGCCTGAGGGCGTTACTTACAACAAAAACAGAGCTGAAGCTCATTGCAAGGGCCGCCACCATAGGATTCATTTTAAGGTCGAATGCATTATACCATAATCCTGCGGCGATAGGGATCCCGATTATATTGTAGAAAAATGCCCAAAACAGGTTTTCTTTAATATTCCTTATCGTCGCCTTGCTGAGTTCAATGGCTCCCGCCACGTCAAGGAGATCATTTCTCATAAGTACGATATCGGCGGATTCCATGGCTACATCGGTTCCCGCTCCTATAGCTATTCCTACATCGGCTCTTGCCAATGCGGGAGCATCGTTTATGCCGTCTCCGACCATCGCAACCTTCCTTCCCGATTCCTGAAGCCTTCTTATTTCTCTTTCTTTATCCTCAGGCAGCACTTCAGCTATGACCTTGTCTACCCCTACCTGACTGCGTATGGCTTCTGCGGTTTTTTTGTGGTCTCCTGTAAGCATTACCACCTCTATGCCCATGCTCTGAAGCTCCTTTACAGCCGCCTTACTTGTAGGCTTTACCACATCCGCTACAGCAATCATTCCTGCAAATCTTCCGTCTGTTGCAAAGTACAGCGGAGTCTTTCCTGCCGAAGCAATTTTATCCTCAAGAGATGAAATATCAAAGCCCCGGATGGAATATGCCTCCATAAGCTTCCTGTTTCCCGCAAGGCATTCCTTGCCTTCCACCTTTCCTGCTATACCCATTCCGGGAAGCTGCTTAAAATCTGTCACAGAAAGCAGTTTTGTACCGCTCTCCTCTGCCGCTTCAACGATAGCATTTCCCAGAGGATGCTCCGAAAGCTTCTCAAGGGATGCTGCTGTCTGCAAGAGGCTGCTGTCATCCATACCTTCGGCAAAGGCTATATCTGTAACTACAGGCTTCCCCATGGTTATAGTTCCGGTTTTGTCCATTACTACTGTCTTTACTGAATGAGCGGTCTCAAGAGCCTCGGCTGACTTTATAAGTATACCGTTGGTCGCTCCCCTTCCGGTCCCCACCATTATAGCAGTAGGTGTGGCAAGTCCCAATGCACAGGGGCATGATACTACTAATACAGATACTCCTATAGTAAGGGCAAATTCAAATCCTGTTCCTGAGATAAGCCATACCGCCGATGATATGATCGCTATGCATATTACTATCGGAACAAATACTCCCGCAACCCTGTCTGCAAGCTTTGCAATAGGTGCCTTTGAGCCTGTAGCCTCATCTACAAGTCTGATTATCTGTGCAAGGGCTGTCTCGTCTCCTACCTTTGTAGCACGCATTTTAAAATATCCGCTTTTGTTTACTGTAGCTCCTATCAGCTTGTCGCCTTCCGTTTTGTCGACAGGTATACTCTCACCTGTTATAGCCGACTCATCCACAGAGCCTGTTCCCTCTGTCAAAACCCCGTCAACGGGGATAGACTCTCCCGCCTTTACGATCAGTATGTCTCCCTTTTCGACAGCCTCTGCAGGTATGATCTCTTCAACACCGTTTCTAAAAACTGTAGCTGTTTTTGGAGCAAGATTTAAAAGCTTATTAATGGCATCAGAGGTCTTTCCCTTTGCCCTCGCTTCAAAAAACTTTCCGAGAGTAATAAGTGTAAGGATGGTACCCGCCCCCTCGAAATAAAGGTCATGGGTAAACTGCTGCACAAGGGCCATATCTCCATGTCCTAATCCGAATACTATCTTATAGAGCGCATATATGCCATAAACTGTAGATGCTCCGGACCCGAGCGCTATCAGGGAATCCATATTCGGGGAGCGATGTATGAGAGTCTTAAACCCATTTCTGAAATATTTAAAGTTAATAAATATAACAGGTACTAAGAGTAAAAACTGTGTAAATGCATATATTCCGGCATTTTCAGCTCCAAGAAATATTCCGGGTAGCGGCCACCCCATCATGTGTCCCATGGAAAGATAAAAAAGAGGTACCGTAAATACAAATGACCATATAACTCTCTTTTTCATGGTCTCATATTCTTTTTTTGCTTCATCAACTGAAGAGTTGCGCCTTATACCATTTTTTCCTGTTCTATCTGCCGACCTTACCTGTTGGAGCTCAGCTCCGTATCCCGCCTTTACAACAGCTGCAACAATGTCATCAGCAGTCAGCACATTCTCATCATAGCTTACGACCATGCTGTTTTTGAGAAGATTTACGTTAACTTCGCTGACACCTGCAAGCCGCGCCACTTCCTTCTCCACTCGGGATGAGCATGCCGCACAGCTCATGCCTGTGATGTTAAATTTATCCTGCATCGTGTAGTCCTCCTGAATTAGTACCGGAAACTTTCCCGGAAATATCTGAAGCAATTGAAGTATTGTATGTCCCTGATATCTATATACCCATACGGGGTGTCGGTATCTATGAGTTAGTATACACTAAAATCAGGTTTTTGTATAGCATAAAAGCAGAAAAAATGAAATTATCATTTAAAAATAAAAAGATTTTCAGTTTTACAAAATATATACAAAAAATCGGCACATGTTTCCATGCGCCGATTTTTACTATCATCCTTTATCCGAAAATATACTTTCAGTTAAAGAAATTATTTTAATTAATAATTACTCAGCCTCACCTGCGTAGAGCTTTACAAGACCCTCAAGGTACTTTCTTCTCTCCTCAGCGAACTTCTGGTTCTCGTCAAAGAGCTTCTGTGCTCTCTCGGGATTCTTGAGAGCAAGTGATGAGTAACGAACCTCACCGTTAAGGAACTCTCTGTGCTTTGTGAAGTCAGGAGCCTTTGAGTCAAGAGTGAACTTGTTCTCAGCCTGAGGATTGAATCTGAAGTTATACCAGTATCCGCACTCAACAGCAAGCTTCTCTTCTGTCTGAGCCTTACCCATTCCCTTACGGATTCCGTGGTTGATACAAGGAGCGTAAGCGATGATGAGTGAAGGTCCGGGATAAGCCTCAGCCTCAGCTATAGCCTTAACTGTCTGGTTGTAGTCAGCACCCATTGATATCTGAGCAACATATACATAACCATAGCTCATTGCGATAGAAGCGAGATCCTTCTTCTTGGTCTCCTTACCACCTGCAGCGAACTGTGCAACAGCTCCGGGCTGAGTAGCCTTTGATGACTGTCCTCCTGTATTTGAGTAAACCTCAGTATCGAATACCATGATGTTGATGTCCTTATTGGAAGCAAGTACATGGTCAAGTCCGCCGAAGCCGATATCGTAAGCCCAACCGTCACCACCGAAGATCCACTGACTCTTCTTTGCAAGGAAGTCCTTCATAGGAAGGATAGCCTTCTTGCACTCGTCGCAGCCCTCAGACTCGATAGCAGCTACGAGCTTATCTGTAGCAACACCGTTTGTAGCTCCGCATGAGAATGTGTCAAGCCACTCCTTAGCGGCAGCCTTTACAGCCTCTGAAGGAGCCTTCTCTGAGATCTCCTCGACCTTAGCCTTAAGTCCGTCTCTTATAGCATTCTGAGCAAGAAGCATTCCGTAACCGAACTCAGCGTTATCCTCAAAGAGTGAGTTGTCCCAAGCGGGTCCCTGTCCCTTTGCGTTTACTGTATAAGGTGTTGAAGGTGATGAGTTGCCCCAAATTGATGAGCATCCTGTAGCGTTTGCAATGTACATCCTGTCTCCGAAGAGCTGAGTGATGAGCTTTGCATAAGGTGTCTCTCCGCAGCCTGCGCATGCGCCTGAGAACTCGAAGAGAGGCTTCTTGAACTGGCTTCCCTTTACAGTATTTGCTTTGAACTTATCAATAACATCCTGCTTCTCAGGAAGAGTTACAGCGTAATCAAAGTTCTTCTGTCCTGCAAGAGCCTGCTCCTGAGGAACCATTGTAAGTGCCTTCTCGCCCTTCATTCCGGGACAAACATTAGCACATGATCCGCAACCTGTACAATCAAGTGTGGATACAACGATAGCGAACTTCTTATCTGCGAATCCTGTCATTGCCTTCATCTGCATTCCCTCGGGAGCATTAGCCGCCTCATCCTCTGTCATAGCAACAGGTCTGATAGCTGCGTGAGGGCAGACATATCCGCAGAAGTTACACTGGATACAATTGTCAGGGTTCCATGAAGGAACATTTACAGCGATACCACGCTTCTCGTAAGCTGCTGAACCTGAAGGTGTTGAACCGTCAACATACTCTGAGAAAGCTGATACAGGGAGGTTGTTTCCTTCCTGAGCTGATACCTTTATCTGAACATTATTTACGAAATCTACTACGTCCTTACGAGCGCCTGTAGCCTCAGGATAATCAAGACCCTCATCACAAGCGTTCTTCCATGACTCGGGAACAGTTACCTCTACTACCTGCTTTGCACCCTCTTCGATAGCTGCCCAGTTCTTCTTAACAACGTCCTCACCCTTACGTCCGTAGGTTGCCTTTGCAGCAGCCTTCATAAGCTCGATAGCCTTGTCCTCAGGGATGATTCCTGTGATCTTGAAGAATGCTGACTGAAGGATAGTGTTGATCCTTGTAGGTCCCATTCCTGTCTCTATACCGATCTTGACTCCGTCGATGGTGTAGAACTTGATGTTGTGGTCAGCGATGTACTTCTTAACCTGTCCGGGAAGGTGCTTCTCAAGCTCCTCGGCATTCCAAGGGCAGTTGAGAAGGAAAGTTCCTCCGTCTACAAGCTCCTGAACCATGTTGTACTTTCTTACGTACTCGGGCTTGTGGCATGCTACGAAGTTTGCTGTTCTTATAAGATAGGTTGACTTGATGGGATTCTTACCGAATCTCAGGTGAGACATTGTAACTCCGCCTGACTTCTTTGAATCATAGTCAAAGTAAGCCTGAGTATACATGTCTGTATTGTCGCCGATGATCTTACAAGAGTTCTTGTTTGCTCCAACTGTACCGTCAGCTCCAAGTCCCCAGAACTTACAGTTCGTGGTTCCCTCGGGAGTTGTAACTATCTGAGGTCCGAGCTCAAGTGAGAGATTTGTAACATCATCCTTGATACCTACTGTGAATCTCTTCTTTGTGTGGTTGTTGAATACCGCAACGATCTGGTTGGGAGCTGTATCCTTTGATCCGAGTCCGTAACGTCCTGTGAATACAGGGATGCTGTCGAACTCTGTTCCCTTAAGTGCGGCTACAACATCAAGGTAAAGAGGCTCTCCGATAGATCCGGGCTCCTTTGTTCTGTCAAGAACAGTTATCTGCTTAACAGTCTTGGGAATAGCATTGATGAATGCCTCGGTGCAGAAAGGTCTGTAAAGACGTACCTTTATAACTCCGACCTTTGCATTCTCTGTCTTTACAAGGTAATCTATTGTCTCCTCAATAGTCTCGTTTACAGATCCCATTGATACGATAACATGCTCAGCATCCTCTGCTCCGTAGTAGTTGAAGAGCTTGTAATCTGTTCCGATCTTCTCATTTACCTTATTCATGTACTCCTCAACTATTGCGGGAAGTGCATCATAATAAGGGTTGCAGGCCTCTCTTGCCTGGAAGAAAATGTCGGGGTTCTGTGCAGAACCTCTCTGGCAAGGATGATTAGGATTTAAAGCGTGATCTCTGAATGCCTGTATAGCGTCCATATCAGCCATGTCCTTAAGATCCTCATAATCCCATGCCTCGATCTTCTGGATCTCATGAGATGTTCTGAATCCGTCGAAGAAGTTGATGAAGGGAACCTTTCCCTTGATAGCTGCAAGATGAGCTACAGGAGTAAGATCCATAACCTCCTGAACAGATGACTCACAGAGCATAGCGCAACCTGTCTGACGACATGCGTATACGTCTGAGTGATCTCCGAAAATTGAAAGAGCGTGTGATGCTACCGCACGAGCTGAAACATTGAATACTCCGGGAAGCTGCTCACCTGCTATTTTGTAAAGGTTGGGAATCATGAGAAGAAGTCCCTGTGAAGCTGTGTAGGTGGTAGTAAGAGCACCTGCAGCAAGGGATCCGTGCACAGCACCTGCGGCACCTGCCTCGGACTGCATCTCCGTTACCTGTACGGTATGACCGAAAATGTTGGTCTTTCCGTCAGTTGCCCACTCATCAGTATGCTCAGCCATAACCGATGAAGGTGTAATAGGATAGATAGCCGCTACTTCAGTAAAGGCATATGAAGCATATGAAGCAGCCTGGTTACCATCCATGGTTTTCATTTGTCTTGCCATTGGACCAATTCCTCCTGTTTAATGACCTAAATTTATGCAGACTCCGCCCGAAAAGGCATAATCTTTGTCTTAATTATATCAAGCTGAAGGGATAATTGAAAGCCGTTATTGAAAAAAGTACAAGATATAGTAAAAAGCTGCCCTCAGAGAGCCTAAAGCTTCTGAAAGCAGCTGTTATTGCAGTATATAAATCGACAGATATCAGTTCTTATATCAAATAGGTGATACAGGAGCGTCAGATACCACGCCTCCGCCTCCGGGCTGAGGTCCGCCTGAGGGGCCTCCCGGCTGCACTGCCGAAGTTGTAGGCTCAGGTACTGCTGTAGTCGCCGCCGCTGTAGGAGAAATGGTCGGAGCTCCCGTAGAAGGTGTCTGCGAACCCGGCTCGGAAGGCGCTACCGTAACTCCGGGACCTCCATCAGGTCCCTGTACATAGCTCGGCTCATCCAAAGCTGCAGGTGTTTCGGCCGTCTCTGCCGTCTCACTGCTAGGATCTACAGATGATGAAGGCAGTGTTTCACTTGAGGATTCCGCATTCTCATCATAGTACTCGATATGGCCTGAATAGTATGTGTTATGATCAAGCTTGTCGCTTATTACCTCTCCATCCTTTTTGATAACAAGGTTGGTAGCCCACTGAGATCCCATCGTACCTGTTGTGGGCGTCTTGTCGCTTCCCTCAGGTATGGGCTTTCTGACAACAGGTATATCCTTTATCTTCGCTGATTTAAGCTCATAGGTAATACCATCCTTTAATACAGGTCTTCCGTATATAGAAACTGTGACCTTCTGATTACTGTAGCTTGCCTTTATACCTATAGAATAACTGTCCGAATTTGAATACTCGTCTATAGCAGGTGCGTTGATGAATTTGTAATCAGGTCCTCCCCAGCTGATAGTCGCATCAAATCCGGGAGTGACATATGTGGGCTTAAATGTATGAGACTGTCTCTTCGTTGTCTTAAGTCCTGATCTGAGGACCGCATTATACAAAGTGGTTGAAACCTGACAAACTCCTCCGCCTATCTCCTGAACGACCTCGCCGTTATTGTAAGCGGCTGCGGCACCATAGCCCTTGGCTTCAGTCCTCTCCCCCACGACATCATTGAAGGAGAACTCTTCACCGGGTCTTATAATAGTTCCGTTCAGCGCTTCACATGCAAGTCTTATATTTTTGTTTCTCACACTATTTGATGTCGTCTCTGTAGTATATGTACCTATAATCTCATAATCAGGGAGGTTTGTATCATCATTTCCGCTTATAACAGTTCCTGAAACAGCTATGTTTGCAGTGAAATCCCTGTTGCTTATCGCAGATGATATATCGGATATAAGCTTTTCTGTGTCTACATCATAGCCGTCTTTTGCGCCCTCCATCTTGAAGGTATCTGTTTCAGCGTCATAGGAGCCGATGCTTCCGCCCTGTGCGGTCTTATTCCACATCATCTCGGCATCTGCAGCTACCTTATCTATCCTGTCCTCAAGTCCGTCAAGGCTGAGCTTATATACCTTGGGGGTCTCTGCAGCAGTTTCAGAGTCGGACTCATCGTCGGCAGTATCCTCCTCCGATGTATCTTCAGAAGCCATAGCTGCCGAATATAACTCCTCCTCGGCTGTGATCCCGCTTAAAAGCTCTTCTGTCTTTTGAGCCACAAAGTCGGGAACCTCAATAGTCTTTGATACAACTATCTCGGCAGGAGAGGTTTCCGCAGTCTCCCCTTCAGGAAGAGAATCGGGATTTTCAGCATCCGGCATAGTTGCTGCCTCTGTAGTTATCTCCTCCGCATTTACGGTAGGCTTTACAGTAGCTCCCTCATCAGCATCAGCATTGGATATTACCATGCTCCATTCGTAGAGGCCTGCTATTTTTTCTTTTGCCTGCTCAGGAGTCAATCCTTTAAGATTGATCACAGCTCCTGAAACAGCCTCCGAACTCTCCGCATCGCTATCCTCGGTATCTTCGTCCGCCTGAGAGCTTTCATCCGCTGTATCAACGGGAACTTCGTCCGTTATAGCGCTTACATCCACATATACATCGTTCTTAAAGCTTCCCTCTGCCTGAGTTTCCATCATCTCTGAAGGATCGTTTCCCGAAAGAGAACCGCCCTTAATAAGGAAGGCAACTATTGCTATCACAGCTATGACGGCCACTATGCCTCCTACTATCATAGGGACATTTCCGTTGTCATTTTTCTTTGACGGTCCCTTTTTATAGTTTGAAGATGAATAAGAGGATTGGGTCTGCCTTGTGCTTTGAGATGTCTTTGCACTGCGAGACTGCCCTGATGTCTGCTTATATTTCGTGCCTGTTCCCTGTCTTGCCTGTCCTCTTCTCTCTGAAGATGCTCCCGCCGAATTTCTTCTTATTTTTTCTCTGTCACCGGAACGTGAAGCGGCGGGCCTCCTGTTCCTGTGATGTACTCCATTTTCCGAACTCATCTGAATCTCCGCCTGTCAAAATTTGAATCAGAGGATTACTCTCCCTGATACATGTATTTGATCAGTCTCTCAACATCTTCCTTATCAGTTGCAACAAGCTCAAGTTCCTTAATGTATCCGTTTGAGAACATGCTTGCCATGCTGAGATACTGGCTGAGCTTTGACTTGAGGTTTATTCTGTCACCCTCGGGTGAAACAAGCTCAACAGGGCCTTTGCACTGATCTATTACCTTAAAGAAAGCTTCCACATCATTAATATTCTGAATCTTCATAATCTTACCTCCTTGAAAAATTATATAATTTATTATTCTTAGTATTTTTGTAGGATATAACCTGTTTCATTTAATAATATAACATCTGAAAATAAAAGCAAGGCTTTTCAGCTTTTTTCGCAATTTTCGTCTTCATCACCGGTTTTCGCGGTCAAAACACTATATTTTGAGTGCACATTTTCTTTTATAAGTGTATATAGTACTGAAAATCCGGGAATAAAAAGTATCATTCCGACTACACCCATCATGGAGCCTCCGAGAGTGACCGCCAAAAGTACCCATATTGCGGGAAGCCCTACTGAATTGCCGACTACATGAGGATAGATCAGATTTCCCTCTATCTGCTGTATTACAAAGAAAGCTATAACAAAAATCACCGCGTCCGCAGGACTTTGTATGAGCATAAGGAAGGCTCCCACAAAAAGCCCCACAAAGGCTCCGAATACAGGTATGAGGGCTGTAATGGCTATAAGAACTCCTATCAAAAGCGCATAAGGCAGATTCAAAACAGAGAGCGTTATTATAAACATCATTCCGAGGATACAGGCCTCAAGACACTGACCTGTAAAAAATCCGGAGAATATCCTCTCAGCTATTCCCAGTATTTCCAGAGTTTTTTCTCCGATATCCTCAGGAAGATAAACCTTCACAAGCTTTTTGAACTGACCTGAGAGTACCTCCTTGCCGATAAGAAGATATATCGCAAAAATAAAGCCTATACCAAAGTTTGTAAGAGCGCCTGCCACTCCCCTGACCGCGTAAAGAGAACCTGTGATAACAGAGCTCAATCCGCTTGATAAGACCTGTGATATCGTTTTGTAGGTCTCCTCCCAATTTATGTTTATGTTTTCAGCCGATTCCAGTATCCACGGATTGTCGGAAAAGCATTTATTGAGAAACACTTCCGTAGATTTTATAAACTGAGGGATCTTGTACTGGAGCTGGACAACGGATTCCAAAAGCTGAGGTACGACTACAAGTATAGCCACAAGGACTACAGCCACAAACAGGATCAAAGTAATGATAAGGCTGAGAGCTCTTCCCGTTTTCCGATTTTTTATGTTAAGGCTTTTTTCTATATGCTTCATCGGTATATTAAGCAGGAAGGCAATGCCTCCTCCCAAAATAAAGGGAGAAAGCATGCTTATTATACTGCCGAGGACCGATAGGACGATTCGCCAGTTAAAGCCTATTATGGCTGTTATTATTGTGAAGACAATAAGTCCTTTTATTTTTTTGATATCACTGTCTGTAATCATATTTTTATTTTACAACAAGGTTGACTATCTTGCCGGGAACGTAAATCTCCTTAACTATATTTCCCGCCTTACCTTCAACAGCCTGCTTTGCCGCCGCAAGTACATCATCTTTTGAAGCATCGGCAGCTACTTCTATAACAGCCTTTGTCTTTCCGTTTATCTGAACAGGAAGCTTGATGCTGTCATCCTTTGCCGCCTCCTCGTCATACTCGGGCCATCCTGCGGAAAATACGGTACCGGTCTCTCCCATATCATGCCAAACTTCTTCCGCCATATGAGGAGCGAAGGGCGCCAGGAGCACTGCACAGGTCTTTAATGTTTCCTTGTCCACGCCTCCCTCCTTCTTGGCAATGTCAAGAAGACTGTTATTGTATTCCATAAATCCTGAAACAACTGTGTTAAGGCTGAAGGCCTCAAGTCTCTTTTCTATATCTCTTACGAGCTTGTGCCTTACTGAAAGCATTTCCTTTGTTGCCTTTATATCCTTATCCTTGGAATCCATGCAGAGCTTGTAGAAACGATTGAGGAAACGATAAACTCCGTCTATACCTCTGTCATCCCACTCCGCATCAAGCTCGGGCGGTCCTACGAAAAGCTCGTAAAGTCTCAAGGCGTCACAGCCGTAATCTCTCACAAGATCATCGGGAGAAACCACGTTGCCCTTTGACTTTGACATCTTGATTCCGTTCTTTCCGTTGATCATTCCCTGATTGAAAAGCTTTGTGAAGGGCTCGTCAAAATCAACAACACCTATGTCATGCAAAAACTTTGTATAAAATCTTGAGTACAGAAGATGAAGCACCGCATGCTCGACTCCACCTACATACATATCTACAGGAAGATACTTGTCGGCCTTCTCTCTGTTTACAAGCTCCTTGTCATTATGGGGATCCACATATCTCAGGAAGTACCACGATGATCCTGCCCACTGAGGCATGGTATTTGTCTCTCTCTTTGCATCCGCTCCGCACTTGGGGCACTTGCAATTTACCCATGAATCTATTGCGGCAAGAGGTGATTCTCCTGTTCCTGTAGGCTCATAATGCTCCACATCCGGAAGCTCAAGAGGAAGTTCATCCTCGGGTACAGCCACATTTCCGCAATGAGGGCAATGGATTATGGGGATAGGCTCTCCCCAATATCTCTGACGTGAGAATACCCAGTCACGAAGCTTGTAGTTTACTGTCTTTTTACCTACTCCCATCTCCTCAACGATGTGGGGAGCTTCCTTCTTTAAGTCTGCCGATTCTCTTCCGTTCCAGTCTCCGGAATTTATCATTATTCCCTTTGCCTCTGTGTAAGGGAGCTTGTCGTCAGTCATATCATTTCCGTCAGGAGATATTACAGGTATTATGGGAATATTGAATTTCTTTGCAAAGGCATAGTCTCTGTCATCATGAGCGGGAACGCACATGATAGCTCCTGTTCCGTAATCAACAAGAACATAGTCGGATATCCAAACGGGTATCTCTTTGCCGTTTATAGGATTTATGGCATAAGAGCCTGTGAATACGCCTGTTTTTTCCTTGTCCTGCATACGGTCGACATTTGATTTCATGGAAGCGTCAAAAATATATTTCTCCACAGCCTCCGCGTTCTCTGCTGTGGCAAGCTTCTTTGCCAAGGGATGCTCGGGAGCGAGTACCATAAAGGTTGCTCCGTAAAGGGTGTCGGGGCGTGTGGTGTAAACTGTTATCTTTGCATCATTGCCGCAGATATCTCCCGCTACCTTGAAATCCACCTCGGCGCCATAGGACTTTCCTATCCACTCGGTCTGCATCTTTTTGACCTTTTCAGGCCAGTCAAGCTTATCAAGATCGTTTAAAAGCCTGTCCGCATAGGCTGTGATCTTTAACATCCACTGTCTGAGGTTCTTCTTTGTAACCTGAGTTCCGCAGCGCTCGCAGCAGCCGTTTACGACCTCCTCATTTGCAAGGCCTGTCTTACATGAAGGACACCAGTTGATAGGGAATTCCTTCTCATATGCCAGTCCCTTCTCAAACATTTTAACAAAGATCCACTGAGTCCATTTGTAAAAAGCGGGGTCTGTTGTGTTGACCTCTCTGTCCCAATCATAGAGAGCGTTTATCTGCTTCAGCTGCTCCTTGAAGTTCTTTATATTCTGAGAAACTGATATCTTCGGATGTATATGAGTCTTTATCGCATAGTTCTCGGCAGGGAGACCAAAAGCATCCCATCCCATAGGGTGGATCACATACTTTCCCTTTATAAGCTGATATCTTGACCAAACATCTGATATAACGTATCCTCTCCAATGTCCTACGTGAAGTCCCGATCCCGAGGGATAAGGAAACATGTCAAGACAATAATATTTTTCCTTCTTTCCGTCATCAACATTGACAGGATTTTCCTTCCAGTATTCCTGCCATTTTTTCTCAACTGCTGTATGATTATATACCGCCATTTTTTCGCCTCCGGTAATTTTGATTCGTATCTTTAAAATATTATAACATCAAATAATTTAAGTCAATATCAACTGCTCTTTTCACCCTTGAAAAAGTCCACTACGCTTTGGGCCGAGCGCCTGTCGAATTCAGGGATCTCCATAAGCTCCTCAAGACTTGCATTTTTTATTGAGCTGATATCCTTAAATTGCCTCATAAGGGCCTTTCTTCTCACCTTTCCGACACCCGGTATATCATCAAGTACAGAATGTATCTGAGCCTTTCCTCTGAGGCTTTTGTGATACTCTATCGCAAATCTGTGGGTCTCGTCCTGTATCCTTGTAATAAGCTTGAAGGCCTCGGCTCTTGTGTCTATAGGTATCTCTTCATTGTTAAAATAAAGTCCTCTGGTCCTGTGGCTGTCATCCTTTACCATTCCGCATACCGGTATGTCAAGCCCCATTTCCTCTATTACTCTGAGTGCAATGTTTACCTGCCCCTTTCCGCCGTCCATCATTATGAGGTCAGGGAATTTGACAAAGCTTCCGCTAAGTGTGGCATCATTGGTTCCCGCCTCGCACATTTCCCTTAAGCCATGGCTGAATCTTCTGGTGAGTACCTCATACATGGAAGCGTAATCGTTTGGCCCTTCCACTGATTTTATCTTGAATTTTCTGTAATCGTTTCTCTTGGGCTTTCCGTCCTCAAAGACAACCATCGACCCCACGGACTCGAAGCCGTTGGTGTTTGATATATCGTAAGATTCCACCCTCTGAAGCTGATATAATCCGAGGGCTTCCTTTATCTCATTCATGGCACCTATGGTCCTCAGCTCCTCACGCCTCAGCTTTTCCTTGTCCTGCTTAAGGACTGTTTCGGCATTTTTTACGGCAAGCTCCACAAGCTTTTCCTTTTCTCCCTTCTTGGGGACAGTTATCCTTACCTTCTGATTCTTTGCTTTTGAAAGCCACTCTTCCATGAGCTCTCTTTGAGGTATCTCGCACTGTATCCTTATTTCCTTAGGTATAAAGGGAGTTCCTGTATAGTATCGGTTCAGGAAGCTTTCGGTTATGTCCTCCTCGCTGTCATTTTCATCAATGTCAATGTAGAAGTGCTCTCTTCCTATTAGCCTTCCTCCTCTTATGAAGAACACCTGAGCCACCGCGGCGCTCTTGTCAGAAGCTATTCCGATTATATCTCTGTCATCATTGTCAAGGGCTGACACCTTTTGCCTCTCGGTCACAGCGTCAATATTTTTTATCAGTTCTCTGTATTCTATCGCTCTCTCAAAGTCAAGCTTTTCCGAGCATTCCTCCATCTTATCCGTAAGATATTTTTTCACATAATCATATTTTCCCGAGAGGAAATCCAAGGCATGTTCTATGCTCTTTGCGTACTCTTCCTTTGATATTGCGCCGCTGCATGGGGCGGAGCACTGTCCGATATGATAGTAAAGGCAGGGCCTTTCCTTACCGATATCTTTCGGAAGATTTCTGTTGCAGGTCCTTATCTTAAAGAGCTTGTGCAGAAGGTCTATACACTCTCTTACCGCAGTCTCATTTGTGAAGGGCCCGAAATATCTTGCCTTGTCCTTTTTAGCTTTTCTTGTCTTGGTTATCCTGGGAAATTCCTCATCTGTGGATACTCGTATATAGGGGTAGGTCTTGTCATCCTTAAGCAGTGTATTGTACTTTGGCCTGTTTTCCTTAATAAGATTATTCTCAAGTACCAGAGCCTCAAGCTCGGAATCCACTACTATATATTCAAAGCGCCTTATGAGGGAGATCATCTTAAGTATCTTTGCCGTCTTTCCCTGTGGTGACTGGAAATATTGCCTCACTCTGTTTTTAAGGTTCACTGCCTTGCCCACATATATGATCTCATCTTTAGGTCCATGCATGAGATAAACTCCCGGCTTTTGCGGGAGTTTTTTCAATTCTTCTTTTATGTCGAAATTTATGTAGCTGTCCTGCATGCTTATTGCTCCTCCGATACCCGGCCCTCTGCGGGCAATGAAGTCTCTGCAGTCTCTGAGATTATGATATCGCCGGATTCTGATAATATCGCTCTGTCACTTTCGGATAGCTCCCCATTTTCAAGAGCATCCTCAAGCTCCTCTGACAGGGTACTGCTTACGCCTGACTGCTCATTCATAAGTTCCTCGGCATTCTCATATGTTTCAGGGGGCAATGCGGCTCTTGACTCTTCTATCTGTTGATTTTCGGCAGCTTCCTCTTCAGGAGTCAGAAAACCGTCGTAGAAATAGTTAGCTGACGCCGACCACAAAAGCCACTCGTCATATCCCGCGTCATACACAGCCTGTATCTGTGCCCTTACAGCCGCCTCATCGTACTCCATGTAGTTTCCCTCTCCAAGATAAGAAGCTGTAAAGGACTGAAGCCATGGCCTTACCGTAGCCTGAGGACTGTCCTCCTTTTTGCTCCATGCAAGCTCGCTCTTTGATCTTGTAAGAGCGCCGAGAATCGTCTCGTATGGAGCCTTATCAGGATGCTCAAGTCCGAAGTTTCCGCTTGCGTAATGTGAAGGGTATATCATGGGACAAATATAATCCAGCTCCTCTGCCATTTCTCCATAGTCCTGGCCTACTGACTGAGCATCAATATCGCTTCCGATTATCGTTCCGAATACATCGCAGGAGACAAACAGCCCTTCTTCTCTGAGCTTTTCGGACATATAGCTTACCGCCTCTGTGATGATATCCGTCTTTCCCCTTCCGAGTGTATCATTCTCATCATATACAACGTCATTTATCCCGCGCTCAGTACAAAATCTTATGTAGTCGAACTGTATCTCGTCAAAGCCCGCATCACCGGCTGCCTTTCCTATATCAACAAGGTAGTCCCAGACTTCCTTCTTGTAGGGATTGACCCATGCGTCTCCCTTATTGTCCCTGAAAAGGCTTCCGTCGGAAAGATGCAGTGCAAGGTCCGGCCTCTGCTCCGCGATGTAAGGGTCCCTGAAGGCCACCACTCTTGCTATACAGTATATGCCATGCTCATGGAGTTTGTCCGTAAGTGCCTTTATATCGCCTATCTTTACATCTACAGCACCTATCTCATTCACAAGAGGAACCGACTGCATGTCATAGGTTATTCTGCCGAAATCATCCTTAACATCAATTACCACGGCATTCAGCTCCGTCTCATCTATGCGCTTTATGACCCTGTCCATAAAATCATCCATTCCACAGGGTGAAGCACCTAAATATATTCCTTTAACCTTTACCGGCTCCTTCGAGCTCTCAATCTCTATGCTCTCGGACTGATCCTCAGAGGATACTGCTATAGGAGCTACCTCGGCGGTTTTAGGCAAGGTCTCGCCCTCAGTTTCCTCGGTATAACCGGGCATAAGAGCCACGGGCTCATACCTTGTACAGCCCCACAGGCCTGTGCAGGCTGTCAAAAGAAGCGCAAGTGAGAGCAAAAAAGCTTTTATCTTCATTAACATAAACCTCTCTTTGAAAAAGTTTATACTATGATAGCATAATTCACGACTTAAATACAAACTTTATCTTCTGCGCTCCTGTGAGGACCATTTAAAACCGGGGATAATGTCCGACCAATTCTCTATTCCCAGTATCTCCTTTGCGAAATCTGTAGCTTCAAGAGTATCATTAGCCTTATCTATAGCCTTGAATACAGGCCATATACGTTTTCTCATGGCCGGCTTTATATTTACGTCCTCTGTCTGATCTGTAGTCCAAAGTCCGAAGGCGCAGGATGTTGCCACCTCCGAAGGCGCATCTATCTGCCTTGACATTATAAAAGCATCGATATAAGGATTCGAATCCACTATATAATATGCGTAGGCAAAGGCCGCCGCCTGAAGCTCTTCAACCTTTCCTCTGGTTGCGGACTGTGAGGTAAAGCCCTCCTCCGAGAGTATGATATGGCGGACATTTCCGCTCCTGTCTCTCATCACGTCCTTTTGGAAATAATCAGTAAGGACACTCAGGTTTGCGAAATTCACTATGGGAGAGGTCTCCTCCCATGAAATAAGTCCTGTATTCCAATCATCCCAGAACTCAGGCTCCGTAAGAGGTATGGAATAAGGATGGTACGCAAGTCCCCAGTCTATATTTCCCTTCTCTCTCACAAGCTCGTTAAAGATATCTATTACTTCCTTCGCATTATATTTTGTACTTCCGTTTGCCTCATGCATCCAGTTATAGTCGGTTGAGAAAAATACTCTGTCATTGGCGCAGGTGGATTTGATAGCCGTATAGAACACCCTGAAGCACCTTTCATACTCGGCCACATAGCTTCTTACATCCATAGGGCCCATGTAATTCCACAGCTGATTATTGATCTCATTACCTATGATCCAGTTTGATACCTTACCGTGGTTGGAATCTTCTCCCGAATATCTGTCCGCAAGGAACGAGGCTATCGCTTTTATATCCTTATAGCCCGCCTCTGTCTTTGCATTGAAGTTATAATAATTTGCCGCCGAAGTCTGAGCCACACCCGGCATAAAGAGATCGGGGGTTGCGGGATTCCATGAATTCAGTATAACCGCATTTACAAGCATACCCTTATTTGAAAACATGGATATGGTCTTGTCATACGCCTCAACAACTTCCTTGTTAAAGCTGTAGGTCTCACCTTCATATGTATACTCTATCCCGGATCCCAAAATACTCGAAAAAGGTATGTTTACGATAACATGGCTTACACCAAGCTCGAAAGCATCGCTTATCTGAGTAAGCTCTATCAAAAGCCCCTTCTTTGTAAGCGGCTCTTTGTATTCATCCTTGTTCTTTGCTATTGTCTCAGGATTTGTTATATATATCGGCGAGCTTACGGGAATGTATTTTCCTCCGTCCCAAATGCATATTATAAACTTTTTATACAGCCTTGATGAAGAGGTGCCCGCATTTAAGGGAAGCTCAAAGCTTATGTCCTCCGTTTTAAGACATGCGGCTGTATATCTGTTGTCGGTCACATCGTCATCGTAGGGCTCAAGCTCCAAAAGATAAAAATGCTCATCCTGACCTGTAAGCGTATCGGTAGGCGTTATACCGCCTTGTGAACGCCCCCTTATTATTACATTTTCACCATCGATATAGCACTGCTCCATTACGACAGACTCGAGAGGCGTAACCTGTCCTCCCGCAGGCTGCGCGGAGGCAGTCTGTGCGGAGGTCTGAGCTTCTGTTGAAAAAGCCGTAACTGAAGCCTCCGTCTCCTGTTCAACAGCACCTGTAGTCTCCTCCGATGAAGACTCCGCTTCTGAAAATGTCTCTTCGGAGGATGCGAAGCTCTCATCAGTTTGAGTCTCCTGTGAGCTCTCGGCTACGGAAGGTTCCGCCTGTGATTCGGAAGGCTTGATTTCAGAATTCCGGGATTCAACAGTCTCATTTTCTATTATAATATCGCTCTCGTCAAAGTTCTCATCCTCATAATCGCTGTCGGAATACTCGATTTCAGGCTTTTCCTTTATGATCTTTTCATTCCTCTCAGCTCCCTCGGCACATCCTGTAAGTGATAAAAGCAGGGCCGCTGTAAGTATGGTTGTTGCAATATGTTTTTTTCCTGTATTAAATCTGAACATTAAAACTCCTTTCCCTCAAGAAAATCTCAAAAGCCAAAGGTCCTTTTTTACGTTTATTCTATACTATCCTCCCGAAAAAGAGATTTCAAGGAACATTCCCTTACGATTTAATTACGTTGGATCGGGCAGCAAAAAACCGATACCTCAAAAGTTATTAAGGTATCGGTCCGGGTTTTTATATATTAAGCTTATACTCCATTACAACGGTCTCGCCGTGTGTCATATCACCCATGTGCTTTATCATGTTCTGAACATTACCCGCTCCGGTAATTATTACAGGCGTAGTGACTGAATATCCGAGAGACTTCAGCCTTTCTATGTCAAATTCCATTATGAGTTCGCCTCTTTTAAAGCATTGTCCCTGCCTGACTCTCGGAAACAAGCCCTCTCCCGCAAGCTTCATGGTATCAGTTCCGATATGGATAAGCAACTCGGTCCCGTCCTTTGCCTTAAGCCCCAAGGCATGTTTTGTAGCCGGAATAACTCTCATTTCTCCGTCAAACGGCGCATATATCCTGCCTTCATAAGGCTCTATGGCAACTCCGTCTCCGAGTATTTTCCGGGAAAACATAGGGTCGGCCATAGCTGTAATATCAGTAGCCCTGCCCGTAAGAGGCGAGTATATCTTCTTAAGCTCCGACATAGGCGTTACTCTGTTTCATCATCAATAACCTGCTGAAATTCGTCCTTTCGGGCGCCGCATATAGGGCAGGTAAAATTCTCATCAGGTATTTCCTCAAAAGGTGTTCCAAGGTCTATATCTTCATCGTCAACTCCCACCTCGGGATCGTAGACAAATCCGCAGACCGTACAGACATATTTGTCCATATCCGATTAAATATTTCTCCTCCTTTTTCCGTATGATCCGAAAAATTATATCACACAGCTGTTTTATATGTCAACAAACGGCAGGCATCCCGGCCCGAGCTGTCGGGCTGAAAATGCCTGCCTGAGGATTCTTTATATGGCTTTGACAGTCTTATTCGGCATTAAGCTTTTCAGCAGCCGCAACGACCGCATTCTGTATGTCGTTAGGAGCCTGCTCGTAACGTGCAAACTCATACTCGAAATCTCCCAGACCTCCTGTCATGGAGCGAAGATCTGTATTATATCCGTAAAGCTCCGACATAGGTATATCAGCCTCAATGATCTGCTTTCCATGATGGTTGGAATTCATTCCGAGAACTCTTCCGCGCCTTCTGTTAAGGTCTCCCATTATATCTCCCGTAAAGCTGTCGGGTACAGTTACCTTAAGGCTTGCGATAGGCTCAAGAAGAATGGGTCCCGCATCCATAAAGCCCTGCTTAAAGGCAAGTATAGTAGCCATCTTGAAAGCCATTTCCGATGAATCTACAGGGTGATATGAACCGTCTACAAGAGTAGCTTTTATGCCCACTACAGGATAGCCTGCAAGAGGTCCTCTCTTTACGCTCTCCTGAAGTCCCTTCTCAACTGCGGGGAAGTAGTTCTTGGGAACAGAGCCTCCGAATACCTTCTCCTCAAAGATATAGGGCTTCTCAAGATCTCCTGAGGGCTCAAACTCCATAATAACGTCTCCGTACTGGCCATGTCCTCCGGACTGCTTCTTATGCTTACCCTGAACCTTTACTTTCTTCCTTATGGTCTCTCTGTATGCGAATCTGGGCTTTGAAAGCTCTATTTCAACCTTATATCTTGTCTCAAGCTTTGATTTTACCACATCAAGCTGCTGATCTCCTATAGCATAGAGCAGAGACTGTCTGTTCTCCACATCATTTACCATCTTTAAGGTCAGATCCTCTTCAAGCATCTTCTGCATAGCAGAGGATACCTTGTCGTCGTCGCCCTTATTCTTGGGATTAAATGCCATATATGTGTAGGGCTTTGATATAGCGGGTTTTTCGTACTCTACAGGAGCATTTCTTAAAGCAATAGTATCTCCTGTTCCTGTTACAGTGAGCTTTGAAACAGCTCCTATATCTCCCGCATGGAGCTCCGATACCTCTATCTGCTCTTTTCCTCTGAGGAGATAAAGCTTTCCTATCTTCTCGTCCTGATCCTTTGTGGCATTATATATGGTGCTGTCTGATTTGAGCACACCTGTTATTACCTTTACAAGAGTGAACTTTCCGATAAAGGGATCTACTATTGTCTTCCAAACCTTTGCGGTAAGGTTGGCCTCATCATTATATTTTGCGGTAAATCTCTCTCCGCTTGCCTTATCCACACCGACACACTCCACATCCGAAGGTGCTGGGAAATACTTGTCTATGGCCTGAAGGAGATGATTCATTCCCTGACAGTTGATTCCCGAACCCATAAGCACAGGAACTATGCTTCCGTTCTGGACATTTTCCTTTAAGGCTGCGGATATCTCCTCGTGAGTGAACTCTCCGCCCTCAAAGTATCTCTCCATGTACTCGTCCGAAGTTTCAGCAACCGCCTCCAAAAGGGCATTCCTTGCTGTGTCAAGCTGCTTTGTGACATAGTCGGGGATAGGACACTCCTCGTAATCCGAGAGCTTTGTAAATTTACGGCCCTTCATCTTTACGACATTTACAAGACCTACGAACTTTCCTTCCTCTCTTATGGGTATCTGGATAGGAGCGACCTTACGTCCGAACTCCTTGCTGAGCTTTACAACAAGCTCTCTGAAGGATGCCTCATCATCATCCATATCCGTAGCAAAGAAAAGTCTCGGGATATTATGCTTCTCGCAGAGATCCCATGCCCTGTAGGTTCCGGGCTGTATTCCCGCCTTGCAGTTTACAACGATTATAGCCGCGTCCGCCGCTGATATGGCCTCCTCGACCTCGCCTACAAAATCAAAATATCCGGGAGTATCAAGTATGTTTATCTTGATATCGCCCTCAGCACCCTTATATTCGATAGGTACGACTGATGTGGAGATTGAAAATTTACGCTTTATCTCCTCTTTGTCATAGTCGCTTATGGTATTTCCGTCGTCAACCTTTCCCATACGCCCGGTAACACCTGTAATATGTGCGAGAGCCTCTGTTATAGTAGTCTTTCCCGCACCGCCGTGTCCGAGCAATACGACATTTCTGATGTCTTTAGTAGGATAAGTTTTCATAAAATTATGTCCCCCTTCACCGCATTTCTTTATTTTTAATTATGTTTTGCCTTTTGTGTTAAATATCAAAGCCTCTGGCTCTCATGACTCCCTTTATGATCTGCCCCACCTGATCAAAGTTTATCTTTTCCGAGTTGATGGTTACGTCATAATTTGTCATATCCATCCAGTTCTTTCCCGTATAATAGTAGTAGAAGCCTTCTCTTTCCTTGTTTATTTTTCTGACTCTCTTTTCGGCCTCCGCTCTGTCTATATTGTAGACAGACATAGAGTTCTTTATCTTTGTATCAAAAGGCGCAAAAACGAATATCTTTATGAGCTCGTCTCTGTGCTCGTCCTCAAGGATAAAGTCTGCCGCCCTTCCCGCTATTATGCAGGACTCGTTCTTATCCGCTATCTCCCTTATAAGCTTAGCCTGAAAGCGGAACAGATTCTCGGGAGAGGTCATTTTTTCCCCCACCTTCGGTTCGCCAAGCTCAGGCTTCATGCTGTCAAAAAGCTTGTACAACAGATTGTTTCCGGCCTTCTCGTCCGCAAGTCTGAAGTACTGCTCACCGATAGCCGATCTCTCCGATGTAAGCTTTAAGATCTCATCATCATCATAAAAATGAACTCCAAGCTCCTCGGCAAGCTTTTTACCTACGGTCCTTCCTCCGCTTCCGTATTCTCTTCCGATCGTTATAATAAATTTTTTGTCCACCATAACATGCCTCCGTTATTTATTATACTTGAAATCAACCTATTGTTAATATTAACACAAAAGTTCTAAAAAAAGAAGATTTTCGGGGTATTTTTTTGTTAATTTTATTAGATTTAATCTAAAACTTTATCTGCGATGCCCTTCCATGATACCTCACTGAGATCGGCCGGTGTCTCTGATACCCTTCCCGCGCTCTCCTCTATAGCCTTTGCAAGTCTTTTCTCAAACTCGGGAAGGCTTTGTCTTTCGGGCTCATCCGCATCTCTCATAGCAGGCATGGGAACATATATGATGTCCGCATTTTTTATGCTCTTATCGGCCCAATCCTTGAGCCCCGGAAGATCGCTTATCACCACCCTTAAGCCGCAGGCAAGAGCCTCCACCATGCTCAGTGGGATACTGTCAAAATAAGAGGGGAGAACAAATATGTCGCTTCTGCTGTACAGTTCGGCAAGCTCCTCCTGAGCAAGCTTTCCCGGAAACTCCACCTTTACGGGACAGGCCTTGGAAAGCTTTATTATCTCCTCGTACTCCTCCTTATTTCCCGCGCCTCCCGCAAGTCTGAGCTCAATCCTTTTCTTAAGCTCTTCAGGCAGCAAGCTCATGCTTCTTAAAAGGCTCATCACTCCCTTTTTCTCGGCAATTTTACCTGCAAAGATAAGTCTCACCTTTCCGTCTTTTACCCGAAGTTTTCTGTCATAAAAGAGCTCATTATTATAGCCTGTGCCGATTATTTTTATTATGTCCGGGGAGGATCCGTATATATCCGTTATTCTTTGCTTTTGGTCCTCTCCCGCGGCAAATATCCTGTCAAGCCTCCTTATATTTTCCTTTATAAAGTCTCTCCTGAGATCTGTCTTTGTCATCTGTCTAAGGTCCGTATTATGACAAAAGCCGTATATCTTCATGGTCGGGAATGCATTCCTTACGGCCGCAGTCATAAGGTAAAGATGATGGCACAATATGATATCGGGAGAAAATTTTTCTATTGCCTCTTCAGCCTTCTCTGTAAAGGCCTTTATAAAGCGTTCTGTCATATCCTCGTCCATATCCCTGTATCGGGTACTCTCATATGGCATCTCATCCGACATGCCCACCACATGAAAAGGAAGCTTTTCCGTATCGAAATATACGGGAAAAAACTCAACCTCCTCAGGAAGGCTTACTCTGTCGTTTTTGCTTATTCCCGCTATAGCCGCCTGCTCATGTCCCATTTTTGAAAGAGCCTTTATAAGCTCCGTCATATATATACCGCTGCCTGTACTGTCAGGCTTCTGTGCTGAAATACTAAGTATCCTCATAGCTTCTCCTGAAATAATCCCCTTATTCGCTTATCCTTTTAAGTATACTTCCGTCTTCTTTAAATATTATCCTGTCAAGCTTTAGAAAGTCTCTCACAAAATCAGATGCCGGAGCGTCATATATTGCCTTTGGCGTGTCGCACTGAACAAATACTCCCTGCTCCATAATAGCCATTTTGTCCGATAATATCATCGCCTCCTCCTGGTCATGAGTGACGAATATCATGGTCATCTTCAGGTCCCTTTGAAGCCTTTTAAGTTCAAATCTCAACTTTTCCCTGAGGGCTGCGTCAAGATTTGAAAACGGTTCATCCAAAAGGCAGAGCTTCGGCTCTATCACAAGGGCTCTGGCAAGAGCCACTCTCTGCTGCTGCCCTCCGCTGAGGCGCTGTATCCTTACATCGGCATATTCTGTCATACCTGTCATCTCAAGATACTTATACCCAAGCTCCTTTGCCTTTTCTTTTTTTATCCCCTTGAACTTCAACCCGTATGTCACGTTCTCCAAAACCGTCATATGAGGGAAAAGCGCATAGGACTGAAACACAGTTGTGACAGGTCTCTCCTCAGGCTCCTTTTCCGATATCTCCTCACCGTCAAGAACAATACTTCCCGAGTCCTTTTTCAAAAAGCCTCCTATCATATTAAGTGTTGTAGTTTTTCCGCAGCCGGAGGAGCCAAGTATACACATGAGCTGTCCCTTATCGAGAGAAAAGGACAGATCGTCAACTATCTTTTTTTCTCCGAAGCATTTTTTCAGTCCTTTTACCTCAAGATACATTTTCCTTCTCCTTCCATGACAATAAATATACTATTCCTTCAACCGCAAGCACGATCACTATTATAAGCATCGATATCAGCGATGCCACCGCATATTCTCCCGAATACACCGCATCAAAGAGCTTAAAAACCGCAAGCTTTTTCCCCGGGTTTATCAGAAAGATAACCGCTCCCGCAGTCGTCATAGCGGTGGAAAAGTTGTAGGAAAAGCTTCCGAAAAATGCAGGTCTCAGCCCCGGAAGTATGACGTCCTTTAACACAGACAGGCTGCTTCCTCCGAGATCTCTCACTGCGGCCTCCTGAGCCCTCGGTATCTGAGATACAGCAGCCGCACAAAGCTTTGTTGATGTCGGCAGTTGTTTGAATATCATATTTGCTATTACTATTATTCCTGTGCCTGTAAGGGCAAAGGGCTTGTGATTGAAGGCAAGGATGTAGCCTATTCCGAAGCAGGTTCCGGGTATCATGTACGGTATGGTTACAAGGCAATCAAAAAAGCTCCTGCCCTTAAGCCTTCTCCACTCTGTAAAGTAAGCAAAGAGTATGGCGATAAAGGTCCCCAAAACAGCAACGATCAAAGCGTATATCACACTTCTTGTCATAGTTGAAAGGTCATATTTTAAAAGCTCATGAAGATATTCTGTGGTAAAGATATATCCCCCGCCCTTTCTCTTCATAAAGCCGGATGCAAAGATACATATATACTGAAGAGCCATTACAATAAAGAAAAGCGCTGCTGCCGACACAACTGTAAATCCAAATAAGCCACATTTTCCAAGCTTAAGAGAGAACGGTTCTGTCGATGTTCTCTGAGAATCGGTCATGATACCTGTAGCATTCATGAGGCGTCTGTACAAAAAGAAAAAGGCGACAGAAGGCACAAGTATAAACATATTCATAGTTGACGCGGCTTCGAGATCCGAATATCCCACGATCTTAAGGTAAATCTCCGATGCTATGGTGCTGAATCTTCCGCCAATGATTACAGGAGTACCAAAATCCGCCAGCGACCTGACAAAGGATAACAGAAGCGTGACATAAATCCCCGGCCTCATCATCGGAAGGACTACATCCTTAAGTATGTTTCCGGGTCTTGCCCCCAGATCCTGAGCAGCCTTTATTCCCGAAGTATCTATTTTTGAAAGTATTCCCAAAAGAAACAGGGCGTTCATAGGGACGAAGGATATACTCTGCATGAGGACAACACCTACGGCATTGTACGGATTCAGAGAAAGTCCCAAAAGCCTGTAGGTTATCCATCCTCTGCGCCCGTAGAGCTGAATATAGGCAAGAGATGATACAAAGGGAGGCGCGACCATGGATATAAGTATGACCGCCATGAGGGCCGTCTTAAACTTTCCTGTTCTTGTGTATACAAAAAGAGCTGTGCACACCGAAAGGAAGGTGCATAATAAAGCTGTGGATATACCTACTGTTATGCTGTTCAGAAAGTTTTCTTTGTACTTAAAAAATACCTCCGCATAATTTGAAAATCCTATTCCGTCTTCAACGTAAAGGCTTCTCATAAATATGCATATCATAGGATAGAGGATAAACAGAAGTATCAGTGCCAAAACCGTAAGTTTAAGCAACTTCTCCACAGATACTGAAAATACACGAAAGAAGGTATCCGAAGATACCTTCCTTGCTGTTTCATTTTTTACATGAAAACCGTGACTCATATTTACTCTTCCGCCTTGTCGCCCATAAGTGTCTCAAACTTCTCAAGTACCGCCTCACGCCCTGAGCCGAAAAGTGAGAGATCCTCCTTCATGAGGATAGCTGTATCATAGCCGAGCTCGATTCCCTCTATTGAGGGCTTGATGAGCTTGATTCCGTCCTTTTTGTCTATCTCTGCAAGCATCCTGAGATTGTCGTCACTGCTGAAAAGCCACTCTACAAAGTACTTTGCCGCCTCCACATTCTCTGCATTTTTAAATACGGCAACGCCTTCGGGAACCCAGGGAATACCGTCCTCAGGATATACGATAGCTATATCGCTTCCCTCAATCGTAGCCTCAACTCCTCTGTCTATATAAGAAATTCCTATAGCAAACTCATCTGATGTGACCTTGTTGAGAGGATCGGAGCCGCGCTTTCCGTAGTAAGCGATATTGTTATTGAGCTGTTCGAAATAATTCCAGCCTTCCTCTTCTCCCATAGTCTGAAGAAGAGCATTTACAACAGCATAGTTTGTTCCTGATACCGCGGGGTTTGACATTACGATCTCACCCTGATAGCTCTCATCAAGAAGGTCTGTCCATGAAGCGGGAGTCTCTATTCCAAGCTCTCCTGTAAGAGCCTCGTTTACGAGAAATCCTACTATTGTTATTCCCTTTGAATACCAATATCCGTCAGCATCCTTGTACTCGGGAGCAAGGTCTTCCGCCGCATCAAAGGTCACCTGCTCCAAAAGTCCGTCATCCTTTGCGCTCATGAAGGCATCGATTCCGCCACCGAACCAAAGGTCTGCTGAAGGTGTGCCTCCCTCTGCTCTGAGCTTTGAAAGGACCTCTCCTGATGACATTGAAAGGAGTTCAACATCAACGCCTGTCTCTTCCGTAAATTTGTCGAAAAGTGTAACATAGTCCTCACTGGTTGCAACCACCTTCATTGTGCCTGAAAGTTCAGGAACCTCCGCCTCATCATTTGAAGACGCCTCAGGGTTCTCAGCCTCGGAGCTCTCCGCCTCACTCTGTACAGCGGTACTCTCCTCAGTCTCAGTTGCAGCTGCCGTAGTCTCCTCAGTGCTTCCTGAGCAGCCTGCTGCCGAAAGAGCCATCATTGCCGCCAAAAGGCCTGCGAAAAATCTCTTTTTCATAATTTCCTCCATTCCTTTATACTTCAGAATATTTCTGAAAGCTTATGTCCTCAGGCTATCGGGGACATAACTCACGTTTATAAACGCAAACCATTATAGCATTATGTTAAATAAGTGTTAAATTGATTTTTGAGCGATTTTTTTAGTATTTATTGAAATTTTCTATAAATGAATTAAAATGTAAACTAAGCCGTAAATATCCTTCATTAATAAAAGAGACTATAGTCTTTTGAAAAAGGAATATATTTTTTAAAAATCCTGATACGAAGAGGAGAAAAAATGGACATCCGGCAGCTCGAAGCATTCGTTGATACAGTAAAATATAAAAGCTTTTCAGAGGCGGCAAAGAGGCTTTTCCTCTCTCAGCCTACCATAAGCGCTCATGTAAGAGCCCTTGAAAAGGAGCTTAACACAAAGCTCATAAACCGTACTACAAAGGGATTTGAGATCACAGAAAGCGGAAAGCGGCTTTTTGTATACGCTCAAAGGATAGTAGAACTTAAAGAACGGGCCGAGGAGGAGCTTAAATCACCCTCGGGAGAAATCCTTAATATAGGCTCATCCTCAGTCCCTGCTATCTCTGTCCTTCCCAAATATATGGCGCTCCTTAAAAAGGCCTCTCCTTCTCTGTGTATGAGAGTTACCGTTTCCGACAGCATAGATATAATAGAAAAGCTGTGTGACGGTGTTGTTGAGATAGGTCTTGTGGGGGCAAGGGACAAGCTTTCCGAGTGCTCCTTTATCCCCTTTGAAAAAGATGAGCTTGTAATAGTTGCTCCGAACACACCTTATTATAAAGAAATCATCTCCGGAGACTCCCCTGTCGAGAAGCTTCTCAGAGAGCCCTTTATAATGCGCGAGGATCGCTCAGGAACAAAGCTTGAGACAGAGTCATTTCTTTCCGAGGCAGGATATTCAATGAGTGACCTTAATATCACCGCCTATATAAATAACAGTACAGCTCTTTGCGGGTGCATAGGCGAAGGTCTTGGAATATCTGTAATGTCAAAAAAGGCGGTACTCTCCTCCGAGAGCGCCTCAAGGCTTTTGGTATGCCCCATAAGAAAGAATTCTGTATGTAGAGATCTCTATATAGCATATCATAAAAAAAGAGGCCTCGGCGCCTCCGCGATAAAGCTTCTCACACTTATGACCGCATATGACAGCGAAAAAAGGAGCTCCGGGGAGCATTAAGCTCCTGAAGCTCCTTTTAAGCAAGTAATACTGTAAGCCGGGTTATGTCTGGAATGGTCATCTGTCTAGGACTTATATCGCTATAAGCCTCAAGCAACCTACCCGAAGGCAGACGGGCCGCCTTATGCCTTCTGTTTGGTCTTGCTTCGAGTGGGGTTTACACGGCCTGCATGTTACCATACAGCCGGTAGTCTCTTACACTGCCTTTTCACCCTTACCGCATTCGCGGCGGTTATTTTCTGTTGCACTGTCCCGTGAGTCACCTCAGCCTGACGTTATCAGGCACCCTGCCCTGTGAAGCCCGGACTTTCCTCTCCCGTGATAAACACGGCAGCGACCATTCATACTACTTGCAGCCTTTATATAATAATAAAATACCGGATATTTTACAAGCTCTTATGAAAAAAACCTTAGTTAAAATCTTTCGTTTTCAGCTTCTCAATGTGGCTCTTATCCTGTCTGTGTTCAATAAAAGCTCCAGAGCCTCTCTTGAGCTTCTGACAAGGATGTCGGCATATTTAAGAAGCTCGGGACAAAGCCCCTCCTTATCAAGCACAGCTATAGATAGCTCCGCATCTCTGCACATTGCAACATCGTTAAAGCCGTTTCCCACAGCACAGACATGCCCTGAAAGCTCTTTTACTATCTTTTCCTTAAAACTGCCCGCACCTTCCTTAGGGAAGGTCTTTACCGTAATACCAAGTCCCCCGCACTCCTTCTCCACCGTGCCGTATGTGTCTGCTGTCAGCACATATACATGGAGCTTTTCAGCAAGGCTTCTGATGAGCTCTTTGTCCTCCTCTATCAGCCTGCCGTCAGCGGCAATAGTTCCGTTATAGTCAAGCACAAGGTTCTCAAGTATAAGCTCCCTTTCCCTTCCTGGTATCTCTATCCTTATCATATATGCGCTTTCTCCTTTTAAGTTTTGATGCAAAGCCTCTTAGCCGAAGCTTCCTGTGATAAAATCCTTTGTTTCTTCCATTTCAGGGGCTTTAAATATACTTCCTGTCTCTCCGAATTCAACAAGCCTTCCGTCATTTATAAATGCCGTCATATCAGATATCCTTGCGGCCTGCCCGAGATTATGGGTTACTATAACTATAGTATACGTCTCCTTGAGGCGGAGCAAAAGCTCTTCTATGACAGAGGTGCTCTTTATATCAAGTGCGGAGCAGGGCTCATCAAGTAAAAGTACTTCAGGATCCACCGTCAGTGCTCTTGCTATGCAAAGCCTTTGCTTCTGCCCTCCCGAAAGCTTCACAGCGCTCTTTTTAAGCTCGTCTTTTACCTCGTCATAAAGCCCTGTCAATTTAAGCTTTTCTGTAACCGTCCTCTTCAGTTCTTCCCTGTCATTTATCCCATAATATCTCGGAGCATATGTCATATTTTTATATATGGACATGGGAAAGGGTGCAGGGGTCTGAAACACAAGCCCCACCTTCCTTCTCAGATCTGACGGTTTAAGCTTTGATATATCTGTCCCCGAAAGAGTGACCTTACCTGACACGCGAGCATTTTCCTCCATGATCTGTCCGTTCAGGCATTTTAGAAACGTACTTTTTCCGCATCCCGAAGGACCTATCACTGCTGTTATCCTGTGTTCAGGTATCTTAAGGCTTATATCCTTAAGGGCTTCCTTATTGTCATATGATACACTCAGTTTTTCTATAGTCAAAGCATTATTCATTTTCTGAAACCTCCGAGGGCTCTTGCAATAATTGTAAGTATCAGTATCAGGGCCAGCATTACAAAGGCTGTGCCATAGGCTGTATCCATAGACGTGGCCCCCTGGGCCACCAATAGGTAAAGATGCATAGGCAGAGCCATTGCTGGTTCAAATATGCTTTCAGGGACCGAGGCGTAGGCAACAGCCCCCGTAAATATCAGTGGCGGTGTGGCTCCCATGGCATAGCAGCCTCCCAAAATGACTGCGGAGATCAATTCTCTTTTGCAGGAAGGCAGGGCTATTTTTAAAAACATATATGTCCTCGAACAGCCAAGTGCGTCAGATGATCTTATCATTTCCTCCGACAGCTCTCCGAAGGCCTTCTCAGCCCTTATTTCAATAAAGGGAAGTATCATGACCGCAAGGGCTGTTCCTGACGACAATATGCATCTGCCCAGACCCAGGCTTTTTACAAGAAAGCTGTAGGCAAACAATCCAAGTACTATGGACGGAATACCGGATATCGTATTTATCACCGAATGCAAGACCACCTTCATTCTGTCATTTTTGCAAAAGAAGGTTATATATGCGGCGGCTGCGACGGCGGCAGGCGCACTCATTGCAACAGCGGTGCCTGTAAAGAACAGGCTCCCTATGATTGCGGGAAATATTCCTCCCTCCGTACCCAGTATTGCTCCCGAAGGGGATTCAAGTATGAAGGACGGGCTTATAACAGAAGCTCCCTCATAAAATATAAATAAAAATATAAAAGCCACGGTTCCAAGAGTAATTCCTATTCCCAAAAAGGCCCACAGCTTTACAAGCTTTGAAAGATGTCTCATTTATATTCTTGAAAGCCTCCTTCTCAAAATCGAAATAGCTGTGTTTATAACAAAGAGCATGACCATAAGCACAAGGCCGGCACCGTAAAGCGCATGATAATGTGTGCTTCCCGATACGGCTGTTCCCATCTCAAGAGCTATGACGGCAGGTATAGTCTCACTCTTTCCCAAAAGTGAAGGGAACAGGTTTGCATTTCCTATCACCATCATTACTGCCATAGTCTCTCCCATGGCCCTTCCCACAGCAGGTATCACCGCAAGGAGGATATTCTTCCATGAAGCAGGTATTATAACTGTAGCCAGTCCATACCACTCGGACACACCCAGAGCCTTTATCGGGAGCAGATATTCATCCCGGGCTCTCAACATGCTCTCGCAGCATGAAGATATGAGGACAGGCAAAAGCATTATGGAAAGGAGTATAGACGCAGCCAACACACAGGAGCCTGTATGTACTCCCACACGGAAAAATATTCTCAGAAGTACCACTATACCTATAAAGCCGTATACCACAGATGGGATCCCCGCCAAAAGGTCTATGACAGAATATATCCCCTCCCTTGTCCCTTCCCCTGTGCATAAGCACAGAAAGGAAGCGGCTCCTATGCTTATGAACAGGGCTATAATTATGGCTAAAAAGGATACTGCGGCTGTCGCGGCTATAAAGTTAAATATACCAAAGGACGGCTCGCCTGTGTATCCTATAGGCATCCACCTGTCACCGAATATAAATTCCCCGGGACTCACCTCGGAAAAAAGCGGCATTGCCTCCCTTACTATAAAGTAGATAACAAATAACAGAGACACAAAGGAAAGCGCTGTAAAAGCGCAGATCAAAAAAGAAAAAATCCTGTCCTGAAGGTATCTCATTGCCCCTCCTTAAGCCCGATAACTCTAAGGGACTGCCGCACACGCATATGAACAGCAGTCCCGGAAATGTTATCGGATATCTTTATCTTGAAATACTTTTAGATAGTGAAAGCGGGGATATATCCGTTCGCCTCAACCACCTCATATCCTGTCTCTGAGAAAACATAGTCTATAAATGCCTGCTCCGACTCTGACACAGGATCGCCTGTAACAAACATTACAGGTCTCTGTATGGTGTACTCTCCTGAAAGGATATTTTCCTCGGTAGCCTCAACCCCGTCAACCTTAAATGCATAGAGCACCTGTCCGTCAGCATTTGCGGCATTGTATGCACCAAAGCCCGCATAGCCTATTCCCCAAGGATCGTTTGCAATGTTTGTGGCAAGCTCTGTCATTGAAGCCGACTGTGTTGCTGAAGCGGCAACCTCGCTGTCTCCCATAACAGCTGTCTGGAATACCTCATAAGCTCCGCCTGAAAGGTCTCTTATGTAGATGTTTATGGTCTCCTCGGGAAGAGAAGGGTCAACTTCGTTCCATGTAGTGATCTCTCCTGCAAATATCTGTCTTATCGTCTCTGTAGGCATGTCATCCATAATAGCACAGATGGGATTCTCGGCATTCACAGATACAGTAAGGGCATCTCTTGCAACGATATACTCCGAGTAATCAGCTCCGAGAGCCTCTACCTCCGAATCCTTCATAGCACGAGCTACCATTCCGAAATCAGCGGTCTTATCTATTGCGGCGCTGACTCCTACACCTGATCCTCCGGGAGCAACATATACAGAAATATTTTCCCCGGGAAAGTCAGGATTTACATTATTCCATGTTACATACTCCTCCGTGAAAGAAGATGCAAGTGATGAAATAATAGGATAAAGAGATGTTGAACCGCAGAACATTATCGATGACTGAAATTCATCGCTCTCCGCCTCTGTCTCTTCCGCTTCGGAAGTCTCAGACTCCGCTTCAGCTTCTGCGGCTGTGGTCTCTGCAGCCTCCGTTTCGCTCTGCTGAGGGCTTGAGCATCCCGAAAGAAGCCCCATAGCAAGTGATGCACAGAGCATAATTCCTAAAAACTTTTTCCTCATAATCATCCTCCATTCGGCAGCCTTATATTACTGCCTTTTTTATTTTTCCGACTCATTATAGAGTAAAGAAAAAATAAAGTAAAGATTAGGAAAAAGCTCTTTTTAAGCTGATATTTAACATAATTTTTACAAAATTTTACATAAATTTAATATTATTTAAAACCATGCTCTTTTAAATACGACTTTTTATAATTATGTGTTTTTGCGCTTCATATCCAAAAATTAACACTTGGCTTCAAATTTCCGAGAGAAAATTTTTTTTATTTATTTCTTATTATTGGCCGCATATTAGAGATAAGGGCTTCCTCAGATGGGCCCTCTTTCATAAAATCCCTGCCAAGGTAAAGAGAAAGACCTGTTATCACAGAATCCGTATAGGGCGTGGGAACGCCAAGCTTTTTTCCGAGAACCGACAAGGGGACAAGTCCGTATGGAATATCCTCCTCTATATACCTGTGAAGAAGTGTTTTGGGCCCCTTAATATCTCTGTATGCTTCATTTTCCTTGAGAGCATCTCTGAGGCTTTCTCTCTTTACCGGCCAAAAGCTGTTAAGTATATCAAGGACGCCTGTCGCCTTGGTACCCAAGGCTTCTATGACCGCGCACCTTTCAAGGTCAGCTTTCTCTATGTATCTTATAAGCTTTCCGGGAAGAGCTGTGCCAAAGAGAGTATAATCCTCCCCGTTTTCAAGCCTTGTAATATTAAATGCGGCTATGGGCCCGTGTATAACAGGATTTGAGCTGTTGGCGGAGGTGTCAATTATATTTTCCGCAGTCTTAAGTCCCGGAAAAAGCCGGACAGCTCTCTCATATGCTTCCCTCATCCTTTTCATATCGGATACGGCAAAGCCCACAGATTCCTTTATACCTGTAATATTTACCGAATTAATATCAGGTGATGAGCAAAGGAAAAGCTGCGCTGCAGTCTCGCAGATGAGAGTATTTTTTTCGCGGGCCTCCGCTCCCAGCACAGACTCAAACTCAGCCGCACCCCAGTTGCCGTTAAATATTATTATCAGCTGATTTTTCCCAAGGTGCCCCTTAAGCCTCTCGGCAACGTCTCTGTGCGCTCCCGCCACAGTCTGAACAATAATAACATCAGCCTTTGAAGCTCTGATATCTCCTGTGCCATATGGAGAATACTCTATCATAGGCCTGAAGTTTCCTGTTATCCTTCCCGATGCCGTAAGTCCGTTTTTTTCTGTTTCAGCGGCCTTTTTTGCGTCTCCTGCTATAAGTCTGACCTTATATGACGAGTCATGCATGTCATCAGTCTTATCGTTAAATGAAGGTTGTCTCATTGAAAGAAGGTACGCGGCTGTTGCCTTTCCCGCATTTCCTGCGCCTATTATTACTATCTCCATATTCAGTCTCCTGTATTTCTTCTGAAAAGGCGGCAGATAAATATCCGCCGCCGTATGTTTTGATATTATTTTATTTCTATTCCCGGTTAGTATAGTAATTTCAGTGCTTTTATTCCTCTTCCCAGTTTGTATAGTAATTCTGAACATCATCGTCCTCGTCAAGAAGATCAAGTGTTCTTCTGAGTCCCTTTACCGCCTCGGGATCTGTAACCGACACATAATTCTGAGGGATCATGGATATCTCAGCCTCTACCATAGGGATCTGCGCATCAGAAAGAGCATTTCTCACCGAATCAAAATCCTCGGGAGCAGTAATTATCTCAAAGCTGTCCTCCTCTTCCTTGAAATCCTCGGCCCCTGCCTCGAGAGCAAGCTCCATGAGCTCATCAGCAGTCTTTTCGCACTCCTCCTTGTCAATTATGATCTGTCCCTTCTCATCAAACATAAAGGATACGGAACCGGGAGTTCCTATAGAGCCGTGACCCTTTGTAAATGCGGACTTTACATTTGCCGCTGTTCTGTTTTTGTTGTCTGTAAGGGTATTTACTATTATAGCCACTCCGTTGGGACCGTATCCCTCGTATGTAAGCTTCTGATAGTCAACTCCCTCGTTTCCGCCTGCCGCCTTCTTGATACCTCTCTCTATGGTATCGTTGGGCATGTTTGCGGCCTTTGCCTTCTGTATAACAAATTTAAGCTTAAAGTTGTTATTCGGGTCAGGACCGCCTTCCTTTACCGCTATGGCTATCTCTCTTCCGATAACTGTGTAAATCTTTCCCTTAGCGGCGTCATTTTTTTCTTTCTTCGCTCTGATATTTGCAAATTTTGAATGTCCTGACATATCACTTTCTCCTCTTTTTTAATAGATATTACCTTTGATTAGTTCTCAATTCATTCCGTATATTTGAATTTTCATCTTTATACAAGAGATAATCCGATTAATTCTATCACCAATATTGAAAACTTGCAATACCTCCTTGACCGCATCAGAACTCGGAATCTGCGTAAGCATCGAAATCCTCATAGATATCCTCATTCCAATCCTTCTTTCCTACAGGTCTGCCGTTTTCTATATATATTCTGGGCACCCTCTTTGTGATCAGGCACATAAGCTCGTAGTTGAAGCCTCCCGAACGCTCGGCAACCTCATCTATGCTTATGTATTCATCACCGTCGGCTCCTATGAGAGTTACAGGGTCGAAATACTCCACGTCGGGCACCTCACTTATATCCACCATCATCTGATCCATACATATCCTTCCCAGGATCAGACATCTCTTTCCGTGTATAAGTACGTCTCCCTGATTGCTGAGGCCTCTCGGATATCCGTCGGCATATCCCACGTTTACAGTGGCTACAAGTATGTCCTTATCCGCTGTATATATACCACCGTAGCTTATACTCTCTCCCTTTTTAAGGCGCTTTATGTATGTAACTGATGACCTGAGTGATAATGCGGGAATAAGGCTTAAATTGGATTTTTGAACCTCATCCGACGGGTAAACTCCGTACATGGCTATCCCCGCTCTCATCATATCAAACTCCGGACTTATCCTGTCTATTATAGCTGCGGAATTGGCAACATGCTTTATGGGAACGGATATTTTTTCTCTTTCCAAAAGTCTGATAAAGCTTTCAAACCTCTCAGACTGCATATTTGTGAATGACTTTTCCCTCTCGTCAGCCTTGGAAAAGTGAGTAAATATACCCTCTACCTCTATTCCCTCATACGCCATCATCTCTTTCAGCTCATAAAGGCCGTGCTCACTCGGCTCAAGTCCTATCCTGTGCATTCCTGTATCCACGGCAACATGCACGATAGCCTTTTTACCGAGCCTCACCGCATCCTTTGAAAGCTTCATCGCCTCATCAGGTGTAAATATGACGGAGCGTATATTATTTTTTATTATTTCCTCGTTATACAGTTCATGAGCGGGTCCAAGTATTATGACAGGCTTTTTGACATTGTGGCACGCAAGCTGTATCGCCTCTTCGGCAGTGGCAACGGCATACATTGAGACAAATTCCTCCGCGGCCTTGGCTACAGGCACTGCTCCATGTCCGTATCCGTCAGCCTTGACCACCGCGCACAGAGAGACCTCATTCGGTATCATTTCTTTCATTTCCATAAGATTTGCCCTTATGGCGTCAAGATTTATCTCCGCATGAGTCCTCTTAAATTTATATTTATCCAGATATCCCTTTATATAGCTGTTAAGCTTCAAATTTTCCAAGGCTCTGACTGTAAATCTGTTCATTATTTTCTCCTGCTGTCTGTATATGGAAAATATATGCCGGTTATGCATGCATATACGGTTTATATATAGTCATTTCTCAGTTCAGGCTCTCCAGAAGAGCCATGGCACTTACAAGCGCTGAGGTATTGCTGATGCTTACATGTATCCTGCAGTCTCCGCATTTTTCCTCCATGAGCCTCTTTGCCTCTCCCGATATCCTGACATAAGGCCTGCCGCTGTTTTCTCTCAGGCATTCTATCTCCGTTGGAGAAAAAATTATGCCTGTGCCCATGGCCTTTGCCACCGCCTCTTTAACCGCAAAATCACCGGCAAGTTTGGAAAAGCTTCCTAAAGCCTGCCGGCGTTCCTCGTCCGAAAAGGTCCTTCTTAAAAAGGTCTCCCTCTCGCATGCCTTTTTTATTCTGCCGATCTCCACAAGGTCGGTTCCTATACCGTAGATCATCAGATGCCGTATCTCTTTCCGCGCTTGTCAGGGTTCACGATATTATATGAAAGCCTCATGAGGCTCTCGGACAAATGCACGTTCTCGACTGCAATGCTGTCAGGAAGCGCAAGATCGGTGTGTGCAAAATTCCATATACCCTTTATGCCTGTATCGGCAATACTCTTTGCAACCTCTATAGCCGCTGTCTTTGGTATAGTAAGCGTCACTATCTCGATATTATTATCCTTTATAAACTGACGAAGCTCCTCCATCGGGTAGACCTTTATACCGTTTATCTCTTTTCCGACCTTGTTTTTATCTCTGTCGAAAAGAGCCTTTATCCTGAAGCCTCTCCTCTCAAAATCAGAATAGCCGGCCAAGGCTGAGCCGAAATTTCCCGCTCCTATGACGATGATATTGTGTACCTTGTCTATTCCCAGTATCTTTCCGATCTCTGTATAGAGATTCTTTACATTATAGCCGTAGCCCTGCTGTCCGAAACCTCCGAAATTGTTGAGATCCTGTCTTATCTGTGAGGCAGTGACCCCCATGAGCTTCGAGAAATCGTTGGAGGATATCCTCTCGATCCCCTGCGCCCTAAGCTCGCCCAAATACCTGTAATATCTGGGAAGCCTTTTTATAATTGCCTGTGAGATAGTTTTCTGTTCCATTTAACACTTCCCCTACTCTACTTTCTCTGTTGTGTCCTTGATTTAAACATACATTATAGGCAAACGCAAATCTTATGTAAAATTTAAATAAAGACAGATTAATTATATTCGCATGTCAAATATAAGTCAATCCGGAAAGGGCCTATTTTGCCTCTATATAATTGAAAAAAAGCCTTCTTTATATTATACTTAATTGCTTGGAGGAATAATATCGTGATTTTAAGTGTAAGTAATATTTCAAAAACCTACGACAAAAAAGAAGTATTAAGGGATGTTTCCTTTCACATAGAGGAGCACGAAAAATGTGCTGTTACAGGTATAAACGGAGCGGGAAAATCCACTCTTCTGAAGATAATCGCAGGTGTGGAGGAGCCGGACTCCGGTACTGTAAGCATAAGCCGTGACAAAAAGCTCTCATACCTTGAGCAGAATCCCTCGGAAAATTCCGAAAAGACTATATATGAGGAGGTACTCTCAACCAAATCCGAGCTTATTAATAAAGAAAAAAGGCTTAGAGAGCTGGAGGAAAGGATAGCCGAGCTCTCCGCCTCAGATAGAGATGAAGACCTCTCTCCTGTCCTTTCCGAATATGAAAGGTTAAGCTTTGAATTCAAGGAGGAGGGTGGCTATGCCATCGAATCCAACATCACAGGCGTACTTAAGGGACTGGGATTTGATGAGAGCGACTTTTCGAAGCAGGTATCCACACTCTCGGGAGGCCAGAAAACAAGGCTTGCCCTTTCAAGACTCCTTTTGTCAAAGCCTGACATCCTTCTTTTGGATGAGCCCACAAACCATCTTGATATATCTTCTGTCTCCTGGCTTGAGGGCTTTCTCAAGAATTATAAAGGAGCTGTTATTATCGTTTCTCATGACCGTTATTTCCTTGACCGCATAGTAGGCAAGGTAATAGACATAGAGAATGCGAGATCGCGCACATATATAGGTAATTACACCGATTTCTCGGAAAAGAAGGCGGCCTTAAGAAAGGACATGATAAAGGCATACCTCAACAATCAGGCTGAGATAAAGCATCAGCAGGAGGTAATAGAAAAGCTCCGATCCTTTAACAGAGAGAAATCCATTAAGAGAGCCGAATCAAGAGAAAAGATGCTTAATAAGATCGAACGTGTGGAGAAGCCTCTTGACATCGATGATGCTATGAAGCTCCGATTTACTCCCTCTGTTGTATCCGGAAATGACGTTCTCTCGGCTCAGGGCCTCAGCAAGGCCTATGACAGTACTGTTCTTTTTCAGTCGGTAAGCCTTGATATAAAGCGTGGCGAGAAGGTGGCTATCATCGGACAAAACGGAACAGGAAAGACCACTCTTCTTAAGATCATCGACGGCATACTTGAGCCCGATACCGGAACCGTAAAATTCGGCTCTAAGGTTGAAAAGGGCTACTATGATCAGGAACACCATGTGCTTGACCCTGAAAACACAGTATTTATGGAGATATCTGATGAATATCCCCACATGACAAACACAGAGATTCGAAGCCTTCTGGCGGCCTTTCTTTTTACCGGCGACGATGTTTTTAAGCAGGTAAAGGATCTCTCAGGAGGTGAAAAGGGCAGGCTTTCTCTTGCAAAGCTTATGCTGAGCAGATCCAATCTCCTGCTGCTTGACGAGCCTACCAACCACCTTGACATCACCTCAAAGGAAATCCTTGAGGAGGCCATAAGGAACTACGAGGGAACTGTAATATATGTTTCTCATGACAGATATTTTATAAACAGGACCGCCACACGTATCCTTGAACTCAGCGAGAGGAGGTTCGTGAATTATCTCGGAAATTATGATTACTATCTTGAGAAAAAGTCCGATCCCTTCTTTGACAGCGATAAAGCCGTAAGCGGTGAGGAGACAAGACCTGCGAAAAAGACCGATGAAGCTGTCATGGCCGTGAAAGAGTACATAAACAGAGAGGAAAACCGTTCAAAGCTTGACTGGCAGCAGCAAAAGGAAAGAAAGGCAAAGCTCGGAAAGCTTAAAAATGAATTGAAGGCCTGTGAAAAGGAGATAGCTTCTCTTGAGCAAAGAGATTTTGAGATAGATGATATAATGTCCCATCCTGAGGTTGCCACAAATTCGGCAAAGCTGAACGAGCTGACTGTTGAAAAGGATAAGCTTAAGGAAAGACTTGAGGAGCTTTATCAGAGTTGGGAGGATATATCCGTAAGGCTTGATGAAGCGGAAAATGAGGAGTTTTAAGGAGTTTTAAAATGTCATCTGATATGGCAAACAATGAAAATAACAGTAAGGATAATAAAAAGGCGGCAAGCAGCTACACTAAAAAACAGAGGCTGCTTGCCGCCATGGCGCTTTTATTGATAGGTATCATCATAGTGGCACTTATCATAAATACCTTTTTCGGAGGAGACCCTGGAGTCACTATGGCTCTTCTTTTTCTTCTCATAGTTGTCCCCTGCGCCCTGTACGGAATACGGATATTTATAGAGCGTACAACAAAAAGAAAATAATTCTGTATAATATACAGTTAAAATACAGTCCTTATCAGGATCATGTAAAGAGCTGTGCTTATGGCTATGGAAGGTATGCTGTTTTTAAGCTTTATTTGAAGTAAGACACAAATAAGCACACATATCAATTCAGGGGCTCCATATGGAGCGGACGTAAAGCTCACGCCCTTTAAACAATATATTACGAGGATTATCATTATTGCTCCGGGAAGGACCTTACCAAGATAATCCACTACAGGAGGGAGCTCCTTTTTTCCGAAGACGAGAAAAGGCAGCGCCCTTATTATTATTGTAATTACAGCACATATGATAATTGCCCCATATGCATAGATACTGCTATTCATTTCTCTCCTCCATGAAGCTGTCCTTTACTTTGTCAAAGCCGGTTTCCGGCTCAGTTTCAGTCATTGCCTCTTCAGTCCTTTTTCTCATAATGACAAGAAGCACAAGACTCAGGCTGAGAGCCGGAAGCATAAAGTTTTCCGTTCCGAAAATTATTATGCATAATGCTGCGGCTATAACGCCTATATATACGGGTATATGACTCTTGTACTCTCTCCACTGATTTACGCAGATGCATACAAAAAGGCAGGTGGCCGCAAAATCTATGCCGCTCATGTCAAAGCTCACGGCGTCTCCCAGAAAAACTCCCAAAAGCCCGCCTGAGATCCAGCTCAAGTGGCACATTAAGGCTGTCAAAAGATCACATTTGTCGGGGTCAACACCGGTCGGATAGGCTGTAGAGCTGAATACGCAGTATACCTCGTCAGGAAAGGCAAAGATCATATACGGATACAGGAGCCCCTGTCTCTTGAACCTCTCTGTATACCCTATACCGTAAAACATATATCTTGAATTTATAATAAATGCGGCAAAGGCCATTACAGGAAGGGATGTTCCCGCCACCATAAGAGGTACCATCGCTATCTGCAGCGAGCCGGAATATATAAACATCCCCGCAAAAAGCACATGAAGCGGTGTATAGCCCGCCTCCTGCATCATTATTCCAAAGGCAAAGCCCACCACAATGTATGAAAAAATTATAGGGCTTGACTGACCGAAGGCATACAAAAAGGTCCTCGACATGCTGTAAGCTCTTTTGTCAATTCCCGGTTTTTCCTTCAAATCTTTTATTTCCTTCAAATTTTTTGTCTTTATGTTTTCTTTTACTTCTTTAGAAACTTCCATATGAAGCTGTCTCCCACTAAAGTCTGATTTAAAGTCACCGAGTCATTATAGATTAATTTTTGAAAATAATAAAGTCAAAAATAAAATCTGTTGACCGAAAATTTATTTCAAGTATAATTGATATTGGCTTAGGAGAAGGCTTAACAAAGCACTGCGGGCGGATCCCAAAGCAAATTTATAATGTTAAGAGAGGTAATCAAAATGAGAACTGTGGGAACAGTGTCAAGAGGCGTTCGCTGCCCTGTTGTAAAGGAGGGGGATGATCTTGTAAAGATCGTGACTGAGGCTATAACCGCTTGCGGATATGAGGAGGGACTTACCTTCCATGAAAAGGATGTGGTTGCCGTAACCGAGGCTGTAGTTGCAAGGTGTCAGGGAAACTATGCCACGGTTGATGACATTGCAGCTGACTGCCGTGCAAAATTCGGCACAGACAGCATTGCCATAACCTTCCCCATTATGAGCCGAAATCGTATCGCTATTTGTTTGAAGGGAATTGCAAGAGCCTTTAAAAAGGTATATATCCTTATGAGCTACCCTTCCGATGAGGTAGGCAATCATCTCTTTGATGACGAGCTTCTCGACGAAAAGGGTGTAAATCCCTACAGCGATGTTCTTGACGAGAAGAAATACCGCGAGCTTTTCGGCTATGCGAAGCATCCCTTTACAGGAGTTGACTATGTTGAATATTATACAGAGCTCTTTAAGGCTGAGGGTTGCGAGCCTGAGTTCATTTTTGCAAACGATGTAAGGGCTATACTCCCCTACTCCAAAAATGTACTCTGCTGCGATATACATACAAGAGAAAAAAGCAAGAGGAGACTTCTCAATGCAGGCGCTGAAAAGGTACTCCTTTTAAGCGATATTTTAAACGCTCCCGTAAACGGAATCGGATACAATGAGAGCTATGGTCTTTTGGGATCAAATAAGTCCACCGAGGAAAAGGTAAAGCTCTTTCCCAGAGACTGCAGGGCTTTTGTGGATGAGCTTCAGAAAAGCCTTGAGAAAGCTACAGGAGTAAAGCTGCAGTGCATGATATACGGAGACGGTGCATTCAAGGATCCCGTAGGAAAGATATGGGAGCTTGCTGACCCTGTAGTAAGCCCTGCCTACACCGACGGACTTGAAGGCACTCCCAATGAGCTTAAGCTCAAGTACCTTGCGGATAATGACTATGCGGACCTTAAGGGCGAGGAACTCTCCGAGGCAATCAAGAAGAGTATAATCAAGAAGGATGCCGACTTAAAGGGCAATATGGCAAGTGAGGGAACAACTCCACGCCGCCTTACAGATCTTATAGGTTCGCTCTGCGACCTGACCTCAGGCTCCGGAGACAAAGGAACTCCTATAGTATTGATACAGGGATACTTTGATAATTACGCTGACTAAATATACAAAAGCCGCATAAATAAAAAGGGAAGAAAAGCCATTATTTCGGTTTTCTTCCCTTTTTTCAGGTAAAAGTCGAACCGTCCCGTCAAGCTTAAAGCTGTTTAATATACGGGACAGTTGAACCTTCTTAATCTTTATTTTTTCATCTGGCTTCTCTTTCTGAGAAGTGGATCAAGTATCTTTTTTCTTATCCTGAGACTCTTCGGTGTTATCTCCAAAAGCTCATCAGTATCAATGAAATCCATGCACTGCTCAAGGCTCATGATCTTCGGCGGAACAAGCCTAAGCGCCTCGTCAGAGGATGAAGAACGGGTATTTGTGAGTTTCTTCGTCTTGCAGACATTCAGCTCTATATCCTCGGTCTTAGGCGACTGTCCTACTACCATTCCACTGTATACCTTTGTTCCGGGACATATAAAGAGTATTCCTCTCTCCTGTGCATTGAAAAGTCCGTAGGTGATGGCTTCACCTGCCTCATAGGCTATAAGTGAACCTGTAGGCCTGTAGCTTATGTCTCCCTTGTAGGGGCCATATCCCTCAAAGGCTGTATTTATGACGCCGTTTCCCTTTGTGTCTGTCATAAATTCTCCTCTGTATCCGATAAGTCCTCTGGAGGGGATATTGAACTCAAGTCTTGTGGTACCGCCCTGCATAGGTGTCATACCCACAAGCTCTCCCTTTCTCTGGGTAAGCTTCTGTATTACCGTTCCTGAGAAGTCCTCGGGGACATCTATATAAGCGACCTCCATAGGCTCGAGCTTCTTTCCTCTTTCATCGTACTTGTAAAGTACCTCGGCCTTTGATACCGCAAACTCATAGCCCTCTCTTCTCATATTCTCAATAAGCACGGAAAGATGCAGCTCTCCTCTTCCTGAAACCTTAAAGCAGTCTGCTGAATCAGTATCCTCAACTCTGAGGGATACGTCTGTATTGAGCTCTCTGTAGAGTCTGTCTCTAAGGTGACGAGAGGTCACATATTTTCCCTCCTGTCCCGCAAGGGGAGAATCATTTACCATGAAATACATTGCTATAGTAGGCTCGGATATCTTCTGGAAGGGAATAGCCTCAACCTTTTCAGGGGAGCATATGGTATCTCCTATATGTATCTCGGGTATTCCGCTTATGGCTACGACAGAGCCGAACTCCGCGGACTGAACCTCAACACGTTTTAATCCGTCAAACTCATAAAGCTTGCTGATCTTGGTCTTTATTATTTTAGATGAATCGTGGTGGTTACACAAAACCACCTGCTGATTCACCTTTATGGAGCCATTGCTTATCTTTCCGACTCCTATACGTCCCACAAACTCATTGTAATCTATAGTAGATACAAGCATCTGAGTGGGGGCGTCAGGGTCTCCCTCAGGACAGGGAATATAGTCAATGATCGTGTCAAGGAGGGGCGTCATGTCCTTTCCTTCCGTATCAGGATCGTAGGAAGCTACTCCCGCTCTCGCGGAAGCGTAAACAAAGGGACAGTCTATCTGCTCATCCGAAGCTCCCAGATCCAAAAGAAGCTCCAAAACCTCATCTACTACCTCCTTAGGTCTTGCCTCAGGTCTGTCTATCTTGTTAAGACATACTATTACAGGGAGAGAAAGCTCCATTGCCTTTCCGAGAACGAATTTTGTCTGGGGCATAGGTCCCTCAAAAGCGTCGACCACGAGTATGACACCGTCGACCATCTTTAAAACTCGCTCTACCTCTCCTCCGAAATCCGCATGTCCCGGAGTGTCGATAATATTGATCTTGACATCCTTATAAGTTATAGCTGTGTTCTTGCTGAGTATGGTAATTCCTCTCTCACGCTCAATTGCGTTGGAGTCCATTACTCTGTCAACCACCTCCTGATTTGCCCTGAATACTCCCGTCTGTCTCAAAAGCTGATCCACAAGAGTGGTTTTACCATGGTCTACATGGGCTATTATAGCTACATTTCTTACATCTTCTCTCTTTTGCAACATTTCCTTTTACCTGATTTCTGTAAATTTATATATAGAGGCATCTTAAAACTTTAATTAATAGCCTCTTGCTGTCTGAGCTCGCTCCGCATAAGTGCTCTCCGGATGCTCTCCCACTATCTTGTCAAAAAGGGCATTCGCCTCCTCTGTGCGGCCCTGCGTCTGGTACAGCCTTCCCAAAAGGAACATTGTCTCAGGCTCGTCGGGCTTAAGCTGCAGAGACAGATTATAATATGCCTCCGCCTGCGCCATATCTCCCCCGTTCCAGGATTGAGTACCAAGCTCGCACACTCTTTGCCAACCCTCGCTCTGCATATATCTCGACACCTCGGCATACATAGAGCTCATGGGCTCCTCCGTAACCGTTGAAGCATCTATAGCAAGGTAGTCATTTGCCGCTTGAACTATATTTCCTTCTGTATATGCGGACTTAATACCATTGAGTGTCTGATAAAGGCTAAGGAAGTCCGCATTCTCCTGTTCATATGCGTTAAGCCTTGTGTTTACGTCATTAAACCGGGTCTCAAGGCTTGAATAGCTCTCTTCAAGGTCATTTAGCCTCGCGGTCTTTTCGGACAGCTCCTGAGATATCTCAACAAGCTCCTGATTGTTGTCGACATTCATGCTTCTGCGGACCCCCGGAAGTATGACTATAACAAAGGTAAGGACCGAAAGTATGAATCCCGCACACATGTAGAGGACCATCTGTCCTGCCGTGGCCTGTTTTTTTACCTCCGGCAGAATGACATCATCATCCTCCATCTGCCTGTGGCTGAAGGCGTTCTTGAGCTTGTTTCTCTCCACCTCAGCCTTTCCGGTACGCTTTTTGACCTCATCCATGAGCACAAGAGCCTTAGGGTTGTTCCTGTCTATCCTGAGCACCTTGTAAAGGGAGCTTCCGGCTCTCACATTGTCTCCCTTCTGCATGTACAAAAGCGCCAGAAGGATGTGAGCCTTTACAAAATGTGGAGTCTCATCAATTATTCTGTTCAGCTGCAGTATCGCCAGATCCTCTCCGTCATGCTGAGCCTGATAAAGAGCTTGATTGAATTTTTTGACCTGCTGTGAGCATATCTCAAGCTGAACCGAGTTCCTCTGGATATTTTCGAGATAGTAATCCGCACGATTAGACGACGGCTGAAGATTCAGACTGATGACCCACTGAATAAGTGCGTCCGCAACCTCACCCATCTCATAATAAATCAATCCAAGAAGATTTCTCGCATCAGTCTGATACTTGTTGAAGCGCAGAGATTTCTTTAGAAGCTCCGCGGCTCCGCTCAGATCCCTGTACCCTGCTCTCTCAAGACCGAGATTGTAGTAAACATTGGCGATACGTCGAATAGTCAAACTGTAATCTACCATGGATCAAATGATATTCCTTTTCTTTTCTTTCTCCGCATCCTGAATGAGCTGCATCATAATGTCATTCATGTCTGTCAGATCAGATTTTGCGATAGCATCCTCGATGTATTCCACGTCGAGACTTGGCTTGAATCTTTTGATTTCTTCATTAAAATTAATCATAGTTATGTATTATAACAAAGATAACTTTTGTTAGTCAAGTAAATCGTTATTGCTGAGAAAAAACCTGTATGATAGAATAATCAAAAATAATCCTATTGACAAAATTGATTCTAAGGAGTTCTATATGTCTGATTCTTCAAAATACGAATTTAAAATAATCAGAGAAGCCTGCGAGGGGGAGATCGAAGCAAAAAAATCCCGCTTTATAGCCTCTGTTTTTCCGTGTCGTACCGAGGATGAAGCCAGGGCTTTTATTGATGCTGTAAAGAAAAGGCATTATGATGCAAGACATAATTGCTTTGCCATGCGCTTTATCGAAAACAGTAAAGTCCTTGAACGGTTCTCTGATGACGGAGAGCCTCAGGGTACTGCCGGAAAGCCCATGCTTGATATCCTCAAGGGAAATGATCTTTGTGATCTTTGCGCTGTTGTTACACGCTATTTCGGAGGAACACTTTTGGGCACAGGAGGACTTGTAAGGGCTTACTCCGATGCATTAAAGGAAGCTCTTTCATCCGCTGAGTTAAATGGACTCATTATCCCTTTAAATAAAGGTAAAATTATAAGTGTAAGCTCCGACTACAGCTTTATAAACCGAGTCAAATATCAGGCCGAGCGGTCGGGACTTTTCCCCTGCGGCGAAGAATATACCGAAAAATGCAAGCTTTCATATGTTGTTCCGGAAGCCGACAGCTCAGCTTTCGTAAAGACAATGACAGATATGAGCGCGGGAAAGGCCGAAGTAAACACGGAAAGCTCAGTGCTCTTCGGCCTTGATTCAAAAAACAAGATCGTATTATATTAGTCTCTCTATACCCCCGGACCGTACTCAGCGGTCGTGGGGGTATTATATATTACATTCGGCGCAGAGCCCTGAGGCTCTGTAGGCGCAGGAGCCGTCGGCTCTTCAACGATCGCTCCTGCCGTGGGATCTACAGGAATCACTGTAGGAACAGGAGTATCCGAATCATTTCTCGAACCACCTCCTCCTGAGTATCCTCTGTAGTTTGAGGCATGACTGCTGTCGTCAGTCCTCTTATCCTCCTCGCCCTCCGGGAGGATTATCCTTCCGCTCTTTGTGTGTATATCACAGGTCTCTGTAGGAACATTGTCTTCATCAAAATACTCTGTATAAACAGCATCTGTTCCCGCTCTGTAATCATCATAGCAGCCTGAATGAGGCAGCTTTCCGGATTTTCTGCATATATCCACTTCTACAACAGAATCAGGCACCTCGAATTCTTTATTTTCGAATCCCTCATGTACCCTCGTCATTATCTTGCGCCAGATATCCTTGTGGAATGAGGTTCCTCCGTTATATACACCTGTACTGCTGTCGTACAATGACTGGTTCTCATCACAGCCCGCCCATACTCCTGCAGTATAATAAGGAGTAAATCCGACAAACCATATGTCCACGTTGTTGGTCGTAGTTCCCGACTTTCCCGCGCAGGTCATATCATCAAGATGAGCCCTGGTGGATGTTGTATTTACACCTCCGTTTGAAGCCCACTTTAGCTGATATATCATAGACTCTCTCATGGCATCCGTAAGAAGGAAGGCGGTTGATTCCTTCATTACAGTCTCAGTTTCATCATCAGTGAGATCTATAAGGATATTTCCGTCATGATCATATATTTTTGTAAAAAATTTAGGTCTTCCGTACTCTCCCCTGTCCGCTATAGTGGCAAACGCGTTGGTAAGGTCAAGGTTCGTAACTCCTCTGTAAAGGCCTCCCAGTGCTGCCGCGGGATTTACATCCTCCTCGCTGAGGGTCGATATTCCAAGCCTCTTTGCAAATTCGATGCCCACCTCAGGAGTAACTGTCTCAACCATACATCTTATGGCAACTATATTCATGGAATACTCTATTCCCTCTCTTATGGAAGAGTATCCGAAATACTTTCCTGAGGTCCACCAGTTCCTGAACTGCTTTTCACCTATGCTGTACTCCGAATCGTAGTAAACAGTTCCGAGAGTGGCATCGCATTCCTCTATTGCGGGAGCAAAGGAAGAAACGACCTTAAATACCGAGCCGGGCTGTCTTACCACATTTGAAGCCCTGTTGAGTCCGAGGGAATATTTCTTTTCTCCTCTTCCTCCTGAAAGCGCTTTTACCTCCTTTGTCTCCTGATCCATGAGCACAAAGGATATCTGGGGCTGAAGAGTTGTATCAAGAGTCTCCGCTATTATCTCGTCTCCATCCTCAATTACAGTGTCCTTATATTCATCTATTCTTTCTTTTATGGCATCCTCAGATCTGAAAAGGCCTGTGTAGTTCTCCTCAAGAACATCCTCACTGTAATTCTCGATATCATGCTCGCTGTAGTGAGTGAGGCTTCCGTCAGGATGCTCAACAGAGCATCTCCAGGTAAAGGAGTATTTAAATGTATCATAGTTGTCAGGATCATTTATCTCCTCATCAACTATAGCCTGGAGCTTCGGATCCTGAGTGGTCTCTATCCTTAATCCTCCCGAATATAAAAGATCATGAGCCTGTTCGTTCGTAAGGCCGAGCTCCTCGGTAAACACCTCTATACAATCCTCAATAAGAGAATCAACAAAGTATGAGTAAGGCTTGTCGTCCTCAGAGGTAACGGCATCCGCCGCCTTGATGCGGGAATACACATCATCGTTTAGGGCGTAATTGTACTCGTCCTCATCAATATATCCCTGCTCTAGCATATTTGAGAGGACCTGACTGCGTCTCTTCTGATTTTCCTCGGGATTCCTTAACGGATTGTATTTTGTAGGGTTCTGAGGTATGGCTGCAAGCACAGTGCATTCCGAAAGAGTCAGATCGCTGACCTCCTTATTGAAATATCTCCTTGCTGCAACTTTTACTCCAAGAGTATTGTTTCCAAGGTTTATAGTATTAAGATAATCTGTTATTATCTGTTTCTTCAGCTCTGTCTTATCCACGTCAGGCTGATTTTCCAGCATAAGGGCAAGATACCACTCCTGGAACTTCCTCTCATATCTGGCAAAGCCCTTTTCCATTCCGCCCTTAAATACATTGTTCTTTATGAGCTGCTGGGTAAGAGTCGAGCCTCCGCCTTCGTTATTTCCTGTAAGTACTCCTCTCACCGCTCTGGTTATGGATTTAAGGTCGATACCGTTGTGAAGCCAAAACCGCTGATCCTCTATTGCTACGACAGCGTTTATGAGATCCTCCGGAAGCTCATCAAAGGTGGCTTCCTCTCTGTTCGACCCCTCCTGCACAAGCGTCGCTATGAGATTACCCTCTATATCGTAAGCCTTTGAGGCAAAGCCTGTAGGTCCGAACTGAAGAGTGTCCACATCAGGTGCATTGTCTATAATACCCTTGAACATTCCTATTCCGAAGGCACTGACACAGACAAAGGCAAAGAGGATCACAAGAAGCAGTGTCTTTTTTACAAGGTTCGCCCTCTTGTTCTCATCCTTTTGTTCGCTGCCGAGTATATCATCCAATTTATCTATTATCGCATCTCTGCTGTAATCGGTCATATGTATAGTATTATTCTCCGTTTGTCTAAGCAAAATTTATATAATTGTAGCACAAATTTGCATTATATGTTATCAAAGCTTGAATATTTCACAAAATCTTAAAAAATCATCCCACATCAAGGCAGGATCCTCCGATGAACTCTCTGATTATGGAGGTCTTTGGAATTATCTCAGGACTTAATGGCAATACATAATCAAGGAATTTCAAAAGCCTCTTTGCCTCAAGATACTCCTTGCTGTCCTTTGTGACCCCGAAAAGCAGGGGCTCCGCAAAGAGTTTTAAAACAGCAAGCTCATATATCATGGATGTGTTGAATATCACATCCGCATTTTCCTGATAGGGGAAGATATTTTTTTCCTCTCCCCTTCTTACATCCGGCCACCTGCTGATAGTCTCCTCTGCAGTATAGCCTCTGTTAGTATTGTCCCTGACCATACGCCTTAAAAGCCTGCAGTCGGTTGTGGGGATACGGTTATGCTCATCAATATTAAGCTGTGTGAGAGCAGATGCGTATATCCTGAATTTACTCTCCTCAGGAAGCCCCGCTGAAAATTCCTTATTAAGACAGTGTATACCCTCTATTATAAGGACATCATTATCTGAAAGCTGAACAAAATCCCCCTTGTACTCACGTATTCCGGTCTTAAAGTTATATTTCGGAAGCTCCACCTTTTCTCCCGCAAGCAGCCTTTTCATGTCCGCCTTAAAGCTCTCTGTATCCACAGCGTTTATGGATTCAAAATCAGGCTTTCCGTCAGGTCCTGCAGGGCGGTGAGAAAGATCCTTAAAATAATTGTCGGCAGATACGGCGTGAGGCCTTATTCCATAGGCCCTGAGCTGTATGGCAAGTCTGTGGGCCGTTGTTGTTTTTCCCGAGCTTGAAGGTCCCGCAAGAAGTATGATCTTCTTGTCTCCCCGTGATATCCTTTGGGCTATCTCCCCTATCTTTTTCTCAAAGAATGCCTCCTGAGTAAGTATAAGATCGTTTGCTTTTCCCTCACATATGAGCTGATTAAGTGAAGCAATGTTGTCCACGCCTATCTGATCGGCCCACTTAAAGGCCTCGGACTGGACCTTAAACAGCTTCTCGGAGGGTTTAAAATCTCTGAGTGCCAGGGGATCATCATCCTTAGGCAGCATCAGAACGACTCCGTCATGGAAAAGCTTTAAGTCAAAGCACTTTATGTAGCCTGTGCTCGGACACATTGCTCCGTAATAATAATCCTCAAATTTTTCCAGACGGTATATATTCACTCTCGATGCGCGCCTGAATCTGAAAAGCTTTTCCTTGTCATACATTCCGAAGCGATGAAATCTCTCAACCGCCTCGTCCGCTCTGATATTAAGCTTCTCAATGGGTATGTCCGCTCTGATATAGTCCTTCATCCTGTCCTTTACCTTGAGGATAAGACCCTCGTCAAGAGTAAAATCTCCTTGAGGCAGTATGAAAAAATTACCCCCTATGGTAAACTCAACTTCTATTTTTTTGATACATTCGTTTCCAAGAATATTATAGAAGGCCTTCAGCATTATAAAAATAGCCGAACGGGCATAACTCATCTGCCCCGCCTTGTCACAGTAGGTGATAAATTCAGCCTCGGTATCTCTTTCTATTCCCTTAGGAAGCTCCAGAAGAGCATTTTCCTTTAAATCGTGTACCAAAAGTATGTCATAGTCGTAGAGGTCTGAAAAGTCGGAGGCTATGTCCTTCCACTTCCTTCCCTCTTCATAAACGACCTCTCTGCCCCTGCAGCTTACCTTAAAACCCATTTAAACCTCCGTATGACTAAAAAAGCGGCTCCCTTTGTTCCTTAAGACTGTCCTCCCTATACTTAAGAAATCCTCCCTCAGCATAAGACTTATCTATAACAGCCTGAGCGGGAAAATCAGCTCCTCTTATAAGCACAGTCTCTCCCAACTCGTTTTTTCTTATGTAATCTGCCATGAAACCCGTAAATACACGCTCAAGTCCGTAATGGCCGGCATCAATGAGGGCTATTCCCTCATCCACGGCATCGATTCCGTCATGGTGTCCCATATCTCCTGTAATAAAGGCCTCGGCACCCTTTTTAATCGCCTCTGATACCATTCCTCTTCCGCTTCCGGGGCAGACCGCCACTCGCTTGACTTTTCTCAAAAAGGGAAGACGTTTCCCATGATCGGCACAAGTGCTTCCGTCTCCCGCATAGTATAAAACAAAGGGAAGATTGAATTTTTTCTTTATATGATCCGCAAGCACATTGGGGTACATGGGCTCAGGAAGCTCACCCACAAATCCTATGCCAAAGCTTTCATTTTCAAATCCCTCTACAGGCTCAAGGGGCTCCTTTTTCTCAACGCCCATGATATCCGCCACAATGTCTGCCATACATCCCGGAGCCGCATCAAAATTCGTGTGCATCGCATAGCAACAGATATCGGCCTTTATAAGCTTCATCAGCCTTCTTCCGAGAGAATTGCCGTCATTTATCTTTGAAACAGCCTTAAAAACAAGCGGGTGATGGGTAAGGAGAAGGTCAGCCTCCGCTGATATGGCCTCGTCAATAACATCCTCCGTAGCATCAAGGGCTATGGCTATCCTTTTTATTTCCTTATCGTAGCTTCCTGTTATAAGCCCGGGATTATCCCATGAGCATGCATAGGCAAGGGGTGCAAGCTCCTGAAATCTGTCCGCAAGCTCTTTCATTGTATACGTTTTCACGGCAATCATCCTTTCTGTGTTTCAAACACATTCAGTATATTTTCCAGCTCCGTTACGCTTTTCCTTAAAGCGGAAAGCTCATTTAATGCCTTTTTTGAGTTGTTGTTTTTTTCTATTTCCGAGATTATTACTCGCTTTTTTTCAAGCTCTCTTATGATATATTCCTTAAATATCCCGTCTCTCTTTTCTATAAGTCTCCTGCCGTACAAAAAATCTTCCCGGCTCTCATATTCCGTAAGCTTTTTTTCTGTTATAAAGCTTCTGTTCTCGCAGTTCACCACCACATAGAATTTACCGGAGTCCTTCACCATCGTTTCGTCTGTTATGGCAAAGCCCGCCTCAGTCACAAATCTCCTCACTATATCAGGCTCAGACTGGGGGCTCAGTACAAGGTATCTGCAGGAGGACAGAGACTTGTCCGCTGAAGCCGCGTTACCGGAGCCTGTGGGAGTAAAGCTGAGAATGTCACGCATCAGTCTGCCGCCCATTCCCGAGATGATTATACAATCAGGTACTTCAATATTTAAAAGCCCGTCGCTCAGCACAGTTTTTATCCTGTCGGAAAGCCCCTCCGCTCTTATATTCTTTTCAGCCGTTGAAAGGGGCCCCGCATTCACATCGGCGGCAATAGCGTTTAAAGCCTTGTTTCTCTTTATAAGCTCTATGGAAACATATCCGTGATCACAGCCGATATCAGCAGCACATTTACACTCGGGTACCGCCTCCACTATTTTTTCAAGCCTGTCAGATAATACCATTTTTCTCCTCTATAAGACGCTGCAAAAGAGCCGCGTCTCCGCTCTCCACAGCCTTTTCCATCTTTTTTTCAAGTGCGTTTAGCCTTATCCTTTTCAGTGCATCCTCCGTAGATTTGTGCATGGAGCTGTCCTCATCATCCTCAGAGTCCTCCGATTCTGAAAGCTCCTTTGCCATAAACGGCTTCGCATTCAGTATTGCGGCCACCCGCTTTCTCGTATCCTCATCAGATGAATACTTGTCTATCAGCGCCGCTGTCTTGAGATTGCCCTTTTCACAGCCCTCAAATATAGCATAGGCAAGTTCTTTATAAAGATCATCCGAAAAATCTTCCGGCTCCACAAGCCCTTTTATGCTCTGATATATCTCGGGCCTCTCGCATATACCTGTAAGAAGTATCCTCTCTGATTTTAAGAGCCCCGTATCTCCCTTTGGCTTTGCATTTCGTAAGCCCTGTTCATGAGTTCTTGCGGGATTCATAGCCGTAGAAGGAGTGAGCCCCTTGGTAAGGCCCTTTTGATTTACAAGCCTCTTTAATGCCTCGTAAGGAATGAAATGCTCCTTTGCCACAGTCTGAGTATAATTATCTCTCTCAAGAGCCTCTGTAAAGCCGCACAGTTTTTCAGCCACAGCATTATAAAAATCTGTCTTTCCCTCAGGATCTGTCAGATCGTAGCCCCTCTTTAAAATATCTATCTCATACATGAAGGCATTTTTCGCATTCATGATCCTGTCGTTGAAAGCCTCAGGGCCAAGAGCCTTCAGAAACTCATCCGGATCCTTATATGGGCTCATATCAAGGACCCTTGCGGAGATCCCCGCCTCCTTAAGGATGGGCAAGGCACGAAGCTTTGCTCTTATTCCCGCCTCATCACTGTCTTGTGTCAAAATAACCTTATTGGTATATCTCTTAAGGAGTCTCGCATGCTTTTCATTGAAGGCTGTTCCGAGAGACGCCACAGCGTTTGTAAAGCCGTATTGATGAAGGGCTATCACATCCATATACCCTTCACACAAAAGTATATGATCCTTCCTTGATTTTCTTGCGTAATTCAAACCATAGAGATTTTTGCTCTTATCAAATATCTTTGTCTCGGGAGAATTGAGATACTTCGGCTCTCCGTCCCCCATGACTCTTCCTCCGAAGCCCACCACTCTGTTGTTTACATCCATTATGGGGAACATTACTCTGTTCCAAAATCTGTCGTGAGCTCCTCTCTCCTCAATTACAACAAGTCCCGTCTCGGAGAGTATATTATCGTCGTAGCCCTCTGATCTTAAGTAATTATAGAGCTCTGATGAATTCTTTCCCGAATATCCGAGGCCGAAGTGTACTATAGTCCTGTCAGAAAGCCCTCTTTTTCCCTTAAAATATTCAAGGCCCTGCATTCCTTTCTCGCTTTTCAGCTTTTCATGATAAAAGACAGCCGCCTTCTTGTGTATTTCAAGAAGCTTTTCCTTAAGTCCCGCATTATAGCCGCCGTCAGACGGCCCTGAGGACTCGGGTAAGCTTATATTCGCCCTCTGAGCAAGGTATTTCAATGCCTCGGAAAAGCTGTAATTTTCATACTCCATCAGAAAGGTAAAAACATTCCCTCCCGCTCCGCAGCCAAAGCAGTAATACATCTGCTTTGCCGGGCTTACGGAAAAGGAGGGAGTTTTTTCCCCATGAAAAGGACATAGGCCAAAATATGTGCCGCCCTTTTTCTTGAGCTGAACATACTGACCTATGACCTCAACTATATCATTGGCGTCCCGCACCCTTTCAATTACTTCTTCAGGATAATACAAATCTATCTGAGCCTCCATCCTATAGGAACAAAAAGCTCCTCAAATTTCTCTATAGCATAGTTGTCTGTCATACCTGCTATATAATCACAGACTGCCCGCTCTCTCTTTTCGCCCTCTCGATACATCCTGACAAACTCCTCGGGCATTTCTTCCGTGTGATCCATGTAATATTTAAAGAGGAGTTCTATCATCTTTTTGGCCTTTTCTTCCTCCTCCTTGGCCTTACCGCCTATATACACATTATTGAACATCCATGTCCTGAGGCCTCGCATAGTCTTTTCTATGCCCTGGGACATCTTTATCTCGGGCTTTCCGAAGCTGTTTTCTATAACATCGTGAACCAGCATATTAAGTCTCTCATTCACGCTGTGTCCGAGGGGATCCGTAAACTCTGAGGGTATATCCTTTTCCTCAAAGAGTCTCGCCCTTATGGCGTCGTCTATATCATGATTAATATAGGCGATCTTGTCCGAAAGCCTGACAACCTGTCCCTCAAGGGTAGAGGGATGTCCAACCGTCTGGTGATTAAGTATCCCGTCCCTTACTTCCTTTGTAAGATTGAGACCTCTTCCGTTTTTCTCAAGGACTTCCACAACCCTGACAGACTGCTCGCTGTGCTCAAAGCCGTCCTCACAAAGCCTGTTCAACACAGATTCTCCGCTGTGTCCGAAGGGAGTATGCCCGAGATCGTGTCCCAAGGCTATAGCCTCCGTAAGGTCCTCGTTTAAGAGCAAAGCCTTTGATATAGTCCTTGCTATCTGAGATACCTCAAGGGTATGGGTGAGTCTTGTTCTGTAATGGTCACCCTCAGGGGCAAGAAAGACCTGAGTCTTGTGCTTCATCCTCCTGAAGGATTTGGAGTGGAGTATCCTGTCCCTGTCTCTCTGGTAACAGGTCCTTATATCACAGGGCTCCTCCTCTCGGTCTCTTCCCATGCTCTCAGAGGAGAGAGCCGCAAATTTGCTTAGGTTTTCTCTCTCCCTTGCCTCGAGCATTTCTCTTATACAGCTAAAGCCCTTGAGCACAGTCATATAAATCCCCTCCATTTGAGGAATCAGGTTTTATTTGAGGAATCCGTCTATTATAGCAGCCTCCGCCTCCTCAGGCGTAAGTCCTAAAGTTTCAAGCTTTATGAGCTGCTCTCCCGCTATCTTTCCTATGGCAGCCTCATGAATGAGCGCCGCATCAGGGCTTAAGGCATCAAGTCCGGGGAGAGCCAAGACCTTGGCGTCATCCATTATGATGGCATCACATTCACTGTGCCCGGAGCAGGGAGCCTTTCCTACTATGCGTGAGTAAAACACACTTTTTGACTTGTCTGTAGCTACGGAACGGCTGATGATATTTGCTGAGGAATTCTCGCCTATAAGATCAGCGTCTATTCTGGATTCGGCCTCCTGCGTGCCATTTGTAAGAAGTCTCTCTCTCACAATAAGCTTCGCGTCCTTTTTTATCTCAGCCTTCGTGACTCTGTTTGTGGAGTCTATTCCTTTTATCTGCGTGGACTCCATCTCCATAAAAGCACCCTCATCGAGATATATCTCCGTAACAGGGTTCATTATATTTCCGCCCTTGCTTCCGTCGTCCGCCTCTCCGTAGTGCTTCTCAACATACTTTACCTTTGAATTCTTTCCTATAAAGAATCTGTGAAGTCCGTCATGCTGACTGTCCTGATCTCCGCAGTTGTGGATACCGCAGCCTGCAACTATCTGAACATCACAGTTTTCTCCTATATAAAAATCGTTTGTCACAACGTCCTTAAGGCCCGTCTTTGCTATGACAACCGGAATACAGCAGGACTGATTCACTGTTCCGTCCTTTATCCTTATATCGATTCCCGTACCGTCTTCCTTTGAGCTTATGACTATATTCTCTGTCGAATTTCTGCTCTGAGCTTTGCCATTGTATCTGATGTTATAAGCTCCTGTAGGTGTTTTGTGGATATCGGCCACCTCGGCCAATATCCTCTTTTCTATATCATCTATTGTCATCATTAATGTTGTCCTCCAAAAATGCAGGTCTGTTGATTATTTATACGCGGGGCATAGCTTCTTTTTGAACATGGCACATGGATACTGCGGCATCCGAGCCGAGGATTCCCGGAAGTATCTCATCTCTCGAGCCCTTTGAAGCGATCTCGCCCTTTTCTATGACTATTATCTCATCAGCAATATCAAGTATCCTCTCCTGATGGCTGATGATTATTACTGTTCCTTTTGTCAGCTCCTTAATGTGCTCGAATACCTTTATAAGGTTCTGGAAGCTCCAGAGATCTATTCCCGCCTCAGGCTCATCAAATACGGTAAGCCTTGATTTTCTGGCAAGGACTGTAGCTATCTCTATACGCTTAAGCTCGCCTCCGGAAAGCGAAGCATCCACCTCTCTGTTTATGTAATCTCTCGCGCAAAGCCCCACCTCACTGAGATACTTGCAGGCATCTGCGGGAGTAAGGTTCTTATCCTTTGCGGCAAGCCTTATGAGATCAAGCACTTCTATACCCTTAAATCTCACAGGCTGCTGGAACGCAAAACTTATACCCTTATTTGCTCTGTCGGTTATACTGCAATCCGTAATATCCTCACCGTCAAAAAAAATCTTTCCGTCGGCAGGCTTATAAATTCCCGCTATTATCTTTGCAAGAGTTGATTTACCCCCGCCGTTGGGGCCTGTGATGACCACAAATTTCCCCTCGGGAATATCAAGTGTTATATTCTTTAAAATCTCCTTGTCGCTTCCCTTTTCATCAGCGACTTCATATCTGATATTTTCAAGCTTCAACATTTATCTAAGACGCCGCAAAACGCGGCACTCCTCTCTTTAAAATAGCGCCGTGGTTACCCACAGCGCTTATTTTAGCATAATATCAGGAATCTTGCATTATTTTTTGCAATTTCCGAACATTTTCCTATTTTTTATATAGGTATTATCATATTAATTACATGAGCCTTCCATAAGTTCCGTCATGGGACTGATTAAACTGATATCCCACTCCGTCTATCACATGGTATCCTGTAAGCATTGCTCCATAGGGCATGCCGCCTGATACGGGGTTGAAATAATATGTGTTTCCGGCTATAGATCTCCAGCCCGTAAGCATAGCCCCGTAAGGTGCCCCTGCAGATGTAGGATTCAGATAATACCAGTTTGAGCCGTCAAAGATCCAGCCAACCTGCATAAGTCCCGATGTATTGCAGTAATACCAGTTTGAGCCGTCAAATACCCAGCCCGTGAGCATCCTTCCCGAGCCGTCACAATAGTACCAGCCTGTGCCGTCATTTATCCAGCCCGTAAGCATCGTTCCGGACTGATTGCAGTAATACCAAGCTGTTCCGTCATTTACCCAACCTACAGCATAGCCGTTAGGAGTATTCCAGTGCCAGCCTCCCATCAGGTCCTGAACCCACTGTCCGTTGCCCGCATAATTGTTGTTTTGATAGTTATTGCTCTGTCCGCCTGTGGAATTTCCGGATGTGTTTCCCGCATTACCCACAGCATCGGACCATCCGTCAAAATCATCCTCATAGTCGCTTATGTCGACATCGCCAATCGTTGCCCATTCTCCGTCGGCAGTCCTCGGGTTATTGTCCGCGTCTCCTGTGGCCCTGACAGCGGCGCCGTCAATATCACGACCTTTTCCGATATATGAAGATATGTCAACATATTCCTTTGAAGTGGTTCCGTGCTTTGTGCGCTCGTCGCCGTCATCGTCTGTCCAGTCTATGACGTACTCGTACTTATCAGCATAGCGTACCTCATCCCAAGTGAAGCGTTCATCACCTTTATTAATATTCAGATTTTCAGGCTTCGGGAACATATAGTAGGGGTAAGCCTCGACCCTTAATACCAGAGTATTTCCGTCATCCTCAATTTTCTTTCTCGTGACCTCGGTAATACCTGTATAATTTACCCCCACATCTCCGCTGAAATAGTATCCGTCATAGGCGTCTATGGTTATCTCATAGGTGTGAGTCTTTGCAGGGCTGTTGTCACTGTCAAGGTCATCATAGTTACTGATCTCATAGCCATGACCGGTAGAATCAAAATAAGGGTCAGCGCACTCTCCCGGATTCATAGGCTCATCATCATCTGCCGTAGCGCTTATAGTAACGCTTCCTATCCTTGTTGCGGCAAATGAAGTCATTACCGCGGCAAAGCTCATAGCGGAAGCCATAAGCATTATCCTTGTCCATTTCTTCATAAATACCCCTCGCTTTCTGTTTTGTATAGGTTATATTATTTCCCCCATATTATCTTCTGTAAAAATTATACAATTGTATAAGTTTTAAAACAATAAATTTTATATTAATGTATTATTACAGTTTTTTAGGAAAAAAAAAGGACCGCCTCATAGCGATCCCTAAACTCACGCAATGCAGAAGAAGGGACTTGAACCCTCATGACATTGCTGTCACACGGACCTGAACCGTGCGCGTCTGCCAATTCCGCCACTTCTGCATAAAATAATGCGGAAGATGAGACTTGAACTCACACGCCCTAAACGGGCACAAGATCCTTAGTCTTGCTCGTCTGCCAATTCCGACACTTCCGCAACGCAGATTATATTACAATATTTTTTACATTTTTGCAAGCACTTTTTTATCTTTCCGGCAACTTTTTTATCTTTCAGCCTATTTTTTATTTTCAGCCAAAATTTTAACCCACAGGCTTTATAAAAAAGTTTCCGAATACATTCTCGGAGTTTATTACATTGATAAAAGCCTTTGCATCCACATTTCGTATGCATCTCCTTATTTGATGCATCTCGTCCGCTGAAAGTATGGTGTAAACCACATAGTGATCCTTGTGGGTGTATGCGCCCTCAGCCTTGAATACAGTTGCCGAATGGTGGGTAACTGACATGATTTGTTCAGCTACAGGATCAGGCTTGTCGGTGATAATAAACACTGTCTTTTTATAATACTTCTTATAGAATGTGTTTAGCATCTGGGTCTGGCAGAACTGGAATATTATAGTATAGAGGGCTCCGTCCATTCCGAAGATGCAGCCTGATATAAGGATTATGACCGCATTGAACATCAAAACATAGTTCCACGTGGATATTCCCTTCTTTACAGAAAAATACATAGCAACAAAGTCAGATCCCCCTGATGATGCTCCGCTGTTCAGTACCATGCTGATCGCTCCGCCGTTTATAATACCTCCGAAAACAGAAAGCAAAAGTCTGTCATTTGTCACAGGTACCTTAGGCGCAGGTATAAGGTCCGTCATAAAGGACATGAGTACAATGCATATGCACGAATAGGCTGTAAACTTCTTTCCAACTGTCTTAAATGCAAGATAAGCGGGAAGCGCATTTATGCTTAAGCTGAGTACCGAAAAAGGTATCTCCACTCCCAAGAATTTATCTGCTACCCTCTGGAGCAGTATAGCCACTCCGTTGGCTCCTCCGGGGAGCAAGCCTCCCTGATTTATGAAATAATTTATATTTGCAGCCATGATAACGCTGGCTATCACAACAAAAACCAGCGATTTCGCGTCAGACCTTATTCGCATATTATTCTGTTCGGCCACATAGGCTGCATATGCGTCATCTATCTTTTTATTTCTCGGGAGAGCTGTATTCTCCTGATCATTCGTGTTATTTGTGCTCATTTCGACCCGTATTTCCTTCTATAGACAAATCACCTGCGCCATTATTGCCGCAGGTGATGAATTTATATTTATTACTTGTTAAGGCTTGACTTTGCCATCTCAGCAAGCTTTGCAAAGCCCTGAGCGTCTGAAACAGCGAGCTCTGAAAGCATCTTTCTGTTGATGTCTATGCCTGCTGTCTTAAGTCCGTGCATAAGCTGTGAATAGCTGATGCCGTTCATTCTTGCAGCAGCATTGATACGTGTGATCCAAAGAGCACGATACTGTCTCTTCTTCTCCTTACGTCCTCTGTATGCATTAGCAAGAGCTCTCATTACAGACTGCTTTGCAACACGATACTGCTTTGAACGTGCGCCTCTGTAGCCCTTAGCCATCTTAAGTACTCTATTATGTTTCTTCTTTGCGTTTAATCCGCCCTTGATTCTTGCCATTGTAATCTTCCTCCTTCCAAAAAATCAAATCTTACAGATAAGGCAGTACCTTTTTCATTGTTGCTACGTTTGTAGCGTCTACAGTTGTCGCCTTACGAAGATTTCTCTTTCTCTTTGTTGTTTTCTTGGTAAGGATGTGTGACTTGTAAGCTTTATGTCTTACTAATTTACCGGTTCCTGTTTTCTTAAAGCGCTTTGCAGCAGCTCTCTTTGTCTTTAACTTAACTGACATTTCTGTATCCTCCTAAATGATTATTTACTTCTTTGCGGATAAAATAAGTACAAGGCTTCTGCCCTCTGTCTTTGCGGGCTTGTCCACCTGAGCCACATCCGAAAGCTTTTCGGCTATGTCCTCAAGGATGTACTTGGACTGGTTCATGCGAGCCAGCTCACGTCCCCTGAATCTCAGATTAACCTTTACCTTATTTCCCTTCTCAAGGAATTTTCTCGCTGCCGATATTTTCGTGTTAAGGTCATTTGTGTCAATATTAGGTGATAAACGTACTTCCTTAACCTCAATGGTCTTCTGCTTCTTCTTCTGTTCCTTTTCCCTTCTCTTGAGCTCGTAACGATACTTTGAGAAGTCAATTATCTTTACAACAGGCGGATTGGCAGTAGGCGCGATCTTGACCAGGTCAAGCTCCGCATCATAAGCAAGCTTCATTGCCTCCTGAGACGACATGATTCCGAGCTGTTCACCGTTTTCCCCGATGACTCTTACCTCTTTGTCTCTGATCTGCTCGTTGATTTGTACATTGATATCGCTGATGTTAACACACCTCCCTTAAATATATTGAAGCTATCGGTTTGAGAACCGTCTCTTTCTTGTCATGGTAATAATAAGAAAGAGCGGATACAGACATATCCGCTCGTAAGTGCACACTCATCATCTCAGGGCCATCATAAAGGCCTGCATGTAATGAATCCACTATTTACCCGAGTGCATCACACCCAAGGTGAGACGGAAAGTCTTCTTTGTTGTTTCAAAACACAGTTACTTTACTATATCCCGAGCCAAAAGTCAATTACTTTTTTCAGAATAATCAAAGACTTTTTCCGTGAATTAAGCCGTTTACGAAGTGAACATTAGTCTTATTAACTTCGAACTTTTTCAATTGTTTGAGGAAACCTTCGGTTTCCGAGTTTTAAAAAAGTGAGGTAAGTTAAAAGACAAATGCGAACGCAGTGGCTTTAACGGAAAAGCTTTGATTATTCTAAAAAATTATCTCTTTTCGGCTATCTCCTTTTTGAGATCGGCTATGAAGTCAGCTACAGATCTTGCACCTACATCTCCCTCTCCTCTCTTACGGACAGAAACGGTGCCGTCGGCTTCCTCCTTCTCTCCAACAACGAGCATGTAGGGAACCTTCTCCTTCTGTGCCTCTCTTATCTTGTAGCCTATCTTTTCAGCTCTGTGGTCAACGGCAACACGTATTCCCGCATCATCAAGCTCCTTGTAGAGCTTATCAGCGTAGTCGATATACTTGTCAGAAATAGGAAGTATCTTTGCTTGAACGGGTGCAAGCCATGCGGGGAATGCTCCTGCAAAATGCTCTGTGAGGATTCCGATAAATCTCTCTATAGATCCGAAGATAACACGGTGTATCATAATAGGTCTGTGCTTCTCTCCGTCAGCTCCCGTATACTCAAGCTCAAATCTCTGAGGAAGCTGGAAGTCAAGCTGTATGGTTCCACACTGCCACTCTCTTCCTATAGCATCTATAAGATGGAAGTCTATCTTGGGGCCGTAGAATGCGCCGTCTCCCTCATTTATAACATAGTCAATGCCTGCAGCCTCAAGAGCTCCCTTAAGTCCGTTTGTAGCAAGCTCCCAATCCTCATCAGATCCCATGGAATTCTCGGGCCTTGTGGAAAGCTCTACCTTATACTTGAATCCGAGGAGCGAGTAAAGGTCATCTATCATCTTGATGACTCCGAGGATCTCATCCTTTATCTGCTCAGGCATCATGAAGATATGAGCATCATCCTGTGTAAAGCAGCGAACTCTGAAAAGTCCGTGGAGCTGTCCTGACTTCTCATGTCTGTGAACAAGTCCCAGTTCTCCCACACGCATGGGCAGATCTCTGTATGAACGGGGCTCTGATGCATATACCAAAACTCCTCCGGGGCAATTCATAGGCTTTACAGCATAGTCCTCGCCGTCAATAACAGTCGTATACATATTCTCCTTATAATGATCCCAGTGTCCCGAGGTCTCCCAGAGCTTTCTGTTAAGGATTATAGGTGTAGATACCTCAACATATCCGTTCTTGTGATGAACCTCTCTCCAGTAATCGATAAGAGCATTCTTTAATGTCATTCCGTTGGGAAGGAAGAAGGGGAATCCGGGGCCTGCCTCATGGAACATAAAGAGCCCGAGCTCCTTGCCTATCTTTCTGTGGTCTCTCTTCTTTGCCTCCTCAAGCATGGTGAGGTACTTCTCAAGCTCCTCCTTTGAGGCGAATGCTGTACCATATATACGAGTAAGCATTTTGTTTTTCTCGGAGCCTCTCCAATATGCTCCCGCAAGTGACTGAAGCTTGAAGGCCTTTCCGACCTCTCTTGTGGTCTGAAGGTGGGGTCCTGCACAGAGATCGGTAAACTCTCCCTGCTTAAAGAAGCTTATGAGCTCTCCCTCAGGAAGATCGTTTATAAGCTCAACCTTATAAGGCTCTCCCTTCTCCTCCATGAGCTTTACAGCCTCTGTTCTCTCAAGAGTGAAGTACTCGATCTTAAGGTTCTCCTTTACGATCTTTCTCATCTCGGTCTCTATCTTTCCGAGATCATTCTCCGATATGGGCTCCTTGAAATCAAGATCGTAATAAAAGCCTTCAGCTATAGAGGGGCCTATAGCAAGCCTTGTCTCAGGCCAAAGTCTCTTTACAGCCTGAGCAAGTATATGCGAGCAGCTGTGTCTTAAGGTGCTCAGGTATAAAGGATCGTCCTCAGCAACTTCCTTAATGCTGCCGTCATGCATAGTCAATTTTTTCATTTCCATTTGTTTTTCCTCCGATTTTTGATCTTCTCTTTTCCTCGGGGACTTTATGTAGTGCGGTTTTCTCCTTGTACTTTATCGTATAAAGCAAATTCACCGAATACAAAAAATCCCCTACTACAATTAAGTAGTAAGGGACGATATTAATCGCGGTTCCACCCTTATTGCACATATCCCATAAAGGAAATGCACCTCTCATTCAGATTATAACGGAATCACCGTTCCCGATTAAGGGACGCTCCGAGGTGGTCTTCACAAGGCTTCATGCAAGATGCTCTCAGCCGCGGCATCTCTCTCTGTGGCAATCCGCAGTGCTACTGTCCTCATCAACGCTTTAGAAATGTTTGATTACGATTTTTATTATATTAACAGTGTCAGTGAATGTCAATAGAACAAACTGATCAAAAAATGAGCGTTAAAAGCCTGCAAAGCATAAATATATCCTATAAAATGCCAAGGATTTCATTGAGATCCCTTATCTCATAATCAGGTATGGCGGCGGTCCTGTTCGGCTCCCTCAAGGGATTATAAAAACAGGTCTTTATCTCGGCATTGTTTCCGCCTAAAATATCGCTTGTGAGGGAATCCCCCACCACAAGTACCCTGTCTCTTGAAGGCTGTCCTATACTCTCCATGACTATGTCAAAGAATTCTCTTCTCGGTTTTTCAAAGCCCAGATCCTCAGAGAGGAAGACTCCGTCCACAAGCTTGTCAAAGCCTGATGTCCTGAGCTTTTTAGTCTGGGCGATCACTGTCCCATTTGAAACCACATACTGGGGGATAAGTCCCTTGAGGGATGAAACAAGCTCATAGCTGTTATCGCAGTAGGCCACAGTATCCCCAAGACTCAGCTGGTATCTGTCGTTAAAATCTGAGGATATGGAGCTGTCAATGCCTTCCCGGTCAAAGAATTCCTTAAATCTTCCGACAAGGATCTCCTTCTTTGTCCTCTCCCCTCGCTCAAGCATCTCCCAGTATTTCTTATTTATCATGGAGTACTCCGAAAGCATACTGTCGCTGCACTCGCCTATTCCGAACTCATGAAACAGGCTTCTTATGGCTGCCCTCTCCGCGGCTTGAAAGTCAAGAAGGGTCCCATCCACATCCCAAAGCAATACATCAAAGTTTTTCATACAAGAATTCTCTTACCTCGTCAGGTTCGGGGATAGACGGAGCTGCTCCGGGCCTTGATACAGCGATGGCTGAGGCTGCGGCCGCCTTTTTCATGGCTTCTTTAACGCTTTCGCTATCATTTCCGTTTTTCGTGATCTCAGAAAAGAAATATCCTGTAAAAGTATCTCCTGCAGCGGTGGTGTCCACAGTCTTAACCTTAAATATAGGCTGTTTAATCACCACGCTTCCGTCGGTGTAGACAGAGCCTGCCGCCCCTAAGGTCAGCACTATGCATGCCCCCGGATATTTCTCCCCCAGCATTTTTATAAGCTTTTCTCCGTCAGGTTCAGCTGCCTCACTCTCAGAAAGTCCCAATATCTGTGCCGCCTCTATCTCGTTTAAGATAAAATAGTCAATATACTCTAACGGCAGCTTTAGGATCTTCTCATTCATAGGAGAGGGATTGAGAACAGTCTTCATCCCTGCGTCGTGAGCCTTTTTAACTATATAATCCATGTTGTTGATCTCGTTTTGAAGGATTATATAATCACCCTTGCCGAAGTCTGAAAGCACAGAATCCACATACTCTTCGGTTATAGCCTGATTGGCACCGCCGTAGAGGATTATGCAGTTGTCGCCCTCCTTGTCGTTTTGAATGATAGCATTTCCGGTCCTGACCTCTGTGAGCACCTTGATATGATCAGTATTTACTCCGGCAGCCCTCAGCACCTCTGTCAAAAACTTTCCGTCATCTCCGATGGCGCCGGCATGATAGACCTCTGCCCCCGCCTTTCCCAAGGCAACAGACTGATTGAGGCCCTTTCCTCCGGAATAAACATTGAGAGATTCGGAGGATATTGTCTCCCCCTTCTTTACTATGTGATCCAGTCTGTAGACATAGTCAATATTTAATGAGCCGAAATTAAGGATCTTCATTACAGCAAACACCTCCACCTTTTATTTTTCAAGTCCAAAAAACCTATGTAAGTTTATTTATGTATGCAAAAGATCTGCGACGCTGTCTCTTATAATGAGTTTCGGTTGAAACAGGATCTTCCTGTAGCTCTCGGTCTTATTATCCAGTTCCTCTATAAGCTGCTTTGCTCCGGCAACCCCCATATCATAGACAGGCTGCCTCACAGTCGTAAGAGGTACATCCAATATCTCGGAAAAGAATATATCATCATATCCTATAAGCGAGATCTCATCCGGTATTTTTATCTTGTGCTTTTTTAATTCATGGTAAGCCCCATATGCCGACATGTCATTAAAGGAGAATATAGCTGTTATATTTTTTGAGAGAAAATACTTTACAGCCCTCTCTCCGCTCTCCCTGTCATATTTCCCCTCAAAGATCAATCTCTCATCGTAGGGTACACCATATTCCCAAAGAGCTTTCTGATGGCCTCTCAGTCTCTCCATAGAGTCTTCCAGATTGTTGGGTCCTGTTATACAGCCTATCCTTCTGTGACCGGACTCCAAAAGATATTCGGTGGCAATATATCCGCCTTTCATATGATCCACGACCACAGAACTGCAGTTTGCGTTCTCTATATACCTGTCTATCATTATGAAAGGCATCTTAAGACTTTTTAAAAGCTGCAGGCTCTCCTGTGTCTTCTTTTTATCACTGTCTTTTGACATACAAAACAGTATACCATCCGCCCCCTGGTCAGCCAATACCTGTATGTAGGAAAGTTCTCTTTCATGGTCGTCATTTGTATTGCACAAAATCAGGTTCCACCCCTGCTGCCTGCAGGTGTCCTCCACCCCCTTGGTCAGCATGGAGAAAAAGGTATTGCTCACATCCGAGATTACAAGCCCTATGGTCTGAGTCCTCTTCTTTACCAGACCTATGGCCACCTGATTGGGGTGATAGTTTAATTCCTTGGCTGCATCCTTTATCTTTTTCTTCGTACTATCCGGAATCTTCTCAGCTTTGTTGTTAAGGACAAGTGAAATAGTCGCCACAGAAAAGCCTGTGTAATTTGCAATGTCTTTAATTGTCGTTCTCAAAGTATCGGCCTCCGGTTAAATTTGTTATTTTAATGGAGTCTGTCTCAAATCTATGCGCGCTTCAGTTACTATTAAGTATATCCGTATTTGAGCATTCAGTCAAAATGAAACTCCCCAAAATCCACACTAAATTTATCTTTCCGTCGATTGAGAAGGACTTTTTAACTAATCCCCTAAGGGGAGCTTATCTGTCTTTCGTCAGCCAGTCAACGATACCCTGCCAAAGCCTGTCATAGCACTCCCACTCGCAGAACTCCGGAGGAGCCCAGTGAGGAGCACAGTCTGTCGTAAATACCGCGCTTCTGCCTTTTCCGTAGCTTCCGAAGGCTATAAAGGGATCACCCTCAACTGTCGCCACAACGTCCGCATCCTGTTTGGCCACGGTTTTGTTATAGCCCAACACATCAGGCCACTCACCTGTCACGCCGGAAAGGGCCTCATGCTCCTTTACAGTCACAGGCTTTACTCCCTCACAGTGCTCCATTCTGTCATCGACCGTGAGGACTTCGACAGGAAGCACATCCTGGACTGCAGTATCATGCCATTTTCCCTTTGCATCGACTCCTGAGAAGGTGAGGTATCCGCCTACCATAAGAAGACTTCCTCCATTTAATACATAGTCCCTTATTGTCTTTGCCCTGTTAGGCATCTTTTCGCTTCTGCTGAAAGTCGCAGGGGGAAGGAGCAGTGTGTTGGCTCCTATGTCCGAGAGTATGACACAGTCATATTTGTTAAGCTCCTCCACCTCAAAGGGGAATTCCTCAGGAGCGATATGGTTTGGCATAAAGGTCACATCATATCCTCCGTTTTTGAGGGCCTTAACAAGCCATTTTTCTCCTGTCTCATAGACAGATGTGTAGAAGCTGTCAAAGCCTTTAACGTGAGTTGTATAGCTCATCCATGATTCTCCGGCCAATAATACTTTTTTCATCTTTTTTCTCCTTAGCAAATAATCTTTTATATATGTCATTATGACGATAAATCAATTGTCAGTTGAATACATAGGTGCATCGCCCACACCCGTTCTTGATGTTCCGAACCTGCTCACCCAGTTTCCGGCGTATCCGTGTCCTCTTATGTATCTTCCCTCAAAGGAAACCGGCTCTCCGTTGGTTATAGTGTAGGAAGCTCTCTTGTTTTCCGTATCGACTATCAAAATATTGGCGTAGGCCCCCTCCCTCAGGGTTCCATATTTACACTTCCATTCATCGCAGCCGGTTACTTCAGCCAAGTACCTGCAGGGATTTGAAGTCATAGCTGCAACTGCGGCCGACTTATCAAGTACACCTTCCTCAACCAGCTCCAATATGCATGGAATATTGTCTCTCGTATCCCCAAAGCCTTTCATGGTGGACTGGTTCTGTCCGTCAGATACAAGTATGTCCACAATCTTTTCGTTTAGTGCGTCCAATGCCCTTTGCCTTGAAGCCTTTGTCATCTTAAGTCCCTCAAGATTCCCCAGACCTCTCCTCAGCATGGTAGTCACAAACTCGCCTGTGACATTGGGGTGTTTGCATAGGCCGATCACAGCCTTCATCCCCTCTTCAGCCTCGGCGTGAGTGCCGCAGCCTGCCGCGTTTGTATGGCCCAGATGTATTTGTCTTCCCTTTGAAAGCTCAACCAGACGGGCCGAGTGTTCAGGATCCTGCGTATGTGACATAAATACAAGGCCTGATTCAGAGGTGATATGATACAGTCTCTCTATCTGCTCATCAGTCAGCAGGAAATGCCCCATATGTTCCTTAAGGCCTATGCAGTATTGGGCAAAGGAATTGGTAAATCTGTTGTGGGAAAGCTTTTCCCATTTCAGCTCGTCCTTAAGTTCCCCTTTAAATAGGGCTATAAGCTCCTCATCATCAAGCTGTGAGCCCAAGACATTGATCGCTCCCAGATATACGCCGACATTTATGGGCAATCCTCTGTCTGTCTCAGCTCCCAAAAGAGCAGGAGCCATAAAGGTGTTCCCTGCCCCGGGAGACAGGGCTGTAGTCACGCCGTCCTGAGCTGCGCAGTAGACTGTGTTTGTGCTTATCTCAAACAGATCCGCCACATGCAGATGCATATCCACCAGGCCGGGCCACAGCTCATAATGAGAGCAGTCGATCACCCGGTCACCTTTTTCAGCCTGTATGTCGAAGCCTACTTCCTCTATATGCCCGTCTGATATCAGAAGGTCTCTCTCTCCGCATATATTCTCCGAGGGGTTAATAAGGTAGCCTCCCCTTAATATAATGTTTCCCATTATTCTTTCTCAGCCCACTCAAGGATCAGGTTGACGTAAATATTGATAGCGTCCAAATATTGTTCCACAGTGACATATTCATCCACAGCGTGGCACTGTTCCAAGGATCCGGGTCCGTATTGAAGAGTAGGGCATTTTACTATGTTTCTCCAGGTCCTGGAATCGCATCCCGCAGGAGAGCCTACGATCTTTACAGGATGTCCCATGGCCTTGTCGTAAGCTGTCTTAAATGCATCCACGAAGGGATGATCAAGGTCCATCTCAAAAGGATTTCCCGTCTGATATATACTTATTTTAGGCTTGTGCTCGCTGAGCCATTCATCGCCCTCGCAGCGCTTTAAGATGGCATCCGTATATTCCTTTACTACCTGATCATGATCCATGAGACCGGGTAGATAGTGGACGCAGGTCTTAAAGCAGCAGTAATCGGGAATGGTGGATCCGGCCTCGCCTCCGTATATCACACCCACATTGCTGGAGGGCGGCGGAAGCAGCTGATGCTTGTACTTTAAAAGCCATCTGTGCTCCAGCTCATCTATTGCCTCCATGATAAGGTATGCCTTCTCTATGGCGTTCACACCTTTAAGCTTAAGTCCTGAATGTACTGCTATTCCGTCCACTTCAACTTGGAAGAATACCCATCCCATGTGGGCGGCTATAAGCTCATAATTTGTAGGCTCGCACACTACTACCGCATCAGCCTTCACACCGCTCATGGCAGCACAGAGAGATCCGTTTCCGCCTCCCTCCTCATCACATACCGCCGCATATTTTACGGTTATGGGGAAATCCTTTCCGGCATCCCTGAATACCATGGAGGCATTATGGAAGCCATAAGCCCCGACTTCATATCGGCCACACCAAGGCCTGTTATCCTGTTTTCAATAACCTCAGGCTTGAGAGGATCTATGCTCCAGGCCTTCAGATTGTCTGCAGGCATATGGTCTATATGTCCGTTAAACAGAATAGACTTTTCACTTTTGCCCTTTAGCTGAGCATAGACATTGAAGCGATTGTCGTAATTATGTCCTGTATTCCCCTCGCGGTACAGCTCTTTGCACTTCAGTATGCTCTCCTCCTTAAGAGGATCTCTCTCTATGCTGTCGGCCTTCATCTCCTTAAATAGCTCTATAAGGTACTCCTGCCCTGCGGCCTCCAGTCCTCCCTCTATTCCATGACCTATGTCATGAGTATCTATGGAGGCGAGTTTGAGAAGACAATCAATATATTTTTCTTTGTTCTTTTCTATCGTCTCCCGTATCCAGCTTCTGTCCTTTTCCATATACGCTTCCTCCTAATTTATCTTTCCGTCTAAAGCAGAGACAAGCTCCCGAGCATTTAGGATATCCTTTCCAAGGCCCAGCTCCGAGCCTATGATACCCATATCCGTCCTCTTTATCTTGCTCTCTTTTATAACCTCATCGTCAGAGAAAATATCCTTTGCACTTCCGTCCGCAATTATGTGCTTGTGGGCCATGGCTATCACTCTCTTAAAATTGTCAGCCACGAACTCCATGTCGTGAGTTATTGTGATCACACCGATATTCTTGTCATGAAGAACAGTCAAAAGATCCGAAAGTGTCTTTGTCCCGTTGAGGTCCTGTCCCGCTGTGGGCTCATCCAGTATCATATACTGAGGCTCAGTCACAAGTATGGCGGCAATGGTGACAAATTTTCTTATGGTATAGGGTATCTCAAAGGGGTTGCTCTTCAAAAAGACGCGAATATTCATAATGTCCGCAGCTTCCTCGACGCTCTTTTTGATCTCCTTTTCAGATTTTTTGTAATACCTGGGCATGTATGCGATCTCATCGTATACGCTCTGGTTAAATATCTGATCGTCAGGATTCTGAAATACATAACCCACATATTTGGCTATCTGAGCTGTAGTGTAGTCCTTTGTGTTCATGCCGTTGACAAGCACATTGCCCTCAGTAGGCTTGTTTAAGCCGTTCATAAGCTTTACCGCCGTGGTCTTCCCGGCTCCGTTTTGTCCGACTATGGCCACACATTCATCCTGACCTATGGCAAGGTTCAGATTTTCATTGGCGAGAAAGCCGTTGGGATAGCGAAAGCTCACATTTTCCAAAAGAATTTGATTCATAGTCTTCCTCCCTTAATTACTTCATCCTCAGCTTAAGCTGTGAAATACAGTCCTCTTTTGTCACAGGAACATGTTCCAATTCCACGCCCTTAAGCTTCAGCTCGTGGTTGAAAAGCACTGTGTGAGGAAGCATTGCACCCTTTTCAAGAAGAGAAAGATCGCTTAGAACTTCCTTGGTAGGGCCTCCTGCTATCAAATTCCCCTTGTTCATGACCAGCATTTCATCCGCATACTCGGCCAAAAGATCCACTTTGTGTTCTACCAAGACTATGGTCTTTCCCTGTTCCTTCAGGGTGTGTATTATCTCAAAGATCGCTTCCGTACCGTCAGGGTCAAGCTGTGACGTGGGCTCATCTATGACAAAGGTATCTGTGTCCATGGCGATTACCGAGGCAAAGGCCACCCTCTGTCTCTGACCTCCCGAAAGCTCGTTGGGATTCTTCTGTAGCAGACTCTCTATATTTACAAGCTTTGCTATTTTTAAAACCCTCTCAATTATCTCTCCCTTTTCAACTCCCAGATTTTCAAGTCCAATGGCTATCTCCTCAAACACGGATTTTTTTACTCCGCTTATCTGGGTAAAGGGATTCTGAAAAATGTATCCGATCTGAGTGGACAGTTTGTCCACATCTATTGTTTTTATATCTTCTCCGTTGACAGTTGCACTGCCTTTAAGCTTCCCCTTATAGAAATGGGGAACCAAACCCCTGAGCAGGTTGCAGAGAGTCGTCTTTCCTCCCGCATTCTCTCCTATTACACCGTAAAGCTTTCCCTTTTCAAATTTGTAACTTATATTTTTAAGAGCCGCTTCCTTCATCAGCGGATACGTGTAAGTAACATCATTCAATTCTATAAAAGCCATATAACGATCCTCCCGATAATTGTTGCAAGAAGCAGCAGATCAATAAAGACAACAAAGGCCTTCTCTGACTTCGTAACTTCCGGAAGCTCCATCAAATGTGTATGGGCCACCGGCGCGGAGAAAGCTCTGGCATCCATGGCTATGGATTTTTCCTCCACGCTTGATATAGCGTTCAATACCAGGGGACCCATTACAGGTATATATGCCTTTGCGCGCTTTACGAGATTGCCGTCGGTCTCTATTCCTCTGGCTTTCTGAGACTCCATAATGACCTGAGCGCTCTTTCCCAGATCAGAGATAGTCTGAAATGAGGAGAGTACCACAAAGGAAACCACATGTGAGACTCCCGCGTGTTCCAAAGCATAGGTGAAATCCTCCCACTCGGTCGTCTGGACAAACAAAACTATGGCTCCCGAAAAGGAAAGCACCTTTGAGATAAGGCTTAAGGCTGAGTTTATGCTCTCAGTAGAGATATGTATTCCCGCAAGCTGAAATATCATATGCTCTCCCGGCGAGAACGCCGCCTTTATGACAAACAAAAACAATCCGAAAAGCAAGAGGACCTTCCAATATACTGAGAAATATCTCTTAAGTCTTCCCGCAACCGCAGCTATAACAAAAAACAAAAGCACAAGGGCAAAGCCATACCAATAGTTGTTCACAAAAAAGGTACTGATGCCGAGAGCCACAAAAATATTCAGCCTGTTGATAGGATTAAGGTCCAAAATAATATTGCCGTATTTTCTCGGATTTAAAAACTGATTAGCAAATGTAATATTATCCATTATTATCCTCGGTATCTCCCTTCGGGAAATCCCTTTTCCTCCTTATGCAGTATAAGACTTAAAAAGGCAAGGAAGCATCTGCCCCCTTGCCTTCATATTATTCTTCTTCAAGATCCTTAACAAAGAATTTTGCATTCGGAAGCTTTACTATTAATCTCTCAGGTATTGACTTCAAAATGAAGAATATAATGATCATGCAGATGACCTTATCCATCATCTCGGTAACCAACTCACTGACAAAGGTTGCAGGTAAAACCGACCATCCTGCCGCCATAAGGGCAGTAACTATAGCTGATGCGCCTGTACCTACGAAACCGCCAAGCAAAAATGCTGTAGTGGGTACCGCAAGACAGCAGCTGACACAGGCCACAAGGATTCCGTTCAATATAGTTCTCGGGATCGTCTTGAAACGTTCGTACTTTGCAAAGAAATGTGCAAGTACCGCAAAAAGCATACCTATCTCGATATACAAAAGATTTGTAGGCAAAGTGATGGAATTAAGTATCTGAGTAAGGACAGCCACTATAAGTCCGGGAACGATTCCGCACAGCGAACCCACTATGAATGTACCTATACAATCCAGATAAACAGGCAGCTTCAGCATAATTGCCAGCTGGCCGCCCACCACATTGACAGCAATACCGATGGGAAGCAAGAAAATTGTAAGCTTATTCCATTGTTTCATACTAAAACCCTCCTTTTTTCTATTGGATAAACGTTTTACCAATCTGATGTTTTTATTATACAACCATATATATATTTAGACAATTAGCTTATATTGCTAATAATAATTCGATAATTTTGTATATATTTACCTGATTTAAGCGTTTTTAAGACAAATATCAGCTTTATCTTCAATTATAGTTAATCGTTTTATTTATCACATAAAAAGCTTCCCGGCCTTAGCCGGGAAGCCTTCTTTTTTTTACTATCCTATTTATAAACTGTTGAAAAACTCGTCTATAAGCTCCTTATAATCACCCTTGCAGATCATATGGTGGTTGCTTATAGGGGCCGAAGCAAAGTATTTTGTGCCATCTTCAAGCTTAAGCTTCATCTGGGTGCGGCAGAGATTATCCCTGTGCATGGTCTCTATAAGCTGTGCCCTTCCCGCATAATGCCTTTCAAGCTTATCGTCACACTTAAACACAGTCATGGCTTGAGGCGCTATGTCGCAGGTGACAGCCACACCTATTCCTGACTCAAAATGAGTGGTGAGACTGTATCTGTCAGGCATGTCTATGGGCAAAGTGCAGTGGGCGAATATTATCTCATTCTTCTCCGGGTCCATGCAGCTGGGATTTGCCATAAATGAAGATCCCCCTGTGAGCGCATTCAGCACACACATGCTTATCATGCTCTTCTTATCTCCCTCACAGGCTGCAGGGATACCTTCAGCATTTAAGATGGCAAGGCCAAGACATCCTGTCGTATGGATAGCATCAAGAAGATCAAAGCATCTGACAGTCACCGCATCCAAGCTGTACTTCTCTATCAGACGCTTGAGAGCGCCATATACCGCCAAAGCCTTCTCCGTCTCCTCAGGCTTATATCCCTTTTTCTTCAGTTCCTCGGTATATTTATTCTCGGGATATCCTCCCTTTCCGTACTCACTTATGAGCTCATTGATGTCAACAGGAACAAGACTCATTCCGGTTTTTTCCCGCAATTTATCCCCGTCTGCATCGCTGGCTATAAGTCCTCCGGGCTCTCCTATACATCCAAGCCTCATTTTGGAGAGCTTTACCTTGGCATCAGCTATCCTCTTAAGCTCAGCCAGCCTTTTTGCAACCGCCTCAGGGGTGCCATGAAGGATCTCACCCTTATATCCGTTTTCTTCCAGATACCCCATTATCTCCATTGATGCGGCCAGAGAGTTGTAGCCGGGCGTTGTCATAAGTATATAGGGCTCCTTAAAATCTCTGAATATTTTAAGGAATGACTGCTCTGATCCTCCCGAGGCGATGAAAAACAGTGAAAGCGACTGTTTCTGTACATCCTCTATCTCTCCCCACTCTATGGTTTCGCCCAAAACATTGCTTACCGCATTGATAAAATCCGTGCTGTAAATGTGTGCGGAATGGCAATCATTGCACTCTGCAGGTCCCACCAAATACTTAGCTTTAACTGTTCCCATATGAAAACACCTCCTGTATGCTGTTAATCCTCCACCTTAAGAGTTTTGTAAATATACTCCTTGTACTTGTCTGCCTTGAGCTTGCTGCATATATAGGCATTGGGCTCCTTGCCTGAAAAATGGTATTTGTCAACCAAGACGCCTCCGTAGGAAGGTCCCGCAGACACATCCACCTCACAGTAATATTTGTCGCAGGCTTCAATGCAATCCTGATACAGAGCGGCAGCCATAGCCGCAGGGTCGGCCATGTCCAGATAATAATCTCCGAACCTGTCCTTATTCATCTCCATAAGCACTCTGTTGCAGTCTATTGCAAATTTTCCTATACTTCCGCTCTCTCTTATCTTTTTTATCTCATCAGGAGAAAGCATGCTCTCCTCAAGGCAAGCGTCCCAGCCCACATATATAAGGTTCTCAAGGCCTGACTCTGTCACAAGCTTTGCCGCCTCCGCATCCTGCCATATGTTGAATTCGGCTACCGGACTGACATTTCCTGTTCCCAGTCCTGCGGTTCCCATGACAACTATCCTTCCGGCCTTTTTTACAGCTTCCTCGTCAAGCCTTAAAGCTATGGCAATATTTGTGAGAGGTCCCAGGGCAATGATGTCTATCTCCCCCGGTTTGCTCTCTCTGAGGGCCTCCAGAAGCTTCAGTATGCCGTTTTCAGGTCTCGCTTTAAGTCTCTTCGGAACCAAGCCTATGTCGCCCATTCCGTCCTCTCCGTGAGTCTCATGAGCGCACTCAAGTTTTTTAAGCAAGGGCTTTCTCGCACCCATATATACAGGGGGCTCATAGCTCTGTGCATATTCTATGGTTGTAAGTGTATTTATTGTCGCCTGTGCAGCTTCAACATTTCCTGAAACCGTTGTAAAAAAAAGGATTTCATAATGGGGATCATTGAGGGCCATTGCAATGGCCATCGCATCATCCGAGCCACAGTCAGTATCGATTATAATCTTTTTTCTCGCTTCCATTTTGTTCTCCCTAAAATCAGGCTCACTATATTTAAACTTACTTTATTTGCCGGATTTCTTATCGTTTTCAATCAATATTTTTATGGCATCGCAAGCCAGATCTATAGTATGGTCGTTCATGCTTCCGTATGCCATGATGGCGCCTGCTCTTGCTCCCCTTATGGAGGATATTATGAAAAGAGCTGCGGTCTCCATCTCCGAGGCCATGACACCGCTCTTCTCCCAAGCCTTCCATCTCTCATGAAGCCTGTCACTTGCAGGCATACTGTCAGGATCGTGCTGTCCATAGAAGGAATCCTTTGACTGGGCTATACCCTCTGCAAAATTGTAGCCCTTTGCCTCGCAGGCCTTAGCCAGAGCGTCTGTCACATGTCTGTCCGCCATGGCAGGATACTCTATGGGAACATAATGCACTGTTGTTCCCTCATCCCTTACAGCTCCTGTGATAATACAGCCCTCCAGATCCTCATTATAGCTCTCGGGGCATACACGTCCGCAGGTGCCTACTCTTATAAATGTATCGGCTCCGCAGTGTATCAGCTCCTCCAAAGCTATAGCTGTTGAAGGGCAGCCCATTCCCGTACTTGTCACGGAAACCTTCACTCCGTTTAAGCTTCCTGTCCAGGTCTTGTGCTCCCTGTTGTGGGCAACAAGTACAGGGTTATCCAAATGCTTTGCTATTATATCAGTTCTGAAGGGATCTCCGGGAAGCAGTACGTATCTTCCCACATCACCCTTTCCACAGCAAATATGATATTGCTTTCCTTCGCTGTTAGTTACTTCCTTGCTCTGAATCGCCATAGTGTTTCCTCCTTGTTTAATCCTCCGGTCCTGCCGGCCTTACCTCAGTGGTATTCATCTTCAAAATTACTCCGGCAACTATGCAAAGTACTATCATAATAATGACATACAGATAGGAAAAACCTATCCCGAATACCGCTATTGCCCTTCCTGTAACTATGGGTGTCAGAATATCTGAAAAGCCGCTGGCAATTGCGATCAGTGAGCTTGCCACGCTGATACGCTTATAACCTATCCTGGTACCGATAGTGACAATGACACTGAAGAGGACACCCAAAAAGAATCCTGCACAGAAAAGGAGAATAAAATACATTGTTACGTTGTTGAGGGCAAGAGCCGCAACAATGGCCACAAGGGCCATAACATTGTTTGCTATAAGCACGGTCCTTGCCTTTACTTTCCTAAGAATTATCACAAATGCAAAGGAGCCTACTGTACACCCTATATTGTAAGCTGTAAGCATAAATGCGGATGAGGCTTCAGAGACTCCTATGCTAAGGGCATAGCTTGAAGTATAAAGGCCGATGGCATTCACCGTAGCGCTGTATACAACGCAGATAACAAAGGCTGCGATGATCACTGTTTTAGTATTTTTTGCATACAGAGGCTTTACCCCCTCCTCCTTGGCAGCTGCATGATCCGACATGTCAAGCTTAACAAAGGGAAGGCAGATCAGCATGATTATCGGTATTAAAAGCAAAAGATAATACCCATAGAAAAACTCTGTGCCTGATGAGAGCAGCACACCGATAATAAAGGGTGTGGCGAAATTTCCCAAGCCGAAAAGTGCCTGGCCCGCGCTCAGAGAGCCTGCGTAGTTATTCTTGAAGGCAGTGCTGAGAAGCACAGGGCAAACTGTATCCTGAGTGGCCATTCCCGCTCCTCCGAAAAAGGCGGAGATCATGCCTACAAAGAATATATGTATGGAAGGTACTCCTATAAAGTAAACTGATACAAAAATAATTCCGCAGAGCAAAACCTTGATAGGACCTATCTTTTCAACCAGTCTTCCCATGATATAGGCTGTCGACACTCTTCCCAGAGCATAGGCAGAGCCTAAAAGAACTACTGTCTCTGTCGGTTTTCCGTACATTTCCACAAGCTGCGGCAGGCTGCTTCCTACAAGCATACACGCCGCACCTGTGAGAAAATACATTGCAAACGCCAAAAAAGCAATCAATTTGTAGTTAGTATTACGCATTCCTCTTTAACCTGCTTTTTAAAAATTTTACCGCTTCATCCATGCTTATGATTTCTCCATTGGCTCCCAGGGCCCTGCATACCCTGCTGACATAGGGCTGCTTAAGCATAGCCTTCTCCAGAGCCTCAAAATTCCAAAATACTTCCTCAGGCGTACCCATGGTAACTACCTTCTTCTTAGCCATTACTATAACTCTCTCAAAATTAGAGGCTACGAATTCCATATCATGAGATATAGTGATTACGGTTTTCCCCTTTTCATGGAGTTCTTTAAGTATCTCGGAAAGCCTCTTATTTCCCTCAAGATCCTGGCCTGCTGTAGGCTCATCAAATATCAAAACATCTGTATCCATCGCTATAACCGCGGCAATGGTTACAAATTTTCGCATTGATAGAGGTAGGTTATAGGGGTTTTCCTCCTTAAACTTGTCCATTCCTGTTATTTTTAAGGCGTACTCTACCCTGCTGTCTACCTCCTCATTTGAAAGCTTTGCCATTTCAGGGCCGAAACGCACCTCACTCTCAACAGTGGAGTGGAATATCTGATCATCAGGGTTCTGGAAGACATAGCCTACAACTCTTGAGACCTGAGCTGTGGTATAGTCCTTTGTATTCATATCCCCTATTATCACATCCCCTGAGGTAGGTCTCAAAAGCCCATTCATCATTTTAACTGTGGTCGTCTTTCCTGCCCCGTTCTGTCCGACTATGGCGACGTTTTCACCTGACTTTATAGTCATGTTTATATTGTCCACCGCCAAAAATCCTCCGGGATAGGAGAAGCTCACATCTTTAAGTATTAAGTCCTTCATTCCTTTACTCCTTTCCCGTTATCAATTCAGAAAAGACTTCCTCTGCCTGTTTTTCAGTTACAGGTATGTATTTCAGAGGAACACCCTCTTCCTTTAATGTGTTTCCAAGTATTGCGACCTGAGGGAGAGCCACGCCCTTTTCAAGAAGTGACATATCACTTAAGATCTCCTGCTTGTCTCCTGCGGCCACAAGGCTTCCGTCCTTAAATACCAGAACTTCGTCGGCGTACTCCGCAATAAGGTCGATCTTGTGCTCCACAAGTATGACTGTTTTCTTCTTCTCCTTGAGCTTGCTTATTATCTTAAATACGCTCTCTGTACCTTCAGGGTCAAGCTGGCTTGTAGGCTCATCTATAACCAATATTTCAGGCTCAATGACAAGGACTGATGCCAGCGCCACTCTCTGCATCTGTCCTCCCGACAGATCGAAGGGGTTCTTTTCAGCCAGAGACTCAATGTCCGTAAGCTTCATGACCTCTACTACCCTTTTTTCTATCTCATCGACGGGAACGCCGAAGTTTTCCAGGCCGTAGGCCACCTCCTCAAAAACAGTGTCCTTTACACCACTTATCTGGGTGAAGGGATTCTGGAATACAAAGCCTATTTTTGAAGCCAGCTCTCCGGGCCCATATTCAAGGGTGGATCTACCTTCAACCAGGACCTCGCCGCTCAGATCACCTTTATAAAAGCTCGGTGCAAATCCCCTTAAAAGAGCACAGAATGTGGTTTTTCCTGAACCGTTTTCTCCTATAACTCCGTAAAACTTTCCCTTTTCTATCTTCACACTCAGGTCCTTTATTGCAGGTACAGTTGTAAGAGGATATGAGTATGTGACATTTTTAAGCTCTATTACGCAATCCATAAATAAATCCTCCATACCAGTAAAACTATTGTTATCAGTACTGCAATAAATGTAACCTGCTTCTCGATCCCTGATTTTTCCAGGTTGAAAAGGTGTGTTTTTTCACAAGCCACGTCGAAGCCTCTGGCCTCAAGAGTAAGGACTCTCTCCTCAGAGCTTATTACTGCTCCGAGCACAAGAGGAACCAATGAGGGGAAGAAGGCCTTCATTCTGACAATGACATTACCCTCAGTCTCAACTCCTCTTGCTCTCTGAGCATTCATTATAGTCTTGCTGTTCTTACCCAATATTTCTATCATCTGAAGAGTCGATATGAATACATATGTTGCCTTGTAATTCATACCCGAATTCTCCAAAGCTCTGGAAAATTCTTTATTTTCAGTTGTTTGGAACATCCAGACGAATATGCCTGCAATATCCATAACCATAAAGCTGAGGGTTATTGCCGTACGAAGGCCCTGCTCTCTTACCTTCAGAAAGCCAAGTTTAAGTACAGTTTCTCCGCCCGGTATCAGTAAGGACTGGGCAAGAAAAATAACCAACGCAACTATAGATACAGCCCTGAATGCCTTCAAGCACTTATTGAAGGCACCGCTTGCCGCACACAATACAGGGATCACAAGAAACCATGGGATAAGAAGCAAAGCCAGCTCATATTCTGTAAGCTTTACAGTGCTCAAAATAAAGCAGCATATAGCGTACAGCAAGACCACCAGAGCCTTTACAGAAGGATAAAGTCCTGCAAGCTTATTTTTCTTATGAATTTGAATTTTTTCAGTATATGTTTTTTCCATGGATGTCACCTTATCTTTCAAAGAATTTCCTTTTTATGACAGCCTATGTCATCATTCAGAGTAATTAAATGGGGAATACTATCTGTATTTAATTTCCTATTATTTTTTTATATAGCAGCTTCCGCACCTGAACTTAACAAGTGTACGAGGGGGAATAACCTTGATTACAAGATAGCTTATAACGCAAGATATGATTCTGTCCAAAACTGTGAAGATACCCTCTGTTCCGAAGAATGCAGCCCATATATTTGCACCTGCCGCCATAGCTGCAGCTGTGATCAGTGAGGTACCGCCTCCTGTAACTCCACCGAAAACAAGCACTACTATGGGAGCTGATACGATGATGGAAATTACAGCCATTATTATGGTTGATATAAATGCCTTCCACCAGTTTTCAAACATGTTGTGAACGGCAAGACCGCCGACAACAAGTCCGGCAATAATGTTGACCGGTATGAAAGCAAAGTTTACAGGGTTCGCTATACCTGTAACAACATTGGTAAGACCTCCTGCGACAGCGCCTACCCAAGGTCCGCAGAGCATACCTGCAAATATTGTTCCTATGGTATCAAGATACATGGGCAATTTCAAAAGTGAAGCCAACTGTCCTCCTACGAAGTTTACAGCAACCGCAACAGGTATTATCAATAATGCCAACATGTTAAAATCATCTTTTATTGAATGTTTCTTTTCCATACTTCTTTCTCCTTTGTTTTTATATTTTCAGTTCAAAGTTCCCCATCAAAACTCTAAACTTTTTTACCTTTTTTAAAAATTTATATTTCTGTCTTTTAACACCTTTTTTATATCCGGTACTTAAGTTACATTACATATTTTATTTATATATATCACATCATCAGTTTTTCTTCTTTTCTGTTTACAAGAATGGAGTAATCGGGAATATTGGTATTCATATATGTTTTGTTTATGTAGATACGATTTCCGTTTTCATCCAAAACGATCTGTTGAAGGACCAACACCGGATCATATTTTTCAATCCCTAATTTTGTTCCGTAAAAACTCCCGGCAGGCACTGCCGTGATGTTGCAGATAGAAGCTCTCCCCAGTCTCTCGTATTCTTTTATAAATGATTTTTTGTCTATTTTTTTTGCATCAATTTCCCAGTCTAAATTCACAGGAACATAGTCCTCACAGAAGCAATATTTTTTTTTATGATCATGCTTATCAATATATGTCTTTGATATATAAAAGATAGAGGAAAATTTATTAGGCTCAAGTAAATCCTTTACTAAGGTATCAGCATTTTCGAGAGTAACCGCTATTTCTTCCTCCTCCACATCAAAACCAAGCTTTTCCAATGTTGTTCTGCAATCACAATAATATGAAATATCAGACCTCCCCAAATATGGTGTTCCCGAGACATAGGTCCCTGCGCCTTTTCTCTTGTAAATGATTTTATCCTCATGAAGAACTTGAAGCGCCTGTCTTATTGTATTTCTTGAAACCCCGAAATCCTGTGTTAGCTCCTCTTCCGTCGGAAGTCTGTCACCGGGCTTAAGCCCTGCTATGAGTTTTGTAAGCTTTTGATACGCCTCTATATATTTAGGTTGATTATGTTTTAATTTGGAATTTTTCAAATCCTTCATTTTGTATATTTTTCCATATATTATCATTTACACTTGTGTGTATTTTGTGTATTTTTGTTTATTATAATTCAATGCTATAATATATTTCAAGTCATTTTGAACAGTTGTTCTATTTTTATTGATATTTAACTAAATTTGTCAGACAAATTTAGTTAATATATCTATTGAATTGTAAAGTGTAAAATTTTATTCTTTAATCAAAAAGGAGGCCAACTATGAAAAAGATTTTATTTGTATCTCATTGTATACTTAATACAGCTTCTAAAGTCGTTCTGTATAACAAAGAGGAGATAGATGCGGAGGAAGATCTGCGCTTAAGATTTCTCAGCAAGGCTATAGCTTCAGGAATTCAAATAATACAGCTCCCTTGTCCGGAGTTTACCCTGTATGGCCCGAGGAGATGGGGACATACCAGCAATCAGTTTGACAATGTGTTTTTCAGAAATCATTGCAGAAATATTCTTAAACCTGTTATAGATCAAATGAAGGAATATTTGAGAAATGAGGACTTCTTTGAAGTAATAGGTGTGTTAGGCGTTGATGGAAGTCCCAGCTGCGGTGTTGACTACACCTGCTTTGCGGACTGGTACGGTTCTTTTGACTGCAGGGAGGGCTTGGAGGATACCCTTTCCTCTTGCAAGTTAATCAAAAATAGCGGCGTGTTCATGGATGTGCTTAAGGAAATGCTTAAAGAAGAACATATAGACGACAAAATAAAAATGACATCCCTCTACGCTCCCGAGCCCGAGAAATGTCTTGACCTTATTAAATAGATATTTAATTAAGCAACAAATCATTCCATAGTACAATTTATAGCAATTAGTATTTTGGTTATTTAAACGTATAGGAGCGAGGCAAAAGCCGCGCTCCTTTTTGTATCAATTCGTATTCATTATATCCGGAGATTCCTATTAAATCAAATATTTATGACAAATCCGATAGATTTATTCGATCATAAGCTCCGTTTTTCTTATCCTCAGGATGTGGATCCAATCCGATAACAGTTATTTCTTACCATATCTTTGACTCAACGCATCAATCTCGTGGCTTTGAAGGCTTCTGTGAAACGGATCTGAAGCCGGCAGTTTTAATGCCTTTCCTCATTTCTTATATAACTTCTCTTTATTTGAATTTAGCGTCCATGACCTGTAGCCGGACTCAAAGATGTCCATGACTTTAGAAAGGAAAAATCGGAGATGGCTGCTTTTAATTCAGCTTCTCCGATTTACTACGATTATTATTGCAACGAACCTTCCTGATCCTCAACCGCCTCCGAAACTTTCGTATCCATGTCAGGATTTCCGACAGCTGTCATTTTTTCAATTAGCTCGTACATCTCTTCCTTTCCAACTTTGGTCTCGGAAGAAAAAGGTATGAGCATATCATTGTCGCCCATATTAAGTGTTTCTCTGATGAGCTTTATAGCCTTGGGTATCTCATTTTTCTTGAGCTTATCCCGCTTTGTGGCTACTACTATGGGATGAAATCCGTTGTGTATTATCCAGTCATACATCATTACATCATCCCCGGTGGGCTTATGGCGCATGTCAACAAGGAGAAATACAGCTTTAAGCTGCTTTGACTTCTTGAGATATCGCTCAACCATCTGACCCCACTTAGCCTTTACGCTTGCTGAGACTTTTGTAAAACCATATCCGGGGAGATCCACAAAATAGAGCTCCCCGTTTATATTATAGAAATTGATAGTCTGAGTCTTTCCCGGAGTTGCCGATGTCCTCGCCAGAGATTTTCTGTTTACCAGGGTATTTATAAGGCTTGATTTGCCCACATTTGATTTCCCCGCGAATGCGAATTCAGGTAAAATATTATCAGGTATCTTGCTTGTAACTCCGCAAACGGTTTCAAGTTCAACTGTCTTTATTATCATACTTTCTCCGACTGTCTTTTATCTTGCCGGTTATCAGGCTATATCCGTGCCGGCTATCTTCTTTATGGTATCAGCTATGTTTCTGCTTATGCTTCCGACCTGTTTTTCATCGGTATCAGGTATATTTCTGTAAACTATATCAGGAGCCGCATCATTCTCAACACAGTCCTTTGTAATAGTAACTATACCTATATTCTCCTCAGAGGGTATCTCATACATAATGTCTGTCATGACATTTTCTATGATGGAGCGAAGTCCCCTGGCACCTGTCTTTCTCTCGACAGCTCTGTGGGCTATAGCCTTAAGCGCCTCATCTGTAAACTCAAGCTTTACATCGTCAAGCTCAAAAAGCTTCTGATACTGTTTTATAAGAGCATTCTTCGGCTCGGTGAGTATCCTGATGAGTGAAGGCTCGTCAAGATTATTAAGGGTCACTGTAACAGGGACTCTTCCGATAAACTCGGGAATAAGTCCGAACTTTACAAGATCCTGTGTCTCGACCTGCTTCAAAAGCTCATCTATATCCTGATTATTCTTGTCTACTATTTCAGCATTAAATCCGATAGAGCCTGCAGAAAGCCTCTGCTGAACTATCCTCTCGAGGCCGTCAAAGGCTCCTCCGCATATAAAGAGAATATTAGTCGTATCTATCTGCATCATCTCCTGCTGGGGATGCTTCCTGCCTCCCTGAGGTGGTACATTCGCAACAGTTCCCTCAAGTATCTTAAGGAGCGCCTGCTGCACACCTTCTCCCGACACATCTCTCGTTATGGATACATTCTCTGATTTCTTTGTGATCTTGTCGATCTCATCTATATATATGATGCCGACCTCGGCTCTCGCAATGTCGTAATCAGCAGCTTGTATGAGTTTGAGCAGGATATTCTCAACATCCTCTCCCACATATCCGGCTTCGGTAAGGGTAGTGGCGTCAGCAATGGCAAAAGGAACTCCCAATACCTTTGCAAGGGACTGTGCAAGATATGTCTTTCCTGAACCTGTAGGTCCCAACATAAGGATATTGGATTTTTGCACCTCAATGTCCTGTATCTTTCCGAGTATCCTCTTATAGTGATTATAAACCGCTACAGAAAGGACCTTTTTTGCCTCATCCTGACCTATGACATATTCATCAAGAAATTCCTTGAGCTCCTTAGGCTTTAACAGGTTGATGGTCTGGAGATCTGCCGACTCCTCCTCGCCGTCTCCCTTTGCAAACTCCTCCTCAAGGATCTCCGAGCAAAGCTCGATACACTCGTCACAAATAAAGGTATTATTTGATCCGGCGATCATCTTTCTGACCTGTGACGCGCTTTTTCCGCAAAATGAACATCTGACCTTATCACTTGTCTTTGTTGTCATTTTTATCTTCCTTAAATATTATTTATGTTTTTCTATAATGTGATCTATAATGCCGTAATCCAAAGCTTCCTCGGCACTCATCCACTTATCGCGCTCTGTGTCCTGAGCAACACGCTCGTAAGGCTGGCCTGTGTTTGCCGCAAGCATCTCATTCATCTTTTTCTTTGTTCTCATGATCCACTCTGCTGTGATCTGTATCTCTGTCGCCTGACCCTGAGCTCCGCCTGAGGGCTGATGGATCATAACCTCGGCATTGGGGAGCGCAAATCTCTTTCCTTTTGCTCCTCCTGCAAGCAGGAATGCTCCCATGCTGGCAGCCATTCCTATACATATAGTGGACACATCGCACTTTATGTACTGCATAGTATCATATATCGCCATTCCGGCGGTAATAACTCCGCCGGGGCTGTTTATGTACAGGCTGATATCCTTTGACGGATCCTCGGACTCAAGATAAAGGAGCTGCGCCACCACAAGGCTTGCAGAAACCTCATTTACCTCTTCTCCGAGAAATACTATCCTGTCGTTTAAAAGCCTGGAGTAGATATCATAGGAGCGCTCTCCTCTTGATGTCTGCTCTATGACCATAGGTACCAAGCTCATATAATGTCCTCCTTAAGTGCTATGCGGCATTTTACAGCCGGCACTGCCGGATATAAAATGCCGTATATTATAGTCAAAGTATATTTATATATTATTTGTCAGACTCCTCGGTCTTCTCCTCCTTGGGCTCCTCAAGAACAGCCTCTGATACAAGCATATCTATAGCCTTCTGGCAAGCGAGGTCAAGCATCATAGCCTTCTTCTCGTTCTCACCTATCATCTCCTTAAGCTTGTCAGCCTCCATCTTGTAGTTTTCAGCCATCTTTCCGATCTCGGCATTGAAATCATCCTCTGTAGCCTCGATGTTTTCAGCTGCTACTACAGCCTCAAGAGTAAGTCTTGTCTTTATAGTTGTGAGAGCCTGAGGTCTCATCTGCTCTCTGATGTTCTCTACTGTCATTCCTGTAATGCTGAGGTACTGGTCAAGTGCGATTCCCTGTGACTGAAGCCTTGCAGCATAATCATTGAGCATACGGTCTACCTGGTTCTCAACCATAGGTCCGGGAACATCTATCTCAGCCCCCTCAACGACCTTGCGAACAACTCTGTTCTCGTTCTCCTGAGCCGCTCTCTTCTCCTTCTCCTCAACAAGCTGCTTTTTGAGGTCAGCCTTGAAGTCATCAAGCTTCTCAAACTCGGATACCTCTGAAGCAAACTCGTCATCAAGCTCGGGAAGCTCTCTTACCTTTATCTCATTGACCTTTACCTTGAACATTGCGGGCTTTCCTGCAAGATCCTTTGAATGGTAGCCTGTAGGGAAGGTAACATTTACTTCAAACTCATCTCCGACCTTGTGTCCGATGCACTGATCCTCAAAGGTATCAATGAACTGATGTGATCCGATAGTAAGGGGATAGTTGTCTCCCTTTCCGCCGGCGAAGGTCTTTCCGTCAATGTATCCCTCGAAGTCAATGCTTATGATATCATTCTTTGCAACCTCTCTGTCTTTGTCCTCAACAGTTACAAGTCTTGCATTCTGATCCTGAACTCTCTTTAATCTTGCCTCAACCTCATCGTCTGTAACTTCTGATGAAGCCTTGGTAACATTGACACCCTTGTACTGTCCGAGTTTTACCTCAGGCTTTACAGCAACTGTAGCTGTATATACAACAGGCTTATCAACCTCGATCTTCTCAACATTTATCTCAGGTCTTGAAACTATCTCAAGTCCTGACTCCTTGGCAGCGTCAGGATATGTAGCGTCAAGAACTATATCGATAGCATCCTCCCAGAATATCTGAGGTCCGTACATCTTCTCGATCATTTTCTTGGGAGCCTTTCCTTTACGGAAGCCGGGAACGGAAATCTTATTCTTGTTCTTCTGATAGGCCTTCTCACAAGCGTCCGCAAACTGCTCGTACGCTACCTCTACAGTGATCTTAGCCATGTTCTTTTCCTGGTTTTCAACTTTAACGTTCATTATAGCTATGAACCTCCTGATAATATTTGCATAATAATCGAATTTAATCAAATATGCATTTTAGCATAAAAGAAGGCGGCTTGCAAGCCACCTTCAATAATTATAATGCTATATTTATGCTTTTTTTATCCTTTTATCCGAGAATATCCCTCAGGTTAAGAAAACGGATGCTCTGAGAGCCATGAATTACTGTATTTGTAATCCTCAGTGACCTCCTCGCCGAACCATTCCGGCGGAGTAAATGATTGTTCTTCCTCGATAGTGTCGAATTCGACCTCCACCATACGAAGACCCTCGTGAGGGCCATGAAATATATCAACCTGTGCTATAAGATCATAGCTGTCTTCATAAGAATTTTCTATAGGAATATTATAACGTTCCTTTGTTATGATAACACCGTCAGCCTTCTTGATAAGCTTATCATAGGCCTCCTCGGTCAAGGGAAGATTGTACTCCTCTCTGAGGCTGTACCCCTTTCCCTTATAGGTCATATAATAATTATCGTTTTCTCTTCGAACTCTCAAAACAGGTTTGGTACTCAGATATCCCTGTTCGATCTCAAGCCTCGGATATTTCTCTAAATCAGGAGGCATTTCCTTTATAAGGAATTTCCTCTCTATCTCATAATTTTTCATTACTCTTCGGACTGCTCTTCTGTCTCCTCATCAGTATCGGTATAGGCAACAGCCACATCCTCGTCCTTTACCTCTTCCTTTTTAGGAGCGTTAAGCGCCTTTATTGAAAGAGATATCTTCTTGTCCGCCTCGTTGAAATCAGTGACCTTAGCCTCGATCTCATCTCCGATATGAAGCACATCAGAGGGCTTTTCCACTCTCTCATTTGAGATCTGTGAAACGTGAAGGAGTGCGTCAACTCCGGGACGAAGCTCCACAAATGCTCCGAAATCCGTCATTCTTGCAACCTTGCCCTTTACAACATTGCCTACTGCAAATGCTGTAGCGGCATCAGCCCAAGGATTCTCCTCAGGGAACTTTCTTGTAAGGGCGATCTTGTCATCATTGATATCCTTGATCATGACCTTGACAGTCTCACCTGACTTGAATACCTTCTTGGGGTTCTCTATCCTTCCCCAACTCATCTCTGAAATATGTAAAAGTCCGTCGGCTCCTCCGAGATCGATAAATGCTCCGAAGTCTGTAATATTCTTTACAGTTCCCTCCATAACATCTCCGACCTTTATTCTCTCCATAAGAGCCTTCTTAGCCTCTTCCTTTCTCTCAAGAAGGAGATGCTTACGGTCTCCGATTATCCTTCTTTTTGCGGGATTGAATTCAGTGATCCTGAACTCGATCTCCTTGCCGTTGTACTTTGTAAGATCCTTCTCAAATGTATCAGATACAAGGCTTGCGGGAATAAATATCCTTACTCCCTCGACAGCTGCATTAAGGCCTCCGTTTACGACCTGAACCACGGGAGCGGTAAGCACCTCTCCTGATTCAAATGCATCCTTAACTCTCTTATTGCCCTTCTCGGCAATGACATCTCTGTATGAAAGCTGAACCTGGCCCTCTCCGTCATTTACCTTTCTGACCTTGGCCTCGAGCTCCTCTCCGGGCTTTACGACAGTAGTAAGGTCAAGAGTAGCGTCTTGTGAATAATCATTACGTGTTATAACGCCGTCTGACTTGTAACCGATATTGAGTATGATGCGATCCGGCTTTACATCAATAACCTTACCGGTTACTACCTCTCCTGTACGTATTGTCTTGAAGGATTCATCGAGCATCTTCTCAAAATCTCCAAAACTCATGTCTGACATAATTTAGAACCTCCTCAATAATGGTTTTCGGGGTCGACGCCCCGGCTGTAATACCAACGCAACGCACAGAATCAGCTTCAATACTCAAATCCTCTTTAGACTGAACATAATAAGTATTTTTACATTCACTTTTGCAGATATCGTAAAGCTTTGCCGTATTGCTGGAATTCTTTCCTCCGATGACTATCATGACATCGGACTCCTTTGCCAGGCTTCTCGCCTCTATCTGCCTTTGTTTGGTAGCATTGCAAATTGTATTTAAAACTCTTATATCATAACGCTTTTTCTGAAAAATAGCAACTATATCTTCAAATTTCTCAAGGTTGAAGGTGGTCTGGGAAACCAAACATACAGGCTCATTTTCAGGAAGTATAACAGCCTCCGCCTCATTGATATTCTCAACAGTTATAGCGTCATTATTTATCTGCCCCAATATGCCTATTACCTCGGGATGAGACCTTGAGCCTGTTATCACTATACGCTCTCCCTTTTGATAAGCATCTCTGACAAGCTCATGTATTTTCTTTACATAGGGGCAGGTGGCATCAAGAAGCTTTATGTTATCTTTTGAAGAATTTATGAGATCATATATATTCTCTCCCACTCCGTGAGCCCTGATAATTATTGTAGAATTTTGAAGGGAACCGTCATCAAGCATCTTTCTCAAGCTGTCCTCATCTTCTATTATCCCGACTCCCTTATTTCTCAGATCATTTACAACTATATCGTTATGCACTATCGGGCCGTAGGTATATATCCTGCCAGCTTTGGCGGCTTTGTTTTCATTTTTGCTCTCCTCAACAGCATTATATACCGTATCCACAGCCCGCTGCACGCCGTAGCAAAAGCCCGCTGTTTTTGCAACCTTTATCTCCATTTTATCCTATTTTACGCTCCTTTTTTCTTCCAAGAGACGTTCTATCTCATCAGCAACCTCGGGGATACTCATGTCGGTGCTGTCTATGACTATGGCGTCATCGGCTTTTTTCAGGGGAGAGACCTCTCTGTGCATGTCTCTGTAGTCTCTTTCCTCTATCTCTCTCTTTATATCCCCAAAGCTCTCCGCAGGGAGTCCCTTTTCCTTAAGCTGGGCAAGTCTTCTTTTTGCTCTCTCCTCGGATGAAGCGTCCAGATATATTTTGAGATCTGCATCGGGAAGGATGGCTGTCCCTATATCTCTTCCGTCCATAATGACGTCAGCCTTTGCCGCCTGCTCCCTCTGCAACATCAAAAGATGCTCCCTTACGGCTCTGTATGCGGAGGTCTTTGAAGCCGCAGCGCTGACGTCCTCGGTCCTTAAGAGCCCGCTCACATCCTTTCCGTTCAGAAATACATGCTGTTCCCCGTCTATATGTTCTATGCTTACATCCGCATTTTTCACAGCCGCGGATACAGCGGCCTCATCATCCTGATCTGTACCCTTCTCCAAAAAATACACTGCAAGAGCTCTGTACATTGCTCCTGTATCTATATAAATATACCCCAATTTCTCAGCCGTAAGCCTTGCTATAGTACTCTTTCCCGCGCCTGCAGGCCCGTCTATGGCAATGTTTATATGCTTTACCTTATCCGATTTATTTATCATAAATATTTACTTCCTGTTCCTTTATGTTTTCACCTTATAATATTATATATGAATTTCATATGTTGGCAACCGAAAAACGATTCAAGCCTCAGGCAGTAAGATATTCCGAATATAAAACAGCAAAAAACTTTATCTATGAAACAGTAAAGCATTTCGAATATGAAGCAGCAAAAAAGATGCAAAGCCCCATCTATGCCTTGCACCTTTTTGTATTTCTTTGCATATTTATATTACTTTATATATTCGGGTCCCTTCACAATATTATCAATCCGCAAATACGAGCACCTTGGCCGCATATGCGTCAGCATCTCCCGCGCTCTCGCTTCCTGAGGTAGTCGTCTCGGAACCCTGGCTTACAACGATCCTTGTACCCTCCTTTATATCGTCAAGAGTAACAATATTTCTTGTAAGGTAAGGAATCACCTCTGTATCTCCGTCAGCTCTCCATGTGACTCCGTCCTGATCTGTTATTATGATCCCTCCGTCGGTGTTTTCCACATCCTTGGCTATAACATACATAGGTGCCGATGCATCATCAGGCACATTTGTAATTATTACCTGCGCGGCAGTCTGAGGAGGGATGCTCATGGTCATTGCCTGAGAGGTCCAAACATATACCGGCTTATCCTTATCAATATCCGAGACAGCCACAGGGCTCAAAGTGCTTGCATCAAGCACAGGCGTGCTGTCGTTATAATTGAGTATCATCTCCGCAGACACTTCGTTGTAGTTTCCCTCATCATCCGCGGCATATTCCTCGCTGTTAAAGGTCAGTCTTTGCTTCTCCTCATCCACCGCTGTAATATATCCGTGTTTTGCCACAGGCTGCTGCTCTATATTTGTTTCGCTCTCTGCAGTCTCTGAGGATTCCGCTGTAACGGCGCTTTCCGCTCCACCTGTGCCTGATACAGATTTTTGTCCGCATGCTGAAAGCATACCTGCGGAAAGCATTGCCGCCATCGCGATTATCACCGATCTATTGATTCCTTTTCTCATAATTCTTATCTCCTTTGTCATGATGTGATCTTTATCCGGTCTGTTTCATTCTGCCATTCAGACCTTTTTGTCTTCGGCAAAATGTATACGTTATAATCCGACAAAACCTTTCACAAGTCAAGGAAAAGAATTATTATTTAAGCTAAAGGTAAGATAGGAAAGAAAAACGGCACTACCACAATTATAGCTATATAGCATATCACCGTAAGCGGAAAGCAATACTTAAAATAGTCGGCAAATTCGTATCCTGCCACCTGGGTCATAGTGATCTGTGCCGCGGCAAGAGGCGTGCAGCAGGCAATACTTGCGGCAAGAGTGATGCCGATGCAAAATGTCATGTGATTAAAGCCGTAAAGATCACACATTGATATGGCTATAGGCAAGGTTATGATTATAGCTGTTGAATTTGTTATAAACTGACTTATAAAAAGTGTAATAAATACCAACACGGCAAATATGATTATCGGAGATCTTACATCTCCCAAAAGCCCCGATACAAAGGACGCTATCAGTTCTCCCGATCCCGCAAGAGTGAGTCCGTGTGCAAGGCCCAAGCATGACGCCAGAAAAACTATAGTATTCCAGTCCATCTCCTTCTCTATGTCCTCAACCGTACACAGTCCGAATATAACGCAAAGAAGCGCAGCGGCCACAGCGGTCAACGCTGTAGGAATAAAGGACGTGATATAGGAAACTATCATAAGAACGGTTATAGTGAGCATCAATCCCACCTTCCATTTATCAAATTGCCCCTCTGTAACGGAACGTATCTTTTCCTCATCTATTCCCATATCCACGGCACAGCGGTCACCCCATATCCTTTCTCCGTATCTGTATCCGAAGAAAAACAGGTATATCAAAAATACAGCGAACAATGTCAGTCCGGGGCCTGTAAGATCCCACATTCCCATTTGCAGTCCGACCATTTCGCTCATTATTCCGTTTGCCGTAAGCTGAGGAGTACAGCCTATAAGTGTGGCAGCCCCTCCGAACATCACTGCACACGCAAGAGGAAGGACCATATTTCTCTGCTTTACATTGTGGGATGTCCTGCTCACGCTGTCTACTATTGAGATGAATGCGGCAAGTATAGCCGTATTCGCCAAAAACATAGACAATACCCCTGATACTATGCAGGACGCCATGAGAAAGACTCTCTCATTGCCGCCTGACAGCTTTATGACCATGCGCCCTATGATCTGCGCCGCTCCGGTCTTAAACATTGCTATCCCCACTACCATGGCTCCCGCCATGAGCATTACTATGCTGTTTGAAAAACCTGAAAAGGCAGCCTCAAAATCGACCACTCCCAAAAGTACCATAAGGGCGCAGCCCAGGCAGCCCGCAGCAGATGCGGGGATCGGCTTTAGTATGAATAATACTATCATTATTCCTAAAATTATAAGTCCTGTTACCGAGGGTGCAACCATAAGACCTCCCAATATCTCAAAATATCAAAAGCGCACCTGCGCTCCTTTTAAGGCTTAAACCGCCTTTCGGGACTGCACAGGCACGCCTTGTTACCAAAAGCTTTATTTCTATGATTATACTATAGTCCATCCTCCGTCTACAAGAAGAAGCTGACCTGTAACATAGCTTGAAGCATCTGATGCGAGATAGATCATTGCTCCGTTGAGCTCTCCGGGGTTTCCGCGGCGTCCCATAGGACAATTCTCTCTTATACCCCTGTCATACTTTTCGTCTGTGACCTTGTCCGCCATCTCGCTCTTGAAGTATCCGGGACCCAAGGTGTTTACTGTAATGCCCTCCTTTGCCCACTCGGCCGCAAGAGCCTTTGTCATCATGTTTACAGCTCCCTTAGCCGTGGAATATCCCGATCTGGGGACTCCGTTCATCGTAACCATGCAGTGGAATGAACCGATATTTATGATCTTTCCGTAATGCTGTTTGAGCATCACCTTTCCCACTTCTCTTGCCACAAAGAATACTCCGTTGACATTTGTATCGATGACCTTTCTCCAGAGCTCATCCGTAGTCTCTACAGCAGGAGTGGCAAAACCCGCAGCCGCATTGTTTATAAGTATATCTATTCGTCCGAATTCCTTTACAGTCTCCTCAACAGCATTCTTTATCTGCTGAGTGTCTGTAACGTCACAGGGAACAGCTATGCATCTTACGCCGTAGGATTCCACCTCTTTTTTCACTTCCTCAAGCTTCTCCACACGTCGCGCAAGTATCGCCACATTTGCGCCCTGCTCTGCAAGGCAGACTGCAAACTGTCTTCCGAGACCTGATGATGCCCCTGTTACAAGAGCAAATTTTCCACTTACATCAAAATAATTTTTCATCGTTTTTCCCTCCGAAAGTCAGACTTTTCCTTAACAGCTTAGTTACTGGGTGTATATCCCATAGCGGCTATCTGCTTCTTGCTGGCAAGGCTTGAGGCAAGGTAAAGCACCGCTACAAGTACCATAAGAACCGAGAATATTATCCATGCGAGATTATATGTTCCGGTCACATCAAATATAATTGCGGCTACCGTAGGGCCTACTATCTGGCCTACATTTCCCGCTATATTCATCCATCCGCTCATTACTCCGTACTCCTTGTCGCCGAAATTATAAGCTGTTACAAGGAACGGTGTAACCGAAGGTACAGCGCCGCCTATCATGTAAAGAGGTATAAGTATCGTTGCAAACATCATATCCTGAGAGGAAAGAGCCATGCACGCGAACACTCCCGCATAGAAAAGAGGTGCAATGACTGAAGTTCTTTTTACATGAAGTATGTCTGAAAATACTCCAAGGAGGAACTTTCCCAATATAAGAGTTCCGAGAGCCGCCGAATAAAGCGTCGTCGCCTGATCGCTTGACCCTGTAACTCCTGTATAGTAATCGACGAACTGAGCCGAGAATGCGGCAGCACCTATCATTGTCGTCATTCCCGCAAGCCACTGGAGCCACCATCTGGCGGTCTTTAAAGCCTGCTGTCCTGTGATTCCCGCCTTCTGAGCAGATACGGTATGAGACGCCTGAAGCTCCTCAGGAGAAGGATCTCCGACTCTCGTCTCAAAGCCCTTATCTGTAGGCATGCTGACAACAAGTATCAGTGCTATAGGTATCATGATGGCAAGAGCAGCCGCCATAGCAAGGTATCCCGCTCTCCAGCCATTGTTTGATATTACGGAATTTATAAGCTTTACCCAAACAAGAGCTCCCGCTCCGCTTCCCAGCATTCCTATCGACATTGCTGTTCCTTTGATCTTGGGGCCGAACCAGTTGCTTACCATAATGGTTACAGGAAGGTTTGTGGCACCCGACCATGCAAAGCCCTGGACAGCTCCGAGTATCCAAAGCTGCCATATAGCTGTGGAGAATGACATAAGAACGTAACAAACCGCAGCTACAGCCACACAGCCTGTCAGGACAAACTTCATCGGAAATTTCTTATAAATCTTTCCGATAAACACAGAGCCTATCATCATCGTGGCCGTCATAGCCGTATTTACCTGAGTAAATGCTGTTCGGCTCACTCCGAATTCTTCGCAGACCGGCGTGTAAAAAAGTGAGGTACAATTTACCTTGATTACATAGCAGATAAACATGGACATGAATCCGCAGAAAAGCATGACCCAGCCGTAGTAAAATCTGCCGTCAACCTTAAACAGATTTTGTTTCATTGTTCTCGACCCCCTATTCTTATTATTTTTGATTAATTTTTAACAATTTTAATTAAATTAATCATGCCTAAATTATACATAATAAATAAAATAAATCAATAGTTTTTAAATAGGAATTTGCCTTTTTTCGCATATTTTACTATTTTAATGAGATAAATTAAAAAAGCAGCCTTCAGCAGCATAGGAATAAGCTCCGATATATGCTGAAAAGACTGCTTTTTACTTTTCTATGTCGTTTAATTTTACGATATTTGTTTATTCAGATGTATGTTTCTTATGATGTTTATTCTTTTATCCGTTTTTAATCAAGCTCAAAAGCACCTGTATAGAGCTTATAATATGTTCCCTTCTGCTCAAGGAGCTGCTCATGCGTACCTCTCTCAATGATACGGCCGTGCTCGAGAACCATGATAACATCGGAGTTTCTTACTGTAGAGAGTCTGTGGGCAATTACAAATACAGTTCTTCCCTGCATCAGAGCATCCATTCCTCTCTGCACTATCTCCTCTGTCCTTGTATCTATAGAGGATGTAGCCTCGTCCATTATCATAACAGGAGGGTCTGCTACAGCGGCTCTCGCTATGGAAAGGAGCTGCCTCTGCCCCTGAGACAGCATGGCTCCGTTTCCTGTAAGGAAGGTATTGTATTTATCAGGCAGCTGCATTATGAACTGATCCGCTCCTACCATCCTTGCGGCAGCTATGCACTCTCCGTCTGTGGCTGATATATTGCCGTAGCGGATATTGTCCATGATAGTTCCGGTAAAGAGGTTGGTATCCTGAAGCACCATTCCCAGTGATCGGCGAAGTGAGGATTTCTTTATCTTATTGATGTTTATTCCGTCGTAGCGGATCTTTCCTTCCTGAATATCATAAAACCTGTTTATAAGGTTTGTTATAGTGGTTTTTCCGGCTCCGGTGCTTCCGACAAAGGCCACCTTCTGTCCGGGCTTTGCATAGAGAGATATGTCGTGAAGCACTATCTTCTCAGGAGTATATCCGAAGTCCACATCAAAGAAGCGGACATCGCCCTCAAGCTTTTTATAGGTTATGGTGCCGTCAGCCTTGTGGGGATGCTTCCATGCCCAGACTCCTGTCCTCTCATTGCTCTCGGTGAGCTCTCCGTCCTTTTCCGTAGCATTTACAAGCTCGACATATCCGTCATCTGTCTCCGGCTCCTCACTTACAAGATCGAATATACGGTCGGCTCCCGCCATAGCCATTACGACAAAGCCAAGCTGGCTGGATATCTGAGTAATGTTATTTGAAAACTGTCTTGTCATCTGCAGGAATGCAACTACTATAGCAATGCTGAAGGGCGCTCCGCCAAGGCTGAAATTTGTAAATCCCGTAAGAAGGAACCAGCCTCCCATGAACGCGACCACAACGTATATTATATTTCCCATATTTGCAACTATAGGCATGAGCATGTTTGCAAATCTGTTTCCGTTCCTTGACTCGAGATAGAATTTGTCGGATATATCCACAAATCCCGCAAGAGTCTCGTCCTCGTGACAGAATACCTTTACCACCTTCTGTCCGTTCATCATCTCCTGGATATATCCTTCCATCTGGCCCATATATCTCTGGTTACGCATGAAATGTCTTGAAGCGGAGGTTCCGAATTTCCTTCCGACTATGGTCATTATTACGGAGCCGGCAACCACTATTAAAGCCATGGGCACACTGTAATATATCATAATGAAGAAAACGCATATGATAATGGTTCCCTGCATGAGGGCGTTGGGTATTACCTGAGCTATAAGCTGACGGAGAAGGTCTATATCGTTTGTATAGTAGCTCATGATGTCTCCGTGCTTATGTGTGTCAAAATATCTTATGGGAAGCTTCTGCATGGATGCGAACATCTGATTACGCATGGCCATGAGGGAGCCCTGTCCCATAATGGCAAGAGCCTGATTGTAGAATGAGGCAACTATAAGAGAAAATACATAGAGACTTCCCAATATCATGATATAGGGAACTATATCTCCGGCAAGCTGCTGCCAGTCGCTGCCTGCATTAAGTCCGTTTTCTATAACAGCAAATATCCTCTCCATGAATACCGAAGGTATAGCCGTGATTCCTGCACTTAAGATTATACATCCTATAGTTATGGGCATCAGTCTCGGGTAGGCCTTGAATATCTCATAGAACACCCAACCCATAGCTGACTTAGGCTTCTTTTCAGTCTTATTCATATTATTCCACCGCCTTCCTCTGCTGAGATTCATATACCTCACGATATATGTCATTTGTCTTTAAAAGCTCATCGTGCTTTCCTATTCCGTTTATCCTTCCGTTGTGCATTACTATGATACGGTCACAGTCCTCAACCGAGGATATTCTCTGAGCTATTATTATCTTTGTGGTCTTGGGGAGATACTCTCTGAAGGCCTTTCTTATGAGTGCGTCAGTGTAGGTATCCACAGCGCTTGTGGAATCATCAAGTATAAGCACCTTGGGCTTTTTAAGGAGAGCCCTCGCGATACAAAGCCTCTGCTTCTGTCCTCCTGACACGTTGGTTCCACCCTGTTCGATATAGGTGTCATAGCCCTTGGGGAAGGTACTTATAAACTCATCAGCCTGAGCAAGCTTACATGCCTCAACGATCTCCTCGTCAGTCGCATTTTTATTTCCCCAGCGCATGTTTTCCTTTATGGTTCCTGAGAACAATACGTTCTTCTGAAGAACTACGGAGACCGCGCCTCTCAAGGTGTCAAGGTCATAGTTTCTTACATCTCTGCCGCCTACCAGAACACGTCCCGCAGTCACGTCATAAAGCCTTGATATAAGGCTTATAAGTGTTGTCTTTGAGGAGCCTGTTCCTCCTACTATACCTATGGTCTCTCCTTCATCTATATGAAGATTTATATCCTTTAATACATCTGCGGAATTCTTTCCGTAGGCAAAGTACACATCGTCAAAATCAACGCTTCCGTCCGCCACTTCATACACAGGATTTTCAGGATTCTTTATCCTCGGCTCCTCGTCAAGTATCTCCTCGATACGCTCTGCGGACTCCATTGACATGGATATCATGGTAAATACCATGGAAAGGATGTTCAAGCTCATAAGTATCTGCATACCGTATACTACTATAGAAGATATTCCTCCTACATTGAGCTTTAAACCGTTACTCTCGAGTATCGTCTGTGCGCCTATATAAAGTGCCACTGTTATGACAGCATAAATTGAAAACTGAAGTATGGGTGCGTTCCACGCAAGTATCCTTTCGGCCTTTGTAAAGTCAGCCATAAGGTTTCCTGAGGCCTTCTCAAATTTCTTTATCTCAAGGTCCTCATGTACATACGCCTTTACAACCCTTATTCCTTCGACATTCTCCTCGACAGATGCGTTCAGATCATCATACTTATGGAACGCTCTCCTGAATATGGGCATTACTATCTTTACTATTGCAAAAAGGATTATTGCCATAAAGGGGATAAGTCCCAAAAAGAGCATTGATATCTCTGACGATATCCTGAAGGACATGACTGTAGCGAAGATTATTATAACAGGAGCCCTCATGACCATACGGATTATCATCATGAAGGACTGCTGCACATTCATAACGTCCGTCGTAAGCCTGGTCACTATAGAGGGGGTGGAAAATTTGTCTATATTTTCAAATGAAAATGACTGTATCCTCTCAAACATGTCCTTTCTCAGGTTTCTGGAAAGTCCCGTAACCGCGTCTGCAGAAGCTATTCCTCCTCCGGCACCCGCCAGCAGCGAAAGCACGGCAAGGACTATAAGTATTATGCCGTATCTCTGTATAAGAGACATATCCGCCGCCCTGACTCCTGTGATGAGCTGAGCTATCGTGAAGGGTATCATACACTCAAGTATACCCTCAAAGATCACGAGCACCATCGTTATGATGGCCGGAGTCTTATACTCTCTTAAGCTGTGTCTGATTATCCTGATCATAATTTCACCTGCCACATTTTTTATTTTAATTGCAATTAAAGAGCGCCTTCAATGAAGCAATTATCATTTCGGTGCGCTTATCCGCCTTGATTGTAATATATCTTTTTAATTTTGTATATAGGTTTATGCCAATGTATTTGAACAAATCCGAATTTGTCGGTAAAGGCAACGTGTATCATTCCGAAAAATGAAGCCGGGGGTCCACGGTCTGCGGTCCTGTCATGAAAACTCATGCGGACTCAGGCCTTTTGCCCCCGGCATCATAATATTATATTTTATCTTTCGTATACAAATCTTCCGTCCACTATAGTCGCATCCACTTTGGTGTTGATTATCTCGTCAGAGGGAATGGTGAATATATCCTGACTTAATATTACCATATCGGCATAGTATCCGGGCTTTATGCGACCCTTTACATTCTCCTCAAATTCAGCGTATGCGGACTCGTATGTATAGGCGTCCACAGCATCGTATATGTCCATGCACTCATCGGGATAGAATCCTCTCTCAGGCTGTCCCTTAAGGTTCTTCCTTGTCACAGCGCAGTAGAGATTGTTTATGGCGTTCAGGTCCTCAACGGGGCTGTCGGTTCCGAAGCTCTCATGTACTCCCAGCTTTCTTAAGGTCTCGAAAGCATAGCTTGTACCTGCAAGCTCCTTACCCACTCTGTCTTCCACTACAGTCATGTCATAGTGCAGGAATATGGGCTGTACAAGGGCAAGGATATCGCTCTTTTTAAACCTCTCAAGCATAGGCATATCTGTGATCTGGCAATGCACTATTCCGTGGCGGAGAGGGTTCTCGCCGTTTTTTATCACCTTCTCATAGGCTGTAAGAGCCATGTCTATGGCGCCGTCGCCTATAGCGTGTACTATTACAGAGAAACCGTTCTCCTGCGCTGTCTTTATCATCTCGTCAAGACATTCCTTTGTAATAGTAGGGATGCCGCAGGTTGAGGCATCGTCATTATAGGGTTTTCTCATAAGAGCGGTCCTTGCTCCGAGACTTCCGTCAAGGAACATCTTTAAGGGACCTATCTTAAGGAAGGGATCTCCGTCTCCGGTCTTAAAGCCCTCATTAATGAATTCCTTAAAACTCTCGGGCTCCATAAAGTTCACCTGCTGGTATACTCTTAATGTAGGAGCTTCCGTCTGAACTCTCTTATAGGCTTCCCATGTCTCTCTCCACTTTCCGGGGCGCATATCCATAGACTGAACAGAGGTTACTCCGCATTCCGCGGCATGGTCCATAGCAAGGCAGAGCTTTTCCATTATGCTCTCGACTGTTTCCTTCGGCATTATGGAAAGCACTTGTGAGCAGGCATTCTCGCGAATGACTCCTGTGGGCTCGCCGTTTTCATCAAGATCTATTGCCCCTCCGGGAAGGGGCTCGGTCTTTCCTGTTATGCCCGCCAGCTCAAGGGCGGAACTGCTTGCAGTAAGGATATGACCACATGCCCTCTCCAGTATAAGAGGATTTTCAGGGGCCATATCGTCAAGGTCTGTGCGAACAAGGACTCTCTTTTCATCAGTAAAGTAATCCTGATTCCAGCCTGTGCCGTGAAGCACTGTGCCTGCGGCGGGCTCATTCTTCTCGATAAAAGCTCTGACTCTCCGCTTTACCTCCGCTATACTGTCGGCGCCGAGAAGCTGTATGCTTGCAAGGTTCTCTCCCACGCTCTGAAGATGCTGGTGGGAATCGTTAAATCCGGGGACTACAGTGCGTCCCTTTGCATCATAAAGCTTCGCATCGCGGGGTGCAGCCGCAAGGATAGCATCGTTTGAGCCTACCGCCTTTATTATGCCGTCCATAACAAGGACAGCCTCCTCAAAATGATGCTTTTCAATGTAGATCTTTCCATTATGTATAACAAGAGCAGACATTTAATTTTCCTCCTTCTGTCTTTTAAATATCGTTTCGTAAAGTAAAAGGCCGATAGCGGGAACAGCGAGGCCTATCATTATGGCGATTATAACATATATAAGTACAAGATAAAACCATACCTTATAGGGACGATTCACAGACGATTCATTTCAGGATACTTTTTCCTGAATATTTTTACAGCATAGAATACAAGGCTGTTGAATATCATTCCGTATCTTGAAAGAAGCATGTATCGCTTACATTTAAGATTTATGAAACAAAAAACACGAAGTGTCTTTTGAAACACTTCGTGGAATAAACTTAAATCTCCGCCCGGTATATGACAGCCTGTGCCAGCCTTAATGTCTCAGCTACTATTAGCATTCCGCTCCTCTATCCTTTTCAGTCCTGCATGAAAATACAGGAGTCAGCTTTATTATGTTTTCCCCTTTATAGCACACAGCATATACACTGTCAACAATTATCAGATGTAATTTTATGTAACGTGTCTTTTGTCCGCAAAATAACATGTAGATATATAAATATTTGATAGCAGGGTATAATTTTTCGCAATACCGGGCCTTAATTTGTTAATTTGTGGGGTGGAATAGCAATTTTCCCATAAAAAGATGGAGCATACGGGACTTGAACCCGTGGCCTCCACACTGCCGGTGTGGCGCGCTCCCAACTGCGCTAATGCCCCATGCAGGGAAAGTATAGCACATTAAAAAATTTTTTCAAAGTGATTTTTTATTGTCAACGAATTATTATTTTTTATGCTTTTCTTTATCCTATGTCAAAGCGGCGTTTTCCGTTTTTATACGTAAAGACGACGCTTTGATATAGGATTACAGTCTGTATCTGATTCTTATATAATATCTGTCTGTTCTGCCGCTTCAGAGCTTTCAAGATTTTCATTGAGGTAAGGTGTTGCTGTATCAGATATGTCTACAGCATCCTCATCTGAAATGTTGTCCACTTCCTTCGCCTTATTATACCAGTCCTCAAAGGTCATACCTATGGGAAATACAGGATCGACCTCGGAAGCTATGAAGCTGTCAAAGTCATCCACTCCCGCTTCTCCTATAATGTTTGTATTAAGGAGATCCTGGAAATTATCTATACGAGGTATCTCCTCCTCGGGGATCTGAGGGAACTTCGTATAGTTTTCAATATAGTTCTCAAGATTCTGCTCTGTAAACTGCCATGTGATCGTGCGGCCCTCTGCAACAGTCTTCATATATATAGTACGAAGAGCCACATAAGGGTCGGTATCAAATCCGTCGGCAAACATCATTGCCGCATTGTAAGGATGTGTATACATAAACTCTATAGCCTTTGAATGAGCATATACAAGCCTTCTTGCAAGCTCTGGGCACTTCTCATGGAATTCCTCTGACATTGCATATATACAGCACATTCCCCACTCGTCCGCTTTTGATTCACTGTTAATATCTGCTGCGCCCCAGCTGGTCGCCATTATATGTCCGATACCATCGAACTCGCATTTGGATGCGTAAGGATCTCAGGTCTTGAAGCCGTCTATCTGACCGGCCTTCAAAGCTACCATGGCGTCCTGAGCGCCCATGTTTACTATGTTGTAATCACTCGGCTGATCCGAGAAGCCGTATTCCGCACACCAGTTGAGCCACTGGGGATTGATATTGCACTCAGCATCTATTGCAAGGGTTTTTCCCTCTATCTGTGACGGATCGGTTATGTCATTTGAAACAACCAGATACTCAGAGCCTCCAAGGTGGTTAGCCGCAGCCATAAAAAGAGGAGCACCCTGATTTACAGCAAGAATAACTCCCTCTATTCCGTTATAGCCAACGTCTACCTGTCCCGAGGTCAGTCCCTTTAAGGTCTCTCCCGACTTTGTGACATTGATCTTAAGGCCAAGAGCATCATAGAGACCGCTCTCCTCGCCTATTATAGCCGCAACCATGTGGTCACAGTTATTGTACGCCATCTCAATGGTGTAATCCTTCTCAGTATCATTAAGCTCACCGAACTCAAAGTCCTTTACGGCTTCCTCCGGGTCATATCCTATGGCCTCGTTTGAGACTGCCGCCTTCTCATTGCCGCTGTCGTGGCAACCTGCAAGAGCAGGTGTGAGCATGGACACTGCAAGTAAGCATGATAATGCCTGCTTTTTCATAAATCCCTCCATAAGTAATATTAATATTTATTAATAATTTGACAGGCTTTGAGTATACCATCCGGATTTGATAAATAAAACCTTAATTCAGATTTATTAAGTTTTCTTATAATTCAAAAATAATTATAAGCTTTCTTTATAAGTTTTATGTACCGTTATTGTATTTGAATATTTTATTCATTTTTACCTCTTTTACTTTTTTCTCTTGATTATTAATAAGAATTGTGAAAGAATATGCTTGTGTTAAAATTCCTTTTAAAATTTAGTAGAACGAGGTAATTTGTATGAAACCGATAAAAGAGGGAAAAGTGCGTGAGATCTATGATAACGGTGACAATCTGATAATGGTTGCCACAGACAGGATCAGTTGTTTTGATGTTATCCTTAACAACGTAGTTACAAAGAAGGGTACAGTCCTTACCCAGATGTCAAAGTTCTGGTTTAATATGACAAAGGACATCCTTCCCAACCACATGATATCAACTGATGTAAAGGATATGCCCGAGTTCTTTCATAAGCCCGAGTTCGACGGAAACAGCATGATGTGTAAAAAGCTGAACATGCTTCCTGTTGAGTGCATCGTAAGAGGATACATTACAGGAAGCGGCTGGGCAAGCTATCAGAAGAATGGTACAGTCTGCGGAATAAAGCTTCCCGAGGGGCTTAAGGAATCCGATAAGCTTCCCGAGCCTATCTATACTCCTTCAACAAAGGCTGAACTTGGAGAACACGATGAGAATATCTCTTATGAGGAGAGCATTGCTCACCTTGAGAAATATTATCCCGGAAAGGGCGAGGAGTATGCGTCAAAGCTTCGCGATTATACTATTGCTCTCTATACAAAGTGTGCTGACTACGCAAGGAGCCGCGGAATAATCATTGCCGACACAAAGTTTGAGTTCGGACTTGATGAGAACGGAAACATAGTACTTGGTGACGAGATGCTCACTCCAGACAGCTCACGCTTCTGGGCAGCTGACATATATGAGCCCGGACACAGTCAGCCTTCATTTGATAAGCAGTATGCCCGTGACTGGCTCAAGGCAAATCCCGACAGCAATTGGACTCTTCCCGAGGATGTGGTTCAGAAGGTCATTGATAAGTATATGCAGTGCTATGAGATGATCACAGGGGAGAAGCTTCAGTAAGAAAGCTTCGACAGGATTTGAATTATATTAAGCTGTAAATTATATTTATATGAATAAAAAAGAGGACGGAATCCGGTGCTGATGTGCTGTGGTCCCCGTCCTTTTTAATATATTATTTTAAGTCTTGTTATTTTGATTCTTGCGGTATTTATTTTATTACTTTGTTGTTTTAACCTTGTACTGAATTATCCTGAACATCAGGAGAAGTCACAGACTCAGGAAACACATATCTCGGCAACCCGCGGCTGTGTTTTCCGTACTCTATCGCCTCCCCGGGACATTTTGATATACACGCCATGCAGTGAGTACAATTATCAGCCCACAAAGGCCTTCCATCAACAAGGCGTATGTTATTAAGCGGGCATACTCTTTCGCATTTTCCACAGGATATACATTTATCTGTAGTGTAAAACTTCTTCGCATGCACAAATGCAGGATAGAACATATCGTTTATGAATCCGCTACATATTTTCCCCGCAAACGTGATATGCCTTTCGGGGAATTCCTTTCCCGCTTTTAACATTTCAATTATCTTATCGATCTCAGGCTTCGCTCTCTTTATTATCTCCAAGGCCTCACTTTTTTCGGGAGTCTTAAACATGGCAATATAGTTCTCAGGCATGACAAGTTCATAGCAGCCCGAGTATATCATGCTCTTTTCAGCCGACAATGCCTTAAGATATTTCCCGGCATTTCCTATACTGTCTCCGCAGGTCATCACAAAATATATCCTTTTGTTTCCTGTAAGGCTGAGCTTTTTAAGCAGCTCGTCAACAATGCGGGGAATACGCCAAGCATATGTTGGAGTAACTATCACCCAAGGTGTGTCCGAATGAAGCTCTGTATCATTATAGTCATGGCTTTTTATCATTCCAAAAAGATCAATTATCTCATCTCCTGTGCCTTCGCCAATTCGTCTTGCCGCATATCTGCTGTTTCCTGTTCCTGAAAAATATAAAATCATATGTTCTATGTCCTGTATTCTTAATAATTTAGAATTTTATATAAACTGAAATCTTTTGAAAAGAAATGCTTAAAGGGAATTTTTTGCAAAAAAATCTTATACCATATAATAATCCGGGAGGCAGCATATTGCAACAGGTTGAGCTTTTATATTCTATTTTGCTTCAGAATATTATTTAACCCTTAAAATAAGGGTAATAAATAATAATTTTACCCTGTTACATTATTGAGATAGAAAACTTCACAAGGCTATGCTATACTGAAAAAACTCTCATGGAAGGATGGGGTATCATGCAATCTTTAACCGACAAAGATTATGAATTGATTGCAGAAGCGCAAAAGGTCATACGACTAAATTACGATGCAATCCACGAAAATCATACAGTAGGGGCGGCAGTCCGTTGTAAAAGCGGAAAAATATATACCGGTGTCAATGTGTACTCCCTACATGGTGCCTGTGCGGAGCAAATTGCCATCGGAACCGCCATCACACAAGGGGAACGGGATTTTGATACAGTTGTTGCGGTAAGGGGTAAGGATGGTTCTGAAATCATACCGCCTTGTGGAAACTGTCGCCAGATACTGCATGATTATATGCCAGAGTGTGAAGTCATTCTTTCAGTTATGGGCCAAAATACAAAAATCAAAGCGAAAGAGCTGCTCCCATTCTCATACACATTTGAGGGCTAAGTCACCTCCTGTATTTCTCAAATAATTATAACTGAAAGATGAAACCGAATCTACCAAAGCAACTTTTAAGTTTTGCCCGTTTTCTTATTAACATAATAAGTCTCAATTTCATCACAGACATATGCTGTTCACAATAAGGGGCAGTTGTCGGTCTGTGGGGCAGGCGGTTTTCTTTGGCATATATGACGTATAGATGGGATGATTGGCTGTCAGGTTAAACGCCGATTATTATATAAACAGAATGCAGATTGCAAGTATCAGGATGATTGCCGCGGCAAGATCACCGATTCCAAGAATCACCTTCATATTAACATCATATCCAGGAATGATAAATGTTTGTGGACGTTCCGGATTGTACCTTATTTGAACGGAGTCCCCAACCTGATACGGGACCCGGTTCCTGACAACACCCTTTCGGGTCCGTGCGCAGGCCTGTATGATTCGGCCGTTTGCCGCAAATTCCACAACCGGGGCATACGAATCTCCATCCGCTGAAGATGTACACCGGATCTCCACTACTTTTCCGATGGTGCATGCAGAACAGGCTTTTGCATCTTTGAGCCCGGAATATATCAGAAATGTACCTGCTAAAGCAGAGAAAACTGTAACAATAACAAAAACAGTAAAAACCATATCATTTTTCCTCATCCGGTTTCCCAATCTCCTTACATGACATGGGCGCCAAAGATCTGCCGTCCCGGGACATGCACATCAGTTTGGGCAAATGACCTCACCGCTATTCGGATTTACATAAACGGTAACCTGCTGTCCGACTTTATAATTCTTGCCGGGAGTAATGGGCAGGGTGACTTCTTTTTCCCGACCGTTGAAACTAACGACGCAGAAGGCATGGATCTCGCCCTCACTGTCTTTACGGAAGCCTTGGACTTGAACAGTAATAGGCCAAAGTGCCCCTGTCTCGATTTTGCGGCGAAGGCGGCGGACTCTGTAAATACGCACGATCAGGAATATTACAGGAAACGTCACCGCAAGAAGCAGCCACTGTGAGCTTCCGGAGAGAGTAAGACCATGCGGCAAACAATAGAAAAGTAAACCGGTCAATACCGGTACTGCAAAAACAAATATGCCGAGAACAGCCAAAAATAACAGGCGGGCATGCCTGACTTCACGCTTTTCAGCCGGACTCATGACGAGTTGTAAATCTTCCTTCTTCGGATGATAACGCAGCTGAAGGATATCACCCGCTTTTGGGAGATCATATATGCGTGGGAACGTCCAACTTCGGTACCGGTCTGTACCCTGCCATTGGAATACAATATCAATCTTGTACCGCCGAGGCTCCAGAACCCCACAGCTGTCCCTTTTCTCGATTGCATCAATACGGAGAACACGGGCCGTTATATATTTCCACTCCCGGCGTTTACGCCACTTTACGACACGCCACAGCAGGAACAGCATAATAATCAATATAAAAGGCAAAATTGTCGGGAATATAATACTCCAAAATGCCGTCGAATTATCCACCGTCCGCACCTCCTCTCGGTTTGCATACAATCACCAGAATTTATTATATATTTCAGGCGACGGCCTTGCTACCGTTTGAAAGTTAAACCCGGATAAATTTGTGGTAAACACAGGCCATTGATGGGGCAGTATCTTAAGAACCAGGGTCACTTCAGAATAAAAGGTTGCAATTCTTTAAGAAATATTATTGTGTAACATCAGCGATCAGTTTCAACGATTGTGAACTTAAAGGGACAAGCCAAGATCGGTATATAGTCATTCCATTTAATAGTGTATGTCCCTCTAAGTATTATAGGTTCCTCTCTGTATTTTTTCGTACTGCTACCTGTTCCTGATTTCCAATTTTTTTCTCCATGTATAACCGTACCTTCATGGATTCGGAATTCTTCATCATTCCTTTCCCGTTTCCTTGGGCCGGGTATCTCCCAATAGTTCTGATCATTTGTCAATAAAATTGAGTATGCTTTTTTATAGGATATATCCTACTGTATGTAATTTTCTCCATTCTCTGAACATCATGAAGAAAATCATATCGTCCCAAATCCTGTGCGCTTTGATCTTTCAAATAAACACTTTCTTTACCTACAGTACCTATAAATCCTTTTGTTTTGTATTTTAATTCGACAGGTATCATCTGCCCGTCAATAAATACAACTATATCAATATGCATATTTTTATCGAATAGCCAGGGAATATACTCAAGTCTTATATCAGCTGCGGGATTTAGTTCTTTTATTTTCCAGGCCAATGCAAACTGAAAATCGGCTTCTGAACAAAAGATTCGATTTTCCGAAAACAGTGCCTGAAGGGCTTTTGTAATCATCATATTTTTATCCACCTCGAATTCAAGTTATTGTTTTATGCTTATACCATACAAGGTATAGAAGTATCAGCTTCTGTATAAATACGTATATCAGATTATATAACTGATGACAATGGTTTTATTTATTTGGCATTTCTCTATATAGTCTTTCCCCTGAAACATACAGACCTTTTCCTATTCTTTTAAGGTATCCGTTATCATGAAGCTATCTGCATATGCTCCTGCGCGTGGGATTGCTTATCCCAGGGATATCCTCTGCTTTCCACTCTCCAACGTTTTTGCAGGTCTCCATGGCCTTCATGAATACCCTGTACCTGTCACTTATAAAAGGATCAGGTTTTCCGGGGCGGTACCGGAAAAGTTCTGAATCAGTGGGCCGCATCAACTCCTGAATGACAAAGCTTTCCTTTTCTCTATGCTTTTTTAATTGTAAATTAACAATCACTTGTTCAGTCCTAATTATATCTGCAACATATTACCCCTGTTTTCATATGTTTTTTTACATTTAATTCCACAATATACACTCCCAAATCGAGATTTTTCAATTCCTTTTTGAATCTCAAATATACAGGGATTGGGCTATAAAATTATTGACAATTATATGCAATATGCAGTCCAAAAGTACTAAAAAGCTATGACTCATTTTATCACAGACATATGCTGTCCACAATAAGGGGCGGCTATCAGTCTGCACTGAAATCCTCAAAAATCAAGCTGAATCCCTTTGATGCGTTTAATGGGTAACTTCCGATAAAAGGTTTCAGCTTCCGCGATGTCAATGGCATTTCTTTCATCCAGCGCCTTACTTCGTCGGACTTTTCCGGATGTTCCGCTGCATACATTAAAAGGTTGAGCGCTGTATGGATATCTTTGTTGGAATCATTCACAGGGAATAACGGAGCCCTCACCTTGAAAATTCTGTCATTGATAGTCACCCTGAATGCGTCCTCATGACTGATATGGTTAGTGAATATGTACCCGACCTCCGGCGCAGATTGATAACTTTATCTATGGCTGCGTGACGAATGACAACCTTGCAAAAGGCGTTAAAGGTGTACTGGATATGCACTTTGTAGGCTTCATCTTCGGTCATGGAAATCCCCCCCTCTCTGATAATAGTGCGGGGCGGCAGCACTCCTTGCTGTCGCCCCTTGATTGCTTATCAATTATATTTTCGCGTGGATAAGAAGCAGGTGATACTTATTTCAGTTATTCACTTTTTCCACCTTTTTTGTTTCCGGACTTCCAGACAGAAGCCAAAATATCTTTCAGTACCAGAAGTGCATTTAACTCGTTATAGCCATATCTTTTCTGAAGATCATCGAGCAGCCGCTTTAATTCTTTTGCATACATTTCCGTTTGAACTTGATTTTGATAAGTAGCAAGAATAGGGTATTTTTTACTCCATGCTTTTGTCCAATCAATCTTATCAGTAACCTCATCACCGGTTCTGTCGATAGCGTCTTGTATTTCCTTGACATCAATATCAAATTCAATTAGTTCATCTAATGTGAGATGGTAAAGGCCGGATAGTCGCTTTGATTGACGAATATCGGGAAGAGTTTCGTCCAATTCCCATTTGGATATAGTTTGTCTGCTGACTCCTAACTTTTCTGCAACTTCTTCTTGCGACATACCGCTTTTTTTGCGGGCGTTATAAAGACTGTTTCCTAAACTCATAGTAGTCACCTCCTGTTTTTTTATTATAACCGGAATATGAAACCAAATCTACCAAAGCAACTTTTCACTTTTGCCCGTTTTCTTAACATTTTCAGGAATAGTAGGGGCTGTTGTCTATTTAGTTCTTGTGTGTTATTTTATGGCACATGAGCATTATCTCAGGGCATTGAAGCACCGTCCTTTTTTACATGATAAGTTTCTAATTCATTCCTATGATTCGTTATTCTCAAAAGCAAAAGGTCGTCCATCGGGTGGCCTTAAGATAAATCGGTATCTTGTCCAAAAGAAGAGGCAGCTTATCGCCGCCTCTTCTTATGTTGCAGGTAATTAGGAAATCTAAAATCCAAAAAATCCCCGCTTATTGCAGATTCAAATGTAAATCGCCTTGTTCATCTTATTTCAGATTCAATTATACATTTTGTCGAATCTTGTTTCGGAATCAATTATACATAATCGAATTTCTGAGAGCCGCATAAAACCTGACTTTTGGCGGGTGTTTCGGAATCTAATATACCTGAATCGCCGTTTATGACCGCTATATTTCGGATTAATTATCCATATTTCAGATATAATTATACATTAACAAATCATTCCCCCGCATATCTCCCCGCAGCGTATCCTGTAGAAAATGCCAGCTGTAGGTTAAATCCGCCTGTTTTTGCATCGATATCAAGCACCTCTCCTGCAAAGTAAAGGCCCTTTACCTTTTTGCTCTCCATGGTCTTGGGATTTATATCCTTTACGGATATTCCTCCTTGCGTGATTATAGCCTCGTTAAAGTCTCTCGTACCTGTTATGGTAAAGGACAAATCCTTTGTGACTGAGATAAGCCTCTCTCTCTCCTTTTTGCTTATGGAATTCACCTTTTTATGGGGGTCTATCCCGCTTCTCTTTATTATAACGGGAATAAGCTTTAAGGGATAAAGTTTTGATATGGAGTTTTCAAAATTTTTATTGATGTTTTCGGAAAAATCTCTGAGTATCCTCTCGTCAAGCTTTTCAGGACTTAATGCGGGCTTAAGATCAATGTGCAGTACAAACCTCTCTCCGTCTCTCAGGGCATTCGTAATATATGATGAAGCGCTGAGTATCACAGGGCCGCTCACTCCGAAATGGGTAAACAGCATCTCTCCGAAGTCGGAATATATCGTCGCCTTCTCATCTCTTATGGGGCTTATCCTTATCTCAATGTTTCTCAGGCTTAGCCCCTGCATATCCTTTGCATCATTTTCAAGAAGTGTCAGGGGAACAAGGGCGGGGACAGGCTCCTTTATCTCATGCCCATATTCCTCCGCAAATCTGTAGCCGTCTCCTGTGCTTCCCGTCGTCCTGTAGGAAAGACCTCCTGTGCATACTATCACATTTTTTGATAGGTAAATCTCAGGCTTTCCGGTTTTACCCTCGCAGCGTATCTCAAATGATCCCTCCGAATCAGAGTTGGAAGGAGCTCTTTTTATCAATTCCTTCACCTCGGTGTTAAGCCTTATCCTTACCTTAAGCTCCCTCAATATCCTTTCAAGGGCCTTTGTAATATCGCTTGCCTTGTCCGAGACAGGGAAAACTCTATCTCCACGCTCTGTCTTTAACGGGCAGCCGGCCTCCTCGATCATAGCCATGAGATCATCATTAAAAAATCCCCTTAAGGATGAGAACATAAATCTGCTGTTTGTTACTATTGATCTTTGGAATTCATCAAAATCACAGGCATTGGTGACATTGCAGCGTCCCTTGCCTGTGATATATATCTTTTTTCCAAGCTTTTCATTTTTTTCTATAAGGAGGACTTCATGTCCCGATTTAGCCGCGGATATGGCGGCCATCATTCCGGCCGCCCCTCCGCCTATGACTGTAATATTTTCCATAAACCTCTTTCCCGTATCATTTATCTTTTATGTACTTTATAGTTTTGATTAGCTTTAAATTTTACCCTATATGATCAATTATGTCAAAAGAATCCGTGCTTTGGAGAAAACCTTCTCCTCTGCACGGATCTGAATTTTTCCTTTTTATTTATGACAGGCACATCTTTACTTCCGAGTTATCTCCATACCCGTCAGGGTTCTTTGACTGCCAGTTGTAAGAGTCACGGCACATATCCTCGATATTCTTCCCGGCCTTCCATCCCATCTCCTTCTCGGCTCTCTCGGGATTACAATAGCATGTCGCCACATCTCCGGGGCGTCTGGGATCTATTACATAAGGGATCTTCTTTCCGCAGGCCTTCTCATAGGCGTGGATAACATCAAGGACTGAGTATCCGTGACCTGTACCGAGGTTACAGATAAATACTCCGGGATTTTCTTCAAGTTTTTTGATTGCCGCCACATGACCCTTTGCAAGGTCTACCACATGGATATAGTCTCTGACTCCTGTTCCGTCGGGTGTATCATAGTCGTTTCCGAATACATGGACCTCTTTTCTCTTTCCCACAGCCACCTGAGCAATGTAGGGAACAAGGTTGTTGGGGATTCCCTTGGGATCCTCTCCGAGAAGTCCGCTCTCATGAGCTCCGATAGGATTGAAGTACCTTAAAAGGATCACATTCCACTCGCTGTCTGCCTTGTTTACATCTGTAAGTATCTGCTCTATCATGCCCTTTGTCTGACCGTAGGGATTTGTTATCTCTCCCTTGGGACAGTTCTCACTTATGGGTATCTCCTTGGGGTCTCCGTATACTGTAGCGGAGGATGAGAATATAATGTTCTTGCAGCCATGCTTTCTCATAACATCACAGAGCAAAAGCAGGCCTGTAATGTTATTATAGTAATACTCCAAAGGCTTTGAAACAGACTCTCCTACCGCCTTGTAGCCCGCAAACATTATTGCGGCCTCCGGCTTTTCCGCGTCGAATATCTTTGATACAGCTTCTTCGTCAAGGAGATCGGCCTCGTAAAATTTCAGCTTTTTGCCTGTTATCTCCTCTATCCTGTCAATGGCTTTTTTGCTGGAATTGTAGAGATTGTCCACCACGATGGGCTCATATCCTTCATTGAGAAGTTCAACACAAGTATGGCTTCCTATATAGCCTGCACCGCCTGCAACCAGTATCTTTTTCATAATCCTTACCTCCAGAGCTTATCCTTCATTTATAATGGCCTTTCCGGGTTTTCTGTTCTCCGATATATCGGCTCTCCCACCCGGGCAGACATTATATAATTAATTATAGCATGAAAGCCGGTATACGTTTAGACCTCTTTGTTATGAATTTCAATGATATTTTTCTGTACAGAGTTTATTTTTTACACCGGTGTCAGCTTTTTTATCATTATAAGCTTTTTACATAACTATCAGCTTTTTGATTTACTTGTCTGCTATTTATTATTTATGTTTATTAATTTCACCAATTATTTATTATTCGTTTCTTATGGCAGACAAAGGTGAAAGCTTCATGGCTCTCCTTGAAGGGAAGAAGCCCGCAAGCATTCCTATAGCCACTGCAAAAATAAGCGCCATTATTATGAGCCATACGGGTATCCTTGATATGTTTCCGGGAGTATCTGCCCCTGCCATAATATATCCGTTCATAATCTGATTTCTTATATAGAGTTTATTTATGATAAAGGATACGAGATAGCTTATGGTAATTCCCGCCGTGCCTCCCATGAGTCCTATAAAGCCCGACTCTATAAGGAACATATCTCTGATATTTCTCATATCACAGCCCAATACCTTCATGACTCCGATCTCCTTCGTTCTCTCATAAATAGACATCATCATGGTATTGGCTATACCTATGGCTGCGACCAAAAGCGACACCGCTCCTATTCCTCCAAGCACGGCCTGCTGTATCTGCATGGTCTTTTTGTTCTGCTCGACCCATTCCATGTTTGAATTTGCCTGAAATCCCATGGAAGCTATAGTATCCTGAACGGCTTTTACATTATCCATATCGTCCACATAGACGCTAGCATTGTCATATACAAAATAGTCAAGAGGCTTTCCCTTCTTGTCTGTGGGCTGTCCCGGGATTGGCTCTTTTCTGTATATGGCCTTAAGCTGAGATTTGAGAGCATCCACATTGCAGTAAGTACTATAGCTGTACTGATTCCACTCATCAGGGCTTCCCTTTACGATTCCTGCTGTGGGAACGATGTACTTTTTCGGCGGCTTTGTACTGCTCTGTCCTGCATCGCTTCCCTGCGATGCGCTCTGAGGCATCTGGCTCTGATAGTATGCGGAGGTATCAAATATTATAAATACCGCCTTCCCCATAAGATCAACGTCCGCTTCCTCTCCTGTAGAGTAGTAGCCGTCTCCTGTCTTTGAATTCATGAAGTCCCTTATTACAGTATTTCCGTAGAGAAATTCAAGCTTTTTCTCATCAAGGGGAAGCCTTCCCTCTCCGACCTCTATTTGCTCAAGGTATTCGTTGCTTACTCCCTGAAGCTGAAGATTTGCCTCGTAAACGCCCTGCTTTGCAATGACGTTTGTCCTTAAAACAGGGCTTGTGCCTGTCACATGGGGTATCCTCTCAAAGGTCTTAAGGACATCGTCCGTAATATAGTTTTGCTCCTCCGAGGAGCCGTCTCCCATAGTGCTCCCCTGCCATACATCTATTGTGGTAAGGCTTGCATAGGATTCTATGCTTTCTGTCTGAAGCGCCGCCTGTCCGATGCCTAATGAAACCATGACAACGATGGAAGCCGTTCCTATTATTACTCCCAAAACTGTGAGAAAGGTCCTCAGCTTCCTTCGCTTCAAATTGTTTATGCTAAGTCTCAGAAGATCACTAAATTTCATCGTCGGAATCCGTAATTTCGTCCTCTTCCTTTTTCTTCTTCATCTTCTTTATTATTACCACAGCCACTATACCTGCCGCGGCAATAACAGCTACGGGAATCACTATCTTAAATATGCCGCCATTATCCTCAGGCTCTTCTGTAAGCATAGGATCAGGCATATACATGTCATCAGGCATCTCGGGAGTCACATAGAGCTCGAATTCCTTCTCCGTGCTGCTCTCTGTCCCGTTTTCATCCTCGTACTTTATCACAGCCTTTACCATACCGTCATCAGCAGTCTCGGCTATACCTGTCAGCATCACATCGACATTTCCCGTCTCTCCGGGCTTAATGTTTCCTATATATGCATTGTTTTCCTTTATGCTTGTTCCTTCAAAGGTTACTGAAACATTATACAAGGTCACTTTACCTGTATTGTTGATACCGAACATAACATTCGACTCAGAACCCACCTCTATGCTTGCAGGAGATACCTCAAAGGATGAGGTTGAAAGCTTTGCATACTGGTATACAGGTACGTCTACAGAAACTGTTTCCTCGGCATTTTTAAACTCAGGTGAGTCATACTGTTCCTTTATATTTATCTTGTATGAGCCCTGAGCTATTCCCGCCCTTGAAGTATAGCTCATCCTCACCTCGCTTGATGCTCCTGCAGGCAATGAATTTATGACCACAGAATTTGCACCGTTTTCTGTAGAAAACACAGCGCTTTTATCCTCCGCTGTCTCCTCGGATGAAAAAGTGAGCAATATATTGTCGGCAGGTATATCCTTAGATGCGTTTTTTATATTTACAATGAGATTAAAGCTTTCTCCCGCATATACCTTTTCGGGCTCCAGTCTGTAGCTGTCAACTATAAGTCTCGCCTTGGTAGAGGTATTTGCGTTCCATTCGGCGGTCTCATCCTCCTTGTCCTTATTATTCACATGGACATAAAAGGTCTGAGTCTCCTTGTAAAGAGTCCCCTCGGGAACCTTTCTGAATTCAATTGTATAAGTAAGAGGATAATCGCCTGTGTAAGTCTCCTCATTTATAGCCATACTGTAAGGAACAGCTACTGCCTCTCCCATCTTAAGGCTCTCATAATATCTGTCATAGTTTCCTTCATTTATATTGAAGGGAAACTTTGCGCTTGAGTCTCCTTCGTTTGCAAGATTCATGTGCATGGTCACATCATACACATCGCTGTCTCCTATATTTTTAAGATTTACATTATAATTCATTACATTGGGATAGGTCCCCTGAGGCGTGAGCTGTCCTTCTCCGAGAGAAAAATAATTCTCTGTTCCCAGCTTGTTCTCATCAGTCTCTGTACCCTCTATATATACATTTATATATTCTGTTTTTGCATTTCCTTTAAAATCTGCCGCCTTCTGAGGAGGGATATTGTAGTAGATAGTCACAGGTATGGCATAGTAGCCCTCTTTCATATCATGTCTTACAGTGACCGTAAAGGACACCTCTTTGTATTCATTTCTGTTTATGCTCTGAAAGTAGACGTCCTGAGTAAAAAGGTTCTGTGTTACCTCAAACGGATAATCGCCTGTATCCATCGGCATAGCATAATAAACTCTGCCATAGCTTTCGTGCATATCATTTTGGCCCTGGGCTCTTCCGGCCTCCCATATACGTTTTAAATACTCTTTATCCTTGCCGGTGGACTTGCCGCCGTTATTCTCGCTTATATAGTCTGAATACCACTGCTGAAACTCAGGATCATCCACAGTATCATCTATAATAGTATCTGAGCTGGGATTCTTTATCAAAAGGTAGGACTCGTCATTTGAAAGCCTGACATGTACGTCTGTTATCTTTTCGGAATGAGGATTGTTAAGTCCCGCTGTTTCCGTATACCCAACATTCATCTTTATTACCATGGTAGTGCCTGCCTCCGCCTTGGGCGTGGTATTAAAGGGATGTATAAAGGTATTCATGTTTGTGTCATGATACTTCGCATATGCGATTATATCAGGATTGACTGAAACTGCCGATGCCGCAAGGACAATGGCCGCCAAAAATGCTGTTGTCTTTTTTATAAGGCATTTTATCTTCATGATTTAACTCCGATCAATTTTTTTCAGGTGAATTTTCGCCAGGATTCCCTCCAAGGCTTATGCTTATCTCTTCTTTTTCAGTTTCCTCGCCTTCTATCTCTGTGCCTCTCTCGCTGTATTCTATACTTACTATTTTCCCGTCCACTATCCTTATTCTCTTATCCGCATAGCCGGCAATAGTATTATCATGCGTTACCATTACAAGAGTCTTTCCCTGCTCTCTGACGACCTTCTGCATGAGAGAAAGCACGTCCATGGTAGTCTTTGAATCAAGGTTTCCTGTAGGCTCATCGGCAAATATTATCTTCGGATCCACTACCATTGCTCTGGCTATTCCTATCCTCTGCTGCTGACCTCCCGACATTTGGTTCGGCATATGCTTTGCCTGATCCGCGACACCCATAAGCTTTAAATATTTTTCAGCCTTTTTCTCCCGCACAGACTTTGATACTCCCTTAAACATAAGGGGCATTGCCACATTTTCTATCCCGTTCATCGTATTCAAAAGATTGTATGACTGAAATATAAAGCCAACATTATCCCGTCTGAAGCTGACAAGCTGCCTTTCATTCATCTTGTCAACACGCTTCCCGCCTATGCTTATCTCACCCTTTGTGGGTGGTTCGAGACCCGCCAGCATATTTAAAAGGGTTGACTTTCCTGAGCCTGAGGTGCCCACTATAGCCACAAATTCTCCCTTATATATGTCAAAGCTGACTCCGTTAAGAGCATAGACCTTATTTGTTCCGACTCTGTATATCTTATAAAGGCCTCTGACCTTTATTACAGGTTTTTTATCCATTATAGGTTCCCCTTATATTCCTTATGCCGCCTGTAATTAAGCTTTCCTTGCCGTAATATTCTCCGGTCGTAAGAGTCAAAAGTATGATCTTTATCCCCGAGGCACTGCGTATATCCACCTCAGCCTTTACCCTTATATCCTCCTCAAAAAGCGGAGAATCCTTCCCGGGATTTTCGGCCCTGTATTTAGCCTTTGCCGAATTGCCGAGGTCAAAAGTATAGGAATTATAGCTGTAGCCTCCTATTACCTTTGTTCCCTGCTCCACATAGGCTTCATACCCCTTTGCCCCGACCGCAGCCATGGCAAGTGCAGGACCTGTAAGGCTGTCGTCGATCTTCGTACCGTCACTTTTTGTATCGGGCATATATAAAAGCGTGAAGATAAGGCTGTCCTCAAGCTCATGCACTCTGTCACCCATATATGCATCCATGTATTCAGGGCATACCATAAGAAGATCCGTAGCCTGAAGTCCGTCAAATACCGCATCCTCAGGCTCATAGTATATGGCCTCATAAAGGTCCTTTCCTGTCTGTGTGGTAAACCCGTGTGGGATGTCAATGCTCATGTTGGTCCAAGTATTGGTAAATACAGAGCCCGATACCTCACCGAAGTCAAAGTCCCTGTCCGCATCGGACTGTGTTGTACAGTCGGCATAGGCAGACAAGGTCTTAAAAAGCACACCTGAAAAAGTCTCAGTCATTACCAAAGCCGATATAATAAAAATCTTAAAGCTGTTCTTAAATGTCATATTTATCGCCTCAACAGGCCTCAAAAGTGAAATTTGAAGCCATTATACCATACTTAATATTTTTTCCGGGCTTAAATTAACCTTAAAAGCAATTTTGCCGCGTCAATATTCTTTATATTGATTCGGTTTTAAAAATTATACCATACATGGCTTTTTCTTTTGTTACTTTTTTCTTTCAAAGAGCTTAAGCGAAAAAACCGCTCCCGGAAGGCTTAAGCTCCGAAAGCGGCTGCAGTATTTTTTTACTTGTTTTTAATTATTTGTTGCTTTTTGCTGTGATCGAATTGTACTTGGGAATAAGTACTTCCTTTCCTCCCATGTAAGGGCGAAGCACCTCAGGTATCTTTACCGAACCGTCAGCCTGAAGGTTGTTCTCAAGGAAAGCGATAAGCATACGAGGCGGAGCCACGCAGGTATTATTAAGAGTATGTGCAAGGTGATTTCCCTTCTCCTTGGACTTTATCCTTATCTTAAGCCTTCTTGCCTGAGCATCTCCGAGATTTGAGCAGGAACCTACCTCAAAGTACTTTTTCTGTCTGGGAGACCATGCCTCCACATCACAAGACTTCACCTTAAGATCCGCAAGATCTCCGGAGCAGCACTCAAGCTGTCTTACGGGGATATCCAGAGTTCTGAAGAAGTCAACTGTGTTTTTCCAAAGCACCTCATACCACTTCATGGAATCCTCGGGCTCACAGACAACTATCATCTCCTGCTTTTCAAACTGGTGTATTCTGTAAACGCCCCTCTCCTCTATTCCATGGGCTCCCTTCTCCTTTCTGAAGCAGGGTGAATATGAGGTCATGGTTATGGGAAGCTTCTCCTCCTCGATAGTCTGATCTATAAACTTTCCTATCATGGAGTGCTCCGATGTACCTATAAGGTAGAGATCCTCTCCCTCGATCTTGTACATCATGGCATCCATCTCGGCAAATGACATTACGCCTGTCACGACCTTTGAACGGATCATGTAAGGAGGTATGCAGTATGTAAAGCCTCTGTCAATCATAAAGTCTCTCGCATAGGCGATGACAGCCTCATGCAGTCTTGCAATGTCTCCCATAAGGTAATAGAAGCCGTTTCCTGCAACTCTGCCTGCGGCATCCATATCTATTCCGTCAAAGGACTCCATAATATCTGTATGATAAGGAACCTCAAAATCAGGTACTGCAGGCTCTCCGAATTTCTGAAGTTCCACATTCTCGGAATCATCCTTTCCAATAGGAACCGAAGGATCTATCATCTGAGGAATGACCATCATTTTTTCATTGAGCTTTTCCGAAAGCTCGTTCTGCTTTGCGGAGAGCTCTGTAAGAAGGTCTCCGTCCTTTGCAACCTCGGCCTTTGCAACCTCGGCCTCCTCAAATCTTTTCTGAGCCATGAGAGCTCCGATCTCTTTTGAGATCTTGTTTCTCTTTGCTCTGAGCTCGTCAGCCTCCTGCTGAACCTTTCTGAGCTCGGCATCGATAGCTATGCACTCGTCTACAAGAGGAAGCTTCGCATCCTGAAATTTCTTTTTGATGTTCTCCTTTACCGCTTCGGGATTCTCGCGGACAAACTTAATGTCTAACATGATATTCTCCTGAAATACTATATTTTGTTTTTACAGCAATTACTAATTACTATAAGACGTACAGGCCAACTTATCAAGTATTTTCTCAAATATTACACCCTCGTTTACAGGTATCTTTGCCTCCTCGGATATAGCTATGCAGCGGGATACGAACTCCGATGCTTTCTTTACGGAGCGCTCAAGGCTCATTCCCTGCATCACCGAAGCACCGAGTATGGAACAGAATATATCTCCGGTTCCCGGTCTGTTCTCCCCGGCCTTTTTTGTGTTCAAGAAGCTGATGTCTCCACCGTCGGCTATAACATTTATTATCCTTCCGTTTCTCTCTATACCTGTAATAACTATTTTCTGAGGACCGTAGCTTCTGAGCTTTTCAACCATGTACATGAGCCTTGCCTTGAGTTTTCTCATGGTATGCTCCTTCATAAGTTCCATGACAGAATCGTAGTCAACGTCAGTAAGTATGCAGGCCTCCGTGAGATTCGGCTTTATTATGGTAGCTTGTCTTATAAGTCTTTCTCTTATGTACCCGGCATACTCGGGGGTAAAGCCCCTGTAAAGTCTTCCATGGTCGGCCATAGCCGGGTCCACCAGGACCAGAGTTGAGGGCCTTTTGAATTTTTCTATAAATTCCGCGGTTATTTTTACCTGCTCATCATAGTTCATATATCCTGTCATGATCCCGTCAAAGGATATTTTTAACTGCTCCCAAGCTTCAATATAGGGCTTCATATGATCTGTAAAGTCATATTTGTATTCGCTCGGAAAGCCTGTGTGGTTTGAAAGGATGGCTGTGGGGATAGGACAGGCCTGGACTCCCAGAGCCGAGATAACAGGAATGGATACGGAAAGGGCACACCTTCCGTATCCTGATAGATCGTTGATCACTGCAAGTTTTTTTGGTTTTGTCGTCATGTCGTTTTTCCTATGCTTATAAATGCTTATAAAAAATTATGTCATCAGGTACGGCTTTTGCCTACTCTCAAGAATAATCCTGACTTTATAAGGGCAGGCCTTAAAGCTAAGTATATAATACCGGAAACTATCGAGTTTGTCACGGAATTGAAAAGGCTGATTCCCGCATTCCATGCGATCATCAGATCCGCGGCAGGCTTTCCCAGTATAAGTATTTTGTAGTAATAGCCCAAAACGGGATCCGCCACCGCATTAAAAAGTAATCCCGCAAAGGCTGCGATAAACACCCATTTTGTAATATGCGCTTTATTGTCACTGTAACATATCTTTCCAAGTCTGTGGGCTGCAAAGCCTGTTATAAGTCCTATCAAAAGCTTTAATATAAAGGTCTTCGGAGCATAAATGATATAGACAGGATCCAAAAGATCTCCTATGCTCATACCTATAGCGCCTCCGAGACCTCCCACAAGTCCTCCTCCTATAAGTGCGCCTATAACGCAGACAGCGTTTCCGAAATGTATGCTTACGGCGTCTCCCGCTCCGAGCGGTATCTTTATCTGCAGAAAAGTAAATACAACATAAGAAAGTGCCGCTATCAGTCCTGTAAGAGCCGTTCTGTAAACTTTGTCGTTGATCCTCATAATGTGATCCCCCTTGAAAATTGATTCTGTGGGGATTATATATGAATGCTTTTACTCGTTACAATACTCTGAGAACACTTGTAAAAAATGTTTAATATTTCCTTCGATATCCCCGGAAAATACTGAAGAACCGGCCACAATTATGTTGGCCCCCGCATCTAAAATGTCAGGGATATTTTCCCTGTTTACGCCTCCGTCCACCTCTATGTCCACGAAAAGTCCGGACTCGTCTATGGCATCCTTAAGCTCCGATATCTTGTCAAGGGTATAGTCTATGAACTGCTGTCCTCCGAAGCCGGGATTCACTGTCATAAGAAGTACCATATCAAGCTTTTCAATAATATTGTCAAGCATCCAAACAGGTGTTGCAGGGTTAAGGGCAACTCCCGCCTTAAGTCCCGCTTCCTTTATGGCACTTACTGTCCTGTCAAGGTGCTTGCAGGCCTCAGCATGTACTGTTATTATATCGGCTCCAGCCTCCTTGAAATCGTTTATGAACCTTATGGGCTCGTCTACCATGAGATGAACATCAAATACTTTATCTGTACATTTTCTTATGCTCTTTACCACAGGAGCTCCGAAGGTAATGTTTGGCACAAAGCTTCCGTCCATCACATCAATATGTATATACTCCGCTCCCGCTCTGTCGCAGGCTTTGACCTCCTCTCCGAGTTTGCTGAAATCAGCAGAAAGTATTGAGGGAGATAAGATAATTCCCATAATGTGCCTCCTATATTTATTTTATTCAAAAAAGCGCTTATCAGTCATTTCCTTACTTATTTTGCTTAATTACTCATCATCTTCTTAAGAGCTTTCCTACCATCTTTTTCCGCTCTTTATCTCTTCATATATCTGAAGATAATTCTCGTATCGCTCCCGAGGGATGTGCCCGGCTTTTACAGCTCTTTTTACGGCGCAAACTTCTTCCTTCTCCCCCACATGCACGCATCCCGAATACTTACATTCCTTCTCATACTCCGAAAACTCCGGAAAGTACAGCCTGAGCTCACAGGCCTCTATCCCTGTGACATAAAGAGAAGTAAAGCCCGGAGTGTCAAGTATATATGTTCCTTCAAAGAGTGTGAAAAGCTCTGTATGTCTTGTGGTATGCTTTCCGCGCTTTATCTTTTCGCTTATCCTGCCTACCTCCATCACGGATTCCCTGTGCAAAAGATTGGTAAGTGAGGATTTGCCTACCCCCGAAGGTCCCGCAAGAAGTGTCGTCTTTCCGGAAAGGACCTCCAAAAGCTTACTTTCCGTGCCAGACTCATTCCCGGCATTTTCGCATTCAAGAGTCGAGCCCTGTATAACTCTGTAGCCCGCGTTCTCATATATCTCCTTCATCCTGTCACAGCTTCCGCAGTCATCCAGATCTGTCTTGTTAAAGAAAATGGTCACAGGGATATCCTGAATTCCCATGTACACCAAAAAGCGGTCCAAGAGATTGAGATTAGGTTCGGGATCTTTCACCGAAAAAACTATCAACGCTCCGTCTATATTTGCGGCTGCCGGACGGATTATCTCATTTTTTCTCTTGAGGAGCCTGTCTATATTCCCCTCCTTTTCCGCCTCGTCAAGCACGCTTATCTCAACGTCATCCCCGGGAAGAGGCTTTACATTGTCCTTTCTGAATATGCCCTTGGCTTTACACTCATATACCCCCTCAGGCGTATGCACATAGTAAAAGCCGGCAATACCCTTTATTATTTTTCCAAGCATATATTCTCCATCAGAAGCCGCTTTTATGACTGAGGCGCAAAGCTTAAGGTATAGCTCTGAAGCACCTCGTTATCCGCAGCATCCACTACCTGTATCTCTCCTGTATCAACTCCCCACGCTCCCTGAATATTTGTAAAGGAAATAGGGATCTGTGAGCCCTCGGGAACAGGCATGGCGTCCACAAGAGTCGTATATTTAAGCCTTCCGTCGACCTGCTGTACAAGTCTTATCGTAACGCTTATAAGATTCTGAGATTCAACTCCGGGGCCTGCCGAGGTTCCCACATTACACACCTCGTTTATTGATGCATAGTAATAATTCTCCGTCTCGGTACTCTTATGGCCTGATGCCGATGCGGGAGCGCCGCTCACAACTATACTTACAGCTGTTCCACGGGCAACTATCTGATTTGCGGGAACACTCTGGTTTATAATAAGTCCCTCAGCCGTATCCGATTCCTCATATGTAGTCTCTCCGAGGGAAAGTCCCTGCGCCGAAAGAGCATTTTGCGCCTGCTCCACAGTCATATTCGTAAGTGCGGGGACCGAAACATTCTCGGCTTCCTTGCCGTTGCTGATTATAAGGTTTACACTTGAGCCCTCACCTATCTCTGTTCCTGTGCCGCCTGAGGCATCCTCCCAGTCGATAACATTTCCCTTGGGTACGGTATCTGAAAATCTTCCTCTTGTGGAATTAACGCTCACTCCGAGCTTCCCAAGCTCTTCTCTCGCCTGAGCCTCTGTATAGCTCTGCAGGTTCTTAAGTGTATACTCTATCTCCGTTCCCATTGAGACCGTAACGTGTACTGTCATTCCCGGTGATACAGCTTCATCTGCCGCTATATCCTGATACATAATAATGCCTTCGTTGTAGCTGTCGCTGAAATCGGTAGCTGAGGAATCCATGGATATTCCCATGTCCGCAAGCTCGGCTCTCGCTCTCTCCTCCGATTTTCCCACAAGGTTGGGCATAAGCTCCTCTCCTGAAAGAGTCAGGGTCACCTCGATAGTTCCCGAAGTATTTTCCTCTGAAGATGAGGTCTCGGTCTCCGCTGCCGTTTCAGTGCTTATGGCGGGTGCGCTGAATATGCCGAAGCCTTTTGTTATAAGTATCACACAAAGCACGGCAACTACAGCCACCGCCCCGATTCCTCCGAGCTTTAATATCCTGTTTATATCTCCCGCGCTTTGTGCCGCGTTATTTTTTATTACATGCTTTGGCTGTCCCTGTTTTTGGAATCCTGTCACTGTGGCTGCAGTTTTTTCCGACTGTTCCTGTTCCTGCTCGCTTCCTGAAGGGCCTGTGCGCTCCTTTATACTCTGAAGCTCATCTCCCGAAATCGTTCTCGTCTCATCAAGGGGAGAATCTTCGGCCTCAAGCTTTACAAAGTCTCCCTCCGGCTCTCTTATGGCCTGCTTCAGGTCTCTTATAAGCTCCTGAGCGCTGCCATATCTTTCCGAAGGCCTTTTCCTTGTAAGCTTCATTATTATATCCTGAAGTGCGGGATATATGTCCTTATTATATTTCTGCGGAGCTTCAAGGGGTTCCTCGAGGTGTGACATAATTACAGATACAGTATTTTCTCCTTCAAAGGGAACTCTGCCTGTTATCATCTCATACATCGTTATTCCGAGAGAATACAGATCCGATCTTGCATCTGCTATTCCGCTCCTTGCCTGCTCAGGAGAAATATAGTGTACAGAGCCTATGACCGCAGCATTTACAGTCTCGGAAGTGACAGCCTTCGCTATTCCGAAGTCCGCAACCTTAACCTTGCCGTCCTTTGATATTATTATGTTCTGAGGCTTTATGTCTCTGTGTATTATACCGTTTTTATGAGCTGCCTCTATTCCCTCAGCCGCCTGTATGGCTATGCCTATGGTCTCTCTGTTTGAAAGCTTTCCCTTTCTGGCAATATAGTTTTTGAGTGTTATACCCTCAATGAGCTCCATGACTATGCAATGCAGCTCGCCCTCCTCGATCACATCGTAAGCAGCTACTATATTGGGGTGGGTAAGCCTTGCCGCAGACATGGCCTCATTTTTAAATTTCTTTATGAAATCCTCATCAGAGCAAAATTCCTCCTTGAGGACCTTTAATGCAACCACTCTTCCGAGCTTTTTGTCATGAGCTCTGTAAACATAGGACATGCCTCCCTGCCCTATTTTGTCCTCAATGACATATCTGTCCTGTAAAATATCTCCGGGCTTAAGCATTTTTTACGCCCTCCTTCTGATATTTTATCAATACGACAGCTATATTGTCATTTCCTCCATTTTCGTTTGCCGTTCTCACAAGGGTATTAGACTTGTATCCGAGGCTGCCGTTTCCCAATATCACAGTGAGTATGTTATCATCGTCAACCATGTTTGTCAGGCCGTCCGAGCATAAGAGTATGTAGTCATTATCCTCAAGGTCCACCTCAAAAAAGTCCGGCTCGACCTTTGAGCCTATGCCTACGGCTCTTGTGATTATATTTTTCTGCCTCATATAATCCTCCGAGCCTCTCTTCATCCGACCACTCTTTACCATCTCCTCCACATAGGAATGATCCCTTGTGACCTGAGTTATTCCGTCTCTTATAAGGTAAAGTCTGCTGTCACCCACATTTGCCACATAGAGTATTCCGTCGGAGATAACAGCAGCTACAAGGGTCGATCCCATTCCCGAGAGCCCTGCGACCTCCCTTGATTTTTTGTATATCATAGTGTTTGAAACAGTTATAGCATTATTCAGTGCCTTCACTATCTCAACATCCTTTGTCTGTTCTATGAAACTCACCATATTTTCAACAAGATACTTAGAGGCGAAGTCTCCCGCCTTGTGGCCACCCATACCATCGGCCAACATGAAAAGGTTGGGGAAGCCTCCGATCTTTTCTGTAGTTTCGAAAATATAGTCCTGATTTACCTTTCTCTTTTTTCCGATATCAGTCAGTGCATATGCCTGCATTTTCTATATATCTCCTCCTAAGCTGGCCGCATGCTCCGTCTATGTCGCGGCCCATCTCTCTCCTCACAGTCGCATTTATGCCATGGCTCTCAAGTACAGCCTGAAACTCATATACGTCCTTTTTATCCGGGCTCTCATAGCTGCGCTCCTTCACAGGATTCACAGGTATCAGATTTACATGTCCGTGCATCCCCTTAATAAGCTTTGCAAGCTGCAGAGCCTCTTCTCTGTTATCATTTACTCCCTTTACAACAGCATATTCGAAGGTCAGTCTTCGTTTGGTCTTCTCATAATAGTACTCACAGGCCTTAAGAACATCCGAAAGCTCATATGCCTTTGCAACGGGCATGAGCCTTTCCCTAACGGCCTGATTGGGAGCATGCAGCGACAGGGCCAGTGTTATCTGAAGCCCCTCCTCCGAAAGCTGCCTTATTCGGGGAACTAATCCGCAGGTGGAAACAGTAATATTCCTCTGAGAAATATTTAATCCGCGGTCATCAGATATCATCCTCACAAATCTTACAAGCTCGTCATAATTGTCAAGAGGCTCTCCGCTTCCCATGACCACTATGTTGGAGACCCTCTCTCCCGTATCTCTCTCAATGGCATATATCTGAGCAAGCATCTCCGCCGCGCTCAAGTTCCTTACAAGTCCATCTATAGTTGAAGCACAGAAGCTGCAGCCCATACGGCAGCCCACCTGAGATGAAATACATACGGAGTTGCCGTGCTTATATTTCATAAATACGCTTTCAATGACATTATTGTCATAAAGCCTCATTATATATTTCTTTGTGCCGTCCTTCTTTGACGTAAGTATCTCCACAGGCTCCATAACAGTAATACGAAAGGCTTCGGAAAGTCTTTCTCTTAAATCCTTGGAAATATTTGTCATGTCAGAAAAATCAGCGGCCTTTTTCTTATGAAGCCACTCATATATCTGTGTGGCTCTGAAGCGCTTTTCGGAAAACTCATTTATAAGGATCTCCGAAAGCTCCTCTGAATTAAGCTCGCATATATCTCTTTTTTGAGCTTCTGAAGACATCTTATTATCACCTCATCCGATTAAAAATATCCTGTAATAAACTCCGGTCTCTTATCAAATCGGCCTTTCAAATACCGATATGAAAAATCCGTCATGTCTTTTTGAGGGAAGCAGCTTTGTCATAGACAAAAGCTTGAAGCCGCACCTTTCGGAGAAGGCTACGGCATTTTCTTCATCCTCCTCATGGCTTAAGGTACAGGTACTGTACACAAGTCTTCCTCCGGGTCTCACATACCCGCTGACTGTATCAAGGATCCTCTCCTGAAGCTTTGCAAGCTCAGGTATATCCTCTTTACTTACATTAAGCTTTATATCAGGCTTTTTTCCCGCTATTCCCAGTCCTGAGCATGGAAGATCAGCCATAACGGCATTGGCTTTTTGTAAATATCCGTCGTCCTTATCAAGTGCGTCTCTTACCTCAGGAATTATGTTTTCAAAGCCGCACCTTGATATATTTTCCTTTATGAGTCTCAGCTTTTCCGCTGTCAGATCTCTCGATATAACCTTGCCCGAAGTCCCTTTCCCTTCTCTGCAAAGCATATCGGCAAGCTGTATGCTCTTTCCTCCCGGAGCCGCACATACATCTATTATAAGCTCACCAGCCTTAGGCCTTAAGGCCGCTGCCGCAAGAGCACTGCTTAAATCCTGTACCTGAATAAGCCCTCTTCTGAAGGCCTCCGTATTTTCTATACCTCTAAGGCCTGAGAGTTCATATATAACAGGAAGAGCCTCCGGATCCTTAATATCAGGCATATCCCCTATCAGCAGCCCCAATTCTCGTGATTCTTTAAGTATACCTGCAATATCGAGCTTCTCAGATTTTATGCCGTCTTTAATTATTAAATCCTTTATTTCCTCCTCGGTGCCCCGGGAAAGGTTGAATCTTACCTGAACAGGGCGCTCCAAAAGATAATTCTCGGCGCAGATACCGGCTCTTTCCTTACCGAACTCGGAAACCAGCCTCTCATAAAGCCAAACGGGAATTGAATATCTCTCGGTTATCTTGGGAAAGCTGTAAAACTTATCCGCTCCTGCGGCCTTATCTCTTGCCATATTCCTGGTGACGCCGTTCACGAAGCCTGAAAGTCTTGTCTTGCCGTGGAGCTTTGCAAGCTTTACGGATTCATTGCAGGCTGCGCTGTCGGGAACCTTTTCCATAAACTTAAGCTGATAGGCCGCAAGCCTTAAAATTGCCCTTATGACAGGATCCTGCTTTTCCGATCTTACCTTTGAATACCTGTCGATCAGCGCGTCAAGCAGTATCAGATAATCAAGGCAGCCGTCAACGCATCTCTTCACAAAGGCTCTGTCCCTGTCGGAAAGGCATGATGTACCCAGGGCCTCTCTCAGAGCTATATGACTCTTTCTTTTTTCCTCTGTCACCCTTAAAAGTACAATAAGGGCGACCTCCCTCGGATTGGAGGCGTCCTTAATGTGATAATCTTTTATTTTTAAAGTATTTTTTGTCAAAGCCTTTCGTTTTCCCCACATTGACCCGAATCAACTTTATAAATTTGTGTTTCCGGATCTGATAATATTATTCATTAATCTCTGTTTCTGTTTGCCAGAAGCACAAGTCTCAAAAGTGAGAGAAGTGATGCGGCAAGAGCAGCCACATAAGTAAGCCCTGCGGCCCTCAATACCTTCTTGGTACCGACAAGTTCCTCCTCGTCAAGCATTCCTGAGTCCCCAAGTGTTGCAAGGGCTCTGTTTGAGGCATTGTACTCTACAGGAAGAGTTATTACCTGAAAGATCACAGCCAAGAGAAACAGAAGTATACCGAAGTCTATGAGAAAAGGCATACTCATTATTATGCCTATTATAAGTAAAGGCATTGCAAGGCTTGAGCCGAGGGCGCAAGCAGGGTGTATCATGTTTGAAAGCTTAAGGGGCGCATATCCCTCAGCGTGCTGCACCGCATGTCCGCACTCATGGGCGGCAACGCCTATAGCCGCGATAGATGTGGAATTATAGGTGCTGTCCGAAAGATTAAGCACCTTCTTTGAAGGCACATAGCAATCTGTAAGCTCTCCATGGATATGTCTTACCTCAACGTCATATATGCCATGGTTCCTCAGTATCATCTCTGCAGCCCTCGCTCCTGTAAGAGATGATCTCGCCCTTACCTTATCATACTTTGCAAAGGTGGATTTCACTCTCGCTGAAGCTATCATACTGATTATAGCTCCTATTACCACTAAAATATAAGTTGTATCCCAAAAGGGATAATAACCGAAATACATATTTCCTCCTGTTTTTTTATGTTGCTAACTGTAAAATTTTATCATCCGAGCACTGTTCCCTCGGATATTCTGCTTCCTCGCAGAAATTCCTCGGCCTTCATTCTCTTTTTGCCCTCAGGCTGAAGGTCATTTATCTTTAGGAATCCCTTCCCTGTCTTTATAACAAGGCCCTTCTTTGAAGCAAGGACGACAGAGCCCGCCTCAGCCCTTTCTGTATCTACACTGCTCTCCTTTGAAAGCTCCTCTGTGTCTTCAATCACATCGGCATCCCAAAGCTTCAGCATCTTTTTTTCGTAAAAGCTGTAGGTTCCGGGCCAGGGGTCAAGTCCTCTTATAAGTCTCTCGATCTCCGCGGCTTCCCTGTTCCAGTTTATTTTTCCCATGTGCTTATCAAGCATGGAAGCGTAGGTCATGAGTTCCTCATTTTGCTTTTCTCTCTTAAGCTCTCCGGCCTCAAGCCTTTTTACAGTCTCCACTATTAGCTCTCCGCCTGCCTTCGCAAGCTTTTCAAAAAGGCTTCCGCCTGTCTCCTTGGGGCCTATCTCCACTTCCTTCTTAAGGAGCATATCTCCTGTATCAAGTCCCTCGTCCATAAGCATGGTGGTGACGCCTGTAACCTTGTCTCCCTCAATTATAGACCACTGTACAGGAGCAGCTCCTCTCCATCTGGGGAGGAGTGAAGCGTGAACATTTATACATCCGTACTTGGGTATTGAAAGGAGCTCCTTCTTAAGGATCTGTCCGTAAGCTGTGACGACTATAAGATCAGGGGCCAGCTCCCGGAGCTTTTCTATGAATTCACTGTCTTTTGCTTTTTCAGGCTGAAAAACAGGTATTCCAAGCTCCATTGCCTTCTCCTTAACGGGAGTCGGGCTCAATATACCATGCCTTCCCTTAGGCTTGTCAGGCTGAGAAACAGCCGCAATGACATCAAAGCCGGCTTCGCACAGGGCCTCAAGTGTTGCCACTGCAAAGTCGGGCGTGCCCATGAAAACAATCCTCATATCTCTGATCCTCCCGATCTATTCCTCGTCTTCCTGATACTCCGGGTCATTTACATTGTGAAGATCCCCCTCCACAAGCTCTGTGTAGAGTCTTCCCTTAAGATGGTCACATTCATGGCAGATAGCCCTTGCAAGGAGATCCTCACCTGTAAGCTCAAATTCCTGCATATTTTCATCAAAGGCCCTGACAGTTACCTTTTGGGGCCTTGTAACGGTACCCGACATCTCAGGTACGGAAAGGCAGCCCTCCTGTCCTGTCTGCGTTCCCTCCTCGGATATTATTTCGGGATTTATGAGAACATACTGATTTCCGTCCTCCACATCTATAACCACTATCTGCTTTAAGATACCAACCTGATTTGCGGCAAGTCCGACACCGTTTCCGTCATACATGGTGTCAAACATGTCCTCTATAAGCTCTCTTGTCCTGTCTGTCATCTCCTTTACAGGCTTGCATACCTTATTCAGTACGGGGTCTCCCTCTGTCCTTATCGTTCTAAGTGCCATTGTAAATTTCCTCTTTCTTCTTTTATGTTTCCGGATAAGATCCTATTGATCCGATTCTTCATAAAATCTTATTATTCGGACAGCCTGCAAAATTTCGTGTCTTGACATCCTACTCCCAGTTATACTGAAGCTTTATCCTGTCATTCTTGTCCATGTTTCGCACAAAAGTTTTTACAGACTCACGAATTCTAATTATTATATCATGATTCGGATGCTTTAAATATAAAATTTTTCTATAGATATCATTAACTTTGTAAATTCCCGCATTGAGAGGCCCTATTATCTGCGTACCCATGGGGAGCCTTGAGCTCGAAAAAGAGGTCCGTATCGCCGACTCGAGCCTGCTGCTCACCTCATTTAAAAAGCCCTCGTCCCTTGATGAAAGCATTACAGATATCATGTTTACATACGGAGGGTATCCCATCAGTTTCCGAAAGCCTGATTCAGTCTCGAAAAAGCCTTCATAGTCCTGCTTTACCGCACTGACTATGGCATAGTGTGAAGGGTCGTAGGTCTGGACCACCACATCTCCGTTTATGTCACCTCTTCCCGCTCTGCCTTCAGCCTGAGTTAAAAGCTCAAAGGTCCTTTCCGCGCAGTCATACTCCGAGGCAAAGAGGCTCTGATCCGCCGCTATTATGCCTACCAATGTAACATTGGGAAAGTCATGTCCCTTTACTATCATCTGTGTGCCTATAAGTATATCCGCCTTTTTCGCCGCAAAATCAGCGAGTATCCTCTCATGGGCTCCCTTTTTCGCTGTAGTATCAGAGTCCATCCTCAGTATCTTCGCCTCGGGAAAGGCCTCTCTTGTCATTGCCTCAAGCTTTTGAGTACCCGTTCCGAAGGCCGCTATGTATTTTGAGCCGCACTCCGGGCAGCTTTTTGGTATATATGTCTTGTAGCCGCAGTAATGACAGCTTAAAAGAGCTCCCTCTCTTTTTCCCGTAGTTTTATCGAAGTACCAGTTATTGTGGGCTGTGAGAGACACATCGCAGTGCGGGCACTTCATTACCTTTCCGCAGGATCTGCAGGATACAAAGCCCGCATAACCCCTCCTGTTGAGAAAGAGCATGATCTGCTCCCCCTTTTTAAGCCTGTCGCTCATAAGCTCATGAAGCTTGTCGGAAAACACAGTCCTGTTTCCCTTCCTGAGTTCTTCTCTCATATCCGCCACGTACACCTTGGGGAGGACAGCGCCCTCCACTGCTCTCTCTTTAAGCTTGTACAGTTTAAATTCTCCCCTCAGGGCTCTCTCATAGGATGAAAGCGAAGGTGTGGCGGAACCCATAACAAGCATAGCGCCTTCAAGCTCCGCTCTTTTTAAGGCCACTTCCACAGCGTCATACCGAGGAGCCATGTCAGACTTATAGGCGGGCTCATGCTCCTCGTCTATTATTATAAGTCCGAGGCCTGAAAATGCGGTAAAGAGAGCTGACCTTGGGCCCACCATAATGTCTATATCCCCGTTTACGGCCTTTTCATATTGCTCGTAGCGCTCCCCTTCGGAAAGTCTGGAATGCAGCACCGCCACTCTTCCCTTAAAATATGAAGAAAGTATCGTAACCGTCCTGTAGGCAAGGGATATCTCAGGTATGAGCACTATGGATTTCTTTCCTATGGACTGCATATACTCTATAAGCTTTATATATATAAGTGTCTTTCCGCTGCCTGTGACTCCGTGTATCAGTGCAGGAGTCGGTCCTCGGCCTTTGTCATTTTTTTCCTTTATAAAGCTGTCGTACTCGGATCTTATTCCTTCTATTATACGGCTCTGCTCCGTATTTGGTGAGAGCTCCGGTATATCATTTTTAAGCTCATCCATCCTCTTTACAGGATCCTCGCGCCTTTTATTTTTCCTTATCCTGCGCTTTACAGGGAGCACTGTCTTAAGGGCTTGGCTGTAGGTTGAGCCGTATTCTGCGGCCATAAAGGCCGCAAGGGCAAAAAGCTTGGATTCCACATTAAAGGCGTCCTCCTTTAATGAGCTTATGTCCTTTATCCTTTCAGGCTCAAAATCAGGCGTGTCCGTTATTCCAACCACATAGCCCGACCTCTCGGTGTTTCCGGAGCCGAAGGGTATCCTTACACACGAGCCCATACCCACAGTATCTCTCAAGGCTTCCGGTATCCTGTATTCAAAATACTTGTCCACCGCGTCCGCAGATATGTCGACTATGACTCTTGCAAAGAGCTCCTTTTTGTTATTCAATTTTTCGGAAGCGGCTGTATACGTAATATATCCTCCTGACATTTGTGAAAAGCTTGGCTTCGAATATTCTTAAGTTAAAATATTAATCCTCTAAAAGCGCCTTTACAGCCTTTGAAAGCCCCATACTGTTTGAGCCCTTAAAGAGCACTGTGTCCCCTGGCTTAAGAGAAGCTTTCAAATAGTCCATAAGCTCGGAAAGCTCGGAAAAATGCTTTATTGAAGGAGTCTTTTCCCTTGAGCTCAGATTTTCCGTAAGGCCTTTTGCAATATTTTCCGAGAGATTTCCCAAGAGCAAAAGCTCATCTGGCAATATACCATTTTGAGCCATAAATTCTCCGACCTCCCTGTGGTACTCGGCCTCTTTCTCTCCCAGTTCCAGCATATCCGCAAGCACAGCCTTCTTTCTGTTACCGCAGGGCATATCCCAAAGCACCTTAAGCCCCGCCTTCATGGAATCAGGCGCCGCATTGTAGCTGTCGTCTATTATGGTCATTCCTGAGACCTTATATATCTCTCCTCTTCCCTTTACTCCCGTAAATCCGGAAAGAGCCGAGAAGGAATCCTCAATTTTTATTCCATATACAGAAGCCGCACATACAGAAGCCACAGCGTTAAGTATCATATGGTCGCCCATGACAGAAAGGCTCTTCCTTGCTCTCTCACCTGTATGGGTATCGACTATGGTAAACTCAGGATATCCGTCCTTAAGCACTATATCCTGTGCCCTGAAGTCACAATTTTCCCCTGTACCGTAAAATAAAAGCTTAAGCTCCTTGTCTTCGGCTATTCCATATTCATGAAGTTTTTTTGCATCAATATCCTTGAGATATTCATCATCGCCGTTGAGTATCAATACACCGCCTGATTTCATACCGTCAGTGATGTGAAGCTTTTGTATGAGGATGTTTTCCCTCGTCTTAAGCTGATTGATATGTGATATTCCGATATTGGTAATGACAGCTGTATCGGGCTTTGCCACATTGCTTATGCGAGTCATCTCTCCGAACTCTGACATTCCCAGCTCTATAACGCCTATCTGAGCATTGCTGTCCGTCTCTGTAACAGTGATGGGAACACCTACCTGGGAGTTGGAATTTCCCTTTGTGGCATATACCCTAAATCCCGCGGAAAGGGCTGAGGCGATCATCTCCCTCGTTGTAGTTTTTCCCACAGAACCTGTAACTCCCACAAAGGGGATCTTCACATAGTTATCCCTGTAATAAGCGCCGAGGACCTGAAGTGCCGCAACGGTGTCATCGACTGATATGAGAGCGAAGCTATGGGTAAGGCTATGAGGCTTTTTTTCCGTTTTTTCAGAATTTTCCGAAAAGGCCTCATCACAAATAAATCCCGATTCGTTTTCTCCTAAGTCCTTTTTGAAATCTTTAAGGCTTTTATGTCTTGAGGTAAAGCTGCACACAGCTCCGTTTGAAATCGCCTGTAGAATAAATCTGTGGGCATCAACTCTCTCACCTATTACAGGCACAAAAAGGTCATCACCCTTCATGACCTGAGAATTAAGGCTTATGTTTTTTACCTTGATATTTTCATCTCCATATATTATGCTGCCGCCTACGGCAGCCGATATTTCCGATACTGATAATTCCATCTGTTTTATCCCCGCAAATATTTATATATCACGCACAGTATATCACTCACGTTGGATTTTTCCAAACAAAAATTGGCGGCAGCCTTTTAAGCTGCCGCAAGTTTTGTTTATTTCTTTGCACTATCAAGATATTTTAAGAAGGCATTGAGTCCCTTATCTATATCCTCATACGTCCTATCAAAATCTCCCGTATACCAAGGGTCAGCTACATCCCTGTCCTCTCCCGCAAATTTAAGAAGCAGATGTATCTTTCCCTCCGGGTCTCCTTTGCATATTCTTTCCATATTTTTTATGTTGTAATGATCCATACCTATGAGATAATCAAATCTCTCATAGTCCCCGTGTGTCATCTGTCTTGCCCTCTTTTTGGAAAAATCTATGCCAAGGCCTGACAGTATCCCTGCCGTGCCTCTGTGGACAGGATTTCCTATTTCTTCTGTGCTTGTCGCTGCGGACTCAATATAGAATTTGTCTGCCATGCCTCTGTCCGACACCATTTTTTTCATTAAAAACTCTGCCATGGGTGAACGGCAGATATTGCCGTGGCAAACGAATAGTACTTTAATCATCTTCTTATATCTCCATTTAAGTCTTGTATTTCTTCTCAAACGCTTGATATTTCAGGGTT
>CALWOX010000001.1 GCA_944383265.1 uncultured Lachnospiraceae bacterium | reverse complement strand
GCATCCCATTGCGGGAAGAAGCTCCTTCTCCATTATGTCCACATACTTTTTGTAAAGTTCACTGTTTCTTTCCATTTTTCTCTCCTCTTCTTTAATATTTTTTATATCAGAATCCTTGTTGAAATCAGACTCATCGCAGCATGCAGCACAGCCTTTACGAGTCTGTATGCTCCGATGAACCTGCCTGCTTTTTCTCTTACATCTTCCCTTTAAGCATTTATGGAAGACAGGCGTACCTGTCTTCCATAAATCATTTCAGTTATTCTTACATAATCCGATTATTAAATTGTCTTTAGAAAGGTCCCACCTGTGTTATAGCCGCTATCGCAACCAAAATAGCCGCGATAACCGAGTTTGTAAGGAAGATCCTTATTGTAAACTTGATATAGATACGGTAGTCTATCTCAGCAATAGCTATAGCTCCTGATGTAAGGGGTGAAGTAGGCATTATCATGTTTCCTAACGCACCACCGAGGATAGCCGCATGAACTACTGTCTGCTGAGTGATGCCTGACATCTGTCCTATAGGGGAAAGGATAGGCACAAGCACTGTAGCAAGTCCCGCATCGGAGATGATGAAGAAGTTTCCTATATGTCCGATGAGGTACATGATCTCAGCTGTAAGCACGCCTGATACTCCGTTAAGCATCTGAACTGAAGCGTGGATGATAGTGTCTATAGTTCCTGAATTGTCGAGAACGATAGCGATAGCCTTAGCGAATCCTACTACGAGAACTCCGCTTACAACTCCCTGAGCTCCCTTTCCGAACTTAGCCATAAGCTCGTTGGGTGAGTAGCGCATGATGATTCCTACTACTACGAGCATCATAAGGAAGGTTGCGGGGATACCGTTCTGATAATCGCCGCCTGTGAGAGCCATGTAAAGTATGTAAGCTATACCTACGATCATTGTAAGTATTATAAGTGCATGCTTTCCTGTGAACTTTCCTGTAGCGGGAAGATCATCATCCTTGTCCGCAAGCTTTGCCTTCTGCTCAACTTCATAGCACCAGCTCTTTGTGGGGTCCTTCTGAACCATAAGAGCATACTTCATTGTCCAGAATGAAACAGAGCAGTTAAATCCTATGAACGCACAGATACGGATCCACATTGCGGAGAAAGCGGGAAGCCCTACAAGTCCCTGTCCTACGCCGTAGTTGAAGGGGTTTGTGATACCTGATGCAAGTCCCGCACCACCCGCACATACTGTGATGGCGATACCTACGAGAGCGTCAAGTCCCATTGATCTTGCAACCATGATTCCGAGGGGAACAAATGCAAGGTAAGCCTCAAGGGTTCCCATAAGTGTGGGAACGATTGAGAAGAGAAGAACGATAACGGGGATGAAGTAAACGTTCTTTCCCTTGCTTCTTCCTACAAGTGAGTTAAGACCTGCCTGGATAGCTCCTGTTCCTGATATAACGCTGAAGGATCCTCCAACGATAAGGATAAGGAAGCAGATCCAACCTGTCTGTATGAATCCCTGAGGAACAGCTGTGAAAATGTCATATATTGAAGCGGGATGGCTTGCAACATATTGGAATGAATTAGGGTCAACAACCTGTCTTCCGTCAATTTCTGTACGGACATACTCTCCTCCGGGGATTATGTATGTAAGAATAGCCGCTATAAGGATGATTCCGCAGATAATGACTAATCCGCTGGGGAATTCCTTTGCTTCCGCCTTAGCTTCAGCGGCTTCGCCTTTTTTCAAATTACTCATACTCTTTTTCCTTTTCTTTAAGTTTTTGCCTTGTTGTCGGTTTCGTTATAAAAAGCCCCTGCAAAAATTATAATTCGCAAGCCTTTCTTACGGCATGGAGATTTTCGGATGATGTGTGGGGATCACATACGCATCCGGGACCGATGATAAGGCCCTTTCCGTCCACCATCTTTATGGCTTCCTTAACGTGATTGTAGATCTCCTCCGATGTGCTTGTAGCCATTACGCTGCCGTAAGCAAGCTTTCCGTCGATAATAGTGGGAACCTCATGTATTCCGCCGAGGAAGGCCTTTGATACAGTCTTTCTCGCTGTCTCCATTGAAGGCTCTGTGTCTCTGTCGTGCCAGTTAAGGCAGTTGCAGGGATACTTGCTTACAGTGTCAAACATGATGTTTGATCCGTGAACATGAACTACGTTGAACCATGTCTTATCCTTGTAGCTGTTTATTACCTGAAGGTCATAGGGCTTGCAGAACTCTGCGAAAAGTGCGTCTGTCATGAAGTCATAGGTAGCGCACTGTGTAGCAAAGAAGAAACCGCTTACGCCTGCCTCAATATTAGCTTTTACAAAATTGATGGTAGTCTCGGTGATTGCTGCAAGAGCGGCATGAACAGCCTCGGGTGTCTCAACCATGTCTTGGATGAGGCGGTTCGAAGTCATTTTCTTTAATGTTGTCGCAGGGCTGAATACAGTCTGAATAAAAGGTGTGTGGGGTGCAACAGCCTTTGCGAGGTGATGAGCGAACTCAAGGGTCTTTCCGTAGGTTCCGTGCTCTGCTGAAAGGGGCTCTATCTTGTAATAGTCCTCTACCTCGGCTATAGCCGGAGCTGTGATAACAGGCTCTTTGAACTTGTCACAATAGATAGCAATCTTTGTTCCCCAGTCCTGAGTGCTGTAGGCTCCGAAGGGCATCATCTTTATGAAGTCGTAATCATACTCTTCAGTGAAAGCAGCCTGATGCTCAGCAAGAGATCTGGGATCCTGATCGTACTCGGAAAAATGCATCCACACAGAGCAGGGAACACGATCCACATCCTTTCCCGCAAGAGCAGCCTTGATTCTTTCCTCTCTTGTCATATTTTTTCCTCCTGTAATTGTAATAAAGCTATATTTCGACAAGCTCTACCAAAAGCTGCCGCAATGCGGCTCGTTAAGGGAATTGACTTTTTGTAAAGTTGTCTATATATCTTTGTAACTTAATATACGAAATTTGTAAATTAAAGTCAACATTGAAAGTTTATAAAATTTTAATATATTTTTGTAGCTTTTTACCATTCGCTACTTTTTAATTTATTAATTATATTGATATTTCCACATATTTGTATTATTATATTTTGTAAAAGATGTATTATAATTTGCCTACATTTAAAGATTCCCGTACACTTCATTTGTTTTGTTTTAAGCCTAAAATGGCTTAAAACAGCCTTTTACATCGCATAATTTCAGTGGAATATCTTAAAAGTTGTCATCTTGTATATACAACTTAAGGTCTCTGCCTAAAGAATATTTAAAAAGTGAGTATGAAACTATGTTAAACACCAACAATTCCGATTATGTTCCCCAATATGTTAAAATTCAAAATTATATCCTTTCAAAAATAAATTCGGGAGAGCTCAGGGAGGGTGACAAGATCCCCTCCGAAAATGAGATCTCACATATGTTTTCAGTAAGCCGTATAACGGCCAATACTGCTATAAAGGAGCTTGTCACTATGGGAGTCATAGACAGGATCAAAGGCAAGGGCTCCTTCGTAAACAGCACCATGCACACTCCTACCGCAACCAATGTCTTTTCAAACAATGTAAAGATAAATACGGCGGAGTCTGTTATAAAAAATCACGAGGTGGCAAGTATAAGGCTCTTCAAGGCCCCCAAGGAGGTCGCCGAGAAATTTCAGATATCTCCTGATGAATCGGTTTTTGAGATAATCCGAGTTGTAAGGCATTACAACAAGCCCAAATATGTTGACTATACCTATATTCCCTCAATGTACATGAAGGAGGAATCTGTAATAAGTTCCAAGCTTTCGGATACGTATATACATGATTATCTTAAAAAATACGGCTCCGCAAAGCCTGCCAAGGTGCAGATATACCTTAATACTCCGATATATGACTATATCGATCTTTCTTACCTCGGAGAAAATATTCCGAACACTCTTTTTTGTTGGGATACTGATATATACGATGATGACGGCGCGCTTATAGCCTTCACCTCCACAGTGACAAGGCAGATGCTCTCAGGTCCCTTCATCAGCTTCAGCTTGGCTTAGATTTAAACTCCGATTTAAAACAGCCCTAAAGCGATGCCTTACTCTGATATAAAGCTTGCTCAGGCCTAAAATACTTACAGGAATTTTTACTTATGAAGACAAATACAAAAGGACTTACTGAAGGAAATATTAAAACTCAGCTCATTATCTTGGCTCTTCCCCTTCTTTTGGGGGACATACTCCAGCAATTTTACAATACCGTAGATGCGGTGATAATAGGAAGATTTGTGGGAGAGGCGGCATTTGCCGCTGTAGGTATATCCGGAACTCTCATGAATCTTTTTATATTCATAATAAGCGGATGCTGCATAGGAATGTCTGTCTTATTTGCACGTTTTTACGGCGAGGGAGACCGAGGAAAATTCCGTCAGGAATTTTTTATCGCCCTAAGCTGCGGCGGCCTTTTTACCATATTTATAAGTATACTCGGGATACTGCTTTTGCCTGTTATACTAAGGCTCATGTCCACCCCTTATGAGACCTTTTCCCATGCCCGCTCTTACCTTATGGTGATATTTTCGGGGCTCATAGCGACCTATCTCTACAACATGCTCTCCGCTGTGCTCCGCGCTGCGGGAAATACGAAGGCGACGCTTTACTTTCTCTTTGCGGGTATAGTGTCAAACATATTTCTTGACCTTCTGTTTGTGGCGGTCTTTGAGATGGGCATGCATGGGGCGGCTCTTGCCACAGTCATGTCACAGCTTATATCGGCGGCGCTGTGCTTCATATATATAAGGTCCACATCTCCCGAGCTGATATTCACAAGAGAAGACATGCGCTTTGACCTCGGTCTTTTAAAGGCCACCTTTAATTACGGCTCCATATCCGCCTTGCAGCAGTCAAGCCTCCACATAGGAAAGATACTTGTTCAGAGCTGCGTAAACGGACTGGGCTTAAATGCCATAAGCGCCTATACCGCAACCACGAGGATAGAGGGCTATGTGAATTCCCTCGGAGTAAGCGGTACTCAGGCCGAATCTATTTTTGTCGCGCAAAACTACGGTGCAGGAAAGTATGACAGAGTAAGAAAGGCCGCCCGTACCGGAAATCTCATGTATATAATCTTGGGCTTTGTACTGCTTCCATGCATGGTGTTCTTTGCAAAGCCTATGATCCTTTTAATGATACCGGGAGCCGTGCCTGATACCATAAGGGAGGGCTGTTCCTACCTCATATGGCTTGCTCCCTTTTATATCTTCGACTATATAGGTTGCATAATGTCAGGCTACTTCAGGGGAATAGGCAAGATGGACTGGGCCTTTTATCTCACCTTCGGACAGGTCAGCCTCAGAGTAATATTCTCGTACATACTAGTCTCATCAATGCAGCTTGCGGGAGTTGCCCTTGCCACAGGAATAGGCTGGACCTTCGCGGTGATATTTGTGACGATAAACTATAAGAGATCAAGGAAATACCTTCATCCGAGTGCCGGTCAGAAGTCATAAAGTAAAAAGATAAATAAAAAGAAAAATATAAAAGAGCATATCCCTTATGCATTATCGGCTTGAATCATTGCCGTATATGCTATGGGATATGCTCTTTATATGTCGTAATTTTTATCAATAAATAATTATTGTAATATTATTGATTATAATAAAGTATTTATGTTATGTAACCTTAATTACTTATAGCAAACGACCTTTCCGAAGTCAGGCTTAAGGGAAGCTCCTCCCACAAGTCCTCCGTCAATATCGGGCTGAGCAAAGAGCTCTGCAGCATTTCCGGCATTTACGGAACCGCCATACTGGATGCGGATAGCCTCGGCTGTGGCCTCATCATAAATCTCAGCTATGCACTCACGGATAGCCTTGCAGACCTCCTCAGCCTGCTCTGTAGTAGCGGTCTTTCCTGTTCCTATAGCCCAGATAGGCTCATAAGCTATAACAGCCTTTGCGGCGTCAGCTGCAGGGATTCCCTGAAATCCGATCTTTACCTGCTGTCTTATCCAATCGATAGTGATGCCCTGCTCCCTCTGAGTAAGGCTCTCTCCGCAGCACATAATAGGTGTAAGGCCATGCTCGAAGGCCTTCTTCATCTTCTTATTTATGTCCTCATCGGTCTCCTTGAAGTACTCTCTCCTCTCGGAATGTCCGAGGATAACGTACTTTACGCCTGCATCCACAAGCATAGCAGGAGATATCTCTCCTGTGTAAGCGCCCTTCTCCTCAAAATACATGTTCTCGGCGCCTACTTCTATGTTGGAGCCCTTGCAGGCCTCAACTACAGGTACTATGTCTATAGCAGGAACACAGAATACTACATCAGCCTCCTCATTCTTTACAAGAGGCTTGAGCTCCTCCACAAGCTTTACAGCCTCTGAGGGAGTCATATTCATCTTCCAGTTTCCCGCAATAATCTTCTTTCTCATCTTTTCTCTCCTGATAATTTTATGAGTATATCATTATAATAAAATTATTTATCGTTTACAGCAGCAACACCCGGCATCTCCTTACCCTCAAGGAACTCAAGAGATGCTCCTCCGCCTGTGGAGATATGAGTCATCTTGTCTCCAAAGCCAAGTGTATTTACAGCTGCGGCTGAGTCTCCGCCTCCGATAATGGTGGTAGCGTCTGTCTCTGCAAGAGCCTTTGCAACCGCTATGGTTCCCTTTGCAAGCTCGGGATTCTCAAATACTCCCATAGGTCCGTTCCATACTACTGTCTTTGCGCTCTTTACAGCATCCGCATAGAGCTTCATGGTCTCAGGTCCGATATCAAGTCCCATCTCTCCCTCGGGCATCTTGTCAGCCGCATATACAGCAGTCTCTATAGCCGCATCGATAGGATCGGGGAATGCCTTTGCAACTACTGCATCTACAGGAAGAAGGAGCTTCTTTCCGAGCTTCTCAGCCTTCTCCATCATCTCCTTGCAGTAATCGATCTTTGTGTCGTCCACAAGCGAGGTTCCCACATTGTAGCCCTTAGCCTTAAGGAAGGTAAATGCCATTCCGCCTCCAATGATAAGTGTGTCACACTTCTCAAGAAGGTTTGATATAACATTGAGCTTGTCGGCAACCTTAGCGCCTCCGAGAATAGCAACGAAGGGTCTCTCGGGATTCTCCACAGCATTTCCGAGGAACTCTATTTCCTTCTGCATAAGATAGCCCACAGCAGACTCCTTTACAAACTTTGTAACTCCCACATTTGAGCAGTGAGCTCTGTGTGCTGTTCCGAATGCATCGTCAACATATACATCACAAAGTGAAGCCAGTTCCTCAGAGAAGTTGTCCTCATTCTTTGTCTCTTCTTTTCTGTAACGTGTATTCTCAAGGAGAACAACATCTCCGTCATTCATAGCCGCTACAGCCGCCTTTGCATTGGGTCCTACGACCTCGGGGTCAGCCGCAAACTTAACTTCCTTTCCGAGAAGCTCTGAAAGTCTTACTGCAACGGGAGCAAGTGAAAGCTCGGGCTTTGCCTCTCCCTTAGGCTTTCCGAGATGTGAGCAGAGGATAACCTTTCCGCCATCATTTATAAGCTTCTTTATTGTGGGAAGAGCCGCAACTATACGGTTCTCATCTGTTATCTTTCCATCCTTTAAGGGCACGTTGAAGTCACATCTTACAAGGACTCTTTTTCCCTTTACATTAAGATCATCAACTGATTTCTTGTTTAACTTAGCCATTTTTATTTTCTCCTTTTGAAAAAGGGCCCGGAGCCCGAAGGCACCGAGCCCTTAATAAACTCGTATTTCGTATTATATATTATAATTACTTAACGAACTTCTCGAAGTACTTGATAGTTCTTACCATCTGTGATGTGTAAGAGTTCTCATTGTCGTACCATGAAACTACCTGAACCTCGTAAAGGTCATCGTCAACCTTTGCAACCATGGTCTGAGTAGCATCGAAAAGTGATCCGTAGGTCATTCCGATAACGTCTGAAGAAACGATCATATCCTCGTTGTAGCCGTAGGTCTCGGGGATCTTCTCTGAAGCAGCCTTCATAGCAGCGTTTACAGAGTCAACTGTGATCTCCTTGCCATTTCCCTTAACTACTGCGAAGAGAAGTGTTGTTGAACCTGTGGGAACGGGTACTCTCTGTGCAGCTCCGATAAGCTTTCCTGCAAGCTCGGGAATAACAAGTCCGATAGCCTTTGCAGCTCCTGTAGAGTTGGGAACGATATTTACAGCGGCAGCTCTTGCTCTTCTTAAATCGCCCTTTCTGTGAGGTCCGTCGAGAACCATCTGATCTCCTGTGTAAGCATGGATAGTAGCCATGATTCCTGACTGGATAGGAGCGAAATCATTAAGTGCCTTAGCCATGGGAGCAAGACAGTTGGTTGTGCATGATGCTGCTGAGATAATGTTGTCCTCAGCTGTAAGAGTCTCATGGTTTACATTGTAAACTATAGTGGGAAGGTCATTTCCAGCAGGTGCGGAGATAACTACCTTCTTAGCTCCGGCATCGATATGTGCCTGAGCCTTTGCCTTTGAGCAGTAGAATCCTGTACACTCAAGAACAACGTCAACTCCGAGCTCTCCCCAAGGAAGCTTTGAAGCATCGGGCTCCTTATATATCTTTATTGTCTTTCCATCAACAGTGATGCTGTCCTCTCCTGCTGAAACCTTATCGCAAAGAGCATATCTTCCCTGTGATGAATCATACTTAAGTAAGTTTGCGAGCATCTTAGGATCTGTGAGGTCGTTGATAGCTACGATCTCTGTTCCCTCAGCCTCGAACATCTGACGAAATGCAAGACGTCCGATACGTCCGAATCCGTTAATTGCAACTTTAACTGCCATTATTATTTCCTCCTCTATGGAATAAAAATTTTCGTTTACAGTCAGTTAATATCTTACATTCAATTTTGTATTTTTTCAAGTGCCTTGTTAAACAAATATCAAGACGCTTTGCGAGTTTTTATGTATCATTCTGATAAATTTATCTGCCGGCTTTATCGAGTATATCCTTTAGTTCATCGATATCAAAGCTGTATTTTTTATTGCAGAAATGACAGCAGACCTCTATGGGCTTTCCGTCGGATATCATATCGCTTATGTCATTTTTTCCTATACTTATGAGCGCCTTCTCCACCCGCTCCTTCGAGCAGTTGCAGTAATACCCGCATCCTGTCCGGGAGGTAAGCTCCGGTGAAAAATCCTTAAGCACAAGCTTAAGTATATCCTCGGGGCTCATTCCTTCATCAAGCATGGAGGTTATAGGTGAAAGTCCTTTGAGCCTCTCCTCAAGCTTATTTACGATCTCATCCGAGGCTCCGGGCATGAGCTGGATAATGAATCCGCCCGCACGCCTTACGGTGTTTTCCCTGTTCATCAGTACTCCGAGAGCAACCGCCGAGGGTATCTGCTCGGAGGCCGCAAAATAATATGTAAGATCCTCCGCTATCTCTCCCGTGGTAAGCATGGTCTGACCCACATAAGGCTCCTTAAGTCCGATATCCTTTATGACGTTGAGTACACCCTTTCCCAGAGCTCCTCCCACATCAAGCTTTCCGAACTCATTTGCGGGAAGCATCACCTCAGGAGAATTGACGTAGCCCTTAACTCTTCCCTTTGAGTCGGCAGTGGCAAGAAGTCCTCCTATGGGGCCGTCACAATTTATCTTAAGGGTTATGAGGTCATCCTCACCCTTCATATCGATACCCATCATAAGAGCGCCCATCATAAGCCTTCCGAGCGCCGCAGTGGCTACAGGCGATGTATTATGTATACGCCTTGCCTCCTCCACAGTATCTTCGGCTGTCACCGCAAAGGCCCTTATCTCGCCGTCTGCCGCAGTAGCCCTTACAATGTAATCTTTTTCTGTATTAGGCATGCCTTCTACCTGCTTATGCATTCTTTCCGCAGCACTTCTTGTACTTTTTTCCGCTTCCGCAGGGACAGGGATCGTTGGGATATACTTTCTTTCCGACTCTCTTTACTGTTCCTGAAGCCTTACACTTCTTGTAAAGCTCCTCTCTCTTTTCATCTGAAAGGATGCTCTTCCACTGGGGAAGCTCATAGAGCCAGTTTGCCTTTGCATCCACCATGTTGTAGTAAAGCTTCTCGGGATCTATCTCAATCTTTACAACTGTGTTCTCATCCATGGTCTCGATGGGGTTCTCATAGCCCTTTAAGGACTCATTGATGCCATCAAGGAAGCCTGTCATGGTCTGAATATCTGTTCCGTACTTTTCGGCAAGCTCCTTAACACTTCCCTCTACTACAGTCTCAGGCTCCGAAAGAAGCTTCTCATATATTCCCTTCTCAACCATGAAGTAATCTGTCCAGAGCTTTTCCTGGGCCTTTCTGTCCATGCCCTCTCCGTATGCTTTTTCTCTCCAATTTTCAAGTAAAGTCATTTTTCTTTCTCCTTATACAACTTATATAACTTTTATAATTTTGTGTAATAACAATATGAATGAAAATCCTATACAGTATATCAAATGCGGGGACCGCGGGCAAGATAAAAATCACCTGAGGCTGTGCCTTAAGGCCGCTTTAAAAAGATTTTCGCAGAGCACTGCCGTTGTGACCGCCCCGAGGCCTCCCGGAACAGGGCTTATAAAAGAGCATTTGTCCTTTATCGCATCATAGTCGGCATCTCCGCAGAGCCTTCCTTCCTCGTTCACATTTATCCCCGCATCCACAACTGCCGCTCCTACTTTAACAGAATCCGACTTCAAAAAGCCTGCCTTTCCTACGGCTGTACATATTATGTCGGCATTTGCGAGCTGCTTTTTCAAGAGTTCATCAGGAGTCCTTGAATGGCATAGTGTCACTGTGGCGTTTTCCGATAAGAGCAGCATGGAAAGAGGCTTTCCCACCACATTGCTTCGTCCCGCAACAGCCACATGCTTTCCGGAAACCTCGACTCCGTAATGCTTTAAAAGTCTTATGACCGCAGCCGCTGTACAGGGGGCAAAGCCTGAGGGATCACCCGAAAAAACGAGAGCCTGATTCTTTTCTGTCATTCCGTCAAGATCCTTTTCAGGCTTCAGTACCGCTTTTGACGCTTCCTCAAGTCCCTCGGGAAGAGGCCTTAATATAAGTATACCGTCTGTATCGCTATCGTCGCTTTTTTCTTTGACATAGGATGCAAATTCCGCCTCCGGTATGTCTTTCGGAAAGCATTTAAGCTCCGCCTCCATACCGAAATCAGCTGTTTTTTTCATGGCTGACCTTGCATAGGAGCCGTCAGCCTCGTTGTCCCCCACCCTTATGATCTCAAGCCTCGGTTTTCTGCCGAGCCTTTTTATCAGCTCCGGAAGCTTCTTTTCAATTTCTTCCTTTATACAGTCCGATACCGCCTTACCCCTGAGTTCTCTCATTACATCACTCCTTCTCTTTTCTCTGATTTACGGATCCCCTGTATAGCCTTTCAAGTATCTCCTCGTATACCCTTGTGCTTTCGGCTCTCCCCTCATTAAAAAGTCCTATGGCTTTTTTATTGAGTTCCTCCGCAAATTCCCTGTCCTTCATCATATCAGTATTTATAAGCACATTTAATAGTGATGCGCTTAAGGCCGCCTCCAAAAGCTTTACCCCCGCTCCCGTATCGCTTATGGCAAGCCTTGAGCCTCTACGGCACAGCTCCCCCAGAAGCTTTGATGTCTTCAAAGCAAGCTCAAGGCTTTTTAAGGGTGCGTCGCAGGCAAGCCTCAGCCCTGATTCCATGACTTCATCTCTTATCCTTCTCTCCTCCTCCGTATTTCTCGGAAGCTTGTATGCCCTTGAAAGCGGAAGAAAATTTATCTCGTCCTCCTCTGAAAGCCTGAGGAATTCCTTCTTTGCCGCCTCAAGCTCAGGTATTATCTCCTGCACTCTTTCCTCAAATTCCGCATATTTTTTCTTTCCTTCTGTAAGGTGAGCTACCATAAGCCCAAGAGATACACCCATGGCTCCCGCAAGGGAGGAGGTGGCGCCTCCTCCGGGAACCGGCGCTGATGATGCCAGAGAGCCTGTAAATTCATCTATACTCATGCTGCCTATATCCATTTTCCTCAACTCCTTCTTCCTGATGAGAGCTTTCCTGTCAGCTCGCTCATCTCATCAGGCTTTTTTTCCTTCGGCATAAGCTCCTTTGTGAGCATGCTTTTTTCTCTTTGAAAGCTCTCTATAAGCTCGTTTGTGTCCCTTTGCTTTTTTACGGATTCATTTATTCTGCCATTCTTTTCGTGAATATCCGTCCCATTGCCTTTCTCAAAAGAAGCATCAGAGGAATTTTCTCCCTCCTCAATATCCTCCATTGCGGAAAGCTGATCCAAAAGATCATTTTTTGCCTTTGAAAAGTCAAAGCTCAGTTCCTCTGAAAGCTCATCCAAAATACTTTTTTTTTCGGCTTTCTCTTCAGAGGAAGCATTCTTTTCATCAGCATCGCTGTCCTCATATGGCAAGTCGTCGTATGACTCGCTTTCATAAGTCTCGTTTTCTTTGTCCTCGTAGTCAGAATCAAGATAATAATCGTCATCGCCCTCGTCAGGATGCCTCTTTCCGAGCCTTCTTCCTATGAAGGCGATCACAGCCATGATAAGTATGGAACCAAGGCTTATGGCGGCTCCCGCCTTAAGACCCACAGGCATGTAGCTGAGTTCTATATAATGCTCGCCCGCCGTAAGGGGAATTCCCATAAAGCTGTCAAAAAGCTTCTGTGCAAGCACGGTCTTTCCGTCAACCTTTATACTCCAGCCTTCATCATAGGGTATGGAGGTAAACATTACACCTCCTACTCCCGCATCTATATTTCCCTTCAGTCCGCTGTCAGTCCACGAGCTGAGTATCAGCTCGTTTTGAGACAATTTCGAATAGACCTGCTTTAATGCGTCGTAGTCGAATCTGTAGGTTTCAGCCATAATGTCCTGTCCGTCAGTCTTTGACCTTATGGTTATGACCTCACCCTGTCTGCACTCTCCGAGCTCAACGAAAAATCCTCTGTCCACATTTTCGACGTCCGTAATAACGCCGTCTTTCTCAACAGTCACATCCTTTACGCTCGGATTTTTTATGTATGTATAATATTCGCCGGCATCGCCTATAGTTATGGTATAGGTCCCTCCGTTTTCATCCCCGAGAGTCTCGTTCGGCACAAGCACCGCGTCGGTCCCGAGGGCTCTGCACAGATCATCCTGAACCAAAGCGGGATCATCAAAATCAAGCGCCCAGCCGCTCATACCCTGAGGCATCATAAAGCCCACAGATAGAGAATAATTATTCTCATATAAGTATGTATCGCCTATGCTCTCCACAAATTTCTTGCCTTCTCCGTCATTTTGAGCCGAATCAAAGAGCTTATATTTTACACCGAAAAGCATGTCTGCAAGAGGTGTTGAGCCGGTGTCCGCATAGGCGTTTGTGGAGCCCTCACAGCCAATAGCCTTGAAAAATGCCGTTATGTCGGCGTTTGCCACAGATGAAAACAGCGACACGGAAGGATAGTTCATCCACGCTCCGTCATTTTTTGTCTTGACAGGCTCCTTTGCCACTCTGAAGAATTCGGCAGTGGGAGTCAGACTCTCCACAAGCTCAATGACTTCGGCATTGTCCTTAATGTAGGAAGTTCTCGATGTGGTTGTTATACTGGTCACAGCCGTATTTATTGTATTTTCCAAGGCTATAACGGTTATAACTGAAAGTATTGCAATATTTACTCTGATCTTACGCGTTTTCCAAAGGTATATCAGCAGTGCATAGATACTGATAAATATTATCGACACATAAAATACAGAAAAATGGAAATGCTTTGCCGTCACGGTCTTTTCACAAAGCAAAATGAAGGCCACTGCCGCTCCGTAGCCTATACCTATGTGCTTCAGCGGAATATTTGCAAGATTCATATATACTCTGTAACACATGAAAAGCATAAGGAATATATATATGAAGGATTGCCTGCAGGGAAGACTGTTGGGATAGTGGAAGCCGTGCCATATGAAGTTCAGGGCATTTACCGCAAAGCTTATAAAGAATATAAAAAGCAGCGTGCAGTATATGGACTTCTCCTTTATGCTGATCCTCTTTGTGAAAACATATATTACAAAGAGCATAATGACAGCCACACCACAGTATATATTGGGCCAGTGATCAAGCCCCTGCTCCGTTTCGACATTTACCATATGTCTTGCAAACATGTCTATTATGGTAAAGTATCTGGTAAAGGTCTGCGGAAAATTCACAGAAGCCGAGGCTGTAGACTGAAGGGCCGCGGCTTCGGGAAGCAGAGTAACTGCGGCAAAGCCTCCCGCAAGCAGTGAAAAAAATGCGAATTTAAGACATCTTATGAAAAATACCGATGCTCTCTCGGGATTAAATAATACCTGAAGAGCCACAAAGTATATGACCATGAAGATACATATCATAAAAGAAATATAATAATTTGACAGTATGCAAAGGCCCAGAGTGAGGCTGTACATAAGGCCCTTCCCGTCTCTCACGAGCTTTTCAAGCCCATAGACCACAAGTGGGAAAAGAAGGACGCAGTCAAGCCACATTATATTCCAGGAATAAGCCGCCATATATCCTGAAAGCCCGTAGAAGATCCCGAACATTGCTGCTCCGAAATCATAGGTCCCCATCCTGTTCCTCAGATACCAGGCCATCGCGACGGAACTCAGCCCTGTCTTCAGTACTATCATGTAGGTCATAAATTCAAGTATATAGGCCTTCGGCACAAGTATAATGAGCCAGTTTAAAGGGCTTGCAAGATAGTAAGCATATAGCGCCGCAAAGTTCACGCCAAGGCCTATATCCCAGCTGTAGAGGAGACTGCCTCCGTTCTGAAGCTTATATTGAAACTCGGAAAAGAACGGAGCGTACTGGTGGTACATATCCGTTCTCAGAAAGGTCTCCTCGCCAAAGGGAAATATGCCCCTTGCTATGAATATTATTATCATTATCATCACAGGTATAAGGAACGCGGCCTTATACATATTTTGAGCCCAAAGAGGGCTCTTTTGTGATCTGCCGATCTTTATGTTTTCTTTCACTCTTTCCATATTTCAACAAGTCCTCCCGTAACGGAGATCCGCCTCAGCTCTTTTTAAATATGTAAAACTTACTCGCCACATAGTTAAAGATCAGATTGAAGGCTGAGGTCAAAAGCCATGCAAGGTACTCATTCATCTTTATTATGTCAACGCAGACCGCCATAAGTATGAAGGTTATGACTCCACTGATTATCCTTGCGGACATAAATCCCGCAAATTCCTTAAGGAGATAGCCCGGGCTCATCTTAAAATTTTTAAAGACAACGAGCTTGTTGGCCCAGTAGGCAAAAATTACTGCCGCAACAAAGGCTGTTACATAGGCTGCCTTCGAGGCAAAGCTCACTCCGAATCCAAGCCCCTTCACATATTCGTTCACCCATGTAAAAAACACAAAGTTTACAAGGGTGGTAAGCACTCCCACCACAACATAGCTCACAAGCTCTCTGTTTAATATAAGCCCCTTGATCCTCTCAATAATCGTCATATCTATCCTTTGTTCCTCGGCCTGCCCTTGTATCTGTTCCTTATGCTCAGGTTTTCCGCTTTCCTTTGGCTGCGGTTTTGCTCCTGAGCTTTCTTTCTGTTTTCCACAAGCCTTCTGAATTCTTCCTCGCTCACGCCCATTGACTCGAGTCTTCTTCTGCGTTTTTCCTTAAGCTTCTTGAGCTGCTTTTTCTCAACGCTGACATTATGGGCATGGTAGGCTGTTCCGCCTCCAAGGAGGACAAAGGCGGCGATTCCCGCTATCGTTGCAAGGCTTACAGAAAGCACTGCGACCTTTGTTCCTGTGGGAACATCCTCAAGTATTGAAAGAGTTGATTCTCTCTCATTTAATATAAAGTAAGAGCCCGCTGTGTGATCTCCGTAAAGGAAATCCACCTTCGCCACCGCATCCCGAGGAGCGTTTCCCGAAAGATTGTACTCATAATCCGCAGTGACCTCGGAGGCGTCGGCTCCGTAAGGCAGGGTCAGATAAAGTGCCCTGTCTGATTTCAGGTTATTTGCCCCCTCCGGGATTATGCCGTCTGTGACAAGCCTTTCCTCAAGCCCCGCAGTATCCATAAGCCCCGACGCATCCACGTTTGTAAAGGAATCAAAGCCCAGATCAAGCATGGCCTCGGTATCTGTATAATGATAGGGATTCCTGTCCTCAAGCACTACGGCAACGAGTCTTCTTCCGTTATCCTCAGCCATGGTGATCAATGTATTTCCCGCAAGAGAGGTGTAGCCCGTCTTTCCGCCTACCACTCTGCTGTCGGTGTAATCCCCTGTGGATCTCAGCATCTTATGGCCTATAGTAACCACCATACCCTGAGGCACCTCGGCTGTAGCACCAATCCTGTAGCTCTCATCATCCTCAATGTCAAGAAAGGTAGGATTATCCATTGCCTCCCTTCCGATAAGCGCCATGTCATAGGCTGTAGTGTAATGGTTCTCATCGTTAAGTCCCGAGGGATTTTCAAAATGAGTGTTGATACATCCAAGCTCCTTCGCCTTTTCATTCATCATATCCACAAATGCGGGGATGCTTCCCGCAACATGCTCCGCAAGAGCATTTGCAACTTCATTTGCCGAGCGGTAAAGCAGTGCGTACAGGCAATCTCTGACAGTGAGCACATCGCCCACAGAGGTCCTTGCTGTTACCGCTCCCGGCTCGAGATTATTCAAGGCAGTCTCGGAAAAGACCACTTCCTCGTCGAGATCACAGTTCTCAAGAACGATTATTGCCGTCATCACCTTTGTTATACTGGCCGGGAATTTCTGCTCATTCATATTTTTTCCGTAAAGCACAGCTCCCGTGTCGGCATCTATGCATACGGCTGCCCCGGCGTTTACCGATTGGGTAAGTGTGGGCCAGGCCACAGCTCCGAAAGAGCACAGACTCCCTGCAGAAAATGAGAAAAACAGAGCCGAGAAAATATAAAACGCAAGAAGTATCCTTGCCGTTGTTTTTTTCAGACTAAAGAAAGCTCTCATATCTGTTACCGGTTCAATCCTTTTAATCTGGCATAATTAAAGAGATACTGCTGTATAACTCCCGCATAGCTCTTATATTCCTTGGGAAGCTCTCCATTGTATACAGTATCTATAACTCTTTTCATCCAAACATCTACAGGAATGACATCAAGTCTGTGGTAGCCGAAAAGCGCCACGCAGCTTGCCACCTTTATTCCCACGCCCTTCTCCTCAAGAAGCCTTTCAATAAGCTTGTCTGTGGGAAGCTCATTAAGCTCCGAAAGATCAAGTCTTCCCTCCACGACGTCTCCGGCGGCCTCGTGGACATAGCTTACTCTGTAGCCGAGACTGCAGGCGGAAAGCTCCTCCGTCGAAGCTTTAAAGAGGGCCTCGGGAGAAGGGAATGCATATCTTATTCCGAATTCAGTCTCAACAGGCCTCCCGAAGCGCTCCGAAAGCCTCTCCACAGCCGTCCTTATGGCCGGCACGGACTTGCGCTGAGATATTATAAAGCTTATAAGCATCTCCCAGCTGTCCTGATTAAGTATCCTTATACCCTTTCCGAAGGCCACCGCGGTATTTAAGTACTCATCGTCAGGAAGGGCTATGCTCCTGTATTTTTCATAGTCATTGTCAAGGTCAAAATAATGCTTCCATTTTTTTTCGAAGCTTTCCTCATCGCACGAAAAAAGAAAACTTCCGTCCGGATTTTCCGTTATCCTAAGACACTCCCCCATAGCGACAAGCTCTGTAACTCCCTCGGATACGACATTCATCCTGAAACATTGTCCGCTCTCGGCTATGGCCGAGGGGCTGAAATCGTCATTTCTCAGCAAAAAACCTTCCATATTTCTATATACCTCTTTATTCAGCCTTGTATACCGCAAGGGGATAATTCGTGCCGTCGGCAGACTGTGCATAATACACGCTTATGCGCTCTCCGCTGTCTCCTGTCATGGCGCCTTCCTCTATTTTACAGTTGTCCTTAAGGAAGGTCATTTCCTCACCGTTGTCCGTTTTTACGGAAAAGGTACTCATAACATTCACAAGAGTAGTCCCTGTGACCGATGATATCAGATAATTTCCCTCGGGGATCACTGCTATGAACTGCACATTTTCATAATCATTTATCATATCTCCTGAAAAAGCCACCGCCACCTCGCCGCCGGGTGTCATCTCGGCCTCTATGGAGCCTATCTGATTTGCAGGTATGGACCAAGTATTTTCCGTATCTGTCTTATCCTGAAGATTATATATGTTTATGCCTGTTTCCTTATCAGGCTGTATTCCCAAAACAGTGGCGTGCATTATGCCGAAGTCGGAGCTGAAGGCCCCTGTCCCGTCTGTAGCCGCAACAGTTCCCGGATATGTCTCCGAAAGCTCCGGCGCGGCAGTGACGGCAGCAGCCTCGCTGATTTCCTCAGAAGTGCTTATATCTGCAGAGCTTCCCTGTACACCTTCCTTATGACCTCCGCAGGCGGACAGAAAAACAGCGGCTGAAAGCGCAGCAGCCATAAGGCTTAATTTATCTATGTATCTCATATATCTCCAAATTCTCCGTATATCAAATCTTTTTCAAGGGCTCATTAAGCTCCTCTGTCCCCGACAGAACAAAATATCCGTCTCTGATGATTTCAATCATCTCGCCATCTTCCTTAACAGCAGCTATAAGCCCTACCTCGTCATAAGGTATGGTAATGTCACAGTGCACGTTAAAATATGCGTCCTCCGGTCTCTCATTTCTAAGATCCGCGCACTCATTTGAACGGGCGATTATTTCTTTCCCGTCAGGATTAAATACCTTCAGTTCCTCGGCATGAGAATAACAGGTATCTCCTACAGCAAAATGGGGACCCATCTTTTCGGCTATAAGTATAGGAAGCTTTTTTATTATGCCGAGTCTCCTTCCGGCCTCATAGGCTGTTGTGTTCGTACCTACAGCAAATTCACCTATGGGCAGAGACTTTTTGTTTTTAAATATGATATCCTCCACAAGCCGTCTTCCCAAATCAGCATTATCAGGGAAATTTCCGCAGCTGTAGTCTGTGACTCTTCCGTCCTTAAAATCCAGCTTCAGATCCTTAAAAAGCGTATCTCCTATATATACACTGCTGACATTAAGCCTCCCCTCGGTACCCTTAAGTACAGGTGAGGTAAAGACCTCTCCCAAGGGAATATTCACATCCGCAAGACAGTTTTCAAAATTGGTCTCCTTTTCCCTGTCGGAAAGACGGTGGAGCATCACCTTAAGCTTTGTACTGTTTTTTCCCGCTCCCTCAATAAGGATATAATCCGCTTCGTCAAGAGCGTCTGTAAGCCTCTGCTGTATCCTTCTGTATTTTTCCTCCGGAAGTGTATTTATTTTTATGATCTCATCAAATATCTCACCGAAGTTCTCACCTGTCTCAGGTCTTGGCCATGCTATGATTGTAAAGCTCGTCTCGTCCTCAGGTATATATTTTTGAATTATATTTGAAGCCTCTGACTGATATCTTTCCTTAAGGCTCTCCTGATACTCCGTGAACAGAGGAGCATGTTTTTTTATCTCGGGAGTAATACCCTCCTCTCCGAAGGTCTCCACCAGAGCGGGGCCCGAAAATCGCTCTGCTCTCTCGCGATTCTCCTCATAGGCGTTTCTCATGGCCTCAAGCTTTCTCTCCATAAGGCGGTCTCCCCAGAAAAAGGCGAGATCGTTCCTGTGGTCATATTCAAGCTGAGCATTTATATGTCCGTAAAAGCCCTGACGAGAGTTTCCTGAAAATCTCTTGTTTATGAGCCTTGAAGGCCTTCTCGTGATTATTGATGAAAGCCCAGCCTTCTCAAAGTTTTTTATGGCCTCTTTGAACATCCTCTCATATCCCAGAGGCATCGTGAGCCTTACCGAGCTCTTTTTTCTTATGTCTCTCCCGGTCACCTCAAAGCCTCTCAAATACCCGGCTGTGAAGGTATCTGCCATAAGCTTTATCTTTTCAAAGGGAAGACCTGCCATATATTCCGCCGTGGCATACTCCGAGTGACTTATGTTCTCTCCGAAAAGATAAAGGTAGTCAGGATCCGAAAGGTCCGCGCTCATAACTGTTTTTTTTGCAAGCTCAGATCCTCCTCCGAGATTTGCCGTCACATCCTCAAGCACAAAATCCCCACAATAATCATATATGTAGGAATACAAAACATCTCTTACCTCCCTCTCCTTCGGAGGCTCCTCCTCTTCAAAGAGATTATAAAGCTGGATGAATGTCTCCATAAGTATGGTCACAGCTTCCGTATTGCCTTCTCTGCAAAAGCCCGCAATCCCCAAAAGCTCCACATAAAACATACTTAAAAGAGGCCCATAACAAGGCCCGAGGCGCTCTGCGGCAAAATCGGGATCTGCATATGAGCTTTTATAATTTTCTTCGGATATATCTGAAAACAGCTCGCGGTTCGCCTTCTTCAGTTCAAAAAGGCTCCTGTCTCCTGAAAATCCGTCTATTGCCTTAAGAATAAATCCGGAAAGGACATCGAAGTAATCTCTGTAGTCAGGGAGGACATCTCGGTCCTCGGACATATTTTCTATCCTTTCCTTAGCACAAAAAAATCTTTCTTCCATTTTTCTCCTAAACATTAAGTCCCAAGACTGTAAGAGCTGTCCACACAAGGATCATAATGAGGTCAAAAACTCCGCTTCCTATGGCAAATATCCTGTTTCTTCCCTCCTCTCTTATTGAAAGAAAGGCAAACCGTAAAGACATAAGCGCCATCAGAAAGCTTGATAATCCTAAAGCTCCAAGCACAATTCCCCCGTTTCCGGCAGTACTCACCCCGGTAAGCATGGCTCCCGCAAAAAGAAGGAGGGACAAAACCGAAACCCCCAGAGAGTAAAATCCGTTTACCGCAAATTTCTTCTTGATATAGGAGTATTTCTTTTTTTCATTGCCTGTAGTTTTTATCTGTCTTTTTTTCATGGATATTTTCATAGATATCTCTTTTTCTTTTTTATGCGATAGCTCTGCACCGCCGTATAAAGTACGGCTCCTGTGACAGCTCCAAGAGTATTCAGTATAAGGTCATCGACATCAAAGCTTCCGACATTAAAGGCAAGCTGAGTCATTTCTATCAGAAGGCTTATAAAAAAGCCGACCAGTATGCTGTTTGCCATGATCTTGCATCTCCTGCTTATGACCGGCAGCAAAAAGCCGCAGGGAATAAAGGCCACTATATTCCCGAAAATGTTGAGAATCACAGCCCTCATCCCCAGTATTTCTCTGTAAACTATAAATCTTTTTATCTCAAGAAAGGGAACCAGATTGTAGGATTTCAATATCTCTCCTTCAGCTGTGCTCCCTCTGCCAAGGCTCTCCGCAAAAAACATGAAGTACATAAGGCCTATCAGGTAAAAAATAAAAATAAGCCAGCAGAGCTTTTGATTTTTGGTGGTATTCCTGATCATATCCGGATTATTTTAGCATAGATAATCACAGGGGTAAAGATTTGTGTCCTCTTTTGATGATATTTTAAGATATATGTGATATTCTTTAAAAAATACTTAAGAAGCTTAAAAGGAGGGACTTCTTTTGGATATATTTTTCAGAGATATGCTTTCAGATAATGAAAAAGAGGAACTGCAGAAGCTTTGCAATGCCTGCAATCTCAATGACGGAACCTGCTTTTCCGTTCCTTATGACGCTGATATATATGGGCTTATGAAAGATGAAGGGAAGCTTATCTGTGCAATATGCGCCTATCACATGGGCGGGCGAAAGGACGAGATGGAGACAGATGAGATATACGCCTTCACTCTCCCTGAATTCAGAAAAAAAGGATGTTTTTATTCTGTGCTCTCATTTCTCATGCCTGTGCTTAGGGACGCTCTTGTCTTTCCTGTATATAAGCTTAACCCGGGACTTCTCGAGATCCTTGATCGCCTTAAGGCAAAAAAGGACTATGATGAATACTTTATGGAAAGAGAGCTCACAGAAAATATTGAGACTGCCGGGAGCATGGAGATGTCAGGTACTGAGAATATCAAATATGAGGAGGCCTCCGAAGACGAGATCTTTTTCTCCTCCCGGTTTTGCGAGTGCTGCATAATGAAATATTCAAAGGACTGTCTGTATCTTTACGGAATGCTCACCTATGCAAGATTTCAGGGTAAGGGGCACGGCTTTGAATTTCTGTCCGAGTTAATAAGGCTTATAGAGACGGGCAAGACAGGCCTCCACGGTTTTAAAAGGATAATACTTCAGGTATCTTCAGAAAACATACCCGCCGTAAAGCTTTATAAAAAATGCGGCTTTTCAGTAAAGGATTCCCTGAGCTTTTATAATGTGTTTAAAAAAGATATCCGGAATATCTCTTCGGACAAATAAGACAAATCATACCTGCGAATATCTGCTTCATAAAATTAAGGACTGCTTCCTAAGGTCGGAAGTAGTCCTTGATCTCATTTTTATCATAATATATTACGTCTCGCTCCAAAAGCCTTATGTTTCCGCTGTTGTCAGCCTCCACTATATTTACGGCACAATTTGCGGGAACTCTGCCCTGCCAAAAATCCGAAGGGTCCTCGTAAAGGCTGTTTAAAAGCGCTCTCATGGCAAAGCCGTGGGTGGTTACGAGCACATTTTTTTCGGGCTCTCCGGGCTTTGTCTTAAGCTCCTCCCTCGCCACGGTCCTCTTTAAAAACTCAAGAGTCCTTTTCTTTACATCCGAAGGCTTTTCCGCATCCTTCGGAAAACTTACGAGCTCGGGATTTTTGTAAAAATCCGAAAAGTTGTCACAGTCTATCTCAAAATTGTCTTTTCCGCATCCGAGTCCCTCCCATGAGCCGAAGGATATCTCTATGATCCCCTCATCCTTTTCCATAGGAACATTCCCGGAGACTTTATTTTCCGATAAGACCGCTTCTCCTGTCTGAACCGCTCTCTTTAAGGGGCTCGTTATCCACAGAGAAAATCTTATGTCCTTAAGCTCTCTTCCAACCTCTCGGGCAAGCTTTATTCCGTTTTCATTTAAGGGATTGTCAACCCTTCCCTGAAGTCGTTTTTCCCTGTTGCTGTCAGTCTCTCCGTGTCTCATTATGTAAAGTCTCATAGCAGCTCCTCATCATTATCAGGCTCCGGCTCCTCGGGCTTTTTGGTAAGCTTTACCTTGCTTATGACCCTGTCCTCCATAGCGCAGATAACATAATCCGCTTCCTTATCCGAAACGTTTATGGGAAGGTTCTTGCTCTTTGGTATATAGTCAAGGAGTTCTATCATATAGCCTGAAAGAGTATCGCACTCACTGGTTATATGCATGTGAAGTTCTTCATTTATATCCGATATAAGGGTTCCGCCCTCAAGCTCATAAACGTCCTCGGAGAGCTTTTTGATATCCTGCTCCTCCTCGTCATATTCATCGCGGATATCTCCGACGATCTCCTCAACAAGGTCCTCCATAGTGAGCATTCCGCTGACTCCGCCGTACTCATCTACTACAATAGCAAGCTTCTCTCCGCTCTCCTGCATCTCCTTGAACACAGCGTCGGTCTTTTGCATCTCTGTAGCTATAAAGGGCTTTTTGAGAAGCTTTCTTATGTCCACCTTGTAGAAGGAGCCCGCGCTCTTTGCTGCTATGACATAGTCCTTCATGCAAAGTATTCCTACTATGTTGTCTATATTTTCCTCATATACCGGGATCCTGTTGTGATGTGACTCAAGGATCTCGTCTATATAATCATTCACAGGCTCGTTTATATCAACGGCAACCATGTCCTGTCTGGTCACCATGACCTCTCTGACCTTCTTGTCATCAAAGGAAAAGATACTTGTTATCATTTCCTTTTCAATATCGTTAAATACCCCTGTCTCTGTTCCTGTCTCGAGCATGGACTTTATCTCCTCCTCGGATACGTCCTGCTCAAGCCTGTCATGGTGCAGACCTATAAGCTTTAAGAATCCGTTAGTTGAGACCGACAAAAGCTTTATAAAGGGTGAGAGTATCTTACTCAGAGTCCATATGGGGCTTACGCAAAGGAGCGAAAAGGCCTCGCTGAACTGCAGAGCTATCCTCTTCGGAACAAGCTCACCGAACACGAGGTTAAAGTAAGCAAGGATGATAGTAATGATGACGTTTGATATAGAAAGGCTGTAGGGTATTCCCAGCTCCGAAAGCTTGGCTCCCAGTACCTGAGAGATACTGTTTGCGGCAAAGGCCGATGAAGCAAAGCCTGCGAGAGTTATGGCAACCTGTATGGTTGAAAGGAATTTCGTGGAGTCCTCCGTCAAAGACTCTACCATCTTCGCCTTCCTGTTGCCGCTCTCCGCGAGATTGCGTATCTTTATTTTGTTTACCGAGACAACCGCCATCTCAGAGCCTGAGAAAAACGCGTTTATGGCAGTAAGTATTACAAGCACCGCCAACTGAAAAATAATATTACCCGCCTGTGGGTCGCCGTCCATAATAAAATGATCCTCCTGTAAAAAAATGTATTTTCGCTAATATTATCACATATCCCTATATCATGCAAGACGCATAAATATAAGCTCTACCGCCTCCGAAAGGTCCCGGGCCTTAAGGTCCGGAATGACATCATACTTTCCGTCCTTTCCCGCTACCCCCGTTTCCACAAGCACGGTGGCAAGGCCTCCGTTTTTCCCGCACTGAATGTCCATGGTCATATCTCCTATCATATAGGAGGCATTAAGGTCTATGTTATATCTCTCCGCGGCCCTCTTAAGAAGACCTGTCTTTGGTTTTCTGCAGTCGCAGTCTGTCTTAAGCTCGGGTACCTCTCCCTCAAATCCCTTATCGGGATGATGAGGACAATAGAATATATCGTCGATATATGCTCCCTTTTTGCCGAGTTCCGTCTCAAGCTTTGCGTTTATCTCCTCAACATCCTCAAAGCTGCACTCTCCTCTTGCGATAACAGGCTGATTTGTGACAACTATGCAAAGGTATTCGGAGGAATTTATCCGCCTTATGGCCTCTGCCGTGCCCTCCATGAGCTTCAGCTCCTCAGGTCTTCTCACAAAGCCGCAATATTCGTTAATTGTTCCGTCTCTATCTAAAAAGATACATTTTTGTTTGTTTTTAAGATTACGAGCTGATATTATTCCATTTTTTATATCAGCTGCAACGGCCTCATATCTGTCCGGAGTCCCCATATCCTTTACATATTCTCCGGAGCGATATGCCTCCACCTCTCCCTTTGAAATGAGAGGCTTTATTATCTCCTTATCAAGATCGGTCTTTTTCTTCTCGGGAATAAGATCAAGCACCTTATTTGAAAAGGCGTATATCCCTGCATTTACCTGATTTCTGTAATATGAGCTTCTCTCTTCGTTTTTCGGAAGCACTGCTGTCACATTGCCGTCTCCGTCTGTTACGATAAGGTCGCTGTCATAGGGATGGCTGTTGGGATGGACAAAGAGTGTTGCAGTCTTCCCTCTTTTTTTGTGAAACTCCATAAATCTGTTAAAGTCGACTCCTGTAATGAGGTCTCCCATTAAAAGAAGGAAATCCTCATTCATATCTTCCTTAAGGAAGAACAGAGCTCCTGCCGTTCCGAGGGGCTCATCCTCGTTTATATAGCTGATGTTTAATCCGAGAGCACTTCCGTCCTTAAAATAATCCTTTATCTGATCCGAAAGATATCCCACCACAAGTATGATATCCCGTATTCCGCATTCCTTAAGGTTTTCAAGCTGGTATTCCAGCACAGGCTTTCCGTTTATCCTTATCATTGGCTTCGGAACATCGCAGGCAACCTCTCTTATCCTTGTGCCCTTGCCTCCTGCCATTATAACCGCCTTCATAAATCATTTTTTCCTTTCAATAAAAATATCTGCAAATAATGTATATCTGTAATTAATGTAAATGTGCTTGTTTCAACCTTTTAAACAGGCTGTCGCAAAAGCTCCTTTAATCGGATACTTTTTGCAACAGCCTGAAAGCATCTAGAACAGGATAACTCCTGTAACTCTCTTGTTAAGATTTTTAAGGAGATTGAGTTCATCCTCCACATCAGTCATAGAGGTGGATCCGATTCTCTCCACAAGGATCACCTCATCGCAGCCGGATACAGCCTTTATGGTGTGGGGATCTGATATAGGCCCTCCTACCACAAAATCAGGCTTATGCTGTGTGTTTAAGAAGCCGTCGCCTGAAGACTGCCCGATAAGTATCTCCGAAGCCTTCTTAATATCATCGGACGAAGCACTTCCCGTGACAAGTACACGCCTTGAATCCCTGTCAAGATAGTTTGCCACATTCGCCGCCACAACACCGCAGGTCTCCTCGTATTCGGGGCTCTTTTTCACTCCGAACATATGATCGATGAGCCTGTCTATCGGGAAGTTGCTCCTCTTTTTACTGTCAAAGGTTCCGAGAGGCTTGAGCTTAAATCTTCTCTGAAGCTCCTTCATGCCTCTTACCTTATCGCTCATAAGGTAAGCCACACATACCGCAAACACTCCCAAAAAGCCTCCAAGGACAAAGCCCAGAACCGTATACTTTACAGCCCCCGATGAAGGGACCGTAAGCTCCGGCTCATCCTGATCCAAAAGGTCGTTTAATGCCTGAGTATTTGACTTTATCCTGTTTTGGACAGAGAGCATATTGTCGGATATAAGAGCAAGATCCTCGGCTGAAACCCTGCTCGTGTTTACATTGGATATATACTCTTCTATTATTTCAAGTATCATCTCATCCGAGCTTATCTGAGTCTCGAGGTCGTTTTTCTGTCTGTCGTAATCTTCGACAGTTTTTTCATATGTCTCCCTCGCGTCAGCCTCCGCATCGCTCCTTGAAAAGGATATGAATTTATATCCCCCTGCAAGTACCGCAAACACCAAAGCGCATACTATAAGCCCCCTCCATTTTTTAAAAATAACATAGAGAAGCTCCTTTAAGTCTATCTCATCCTCATAAATGTTTTCCTGTTCCATATATCTTTTTACCTCATAAAATAAATGATTATTATTTTTTTAATGTTACCATACGGCGGGCTTTTAAACAATGACGGTTTTCTTAAAATTTGTCCGATATGTCCGAAAGCGTTTTTTATATTTACCCGAGGGCCACGTCAAGTATCATCATTACGGCAAAGCCCAATGCAAAGCCTATGGTTCCGATGTTTGAATGTTCCCCCTCGGCAGACTCGGGGATCAGCTCCTCAACTATGACATAGATCATCGCACCTGCCGCAAAGCTCAAAAGATACGGCAAAAGCGGTATCATTATGCCTGATATAAGTATCGTTATAAGGGCTCCTACAGGCTCCACGACTCCCGAGAGCATTCCGTATACAAAGGCTCTTCCCTTATTCATGCCTGCATCCGCCTTAAGAGGCATGGAGATTATGGCTCCCTCAGGGAAGTTTTGTATGGCAATTCCCACAGAAAGGGCAAAGGCTGAGGCCAAAGTCAAAGTATCAGCCTCGCCGAGTCCCGCAAACACCACTCCCACAGCCATTCCCTCAGGAATGTTGTGTATTACGACGGCAAGAAGCATCATGGCAGTCTTTCCGAGAGATGACTTGGGGCCCTCAGGACTTTCCGTATCCAGATGAAGATGAGGGATATGCCTGTCCATAAATAGAAGAAAGCCTATACCTGCCGCAAGCCCCACAACGGCAGGGATAAAGGACAGCTTTCCCATTCCCGCCTCCTCACTCATATTCATGGCAGGAACCAAAAGAGACCAAACAGAGGCAGCCATCATGACTCCCGCGGCAAAGCCCAAGAGAGCCTTCCTTAAAAGCTCATTCAACTGATCCTTTAAGAAAAACACCATGGCAGAGCCAAGCGTCGTTCCCAAAAGCGGAACTGTTATACCGATCAGAGTATTTATGTTGATCATTTTATCATTTCCGGGCTGCAGCGCTCAGCTTCGCCCGAGTTCTCCTTTCACGGATTTATTTTTCGGATAAATAATTATATCCTTTAAATACCTTTTTGTCAGTATGATTTACATTGTATTTTTTCTTTTAGGGTCTTTACTTATTTCTATTTAATGCTAATATGATTACAAAGAGGTTAGTTTAGCAAAACCTCAAAAAATAAATATCAGACGGAGGTAATTAAAATGGCATCAGAAAAATCAAAAATCGCGAAGCTCTTAAACGAGCAGGTAAATAAAGAATTTTATTCGGCATATCTCTATCTTGATTTCGCAAATTTCTACGAGGACAAGGGTCTCAAGGGCTTTGCCAACTGGTTCAACATTCAGGCGCAGGAGGAAAGGGACCACGCTATACTTTTCATTCAGTATATGCAGCAGAATGATATGAAGGTTACGCTTGAGGCTATTGATAAGCCGGACAAAAAGCTTAAGGAGCTCATCGATCCCCTTAAGGAAAGCCTTGCACATGAAAAATATGTGACCTCCCTCATCCATAATCTCTACGGAGCAGCCTCAGAGGAAAGGGATTTCCGCTGCATGCAGTTTTTGGATTGGTTCATAAAGGAGCAGGCCGAGGAGGAGGACAACGCCCGCACCAACATACAGAAGATGGAGCTCTTCGGAGGTGACTCAAAGGCCCTCTACATGCTGGATCAGGAGATGCAGGCAAGGACATACACAGCTCCTTCTCTTACTATCGGTTAAAGCCGACAATACCGGACTGATAAAAGCGTTGTAGGAACAACGGACTTTATATGATACTTCTTATATAATAAAAAGAAAACGGAGGTATTTACTTATGAAAATTTACAAATGTCCTGTATGTGGAAATGTTATCGAAAAGCTTTATGACTCATCAGTGCCTGTGGTATGCTGCGGAAAGCCCATGGAGGAGCTTAAGGCAGGTGTTACGGATGCGGCAATGGAGAAGCATGTGCCTGTATGCGAGGTAAAGGACGGAAGGCTTACAGTCAAGGTTGGAAGCGTTGAGCATCCCATGACAAAGGAGCATTACATCGCCTTCATAATTGCAAAGGCGGGAGAGACTGTCATGAGAAGAGAGCTCACACCCGAGGATAAGCCCGAAGCCGAGTTCTGCTTAAACGGATATCACGGAAATGTGGAGGTCTATGAGTACTGTAATCTCCACGGACTCTGGAAGGCCGAGATAACAGCATAAAAAGCAAAAGCCTTCTCGGGCTGCAATTTATTAAAGTAAAAGCCCCTGTAGCCATTGATATGTGTAATATTCATCCGGGTAATTGCCTGTAAGAGGACACATATCAATCGGTGAAGGGGCTTTTTTATTTGTTTTTTTGCTGTTTAAATTCAACTTATTGCGTTCAGCTCCTGATAGAGGGATTTAGCGAAGCTGTCCGTCATGCCGCAGATATAATCTGTCACAAGCATGAACCTTAAATAGAGCTTTTCCTCCTCGCTCTTTCCTTCGGAGCATCTTTTATATACATTCATATAATTTTCGGATATAAGAGAAACAAGCTTTTCATCGACCTCGGTCATACTGTATTTCTTCGGATTTCCTTTATAGTCCCGGTCCCGGTAAGCACATTCTGTCTCAGAATCAGTATCAAAATAAAGTATGGCATTTACAAATTTGTCAAGCAGATTGCTGATTATCACCTCAGCCGCAATTTCAAGTTTATATATGGGCTTTGAGGTAAAGACATACCTGTAGGCTATATCTCCGAGAGCCTTCACAAGAGGCTCCATATCCGTACCCGCAAAAAGGTCTTTCTTGTATGTTCCCTCCATTATCCTATTATAATTAGAAGTAAAGCCGTAAATAGCGCAGGAAATCAGCTTACCCTGAGTATTTACTATCCAGTTTTGCACAGCGTAAAGATCGGGTCTTGATATATTTCCTCTTACAGCGTCCTCATAAAGCTTTTCAAGCCTGTCCGTCTGTTCCCTGTATTTTTCATTTCCCGCTGCCTTTTCTTCCCCGAAGCCTCTGAGCTCTCTCAAAAGCTCCGGATATGAAATACAGCCCTTCTTTACCGCATCCTCAATATCAGCAGTCCTGTAGGCGATATCGTCAGCCGCCTCAAGGATAAAGGTAAGGGGATGTCTGCTGCCGTTGAGACCCAGGCTTTCCTCTATATCGTCAAAGATGTCCTTATCGGCATAAAAATATCCCGGTTTTTTATATCCGCTCTTCTCTCCTGTCTCATGGGAGGCCACAGGATACTTTATTATAGTGCCAAGGAGAGCCTTCGTAAGGTTCATTCCGTTCGTTCCAATCAAAAAATGGAGCTTTGTCACAAGCCTTAAGGCCTGCGCATTTCCTTCAAAATGATAAAAATCCTGCTTCATCTCCTCAGTAAAAAGCTCCGCCACCGGCCTTTCAAAAAATTTCAGCTCAGGCAGATTTTTTATGAACCAGTTCCTTATGGCAGTCTCACCGAAATGCCCGAAGGGAGGATTTCCTATATCATGAAGAAGCCCTGCACAGAGAAGTATATTGCTTACATATGCCTTATATTCCTCCTTAAAGTCAGGATCCTTTATGTTTTCCCTTATGCTCCTTGATATGCTCTGGCCAAGTGAGTTTGCAAGTGAGGAGACCTCAAGGCTGTGGGTAAGTCTTGTCCTTACAAAATCCGATCTGTCAAGTGGAAATACCTGGGTCTTATCCTGCAGGCGCCTGAAGGAGGCGCTGCCTATTATTCTGTGGTAATCCTTCTCAAACTCATTTCTGAGATCAGTGATGGGCCGCACACCGTCACCTTGCATTTGTGCTTTGGAATCATGTGGTTTTTTCATGTATGCTCTGTCAGAGCAAAGAAGATTTTTCCATTCCATAAGGAAGCTCCCGAAAAAAATTATTTTTATAATTAAATATATTTAAAACTTATTATAAATTATATGATTTAAGCTGATTTGTGTCATAGCTTTTTATTATTTTGTGCTATAATTTTCTTAACATCATTTGGCCGAAGCTGACAAGCAAATTATTTAAAAGTCCGGAGGGTATTTTATGAAATTAAGAAGTAAAAGGATAGTTGCAGCCGTACTTCTGGCGGCAAATGTAAGCCTTCTTCCTCTGCCTGAGGTCGTTTCGTCATTCAACACCATAGTGGCCGAGGCGCATTCGGGAAGAACTGATTCAAGCGGCGGACATCATGACTACAAAAACAAAAGCGGATTGGGATCCTACCATTATCATCACGGATACTCGGCTCATCTGCATCCCAATGGCATATGTCCCTATTCACCGCAAAGTTCAAATCAGGGAAGCCCGCAGTCTTCTGCTCCCACCGCATCAACAGAGCCTGAGATCGACTACTCCTTTGTGTTTGACGCAGACTACTATGCACAGCATAATGCCGATGTCGCGGCCGCCTGCGGAAACGATGCCGCAGCTCTCTTAAACCACTTTATAAATAACGGTATGGCAGAAGGAAGACGCGGCTGTGAGTCCTTCGATGTAAACGTGTATAAGGAAAACAATTCCGACCTGTCGGCAGCCTACGGCAATGATCTCAAATCATATTATCTTCACTATATAAACTGCGGACATTCAGAAAACAGGACCTGTCACAGGTAGATTCAAAATAAGGATAAGCGCGCGCGGATCTTATATCTGTACTAAAACTTTGCAGAAAAGGTCTGCGCGCAGTTTTATCCTTTAAAGAAATTTTCACATACGTCTCCCGCTTTACACCTCAACAGCCACCTTTATCACTCCGTCCTCCTTATTCTCAAAAAGCTCATATGCCCTTTCTATCTCGGACAGCGAGAAGGTGTGAGTGATAAGCGCTGTAGTATCTATTTTCCCATCATTTATAAGCCTCAATATCTCATCGCAGTCGCAGCCGTCCACACCGCCTGTCTTAAAGGTCAGGTTTTTTCCGTACATGTCAGGCAGAGGAAGCACCTGCGGCCTGTCATAAAGCGCCACGATAACCACAGTAGCATTGGGCCTTGCACATTTCCAAGCGGACTCGAAGCTTTTTTCCGAGCCCGCCACCTCTATAACGACATCCGCCCCGCCATGGTCACTGTGCTCCTTCACAAAAGCTTCAACATCTGTCTCAAGAGGGTTTACCACCTCCACATCAGGATAATGCTCTCTCACAAAATCACAGCGCAAGGGGTCAGTCTCGCTCACGATTATGCGCTTAGGGGACTTCAACATTACGCAAAGAAGCGTGCATATTCCTGTAGGCCCCGCGCCAATTATAAGTACCGTGTCATCATTTCCTATATCGCCTATCTTTGCCGCCCAATAGCCTGTGGCAAGGATATCTCCCGTAAATAAAGCCTGCCTGTCGCTTACGGCATCAGGGATAATATTAAGTCCTGTGTCCGCATAGGGCACACGCACATACTTTGTCTGCCCTCCGTCTATCCTGCAGCCGAGAGCCCAGCCTCCGTTTTCATCGGTACAGTTATTGACAAAGCCATGCCTGCAAAAGAAGCATTCTCCACAAAATGTCTCCACATTTACCGCAACCCTGTCCCCGGGCTTTACCTTCTTTACCTCGCTGCCCACAGACTCCACTACCCCTACCATCTCATGTCCCACTGTGATTCCCGGAACAGCCCTCGGCACAGAGCCATGCTTTATATGAAGGTCGCTTGTGCATATGCTCGCAAGTGTGACCCTCACTATAGCGTCCTTGGGATCTTTTATAACAGGCTCAGGCTTTTCTGTGAGCTTGAATTCGCCTTTCTTTATGTATGTGTAGGCTAACATGGTTTTATCCTCCCGATATTTTTACATTGTTGTTCTTATCTATAGAATAGACTTATTTCAGTCATTTCTTTGTCACCTCAAAAACAAAACTTATACAGCTACTATTGGCTAACTAACATTAGGTCGTAAATTGGATTTTACTTATACCTTATCTGAAAATTTAATCGAAAGTAATACTCATCCCCCTCTTTGTATACTTTTGCGTAATTTCCATGTGCCTCGTCAGTAGAGGGAAACTCAAGATAGCAATTCTTGAAAAGATATGATTTAAAGGCATCGGATTCCAATGCATAATGAGCAGTTACCTCTCCGTCTCCGCTTATCTTTATGAAGCCTCCGTTTACCTTACTGTTTCCGTCCCAGAGCTTCGAAGCAGTCATCCCACAGTATGCGGCATATATAAAAGCCTTTATCATATACTCATATTTTTCTTCAGGGCGGGATATATTACATGGGTTTATCTCAGCCACCAGCTTTGTGACTACATCAAGGTCAGTCTTTGACTCAAACTCAAAAAAGTGATTCCAAAGCATGCACTCTATCACTCTCGGAAGCCTCGGATTTATCATGTCAAGATTTTCTTCAAAGGCCGCCACCTTTTCCTTTGACCGCAGGACTACAGGAAAGCCCACAAATTCAAGGATACATCCCGCTCTTTTTAGTGCATCACAGCGATCCGACACAGCCACATGATTTTTGGAATCATAGAGGTTGTTTATCTTTTCCATAAGCTCATCATTCATTCCATGGACCTTATAGACAACTGCGGATGCCTTTGCAGTGTTAAAGAGTGTGGGATCATGCCCGAATTCGGACTTTACGGAAAAGCCGATATTCTTCCTTATTATGGAGGATCTGGGATCCCGCGCGGAAAGAAAGATATCACTCTTGTCTATACTTTTTGCCTTAACATTTTCTATCTCCACTTTTGAAAGAAATTCCTCAGTTTCAGGCGAAATCGTAAAGGCCCGCCCCCTTCCGCTCATTATCTCCTCTCTCAGCCTGTCAGCCATGATGGAAAACTCGGATATGGAAACAGAGGTTTTATACATATTATTTACAGCTATATCAATATAAGAAGTTTCTTTATCTATTCTGTAGGTGACCCTCCTGTTTGCGGATTCATGCCTGATGAGCTCCTGTACGTCCATCCATTCATCCGGAGTCTTATTACCGTCGGCATCAGCCATATAGAGCTTTCCCTCTCCGAGGATTCGGAGAGCCGCATATATTTCACTCCATTCTCCCTTGTTGGCTGTTTTGGGCATGATTTGACCTCCTCATTTGTTTCTCAATCCATGAGCCGTTTTTAAACATAGAGCTTGATAATTCCGGCATAATTGATTTTCAGGAAAAAAATTATAAGTTAATTTAATGGCAATGGAATAAAGTCCATTTTTATTTTTTCTAAGCTTGGATCGGAATATTTTCCATAAATCATTGTACTTTCTTTATCGATTCCTCCTCATTGCAATAAAGTACTTTTGCAAGCAACACAAGATAATTCCCTTATAATTTGTTAAAGATTTTTGTCTTTGTTCATACAACTGAATAGTGCACACTAATATACCGGTTTGTTCCGCAATTCCCGTATCCGAAGGCAGACTTATCTGTTTGTATTATACTTCTGTGAGGGTATTTTTTTCAACATCAAGCTCATCGTGGCTTATGTTGTCTAATTCCATGATATCCTCTATAGCCATATTTTGCTTTAATTTAAGCTCCCACTAGGGGAGGAGGGGAGCGTCTGAGGGCTATTTTGTGCATTGTTCCGCACCTCTGGATTTCAATCCACGCTCCCGCGAGGGGAGCGTCAATTTCCGTGACAAATTTCGTGACAAATTTTATGATTTCAATCCACGCTCCCGCGAGGGGAGCGTCATTGGAGGGGTGGGCGAGAGACGGTCTGACGGATATTTCAATCCACGCTCCCGCGAGGGGAGCGTCGTGGCATTACTGTATCTGTAGCCCCACGTTTACGATTTCAATCCACGCTCCCGCGAGGGGAGCGTCGCAGAGCTCTCCTACATTGGGCGTGGGCATTGTAATTTCAATCCACGCTCCCGCGAGGGGAGCGTCAATAAAAATTTAGGAAAACAACTAAAAGGAGGGCATTTCAATCCACGCTCCCGCGAGGGGAGCGTCCCTTGACGTTATTACAGCTGCCGCCTCTGACGTATTTCAATCCACGCTCCCGCGAGGGGAGCGTCCACTGCCAATATATAATAGCAGGCTATTAACATATATTTCAATCCACGCTCCCGCGAGGGGAGCGTCAGGTTATTCCAAGTATAGTGGAGAGTTTGACGGATATTTCAATCCACGCTCCCGCGAGGGGAGCGTCAGCAAACTTTGACAAAAATTAGCTTTTATATTGGCAAAGTTTGTGCATTTCTTTAATCATCTTAAAATTAGCTTATTTTTATAAATTATTATCAGATGATAAAATTCAAAAATTCTATTTTTTTAGTGCGAATCCCCTGCGAAATTTATGAGAGCTTTTGATTCGCACAAGTCTAAAATATCAATGGCTGATCTGCGGAAATTCCTCGTTCCACTCCAACATGATCCACTTTTGTCTGATACTTATTGCCAAGATAATAAAAACGCAGACTGTCTGTTTCTTCATCAATTATATCCGTTAGCATTGATTTCAGCATAATACATTGAGCATTATCCAATATGCATTCAAATACCGAATTCTGTACTCTCCTTCCATAATTGACGCATTGTTTGGCAACCTGTCGAAGTCTCTTTTTTCCAGCCGCAGTTTCCGTATTAACATCATAAGTAATCAACACCAACAATATCATCGCCTCATTTCCATAAAAATACCGGATACTCATCCAAATCTCCTCTGAGGTAACGAGCCAACAACATGGCCTGCACAAAAGGTACTATACCCCATTCAACCTTTTCGTTCAGATATGGATGTGTAATTACTTCTTTCTTCCTATTTTGCCATTCCACGAGAACCCTTTTCCTTAGATCATCGCTCATAAGTACAGCGCCATTTTCTTTAACAGTAAAATCCCTTCCGCTTATCATTCGCTTGTTTATCAACGACAGTACAAACCTGTCCGCCAGTACCGACCTCAGTTCTTCAATCATGTCCAGAGACAAGGATACCCTTCCCGGTCTGTCCGTATGCAAATAGCCGATATAGGGATCCAAACCCACGGTTTCCAAGGCAGAGGTAATGGTGTTTGTCAAAAGAGTATATGTAAATGATAAAAGGGCATTTACCCGGTCCATCGGCGGCCTTTTATTTCTTCCGGAAAAATAAAAATCCTTTTTCTGCTGAAGTATAAGTTGGTCAAACACCCCAAAATATTCATTTGCAGCTTTACCCTCATATCCGCGAAGGCTATCCATACTCTCCGCATTCCGTATTAGCCCGATATATAATTTTAATTGATCAGATGCATTTTTGACTTTTTCGGTATCTATCTGCATACTATGGTCTCTTATAGCCCTTTCCAAGACCCACCTTGAATTGTGTACTTTTCCCAGTATACAATTTTTTGCTATTTCAAGGCTGATCTTTTCATTCTGACTGCTCAAACACTGCTGCTTTCTAAGGATAACATTTCCTCTGACTTTTCCTGTCACTCTTGCCAAAAATTTCCCCTGTGGATTCAAATAACATAAAGAAATGTTTCTTTCAGCACATGCTCCCATAAGAGCAGGGCTTGTTCCTCTATATCCGAAAGAAACTATTCCTTCCAGATTATGCAGGGGTAGCCTTCCGACCTCCTCCTTATCATCTATGATGACTACATTTTCCCCATCCAAAGAAAGGTAGCTGTTCTCCGACATAATATAAAGAGTGTTAAGTAACTTCTTCATCTCAGGTCCTCCTGAAGAGCATCATCAATATATTTTTTTACAGTGGTTGTCTTATTCAGTCTCGGAAGACAGATATCCTTTAGCGAGCAAGAATTACAGGCTTTACCCGCTCTGACCTTGGGTGTATATCTGCGCTGAAAATACTCATGCATTTCTTTTATAATATCCTCGGTTTCTCTTCGCAGACTTTCATCAAGTATCACCGTCTCTCTCCTTTTAGTCTCTCCATAGTAAATTGCTCCTTCAGTAATACTCGTAGAAAACATTTCCTCCAGGCATAGCGCCTGGGCAGTCAGTTGAAGCTTATCCTCACTCGTGAGTTTGGGCCTTCCTTTTTTATACTCAACCGGATATATTTTATATTGTCCCCTGTGTCCATGTAGTTTTATTCCATCCTCTACTTTATGGAATTCAACTATGTCACACTCTCCGCTTATACCAAGTCTCCTTGAAGAGACAGGGAGTGCCCTTACTGTTAACAGGTCCTTTCGTTTTTCCGTTATATACCTGTCGTGAGCCCTTTTATGCATTAATTCGCCGATAACTGTATGTTCATTTTCATTCCACTGCTGCTCTATGTGTATCAGCGCCCACTGTCTTCGGCAGAATTTAAAATGCTGAATACCTGAAATCATCAGGTAATCATCTTCTGAATATTCCATTACACCATCCTCATGACCTCTACAGACTCCGGAATAGCCTTTTTATTGATCGTCACACTATAGTCCTGATACCTTCTGGGATATTCCACAGTATCATCCTTCTTGATCTCCACAGCATCAAACAGTTTATAAGCAGGGCAATCTCCCAACTCTCTACTGTGTTTGAATACGATCAAATCTCTGACCGCCATCTTGCCCCTTGCAGCAGACCGGTCATTTTCAAACATATTGATTATGGCTTCCCATAAAAGCTCAAGATCTTCTTCATTAAAACCGGTAACCCTCCTTGCAAGATTGGCAGAGATATAGCCTTCCATCCTGTAAAGACCATAAGGCACGATATTCTTTCTTCCCATTTCTGTACTCTTATTTTCCGCATCCTTTTCCGTTGTTATTGCCACACGAGTAATTGTAACCTCCTGGCTCAGGATTGGGTCTATGCTTCTCGCAAAGCCCAGCTGAACAGGTCCTCTTACCTGACCACAGTTCAAAGAAGCTTTGACAAAGGTGGTCATAACAGCCCCAAAAGTCCTGATATCAAAATAATTTTCACACATATAGTCCCTCAGCTTGATATCCACGTTAGGATCATTCTTCTTAAGCGTCTTCAACGTTTCTGTAACTTTCTTATCATCCGTCTCATTAACTCCGATATCTGCACAGGCTTCCCTGTCACTTCTGTTTAGCGGCACATCTTCTCTTATATATATCTTATATCCCTTACAGCCTTCTTTTACAGTCTCCACATAATTACGGATCTTACGTTTAATGCACACATCTGTCACAATACCAAGCCCGCTTTCAGGATCTATCCTCGGCATGTTTCCTGCATCCGGATCCCCATTAGGATTACCGTTTTCCACATCAAAAAGTATCACAAATTCATATCTGTTTTTAATAGCCTCACTCATTTACTTATCCTCCTTCTTCTCATAGCGTTTCTGTGTCTGATGATAATATCCGAGTATGAACATTCCCTGCTCTTCCAGCGATAATCTATGCGGGAAACACTCCAGCTTACCCATAATTTCCGAAAGAAGTTTTTCATAATAAATCTTTGCTGTTGGTTTATCTCTTTCTATTTTCTTCATATGACTGTTTTTAAGCCTGACCAATATCGGAAAAGTCGATGCAGGCGTTGAACATGCCGAATTAAAATATCTGTCGGTTATGGTGGCATTGATATTCGGATTAGCCTCTTTCTGTATAGCCTCCAAAACAGAAAATAATCGTCCAAGCAAATATGCCCTGTCCTTATTATCCGTATCTAATCCCATATATTTTTCTCCTTTCAAATCCATCGCATAATTTTTGATCAAATATGCCTTAATGATCGAAGCCCGTCCCCAGGTTATTTTTCCCTGTTCCGCACGTATCCTGATAAGAGTATCTGAATATAAGCTTGCAGGGTATCTGCTGTCAGATAAAATGGCTTTTAGCACTGCTGCCGCCATATTGGAAATCTGAGAGCTATCACTTGAATTCTTATTCCTTGTCTCCGCCAACATGGCCCATACTCCAAGATATTCCCGATTTTCCCAAGCAGGCTTTACGATCCTCATCCTGTCATAATGTCTTGAAATATTTTTAATTATGTTTCCAAAAGTATCCTTGTAAAAAAATCTTATAGAAAGCCTCGCAGCATTCGGTGATAATCCCAAAATGCAAAAGCTCTGATCAGGATTCAGTTTAAAATTGTCAATATTTACCGCCTTATGGCTCGTGATCCTTTCAAAAAAGTTCCTGATCTCTTCCTGATTATCGGGAGGATCAATCGCCATGGAGAAAAAATCCTGATATACAGGTTCTGCACTCTCCGCCCAGAAGACCACCGTTGCATCTGCGATGCGAAAAACATATTTTTTTTGATCAAGCAGATAATTAAGAGCTGTAGTGTACGCAAACTCTGCATATCTTCCAACCGGAGCGTTATAGCTTTGTTCCTTGCCATAGGACTCGAAGGCAGGTGCATTAAATGATACCAGCGGTGCTCCGCTTGACTGTGCGCCCGCAACTCCTTTTATGGCCTTGTGAAGCCGGGATATCCGACAGTGTTCTCCGGTTACAAGGCACACGGCACTCTCTCCGTCTTCATTTTCCAAATAATACTTATTCCAAGCATCTCTTACCCGAGAGTCCTCCTGTGCACGGACTCCCTTTACAGAAAATATGATATTTCCTCCGTCCGTAATGTCATCACGGACTCTCATGACTTCAGCACAGCTTTCCACATTTTCAGGATCCCAATTTTCAAAAAAGCTACGAACAGCACAGGGTATTTCTCCTTCGCTCCCGCTTAAAACCGCCATATGCTTCTCTTTTGCTGCTTTGAAACATTCCACTGTTCTTTGGTCAGTACCGTTTCTGTCTATTCCCAGCATATATTTGGAATTGTCACACAAAAAATTGGCGGAAACTCCGGAGGATCTTGTGACCATTTCAGGAACAACAATACTTTGGGGCAGAAATACAGTTTTCTTTCCTCTTGTCTCTTCAGTTTTCAAAGAAAAAACTCCAAGAATCCTCCCTTCAGGAGAAAGAGCTATCTCATATGAAACCTTAGCATGACACCATCCTCTTGCGGCGGCCTCATTCCTTTTCAGAAGATTCTCATAAAGAATTAGGAGCTCTCTTAAAATCATCTTATCACCTCGCAATTTCTAAGGTCCAAGGTACCTCGTTTCATTATTGCCCTGAAAAACATAGGCTGAGGCGTGCTACCGGTCGTATAATCCATGTCATAAAGCATAAATCCGAGATCCTTTTCCGGGACATCCTCATATGCCGTCTTTATCTCGTCTTTTTCATAGAGTTCAAAATTTGCGGGAAACTCTCTGCATCCAAAGTATGGTGTCGAGAAGCAGGCTCCGTTTTTCAATCTTCTTAACGCCATATCCTTGAACTTTGCCGGGTTGTCAGTAGAGTTTGCTTTATCCGTCATTGAAAAATGGAGTTCTATCACATATTCCACATCACAGAGTATGACCGATGCCCTCTGCACGATATCAGCCTTTGTACTTATATAAAAATCCTTGTTTGAGCCGTTATATTCCTGCAGTACATTTCCCGCAAGAATTTTGCTTTTTACTTCATTTCTTCTTACGCTCGTAAATTTGATTGGTTTCATAACATGGATCTTAGTCACTTCCCACCGGAGTCCCGGGTGCCAGAAAATGCTGTCCATGATCCCCCTCGCTGCAGAGGGGGTGATCACGTCATATGTATATCGCTCAACCTTAGCTTCAGGCCGACTGAAAAGCGCATAATCGCCCCAAAGCCTGATTTTTATTCCTTTGCTCATATATTCGTCTCCTTTCTTCATTTTTTATTAGATTTTTATAATTTTTTAACAAAGCTTTGCTGTTTATTGTGCTATATAACTATATATACTATAATTTTTGTAAAAAAACAATAGTTTTTTCTATTTAATTCAATTTAAACTTACGTGAATTTAATATTGTAATAATTTTTATACCTTTATATCAAAATTTCATGTATAATGCAAATTGTCAGCAAATGCTGTGGGTTGAAATACGTAAGTTTATATTGGCAAAAAGTACGAAAAAGGCAGAAGCTTCTTATTTGCTCCCGCCTTTTTCGTATATTGCTTTTGTTATCATAAAAATACAGGAATTCCTGAGATATCGTCCATTTTTAGTCCAACCTTTTCCGTATACCACGTTTCATCGAGTAATACATATAAATCTTGAATTTCTGCAGAAAGCTGTTCTGCTTTCCCTGAATTGTATAATTGGTTCAGAATATTCTCATGGACCTGTACACAGTACTGTCCCGCTTTTCTCATAAGGCTTTTAGAAAACTCCTGATTTTTCATTCTGCACAGCAGTGACTTGGCTTCTTCCGTTTTTGCCACAAAAACAGTGTACGTATTTTGTTCTATAAGCTTGAAATCTCCCGCAGCAGAAGAAAACTCAAAATAAGGATACTTATGAAATTTATCCAATATTTCCTTTTTATCAAGAGTTCTGTCTATAAGCTTATATAACCTTGTAAAGTAATCTTTTACGCCTTCCTGCAAAGATATATCAATTCCTTCTTTAAGAAGAACCGATGTTGTTTCAATCTGCTGCATCTGTCCCGGAATGCGTTCATCATCTCTAAATCTGAATATCCGGACCCTGCTGTCTGCTAAAGCTCGCTTCCCCTCCCTGTTACATCTTCCGGCAGCTTGAAGTATGGAATCTACTCCCGCAAGCTGTCTGTAAACTGTTTCAAAATCCAGATCTACTCCTGCCTCCACCAGGCTTGTAGATATGACCACACAGCGTTTACCTTCCTTGAGTCTCATTCTGATCTCATCAAGCGCCCTCCTGCGATGTTCAGGATACATACAGGTAGAAAGGTGATATGATCCGTCAGAATCGACCTTATTATATAAGGACTGGGCTCTTTTCCTGGTATTTACTATACACAGAGCCTGATTTTCTTTGTTTAATCTCGTGACAAGCTCTTCCTCTGTTATAAAGCCATCATCATCAAACTCTGTTCTTTTGAAAAAATCAAATTGGTCTTCCATTCTCGGGCAGAGCTCGACCGCTTCCATATCCGGAGAAAAAAACTGCTGCAGTGCCGGTTGAGTAGCCGTACATAACACAATGCTCGCACGATAGGTTCTGATAAGCTCCTCCATCATATATATGCAGGGTTTCAGATAATCTGTCGGAAGCATCTGGGCCTCATCAAAAACAATTACACTGTTTGCTATATTATGTAATTTCCTGCATTTTGAAGGCTTATTTGAAAATAAGGATTCGAAAAACTGAACATTTGTTGTGACCACTACAGGCTTGTCCCAGTTTTCCGAAGCTCTGTACATCGAAGTCAGCTCCTCTGAAGTCTTATAATCCGCATTATAATGGTCCTCAAGGACATTTTCCTCTCCCAGTTTTTCCTTGAATACCTTTGCGTTTTGTTCAATGATACCGGTATAGGGAATAACATATATGACTCTGTTCATATGATTTTCCTTTGCATGTCTCAGCGCAAAAGAAAGTGATGCCATAGTCTTCCCTCCTCCGGTAGGTACCGTCAGCCTGAAAAGCCCTCTTTGTGTGTTAGCCTTGTCAAGACAACTCCTAAGTATCTCTGACCTTCTCCCATTTATGGTTTTATCATCATAGCACGAAAGCCAACCGGAGATATGATCCATAAGCTTATCATAAAGCAAATCTATACTTTCTCCACTGTCACGGTCAACCTGTCCGGCAGTCATAAACTTTTCGGTATCAAGGTAATCCGCATCCACAAGACATGAAAAAATCATGCGAATGAAAACGCTTAAGGAAAAACCCGAATCTTTTACACAGCAGGGATCAAAGGGAGCGGTTTCCACTTTAGGGATCTCTATCTCAGATTTATATGGGCTGAAATCCTCTATATGTTTGAGTAGTCTGCCATGTAGAGAAGCTTCGTCGGACATACTTCCCGTTCCGCCATAATCAGGCAAACCTGCATGATGTCCTGCAATGCAGGCCTCCATATATCGATAAGCTCCGCCTATCTCTTCGCAGACCTGAGCTCCGGCAGTGGAATGGTCCACTTTTTTATTGTCTTTATTTCTAAGATGGGACTGAAAGGCCTCGGAATACTTCCCTATATCATGAAGCATCCCGCAGCAGTAACCCCAATCACTGCATCCGAACTGTCCTGCAAACTCTGCTGCCAGTTTTGCGGTTCCCATAAGGTGCTCTTTAACAGTCTGCTCCCTGTCTTCGGTAAGATGCGCCAAATACGCCATACTGATTATCTCCAAATAAAATAATGTATCGATAATATAAAACCATATATCACATAAGTTCTAAGCACTTTAACCTTATATTTGCCTTTTAGTGAATTGGAAAAAAGAAGCCCAAAGGCTTCTCCTTTATCCGTTGTAAATCTCCCTTCTGTGTCCTACAGAAAGTGCGAGTATTATCAGCTTATTGTCCTCTATCAAACATATAAGCCTATAATCTCCAATCCTGTATCTCCATTGTCCCTTACGATTTGCCGTAAGTGCTTTCCCTTGCCGTCTCGGCTCCTCGCATCCCTCAAGGTTCTTCTCTATCCAAGCTTTTGTCATCCGCTGTGTATATCTGTCAAGTTTCTTGAACTCTTTATCAAACCTTTCTGTAGTTTCAACACTATATATCATAAGTCGAGTTCCTTCCACAGCTCGGAAGCGGGCCTGCTCTTTTTGCCGCTTTTCACATAATCATTATAAGCGTCTTCTCCCACAGTAATATCATATTCATCCTCAATTCGTTCAAACAACGCCCTTTTAAATGCCTCGGCGAGAGAAATGGAGTGAAGCTTTGCGTAGCTGTCAGCAAGAGCTTTTTCCTCGTCAGTTAATCTTATTGAAAATGACATGGCATAACCTCCTATTCTTGTAATACATTGTACTACAAGAATGAATATACGTCAATTAAACTCCTTTGTCCTGCAGAGTAACCGCATATTTCTCCCAAACATACTTCAACTGATGCTCTATATCAGGGAAAAGCCTCTGCTCATTTACTCCAAGAGTGTCAAGCTGCTCGAGTATCTTTTCCTTACAATCCGAAGGCACAATAAGCTTGTCGCTCAAATGCCACATATCCCTGTGGTTTTCGATCTCGACAGGTCCGAAAGAATAGTATTCCTTGCCATAGGTTCCCGGATTATCACTGACCTTTTTGGCCAGCAGTTTCATGCCGAACAGAAAGAAAGCTCCATCTTGAGCTGCAAGGCGCGCATTGCTTCTTTTTGGTACGACCGCCAAGGCAGGGATCTTTAAATAGTACATCAGCAAATCAATTGATTCAGGCATCGCTCTGCCTGCTGCAGACTTATATTTCAGCTTTACATTCTGCAAAAAATCCTCCAAACACAGGTTGTCAGGAGTATATTCAAAAACATAGTCCATTATAAGTTCCACAAGAGCATCATCCGACCATGAAGCAGGCAGGTTTGGAAACACATATACTGCCCCGTCTTTTTCTGACTCATTTTCCCCTGTGCAAGCAAAATACAACGCCACCAAAGGATTAGATGTGGCATCCAACAATCTCGTCGGAAATCCATAGTGCTGCAGCTTTGCCAAAACATCAAATCGGCCCATCTCAAATTCCTCAGGGGACAAATGCATTACTTCTTTGATCATGGCTCCTTCCATTTTTATAAGACCCTCACGGTAAAGCTTTGGCGAGAGCTTCCAATCTTTGTCAGCTTGGCCTCGGAAAAATGTCGAGGGAACTATGTACCGTTGCATAGGATATGTGGACTGCAAGGTATCCAAATAATTAATATAATCTGAAAGAGATCTTATCTCTGTCATAAGCAATGTTCTCCGTTACAATGTCTGTTGTATTTCTATGTCAGTGTAAATCACTTTTTCGTCCTCGAAATTATCTCCTCTGCCTTTCTGTAAGTCTCCAGGAACTTTTCATACGCCTCGTCTTCTCTCATACCGGTTGTTGAACCACCATATTTTTAATATTATAGTAATTACGCAGAATCATTTCTCATATGATTTAAAATTAGACAACCAATCTTTTCATTTTAGGAGGGCAAAGACTATGTCTACATAATTCCCGGTAAAGGAGACTGTATCCGAATTATATTCATATGACATTGTGATGTAACTTTCAGCAGTATATCACTTTGATAAGCACCTTATAAAAATACAGTTTGTGCCGCCAATTGCCGTAGCAACGCACCCCACTATCTCCGGTGAATTTCTAAGAATGCAAGCGGCAATGATCATGCTTGTTACAGAAAAAATAAATATCATTGACAAGTAAGCCCTTGTTTCTCTTCTTTCAGCAAGCTTAATCATTTCTATCTGTAAAAGTTCTTTATTATCCAAGTCATCCTTATTTGCAATGGGGGCTTCTATTTTATTATTTATTGTTTTGAAATCCCTTGTTTTTCTTCTCATAAACATAGTTCAAACTTAATTACCGCCATATCTTAGGATTCTATCAACAGTTTCTTCACATTATATCGGAATAAGGGTCCTTGTATTACCTATGAATAATGTCAGTTATTTTCGGTTCAACTCAATAAGCTTGGAGATATCATCCTTTAAAGAAAAAATCGTTGAAAGAATATCGCTTTCATATTTGCTTTCGCCCTTTTTCGTACTGTTACAATCACTTTCAATATAAGTGTTTACAGCCTTCAAATTCTTTATCAATCTCTTTTTTGTCTCTTCCACATTCTCCAAGTCAGTAACATCGTAGCTATACGCGCTTATTACTCTCTTATCCACAGCAAATTCGTGTTTCTTCTGATAAAGATAAATATTCTGCTCTCCCATATGTGATCTATACCCCAACATAAAAGAAATATTTATATCAATATCTGACACATCAGCTATAACCAAGTCGGTATCTCTCAGAGTATCTAATATCTCAGGGCCTATATTCCCGGATTTGCTCACCTCATCAATGCGTGTCAGCGTGTATCCGTATTCCTCGCAGATAGGTTTCACAATATACTTATATAAAAGCTCAGTGTCCTTATTGACTTCATTGTCTTTATCGTGTAGATTATAAATAAAAAGGCATTTTTTATTCGATATTCTTCTTGCGTTTTCTGTCGGTACGTTATTTTCCGTCAAAACATATTTGCCTTTACCGATACTTTTTATTACACCTGAGGTTTTTAACCTGTAGACTACACCGTTTAGCTGCCCCGGAGTATAGCCCTTCATACCATGTTCCGATAAATATTGTTCCATATCGTTCCACCCAATGTAATCCAATCCTTTTTTGTCTTTCTCAGTCAAAAATAATTCCATCAACCCATTTCTGATCTCTGAACTCTTCATATCTATTGCCTCTCATTTCTGCGATTGATTTGTTTTAAATCGCAATATTTTTTTAATGAATGTTATAATTAATAAATGTTCTAATTAATGAATGTTATAGGTTCTATTGTCGAGTTTTACTAGAATATTTTTTAATATTATATCTTATTTTTAGAAGGTTGTAAAGAAATTATCTTTTTTGTTCTTAAATTATCTTTTTTGTCGATTGTTTTTATAAAATAAAAAATCATTAATTTCCCTTCAGTCAGCAACCAAGCCCCATATTTTCAAATAAACAAGGGGTTCTTTGCGTCTGACTCAATAATCCTATCCCCCAGAATCCGATAATATGCAGATACAACATTATTAATGAAAGAGGATTCTTCAAAGATATTTCAAGGTACCTTTATAAAAATTTTTGCTGCACTATATCAAAGATAACTAAGTTGCACTGCTCCATATCTGGATCCATCTGTCTCCGACGTCACAACAATATCCATGGTATAGATGAAATGTATTGCTTTTTGCTATATAATGAAGTTGATTGGTATATAATAAAAAATATATAAGTTGTTTGTTTTGTGGTGAGGTTAATTGAAAAGTAATATATGGACAAAACATATAATTAATTTAGTAGAAAGGAAATAAAATTTGAAAAGGCATATCAATAATCCTTACAAAATGAATTGGAAAATGTACAGTTTAATCGGAGGTATATCTCTGTTAGTAATGGTTACTGCAGTTATTTGGAATGATATAACCGGTAGTATTATTTCAGACATATTCAAGAATTTAGGATTTGGATGCGTGGCATCTACAGTGGTCGCTTCGTTGGTTGAATTTGGAAACATTAAAGAAAAAAACGAAAGAGCAAATAGTATATATGATGCAGTATATATTGATTTAAAAGATGAAATATTGTGGTATCTGAAGACTTGGGCACGCCTGTGCTGTACTGCTTATAAAGACAAAGATTATTATCAAGAAAAGCATACTTGGATCGAATGGTATGAAATAACAAAAAATAAATTTGCTGAATGTGATTCCAACCGCCAAATGGAATTAATAGACTTATTTAGCAAGGAACTTATGACCAGCATAGAAGGAATTGAAAAAATAATCAAACAGATAGATAGTCAGCATTATATTTTAAACATTAACGGACTATATGACGAAAACATAAAAGTAATCCTTACAGATTATAGATTTGAATTTTCTGCAGCAAAATTAATATTGGAAAAAAACCATAATACAAATGATGGTCTCTGGAGATCCCTTGATGCCATAAAGCAGGATTTGATAAAATATATAGATAATTGGGTGGATATAAGATATTACAATTATTATAGATTTAACCCTCACAGTTTTTTTGATAATAAAACAGATATAGTATGTGCGATATTAGAAAGTGAACAGCATAATAAAGCTTACAGTTAGAGGGTGCATATTCAGACTTGTACGCTTAAGATCAGCCATCAGCGGATTGGTATTATCATATGATATTTTTTGGTCAGATTAATTATGCGCTGTCAAATTTTCTTGTCAGTGTATGTTCGCTCTCTTACGGAAAATCTCTTGTGTTAACGAATAGTTGCCTGTAAATAGTCTTTAAGGCGTATCATCTTTTATTGATGGGTTTAGACTTGGCAGCGCGGCAGTAGAAAGTATGAATTTTTATGTAAATTAAATAGTTTCTACTCTCATTTGAATAGCATAAAAGATCGATTATACAAAAACAGGTGCCTTCCGCACCTGCTCAACGCAACGACTCTCTGCAATTTTTCCACCACCACAGCTCAAGCCCATTCAGCTAAGTGCTTATCCTTACCTCCCCGTCATTCTTCTCGCGCCCTCAATAACTCTCTCCTACTCTGCATCATTCATCCGGGCATCTCCAGGCAGGCATATTTCTCGGTTAAATATGTCCTCTCCTACAGATACACTTCTCTTTGTGAAATGGCCTGCAGCTCCGCCCTTGCTCATAGGGTTCATGCTGATCTTCTTGGAAAAAGTTTTCTATGACATATAATGAATTATTCATCTTGACACTTTATCTCATCATCTTATTATTATATTGTACCGGCTATTATTACAGAAGAGGTGTGGATATGGCAAACATAAAAAACATTAGAGAATATATGACAACCTGGGACAGATATACATACGAAGAGGGTCTTAAATATTGTTATCAGCTTTCTGATGAAACAAAAAAGGCAACTCTCGCTATTCTGGAAAAGCAAAAGCTCATATCTAAAAAAATGAATGGGAAGTCTTCTCAAGAATTAATCGTAAACGAAAATAAAATTGATATAGTCTTTTCTGATATATTCTCATCCATGAAAGATTATATCAGCCCCGCTTTATATATAGCTAAAATTGTAGATGAATGTCTTTCAAAGCAACTCGATACCGACTATATTTGTGGTATTGTCGGCCGTGGCTTAAGGGCATTGCCTTCTTTTATCAGAGAATTGGATTTGGAAGAAAAAGTACTTGAGCTCCTTCCCGGTGCGACCTCTTACAGAAGTCCGGACGAAGATGTCATCGGTCACACAGATATTCTTCTGCGCTATAATGAAGAAATTTACCGTTTATGGTCCTATCAATGTACTGAACGCGGATTATATAATACTGTGTCAAGGGGCCGGGGGGAGCGTGGTAAACTACTCCCCGGTATACATGTTTTGTGTCCTGTAAATATAAATTCCAAGGCAGATATTATATCCTTGCATGATTGGAAATTACATTCTGACAACTACATCAAGCAAGTAGTTGATTGCATCAATTCTAAACGATATCAAAACTATAACACTATCAAACATCTGAGCTCATATGATAATCTTTTTGAACATATCAACAAGTTTGTTATTCAATAAACGTATTGACAAGTTTAAAAAGCATCATAAGCGGTGTTAGAGCCAATCGAATTTAGCCGCTGAGAGCTCATAGAAAACATCCAATGTATAATCTGATTCATTTGATCAGGTGTTCTTATATTTAGTGTTTTGCAATACCTGCTTCTATCCCAGTGTTTCAAGCTTTTTTCCTCTATAGCTGTCTACCTTCATCATGAAGACCGTAGCATCCTCAAAGATGCGGTCAAGAAAATGTAGCAAGGTGTCATCCTCTCTGTACTCTCCTTATGACTACGCCCTTCATGTTGTCTATAAGGATGTACTTTGGTATTCCCATGTACAGAAAAGCATGGATCATACCGATGGACAGGTTCTCCTGCTTGACATTGGGAAAAACTCCACGTATCTCTTTCCATAGTGATGACAGATCATTGCAAAACATGCAGCTCTAACACTGTTTCTACATTTACGAAACCCCAGTCCATCTGATAAGCTTCTCCAGGGCCGGTACTGTACCGCCTTCCATCGTAAAATATTTCTGCATTATTCATTCCTTTCTCTCTGGCGATAAAAGTGTTAGAGCCAATCAAATTTAGCCATTCAGAGCTCATCGGAAACGACCACTCCTGAGCTCATAGAAAAAAGCCAATGCACCATCTGATTCATTTCATCAGGTGTTCTTGTATTCAGTATGTTTTGCAATGCCTGCTTCTATCCCCAGTGTTTCAAGTTTTTTCCCTCTGTAGCTGTCTCCCTTCATCATGAAGACCGTTGCATCATCAAAGATGCGGTCAAGGGAACATAGCAGGGTGTCATCCTCACTGAAGAATTCTCTCCACCGGGCAGGTGACTTGTTGCTTGTAAAGATCATCGTACAAGGGCCGTCCTTATTGTATCTGCGGTCTATCATGTCAAAGAACAGGCGGGTGTTGGCTTTATCAAACACACACCTTCCTACCTCATCTATGATCAGGCAGGATGGTTTTACGAGCCCGTTTATGACCGTTGCTTCACGTCCGTTCTTCCTTGCATCGGTAAACTTCAGATTCAACTCACTGGCTTTCAGGAAGTAGGTCTTAAAACCTTTCAGGCAGCATTCTCTCCCGAATGCCATGGCAAGATGCGTTTTTCCTACACCCTGCGGTCCTATGAAGGCAAGATTCTTCCTCGCATAGAGCGGTGCCAGCATAGGAAGGCTTTTAAGCACTTCCACATGTTTCCCGTGCAGCCTCGTGAAATCAAACTTTTCAAAGGTCTTTGGTTCTGTCATCGGAAGCTTGCTGAGCTTCAACATCGTATACACCATGGATTCGTATTTTTTCTTCTCCAGGTATTCGAATACATCGCAGACTGCCTTTAGTTCTTTTTCGGACAAGTCACGATCATCTATGTATCCGGCAAGTTCCCTGGCATAAAGATCAAGGGAAAGGGCTTTGGCACTTTGGCTTATGCGTTCTATCATCACATCATTCATCCCATAAGCCCTCCTCAAAGTTGAATTTTTCAAATCCGGATCCTAAAGCTTTGGGCGGCGTATGGAACATCGTGGTCTTTACCGGAGCGGTAGGGAATTCTTCCGGCTGTTCCGTAACGAACTGATCCTCACAGTAGCTGTCTCTCCTTGACCAGGTGATGTCATGTACAGTCAGTTCCTTTTTCATGTCGGAAGAGTATATATGGAGTCTGTACCTCTCCCTCATTACCCTGCAGGACTTTTCGGTATACCAGTACGGAACCCCGAATCTTCTCCCTTCGTAAGTAACGAACCCGTCAAAGGATATCTTACGTTCCGGACAAAGATAGCCTACCAGCCCGGAATCTTTCCTTAGTTCATGGCAGTTTGAAAGGCAGCTTTCTCCATGTTCCCTTTCCGGGATGCAGTCCACGGCTTTCTGGTAGATGCCATTTTGCCTTTCACACCATCTTAAAGCTTCATGGTTGAGCTCGGTAACGTTGCTGAAGATCCTCCCTGCCATAAAGTTCTCCTTAACGAATCTTATAAGCCTCTCGACCTTCCCTTTTGTGAATGGGTGTCTGGGCTTACAGAGTTTTGTATCGAAGCCTATGGCATTCATAAATCCCAGGTATTCTCTATGCCATATGGGATGCCCCTCATGGTCTCTCCTTATGACTACGCTCTTCATGTTGTCCGTAAGGATGTACTTTGGTACTCCCATGTACAGAAAAGCATGGATCATACCGATGAACAGGTTCTCCTGCTTGGCATTGGGAAAGAACTCCACGTATCTCTCTCCACAGTGATGACAGATCATTGCAAAACATGCAGCTCTATAAGTAGCTCCCATCCCGGTTTCTACATTTACAAAGCCCCAGTCCATCTGGTAAGTTTCTCCAGGGCCGGTACTATATCGCCTTCCTCTGTTACCCTGAGGCTCCACCAGGTGTCTCTTGGCCGGTACGAGATCTTTATGTTTTGCTATATATCTCTTTATGGTGCTGAGACTCCCTCCATAGCCTGCCTCCCTGAGCCTGTCGAAGCTGACTACGGAATTAGTTATGCCTTTTCTTAAGAGATCATCGATGATCCCCGTATATCCACTTAGCACTCCAAGGTCTGAAGCTTTCCCCTTCAGTCCGTGCTCAGGTACTATGAACCCATTTGCCTTGATCCGGCGGAGCCTTGATCTGCTGAGGCCGGTCTTCCTGGATACCAGTGCGAGATTTATCTTATCGAGATCAAATTTTTCTCCTTCAGCCTCTTTGATTTCCTCAAGGGCTTGTGTTATCATCTTTTGTAAGTCATTGCGTTCTTCATTCATGGATCCTCCTTCTGATGCATTGGCTTATCATCAGTATAGGATCCTTTTAAAGATACGCAATGGCTTTTTCTATGAGCTGGACTTTGGCTATTTCCGATGAGCTCTCAGTGGTCGTTTTCGACGGGCTCTAACAGCATTCGGATATTTCTCTCCCCATTTGGCACTTACCTTATCCCTTGCCTCAAGTCCTTTCTTCTCGTCAGGGGCGTTATATATGGTCTTTAGATCCCTGGCAAAGGATTTCTTGTCTTTATCCGATACGTATTTAAGAGTATTCCTTACCTGATGGACTATGCATCTCCGGTATTCGGTCTTTGGATAAGCCGCAGCTATGGCCTCCCTGATACCTGTAAGTCCGTCTGCACAGATGATAAGTATGTCCTTTACCCCTCGGTTCTTGAGGCTGTTAAGGACGCTTAGCCAGTACTTTGAGCTTTCATTCTCCCCGACCTCTATAGTGATGACCTCTTTCTTCCCCTCGGAATTGATCCCCAATACCACATATGCTGCAAGCTTCCTTATGATACCGTCTTCCCTTACGGAATAGTGTATAGCGTCTATGAAGATCACTGGATATACTTCGTCTAATGGCCTTTGCTGCCATTCCTCTATCTGTGGAAGGATCTTATCCGTTACATCCGATATGAACCCCTCCGAGGCTTCAAATCCGTATATATCCTTTAGCGTATCTGAGATCTGCCTGGTGGTCATCCCCTTTGCGTACATCGATATGATCTTTCGATCGATACCTGAAATGTCCTTTTGTCTTTTCTTTACCACCTTTGGCTCAAAGCTTGAGTCACGGTCCTGCGGCACCTCTATCTTCATGCTCCCATAGCTGGAATTTACCGTTTTTTCCTTATAGCCATTCCGATAGTCAGGGTTTTCTGACCGTTCTGATCTTTCATATCCGAGATGATCATCCATCTCTGCTTCCATCATCTCCTTGATGGTGCCGCCTAACAGATCCTTCAAAGCGTCCTGGATATCTTCAGCGCTTTGGATATCATACTCCTCCAAAAGCTGTCGGATGATGTTCCTTTTCCCCTCAGTCATCTGAACTCGGTGTATTTCTTTTTTTCTTCTTTCTGCCATAGTAAAGGCCTCCTGTGTTTTATTCTACCACAGGAGACCCTATTTGACCTTTTTATTTAATTTACAGAAAGAGTTTCATACACTCCTTAGGTACTCTCTCCTAAACCCAGTTTGTCTTCAGTCTGAATCATATTTTTTCTAAAATATGATTTGATTCTATTGCATACTTTATCTTTCTGACATAGTTTCCTTACAAATTTAACTTTGGTCTCTTATTTCTAATTCATTACTATATTCCATGTATAATTGCTGCATATTTTTCTCCAACACGCTTAAGCCTGCCTGTCTGAATTTATATCTTAATAAATTTGCTTTTGCATCTTCATGTGTTGATAAAATAATTTGCCCAATACCCAGCTGTGTCAATAAATCGGCCAATGATATAGCACTTATATCATCTATCGTTTGAAGTGGATCATCAATTAACAATATGTCTAATCCATTAGCGGAGCCATAAACATTCTTAATTGATAAAAGAACTGCAATGGAAAGACCATTCAATTGTCCTGTACTTAAGATATTATAAACATCATTGCCACTTTTTGACATAGTTTCAAATACTAACTGATTAGTTTTCACCACAGCTCTGATTCCTAAACCCAAAGGATAGTTTTGTATAATTCTTCCGCTATATACCATCAAAGGAATTTTTATTGCATCGGCAATCTGTGTCTGATAATCTTTGTTTGCCTCTTGATATTTGTTTATCAAACCACCGACAGCCGCTTTCATCCTATTTGTTTTATTATTATACTTTTCATACTTTTCTTTTAATTCTTTCAATTTTTCTTTGTTTTGAATAAGTTTACGAGACAATTTATCAGTAAATACTCTTGAAATGTATTGTTCTTTTTTTTGTATATCATTAACAGTATGCTTAGGCCTTTCATTATGATAATATTCTTGATGTATTATTTTAAACAATGCAATTTCTTCACCACTCAAATCAACTTTAATAGGAGTAATTTTATCCTTAATGGTTTCTTGCAGTGTATCATACATATCTGAAAATTCTTGAATATCAAATTCTCCTTCTTCATGTGATTTAAACTCACCTATTCCTAATCTATTAAGCAATTGTTCCAGCTTATTTGTATCAAGCGCTTTACATTCACATAACGAATCATTAATCTCAATATAATACTTATTTTCTTCGAGGAATTGTTTTAAACAAGGAATTATCATTTCCACAAAAACAGAATTGGTTTCTTTCTCAATATTTTCTAACTTTGCCACATTATCTATATGAATGTTCCTTATAAAAGCAGTTGTATCTTTAATAGCCCTGTCAATATCTTTTATATTTGTTCCACAGAATGGGCACTTATTTTCTTTAAATTTCCCCACCTCAACCGCAGCTTTATATTGATTGATAAGCTCGTGTCTGGCTTTTTCCATTCGGGCAATAACTTTGCCAGATGCATCTAATTGATCTATCTCAATCTTCTTAAGTAATAAAAGTTCTTTAGCTTTTATAGCGGCAGATTTGTTAACCCCAGTCTCTTCGAATATTAGTTCGTCTATAGTCCATTTGCTCTCATTATAATCAGTCAATAATGCTCTACATTTTATTAATTGTTCTATGAAATCTGCTTTATCAATAAGTAATGAAATTTCTTTTTTAAAAAATAATGCCATATATGTCTTTTTAGAAATTCCTTGTACCTCTGTAATTAAAGAATTATTTAAATATTTAAGATACTCATCAAAATTTTCAATAAATTTTTCAATCTGCCTAAGGGGCGTAATAATTGTTTCGAATGAAGATTTATCATCAATTTTCAAGTCATCAAAAGGATAAGACTTGTTCTCGAACAATTTTATATTTTCTGCTGGTGATTCCCAATTAAAAGAAATATTTTCAACCTGTTTCCTTAAATAAATAATATTTCCTTCAATCTCTTTTATTTCACGCTCTTTTTCTTTTATTTCAGAATCTACTCTTTTATGAAGTAAATCTTCTATACTTCTCAAAGAAGTAAGCTTATCATTTATTTCCAAATTATCCACTAAAGAGGAAACCTGTGCTTTTCGCTCCTTATATTTATTTTGCAAAAAGTCTAAAGATTGGCTTTGAGAAATATAAATACCAATATTAAACATATTTAAACTATATTCCAATTTCTGACATAATTCCTCTTGTTGAATTTCTTGATTATCAAACAAAATTATACTTTTAAATTCATCTTTACATAAAAGTTTTCTTTCTATCGTTACGTTGGTATTTTCGTTTGCTAAAACTGCAAAAATAATAATATCCTTATCTTTATTATTAGCCAATGATCCTAGTGTTTCTTTTCCACGGTTCTGTAAACCTTGATTAAAATGCTTTATATTTCCAGTCAACAGAATTTCTATTGCATCAAACAATGTTGTCTTGCCATATCCATTTTGTCCATCCAGAATAACAATATTTCTATTTCTAAAATCAAGTTTTAAAGGTTTCTCATAAGTAATATATTTAAAATTACGAATAAATAAACTTATGAATGTATATCCCATCCGTTCAATCCTCCACAAATTTTTGATAAATAAAATACGATAACTTTTCTTCGTCATAATTATCAGTCACGAACATATCAGTAAAAATGCTATTTACAGTCTTCACTTCATCCAATTTTTCTTTATTTCGTATACTCTCAATCTTTTTTTCTACCATATTATCAAAATCTGCCATAACCGCTTTGGGAAATATTGGATTTAAAAACGGTACTTTTGTTAATAATCGTATTAGGAATGCTACCTCATTTGATTCTTCGTTTAACTCTCGTAAAGCCAGTAAAGTATTATTTAAACTTCCTTTTCCATTTTTTAATAATTTTCCATACCATTTTTGAAAGCTTTCAAGTTCCTTTTGAGTGTAATATAAAACATACTTTTTATAAAAAAACTCATTTTCTTCAATATTGATTATATATGGATAAATGCTATCCTTTATTTCTTCCACTTTCCATAGCAAAATCATATATGAATCTCCAGGTTCAGGTTCTTCTATTACTGAAAAAGCCTGATTATCTGATAGTTCTAATTCTATCTGATCTAAATTGTCCTTATTCTCATCATTCATTTTCAATTCTGCGAAGTAAAAAAATTTGTTCTTTGTTCCCGATGGATCAGCATAAAGCTCCACATTTTCACTATGTAAATCTACCTTAGTTATCTCATCTTTCTGAAGCGGAATAACAGAACCTTCATTAAATGTTCTAATTATTTCTATTATAGGATTAATCATTATTTCCTCCGTTTTCCTCAAATCTATTGAATAGTTCTTTTGATGAAATAAGTTCTATGTCCTTATAGTAAGAACTTATTTTCTTATCAGGATTACTATCTTTCCAACTTGATGTTATCTGTTCTTGGGATAATGTTTTTTTATAAGTATTGCCTGGAAGAACAGTTATACTGTTTCCTTCTAATATATCTATGATATCTGTATTATTCACTATATTTTGAAAAATTCTTTGTAAAGCTTCAGTTCGTCCTCCACACCCTTTTTTTAGGTCTAAAAGAGTTGGAATAATCTGTCCTTTTACCGCGCCTGAAAACTTCGATTTTAAATATATACTCCTACCATCACTTATAATTTTTTCAGGGGTTTTACTATAATACATCAATTCATATACTTGATCTTGCAATCTATCTGTGGGAAAGTTTTCAACCAAAGACAAGCTATTATCCCATCCTTCTATTTTACTCGGATTTAAGACTTTGCAAAACAAAGTATAGTCTGATATTTCCATTATTTTATCATTTACAGTTTTAGCTGCACATATTGCGTTACATTCTGAAGCAGTCTTTCCACATACATCCTGACAAACTCCTTCAAAAGCTTTTTTCAGATTATCTGCAAGATAATCATAAATTTTCTCTTTTAAATAATATTCTTCTCTATTTCCTTCTTTTTTTATCGCTTCTTCCATCACATCAACAAAATCAGAAAATAGAATCTCATACTCTCGTTCTTTTGCACTTTTTTTATGCATTCGCGCAATAGCCTCATCTAAAAATAGGCATAATTCACCATATACAACGTCCGCATTTTTTTCATTGTGTTTTTGTGCCTTTAAATATTTTTTCACTTCCTGGATAATTGCATTTCTAACATCAGATACACCTATGATCTTAGAGTCATACTTATATAGTTCTATCGCAGATTGATATTTATTAGTATGGTCATCCCAATCTACTATCTCTCGTGCTACCATAAGATAACATTTTCCTTTTGGATTAGATGATTCATTCCTGTGCTCCAACAATTTATCCATTGCTTCCTTATATCTTTCCCATTTTGATGACGATAACCAAGCTTTGACTTGATGAAAAGACACGTATTTTGAGTCACAAATAATACTGAAATCCTCTGTTTTTTCTATTTCTACAGAATATTTGCCAATATCATGGCATTTTGGTATCTCATTAATTAATTTTAATACATGAAGTATCATCATCTTCCCTTGATAATTAAATCCGCTCCATGTAGGTGTTGCGTCATTTCCTTTGCTCATTTTTCTCCTTGCATTTTTCGAGTAGCTATCTCTCGAATCTTACAAATCTGATAATCTTTTTATTTATTATAGTGCTTTGTCATATTACGTTCCACTGCAACTTACATTTTGTACACTGGTTTATTACAATATCTTTGTACGACTTGCTAATTTTTATTTGAAAACTCATATATTTTAATAGTATGAAATATTAACTATAAAAAACAGATGCCATATCTTTGACACCTGCTCACTCCAAAACCTATCTACATTTTATAGAATTTCAACTCAAAACTGTTTGCTTAAATAATTATCCTTACCTCCTCATCACCCTTCTCACTACCTCGATAACTCTCTCCTGCTCTGCATCAGTCATCTTAGTGTCGCCGGGCATGCAAATCCCTCGGTTAAATATGTCCTCACCTACAGATACGCTTCTCTTTGCGAAATGGTCTCCAGCTCCGTCCATGAGCTTCGTATAATCCGCAAAGCCGGTCTCCACTCTATCCACATGAATGAAGTCGCAGTTCTTATAGACAGGCTGAAGATTCATGGGCTTCTGGATGGGCCTGGTCTCGATATTTTCCGCCGCCAGAGCATCCATTATCACAACAGGCATAACAGGGCTGTCCTCGGAGAGGATAATGCAGGAGAGCCAATTGTTGGCCACTCCGTCCTTGTTCATAGGGTTCATGCCGATCTCGGGAATATCGGCAAAGGCCTCCTTGTATTTGTTGTAAATATACTGTTTCTTTGCAATACGGTCACCAATGACCTTCATCTGGCCGCGGCCTATGCCTGCGCAGATATTGCTCATCCTGTAGTTGTAACCAATCTCCTTGTGCTGATATTAACTCTCAAGTTCGCAGGTATCTCAGCACCACAATAAATATTGTATTTTAATTACACTAAAATTATTATAAAATCTCCATTATAAAAGCCTTTTTATAATAGATACATGCTTCAATAAAATAGTAATCATATATCCTATTATAAATACTATACTACAAAATAGAAATGCACTAAGCATATAATTAAGCTCCCATCTATCGCAAAAAAGCTCCCATAAGCCTCTTATTGTATCCATTATAAAAATATGTAACAAGTAAATTCCAAAGGTCGCCCCCCCCCATAGAAACAATTACTCGTTCTAACCATCTAGGAATTTTGCACTTCTCTACAAGCCATTTGCATGTAACAAATATGGCAATACTATTTATCAGTACAAATGTATTATAAAAATCTTGAGAATTACTTTCATCCAACACGCCAGTTACATTAGATTTCAAATATGTCATATATGCTGACAGAGAAATCGTTACAATGTTAAATAACCATAATATTAATATTCTTTTTTTGCTCCAAAAATTCTTAAGATCATTTTCCAAAAAATATCCTGTGCACGGATACAAAAATATATTTGAACAGAGCCAAGCAATTCTAAAATTACCATTCAAATTATGCCGGCCTTGCCATAAAACATATTGCATTATAGGAAGCAAGGATGAAAAACCAAACACAAGAATTATTAAGTAAATAAAATCTTGTTTATCCATGCTCTTGGCAAATTTTTGCAGAAATGGAAGTGTCATTAGCATTGGAATATATGCATATAAATACCAAAACGAACCATTCCAGTTTGAATCATATAGCTTTAATATAAATGTCTTAATATCAAAATCCCATTTTTCCTGGTATAACTGTACAATATAATAAAAAAAAGACCAAAATAGCAAAACTAAAAATATCCTTAAAATTCTCTTGTACCACAATTTTCTCAAGGGTTCGGGAGGCCGGTTCAACATCAGCGCTCCCGAAATCATGAAAAATAAAGGAACAGAAAATTTGCAAAAAATCGAAATTATTAAATAAACCCAAAATTGTATACTACTTTTCTCATATAAAGAGAATAAAAAAAAGCCTCTTGTACCAGTATGATTAAAAATAACAAAAAAACAGGCCAATATTCTCATCAATTCAATATCAATATTTTTTTTTTACCACCCATATAGCTCTCCGTTTACTTTCCCACTCCTATTCTAAAGTCTATGTCTCATATTTTTAAAAGTGAAATTATAGCTTACTTCAAAATCAAATATATCTATAAATCAGCTAATAAGTATTTAGTCACATAGGTTTTGGGAATTTTTGCATCATGATATAAGCCATCATTAATTACATATAAATATTTATCCTGCATACAAAGACCTTCTACAGCATATGATTCAAACAATCTATAAGAGGATAATATTTTATATAATTTTTTACTAAATATTAACAAATAGTTGTCTTCGCCTTTATAGTCAGCCCCAGCAGTAATATAAATATTATCCTTATCTGCAAATATCATGTCTTGGTCCGGAAAACTCATATTATATTTTTCGATTAAATTCATTTTATAATCAAAATGCAGTAAATAATTACTATAACATAAAATCCAGACCGAATTATCCGATGGATCAATACAAACCCCGTTTGCTTTGTAATCTTTGAAAATCTGATTTGAAAATTCTTCCAAAATTTCCCCATCTCGATTCACTCTAGTCACACAAGGTCCACATGCAACCAAAAAAGAATCATTAGTACAATCATATGCCAATCCTTGAACATTAACATCACTACTGTATACATAATTCCCAATCTGTATAATACTCAGAATTGTATCCATATCACAATCTATCTGTATTAGTCGTACTGGATCCAATAAATTTGTTCCGTGATCAGCTATCCAATATGTGTTTGTTAAAGAATCATATGTTAATCCTGTAGCCGTAAAATTTTCAATTTTCAAATCTTCAAGAAATTTCATTTCAACCGGTTGCAGTGTTTGAGATGAATCTATGGAATTCAGAAAAAACATCCTAATTTTTGCAAACATACACAAAAGGATTATGCCCCCCCCTATAGCAATAAATATATTTATCAGTGATACAGATATAATTCTCCCAAATGATTCTTTTCTCATAAAAATTCACCTTTTTAGCATTATATTTATTGAACTTTTATTATTTCTTTCAATCTTTTTGAATATTCTTTCATATCAATTGATAGTTCCGAATACTTTTCAAGTTGAACTTTCTCACAGCTTTCCAATAACTCTATTATATCCATTGTCTCTTTAAGTACAATAAATTTTTGTTCCTTTACCCAATCATATGTTCCAAGAATTTTATTATCTAAAGATTTCATAACTACACATGGTGTTCCAGTAATACTGCAAAAAATCAGTCCATGCATACGGTCTGTTAATACTACCTTAGCCCTTTGAAATTCATGTAGCAATGAAAAAACCTCATGCTTTCTTAATTTTGCTGTTACAGTCCTACTTACAGTAGTATCAAATATAAAAGCATTAGGATAGTTGTTACAAAAATTATCAATTAGCATGGTTTTCTCTTCATAGCTTAAATTGCTTTCCTTTTCCCTTCTTAGACAAATTATATTCTCTCGCCGTTCTGTTTTTATATTTTTAATTCTGGTTGATAAATAAAACGCTATATCTGGTAACAAAAAAATTTTGTTGCACGGATACTCTTTTCTCATAATATCATAGCTAAATTTTTCTCTAGCAATTAATATCAAATTTGGATTTGATGAATATATTTTTCGGCTACTGATAAGAGACTTCCTTCCCTTTTTATCATCTGTGTATGTAATCGTAGTAGGCATAGATATTATACGACGATTTTTTATATGCTTAATACAAAAACGACGTGATGCTTCAATATCAGGATAAAGATTCCCCATGTTTCCTCCACCTTGAAGTAAAAACAAATCATTTTTATTGCTACTTTCTACAATTCCTCTTAAATATTTAAAGGTATCTTCAATGGAAACTTCAACTATTTTATATTCTGGAAAATTATCTCTTATAAACAGTTTTGTTGCTAATGCAATTGCTTGGTCTCCCAAATTTCCATATTCTGGTTCAATCAATATATAAACAATCTTTGTATCTTTATTTCTATATGTATATTTATTCTTACTTTGTGCAAAGTAGTAATACAAATCATATAATGACAGTCTATGTATGATTTTTTTTATTAAATAATTTACCTGCATTTTTAACTATCTTCTTTCTTATATGTTTTATGCTCACTCATACTTTTAATAATGTAATTCTTCCAACACAACTATGTATTATTTTTTTGATTTCTTCTTGATATAACAAAATAATCACAACAAATAGTATGCTCTCAATTATATACAAGAGAATATCTTTATTAACTGAATTCAAAATAACTCCTTGTACCATTAAAATTAAATATGAAAACACATCCCGAGAAAAATTTATTCTAAGCTCTACATACTTACGAGATGTAAACAGTCTTATTATCCATACAACAGCAAAAGATATTGTAGTTGCTATAGCGGCACCTATCGCTCCAATCACAGGAGTAAATATAATATTTAATATTAAATTTAATATTGCACCTATCATTGTAGATTGTGCAAATATTTTTGAATCTTTTGCCGCCGAAAAGAAGCCTCCTATATACCCTGACATTGAACTGAAGACTATTGCTATAGTCAAAAAAGGCACATATCTCCATGCTTCGTAAAAACCTTTAGAATACATAAAAGCAGCTAAAAATTTATCAAAAATTATAATAATAGAGCATATTATTACCATAGCGCAGTTATATATATTATAAGTATATTTAAAAAATCCATCTTTATCCTCAGGGTCATAATCTTTTACAACAGACAATGTCCATGCCTGAGCAAAAATAGTCTGAAAAACATTAAGAATTGAAGGGATTTTAGAGGCAACAGAATAAATTCCACTTGCCGAAAAACCAATGGTCCAGATAATAACATATTTATCGGAAGCACTATTAATCCAAAAACCAACAACATTAGCAATTAGTGGAACAGAATATTGGAGCATTTTTTCTTTTTCTATATTATATTTTCTTTTTAGATTGATTTTTGAAATGTAATTTAGCTTTATGGCTAAATATATAGTCTGAATAAATGGTCCTATTATATTTGCTAAAAAATATCCAGACAAACCCAAATTAAGTACAACCAAAAAGAAAATATTTGAAAATATCATAATAGCTGATGATACAACGCTTGAAATAGATAAGTCCAGTATGTGATCAGTACCTCTGGCATAACAAGTGACAATGCCATTTAGCGCTTGTGTAATATATATTATTAGAAAGAATAAAGCATGCTCATTTACCTTTTCAGAAAATCCAAGATATCTATTTATCAACAGTAAGAATAATACTACTATTGTGCTTGACAAAAAAAATTTAAACGAAACGGTAGCTATTGCATCCCTATTAAAGGAATCATCAATTGAAAAGCGCAATACAGCTTCTGATATGTTAAATGTAATAATTGGAACAAGCAGCAAAATTGTAGTGTTAAATAAGTCAAATACGCCATAGTCCTCTGTGGATAGTATGCTTGTATATAATGGAATCAAAAAAAAACTAAGTATTTTTGTTGCAAAATTACTAAGCGTCAAAAGCGCAATATTTTTAGCAAGATAATTGTAGCTTTTAACTTGTTTCACTTGATGTATCTCCTTCTACTCTCAATTATCTTTTGCATAGGCTCACTATATGCCTTTTTATTCTGCCTCCAATACAGACAATGTGCATTATATTATTTAGTCTCATGACTTTTTTCTTTTGAAATTCATCATATACTTTATTTGATTCATATAATTTTGATGAAAAAAACTTTCTAATTTCTGGTTTAAACCAATGTTCTCCCGTTATCATTTCCCGATCTCGTTCCTCATAATAAAAAGGAGTCGTCAACTCAGGAATATCTCCACAAGCCAAAAATGCATGTCCATTAAAGCAATGAGGTAGTCTACACTTGCCTATTGCCCTAAAATTAATAGGCTTATCCAAATTTTTAAAATTGCCTAATACATCTCCGCCATAGCACTGACTATAAAGCCCAGATTCCAAATCAACAGCTAAACTCCACAACCCCGCATAACAAAAATCGCATTTTCTACTCTGATTAAATATACTTAATTTAAATCTAAAAAGCTCTGAATTAAATTGTGACCAAATATTGTTATATTCTTCTCTATTGTAGCTTGTTAAAAGAGAAATTTCATCTGTTCCTTCATTACGTGCGACTGTTATGTGTGGTAGAGCACCAAATTGACGAATAGAGAACTCTTTAACCTCATTAATAAAAGGTACCAACTCATCATGTGGGGTTATCTCTATACTATAGGAGATTCCAGAAATCTTTATCTTATTGACATTTCCAACAAATTCATCCATCTTATTTCTTTTTTTTAGTTCCAAATAATGAAAAGAAAATTTTATAAACAAATGTTTTTTTTGCTCATCATCTAATTTTTCTATCAGCTCATCAAATTTTTTTTCAAGTGTTCCATTAGTCACGATGTCAGCATAATGCCCCTCTTTTGTTAGTTCGAACACTAAATCAATTAGTTCAGGATGCAACATTGTTTCTCCTGCAGCACATAAATTAAAATAACATGGTCCACCTAATCTTTCTTTTGAAAAAAACTCAACGAATTTTTGTGGAGATGTTGCAAAAGGTTTAATTCCTCCAGTATAGGCTTTACTGTTATTATGATGCCCCAGATAGCAATATACACATCTAAAATTACATGTATATACCGGAATCAAACATGTAATAAATCTCTTAATCTTGTCCATATTTCTTTCTATCACTTTCTTATCAATTTTGTATTTCTACAAATCCATTTATATATATTTGGTAAAATTCCAATAAAAATAAGCTGCATTCTCTTTTTTATTGATATATTTTTCCCTCTGATCAAAGAAATTATGTTTTCTCTTGACATTTCCTTTAGAATTTTATATTCAGCATCCACGTCAAATTTGGCAGAAAACCCTTTTTGAATATATGATAAATAATATCCAAGATAACCGACTTTTAAGTGTTCAGACATAATCCCACTATTTACTGCATCATCATAAACAAACTCAATTGCATCAATTAAGTCTCTATTTCTTTTATTAAAATTTGTTTTTGTGATTGAATTTTCACGTTGCCTGTAGTAGTATAATTTTTCTTTAATATAAACAATTTTATTGACCTTTTTAAAAAGCTGATATGTTGTAGTTATATCTTCAAATAGTTTTCCCTCAGGATATCGTATATTACTAAATAAACTTCGTTTATAAATCTTGTTCCATGCAAAACATTTAAAGCCATCGTCATCAAACAATCTGGAAATTGCATCTCTTTGTTTTAAAACTTCAATATTATCACTAATCTCATCATTAAATTTTAATGTGGTATAATCACAACAAGCTATTTCTGCCTTTGATAATTCAAGTGCTCCATACAATTTTTCAATCATATCACGATTTAAATAATCATCACTATCTACAAATATAATAAATTTTCCTCTTGCAATATCAAGTCCAGCATTTCTTGCACTTGATAATCCTCCATTTTCTTTATGGATAACTTTAATTCTTTCATCTCGAGATGCAAATATATTACATATTTCTCCTGAATTATCTGTAGAGCCGTCATCAACTAAAATTATTTCTATATCAAAATAGCTTTGATCAATAACTGATATTAAGCAATCATACAAATATTGCTCCACATTATATACCGGTATAATAACAGATATCATATTTTCATTCATTCAAATTTATCCTCATTGCCATTCCGACAGTTATTTCTACTCTTTATAATAAGCGCTATATATTTCAAAGAATCATGATACTTAAAAATATTATTCATTCTACTGCTATATTAAAAAGTTGTCTTATTAAAACTAAATAGAATAACTATTGATAAATATTATTTATGTAATTTAATTTTATATAGCCGATATTTTCTATATATAAATATTTTTCCTTTTCGGAATTGTATCTGTTCAAAAAAATACTTAATTACAAACAAGCTAATCAATGTATAAATAAAGGCTGCAGAAACGACCATTTCAAAAAATTTGTTAGAAAAAAAAGAAAACGAAATTGGAAATGCACAGTATGCATATACAATTATTCCATAGTTGATTCCATACATACTTTTTATTTTTTTTAAACGATCATACATCCATTCTGATACAACACCAATTATGAACAAAATTAAACTTGTCCCAATTACTCCAAAATCCTGATAAAGAGGCATTAATATAGTGTAAACATTTCCTAATCCAATTTCGCCTATCCACCGGTATTCGTAAAGACTGGTTATATTATATTTTATGTTCCCAGTAACTTCATACAGTTTACGATATGTTTGCATTAACGTCTGTCCACCAAACACCTGAGATGGAACATGCCTTTCCGATAAATAAAGCTCCAGATTTTTTAATGGTGATCCTATGTATGACGACAAAAGATCTATAAATGCAAATTCATCGCTTGATCTTCCAGTTGCCATTGTGGTAATTTGAAAGAGTACAATTACTACACCTGCAAAGAAGAACATCTTTGGTAATGTTGACAAATCCAGATCGCTCTTCCAGCCCACATTAGCCCCATGAAGAAGATAAAACATAACCACCCCGCTAATCACTAACAGAAAAAAAGTATTTCTAATTCCTTGTAGTAAAGAAATTCCCAACCCAAAGAATATTATTAAGTATAATATAATGTGATTCTTTTTTTTACATATTTTATTAACGATCACAATATATTCCGTTATAAGAACTCCTGCGATATTAAAATATTGCATTACTTTTAAGTAAGCCGGTGAGTATACTAAACGATTATATTTACTTGCATTATAGTATTGACCAATTGCATCAAAAAAGTTCCCACCTACAGCATTTCTTAATACAACATATATTGTCATGATTGAAATAAATATTTCAAATAATAAGTATACATATAATTTATATTTTGATATTTTTATACTATATGTTTTAACAGGTTTTACCGTAGGGTAGCATACCATATAAATTAATCTAACTAAATAACAACCAAAGCTGAAAGATACTATCCCAGTTAAAACCAATACGAAAAGTTTAGAATTATGAAATCCGTCCCATTTTTCTTGAAAAATGCAGGCCCACAATGTAGATATCCAAAATCCTGATGTAAACAATATAGAAGGACTGCAAAGGTTCCCTCTCATGATTGCAAGGTTTAATATCAAAATCAATGAAAGTATCACAAATAAATTAAATATCACCTGTTTGCCCTCGTCCTTAAAATCTTAAATATTTTATTATATGGAAGGTTGATTTTAAACAATGCTTTTAAAAACCCGATTTTCCACTGACAATCATACAAATCTTTTTTCAATTCTTTGATATGAAAGAAATAATACTTAAGGCTCTTTGGCGATGCCAAACAAACTCTATCCCCACAATTAAAAAAACTCAATTTCCCAAACTGCTTGATATTAATCATCTTTGGATTACTTCCAACTTTATGCATATGTTCATACATCATATCTGAATTATTCGTTAAAATATCTGATAGGATAGAGGCATTATAATCAGCTACAAATTTAAATGCACCTTCTTGTATTCTTCCGACTATTTTAGCCTCTGGCATTAGCTCTCCACTACTCGCTTTGTATTCGTATGGATATCTTTCTGCTATAGTTCCCGTTGTTGTTTGAATATATCTTTTTACTGAACCATCTTGTTCTAAAAACATAGATTCAATCAACCCAATATAAGGACTTTCCAATTCTTCGTCTTGCCTGTTAAAGCAGTCAAAGGCATATCCTTTTGCCCTTCCTTCTTGTCCACATAGAGTTGTTTTTGATTTTTTAGTCATTCCTACATAATAACCATAGATATTGTTTTTAATATGTATGTCATTTAACGTGTCTACCAATGCTTTCTGCATGGAACCTGCCCACCCAATATCAACTATGGCACTTTTTTTTGAAAAATCAAATTGTTTAAGGTAATTTGTTAGACTTTTAAACTCTTTAATTGCATTACAACTTAATTCATTATGAATTTCCTCATATATTTTTTTTATTCTGTCATCATCAATTAAATTATCTCTTTTAAGTGATATTGAAAAATCAATATTATTTTTTTCTATCAAACCTCTAAAATTTTGGGCATCTAATCCAAGACTATCAAATATTTGTGTTATATTTGTCATATTCGGAACAGAAAGACCACTCATAACATATTCATACTTACTATTTTTAGCTAAACGTGGTACTCTTAAACTTCTCCTGGACACCTCTATATATATAGATGGCACACATTTGTTATATCCGAGTGAGTCATATATTTTTTTTATGATAAATCCATCTCTGGCCATAAAAAAAATTTGCTTTATCCCCTCTTTGCGAATTTCATCATATATCCACTTCACAAAGCCATACAAAAGCGGTCCTAAGACTTCGTATCCAAATTGAACATATATATCATTAATGTCAACATGGTTATTTATAAAAGTGTCAAGGACTTTATAATCAAATTTACCAGTTTTAGGAGTATAATCCCTTTGCATTCTTCTTTTGAATGTTCCAATTTTATAGCTGGAAATCCCTATTTTTCTGGGATTTAGGAAATCAGCCTTAAATGAATTTCCTATATGTATAATTTTGTTTGGTCTAATATGTAAATCATTGCATACATATCTAAACAAAGTACCTTCGGCTTTAGTCATACCATATTCATTGGAAATGTACAGTTTTTTAAAACCTGAAATTTTATTTTTCTCAAGTAATCGTTCTATAACTTCTTTATGTAGATACATGTCAGAAATCAAAATGACCTCGGCGTGTTCCAAAGCATATTGAAAAATTTTTTGAATATCTTTATTTATTGAGCTCAACTCAAACTCTACATCTATTTCTGTTTTTTTTAGAATATCTATTCTATTTCCTTCATAATAAGAATAAATATCATCTATCGAAATTTCCTTATTATTATTTTTAGCTCTAGCTAATGTTTCAGCTTTTTTTCTCTTCTCATAAAAATTTTTTTCATTGACCTTTCGTTCAACAATTTTAAAAACATCCGCTGGTTCAGGTACGTCTCTCTTTAGCAATGTATCAAATATATCAAATGACACATACTCAGCTAAATCTATTTTCCTATATAATTCCGATATTTCACCAGATGACCAGTCATCAATTTTTTTACATAAAAACTTCTTAATCATTAAAATTTCCCTATTTCAATTTTAAAGCCTTATTAATCGACATGCACTTTAGCATATTAAATAAATGAAACATATGTATTTTTACAAATCCTATAGTCTTTCCAACTATTAGGCATCCATTCACATTTTTTTTCTTCATCGGTATAGCAGACATTCTAAGAGGTCTTGAGTTTATTTTTCCAATACCAAATGCCTTTACACTAAGAGGTTCATTTATAATCTTATAGATTTGTTCCCTTGTATCCTCACAGCCACTAATTGCAATTTCTTGTATGCATTGAATCAAACGAGACGCATAATATCCATAAATCATTGATAATATATTTTTATCTGTTACTCCCCAATAATTATAAACCTTTAAGATGTGTTCAAACTGTTCTTTTCTTTTTTTATATAGCATTCCATCAAAAACGTAGGTAGTCTCTGAACCAGCTCTGGATCTAAAGAAGTGATACCCAGCTGCTGAACTGATAGCAACCCTTTCAATATCCATAATAACCTCCATATTAAAATGTAGATCATCCCATTTCAAATTAGGAAACTCCAGTGCATGTTCATGAATATAATCGGCTTTATATAACTTGTTCCATGGCACAGCCATCATCATATTATCAAAATAGTTATGAAGATTATTTCGAACAAGTTGTCTGTTATAGTAATTCTGTTCAGGCGTAGATACCCTATAGGATCTGGTAGAGTTATTTTCGTTATATTCCATTGTATACCCAGATATAACGAGCTGCGCGTTAGTCTTTATGGCTATATCATATAATTCTTGAAGATAACCCTCTTCAATCCAATCATCTGAATCCGGAAAATAAAGAAATTCTCCTGTCGCTACCCTTATCCCAGCGTTTCTTGCACTTGGTGCTCCACCATTTTCTTTATGTATCACATGTACTCTACTGTCCTTTTTTGCATACTCATCGGCAATCTCCCCACATAAATCTGGTGATCCATCATCGACAATAAAAAGCTCAAAATCTTCAAAAGTTTGATTTAAGATGCTATCAATACACTTTCTAAGATACTTTTCTACTTTATATACAGGGGTAATTACTGAAATTTTACACATAACTTATTTTATCCTTTCTTACATTATGTGGCCGTTTGTATAGGTACTTCTTTCTAATCATTAGAAATAGCGTAAGCATACAAATCTTTGTAATTATCTTTTATATATCCTCTATTTTTACCGAATAATATTCAGCTACTATTGGATACTGCAGTAATTTCTGAAACATTCGTAATTCATCCAAACTTATAAAACAGTAAGTCAGAGTATATAAAAATAAGCCTGTTGAAGATCTGATTTCTAATCTTGCATCAGGCAAAGCCTCTGTTCAGTTGAGGGAAATCTATATCACCAAACATCTTTTCGCAAAAGGTACTCTTTTACGAAAAGCTTCATTTATACTTAACCAGTATATTTTAAAATTAAAGATATTATTTGTCAAACAATTCTATCATTGTATTGATTTAAATATAGCACAATATTAGCCCTATTTTGTTATGTTTATTTATTATTAAATATTTTTTAATACTTTTTAAATAATACAGAGGAGGGTTTGACTATGTCAACTAATTTATGCAAGTCTAATGACTTTGAATCACTTTGTCAGAATTGGATGATTTGTAATCAAATAAAATATAAGAGGTCTACATTTTCTGTATATTCAACAAATATACAAAGATATATAATTCCTTATTTTAAAAACAAAACTATAAAAGATATTAATAGCTTGTCTATAAAAGAATTTGGCACGTTTTTACTAAGTAAAGGCAGACGCTGTAACTTGGGAGGGCTAAGTCCATCTACAGTCAATAATATTCTTATAGTACTAAAAAAAATAATTGCATTTGGCAGAAGTGAATATGGACTGCCTATAGAGAATTTATCTATTAACTACATTCATTATAATAGGAAGAAAATTACTATATTAAATAAAGAATGTATACGCAAATTAAACTCATTCTTATTAATGGAAAAAAATCCTTTTAATTTTGGAATGCTGCTCAGCATTTATACGGGTATTAGAATCGGTGAGTTATGTGGATTGCAGTGGAAAGACATACACCCAGATGGAATTCTTGACATAAACAAAACTTTGTTGCGTATTAAAAATCCTTCATATATACCGGGAAGCAATATATCAAAGACAAAAGTAATAATTGACAAACCCAAAACATTTTCTTCTATTAGACAGATACCTATTCCTTCCTTATTATTAAAAGAAGCCACAAGGTACTACGGAAATTGTGACAACTACATTCTTACAAATAGCAGTAATTATATGGAGCCTCGGGTTGTACAATATAGGTTTAAATGATGCCTGCAAATATGTGATATTACAACAACTAATTTTCATATATTGAGACATACATTTGCATCGTATTGTATCGAATCTGGAACAGATTACAAGTCATTATCTGAAATACTTGGACATTCATCAGTAAAAACAACCCTCGGAATTTATGTCCATAGCAATATGTATTTAAAAAAGAAATATATAGAATCTATGAGTGAAATGTTAAATTAAATACTTTTTGAATCTATAAATATCGCGGATGTCCTTATCTATAAAGAAGGGCATCCTTTTTTCGTAAAAGAGTACCTTTTGCGAAGCGTACTATTATATATCACTGAATTACATAAAGGCGGTCTGTGCTCGGTATATCTCCGATGTCATAGACTGTTTTAGATATAAGGAAAGCCATGGGATTGGAAAAATCTGTAAACCCGAATATTTATCCTCAACATGTGTTCATTATAGGCGCAAAAAGTTTAGGTGCATATGGCGGATATGAAACATTTGTGGATAAGCTGACGGAATATCATCAAAATGATAACTCTATCAAATATCATGTAGCCTGTAAAGCAAACGGCGACGGCAGTATGGATGAGAACAGGCTTACTGGGTCTGTAAGAATTTCGAACAGGGAGTTTATATACCACAATTCACGTTGTTTCAAAATACATATACCCAATATAGGCGCCGCACAAGCATTGTACTATGATATCGCCGCTTTACACGAGTGCTGTAGATATATTAAAAAACACAATATTAAAAACGCGATAATTTACATCTTGGCATGCAGAATAGGCCCTGTGATGCCCTATTACTTCAAAAGAATCCACAAACTTGGCGGAAAAACATTTATCAATCCAGACGGGCATGAATGGATGAGAGCCAAATGGAGCCGTGCTGTCAGAAGATATTGGAAGTTTTCTGAAGGTCTCATGGTAAAGTACTCCGATCTTGCCATATGTGATTCTATAAATATTGAAAAATATATACATGAAAAATATGACGGGAAAGGAATCAAAGGTTCAAACCCTGAAACCACCTATATCGCATATGGGGCTGAAATGCGCAAAAGTACCTTGACTGATGACGATCCGAAGCTGATTGGATGGTATGAGAAAAACAGAATCACATCCGAAAACTATTATCTCATAGTTGGAAGGTTTGTTCCCGAGAATAACTATGAGACGATAATAAAAGAGTTTATGCGTTCCGAAACAAAGAGAGATTTGGTCATCATAACCAATATGAGCAAAAAATTCATGTCGGAGCTTGAGTGTAAATTGCATTTTAAAAATGACAGCCGAATCAAATTTGTAGGTACGGTATATGACAAAGAGCTTCTCATGAAGATAAGAGAAAATGCATATGCGTATCTTCACGGGCATGAAGTCGGAGGTACAAACCCGAGCCTTTTGGAAGCCTTAGGAGCCACTAAACTTAACCTTCTGCTGGATGTAGGATTTAACAAGGAGGTTGCGGGTGATTCGGCTCTTTATTGGAATAAGGATCCGGGCAATCTGGCCAAGCTCATTGCCTATGCCGAGGCGTTGAAACCTGAAGGGATAACTGAATTAGATTTTAAAGCAAAAGCGAGAATTAAAAGTAATTATAGTTGGCAGTTTATTGCTGATAAGTATAAGAAGATTTTTAAAGGTAATAACTAATAATTTACAGTTGTACGAGGTTTTAATGGAATTTACAAAAGAAAGTATTATTGTTCTTGATGAGCATAACCTTAGAAAATATCAATTGGCAATTTTGGAAATTGCAAAAGATGTAATATCTGTAATGGAGAAATACAACCTGAAATACTCATTAAGTGGAGGAAGCATATTAGGGGCAGTCCGCCACAAGGGTTTTATACCTTGGGACGATGATATTGATTTAAATATAACAAGAGAAAGCTATAACTTATTTATAAATATTTTCGATAGGGAATTAGGTGGGAAATATTACCTTCAAACGCCTCAGAAAAATCCTGAAATTGGGATTATGGTTACACAAATAAGGAAAAAAAACACTGTTGCCAGACGGAAATATGATTGGAATTTAAAAAATTGTGGATTTTCAATTGATTTGTACATTGTTGAAAATGTCTTTGACAATGTTTTTGCTCGTTTTATACAAAAAAATATGAGTATGCTTATGACTTTTGCAATCTCATCTATTCGTTATTGTAATAATAAATATGTAATTCCACAAGAACTTGAAGCCCTTGAGTGTAGAACAGTTAATTATCCATTATTTAAAATAATTTGGGGAAGGGTGCTAAGAATTATACCATTAAGGACTTGGATTTATTGGTGTAGTTATTGGAATGCTATTTGTAAAAATAATAACTCAAGGCTTGTAGCAATTCCAACCGGGAGGAAACACTTTTCGGGGGAGATATATGAAAGAAGTAGCATTTGTAAATTTAGAAAAGCTCAGTTTGAGACAGAAGTGTTTAATATTCCTATAAAAGCAGAAGACTATTTAACAAAATTTTATGGTAAGTATATGGAGATTCCGCCTGTATCAAAAAGAGAAAAACATCTGTTTTTGGAACTTAAATACTAACTAAAATCATTCAAATGAAGGAGAGAGCAAATGGTTATAGCATTATTGACTGCCGCAGGTACCGGGACTCGAATGGGACAAGATATTCCAAAACAATTTATGCATGTTGATAACAAGCCTATTATCATACATACAATGCAAGCCTTCCAAAATCACCCAAGTATTGATGCAATTGTTGTAGTAACACTTTCTTCATGGATTGATGTATTAAAAGCTTATGCAGCACAATTTAATATTTCAAAACTCCGTTGGGTGATTCCTGGCGGATCTACCAATCAAGAATCTATTTTTAATGGACTGAATGCAATTAGAAGTGAGCTAAAAAATGATGATGTAATTATGATACATGATGGAAATCGCTGTATGGTTTCCAGTGAAATAATTTCTAATAGTCTTGCCACATTCAAGCAATATGGAAGTGCAGTTGCTGCAATTCCATGTGTCGAGGCAGTTTTTCAGAGTGAAGATAATGGATGCTCATCAACAGTTACAGTCCCTAGAGAACGGCTATTTCGTACTCAGACTCCTCATACATATGAACTGGGCAAACTTCTTTGGGCACATAGCGAAGCAAAAAAAAGAGGCATTACCTCAACTGCAGCTACTTGTGTTTTAATGCAGCAACTGGGAGAAAGAATATATTTTTCTAAAGGATCAGAAGAAAATTTAAAAATAACAACTGTAGATGATATGATGATTTTCAAAGCATTGTTACATACAAAAAAAGATAGTTGGATAAAATGATAAAATATAATAAAGAATACTGGCAAGATGTCAACTTAGCAATAGATGAAATACCAAACATAAATCGAATCAAGGGAAAAAAAATTCTCATTACTGGTGCGTCTGGCATGATTTGTTCAGCGATTGTTGAAATACTTTTTTATTTAAATTTTGAAGCAAACGCGAATATTAAAATTTTTCTTGCAGGACGAGACGAAGCAAAAATCAAACACAGATTTCCAATGTTTACAAATGGAGAAACATATACCTTTATTAATTTTGATGCAGTTAATCCGGACAACAATTTAAATATACCTGTTGATTACATCATTTATGGTGCAAGTAATGCTCATCCATCCGTTTACACAACACAACCTGTTGAAACCATAATGGCCAATATTTATGGGCTGAATTCTTTACTTCATATGGCAAGCAAGGTTCATGCTGAACGTTTATTATACATTTCTTCCAGCGAAGTTTATGGAAATATAGATGAAATCCGCCCGTATGAAGAAAGTGATTATGGTTTTATTGACATATTAAATCCTCGTGCTTGTTATCCTTGTTCAAAGCGTGCTGCAGAAACTCTTTGTGTTGCATATAATAAAGAGTATGATTTGGATATAGTAATCGCACGCCCCGGGCATATTTATGGTCCGTCTATTACTGATTCAGATAACAGAGCTTCGGCACAATTTACAAGAAATGCTGTTAAAGGAGAAAATATAATAATGAAAAGTTCCGGTATGCAACTTAGATCCTATTGTTACACTCTTGACTGTGCCTCTGCCATTCTGACCATATTAATAAACGGAGAAAGTGGAAATGCTTACAATATTTCTAATAGAGACTCTGTAGTATCGATAAAACAAATAGCTGAAGAAATGGCAAAGGAAGTTAATAAAAATGTGGTTTATGTTAATGCTTCAGATAAAGAAAAGAAGGGGTATAATTTAATGACAAATTCTTCCCTTGACTCCCGGAAACTTGAAAATTTAGGATGGAGAGCAATTTTTAATTTGAAAGATGGAATAAATAAAACTTTGAGATTTTATTCAGAGAACTAATAGGAAATGAATCTTATACAAATATTTAAAAAGTACAATGGTGTAAAACATATAAAACAATATTATCAAAGTGGAACTTTGTTTACAGCGATAGCAGAGTTTTTTTTGTTAGGAAAAAGTAGGACTGCTTTGGAAATATTGCGTTTATCAGTAACATTAAAGACCAAACAAAAATTATATAAAAAATACAGATATAAGCTTGATGAGTTTGATAAAAGTTATTGTGAAAAACAGCATATATCGTCAAATATAATTTGGACATGTTGGTTTCAAGGCTTGGAAGCAGCACCTCCAATAGTAAAGATTTGCTATCAATCTATTGTCAAAAATAATCCAAACAAGACAGTGATATTGGTAACATCAGATAATTTATCAAAATATGTTAATTTCCCTGACTTTATTATTAAAAAATGGTCTGACGGAAAGATCACCTATACACATATGACTGATCTTCTTAGGTTGGAGCTCCTAACAAAATATGGAGGAATGTGGGTAGATGCTACAGTCTTTTGCAGCAGCCAGAATATTCCCAATTATTTTTTCGACTCAGACCTCTTTTTTTATCAATGCTTAAAGCCGGGACGAGATGGCCATGCAAGTTATATTTCAAGTTGGCTTATTAGCGCAAAGAGTAATAATAAGATTTTACTTGCCACAAAAGAACTTTGTTATGAATATTGGAAAAGTCAAGATTTTCTTTTAGATTACTATTTATTGCATGATTTTGTTTCTATAGTACTTGATAGATATGAGGACGAATGGAAAAAGATTGTGCCAAGAGACAATTCTACTCCACATATTCTATTGTTAAAATTCTTTGATGAATATGAAGAGAATTTATTTAATTATATAACCGAACAAACACCTTTTCATAAATTAAGTTATAAATTTACGGACAATCAAATTAAAAAAAGCGGAACTTTTTATGATATTATCACAAGGAGTAATTAAATATGATTTTATTATTTATTGCCCCTATAGCTATTAGTAGAGATTCAAGTGCTGGGGCAGAGACAATAAATTATTATATTAATAAATTTTCTGAAGGAAATAATGAATTAATAGTAATTTCGAGAACGTTCGGGAGTCATGAGAAAAAAAATATTCACTATATGCTTTTGAACAAAAATACAAATAAGCAAATAAATAATTTGGTTAAATTTTTAGGATGGATTCTGTTTCCAAGCAATAAATATTCTTATAAAATTACTCGTACTGATAGAAATAAAATAATAAACTTTATTATTAGCCTAAAAAAACAACAAATCTATCCTGATGTAATTGTTCTGGAAACAACCACATCAATTTTATTATGTAGTGATATTAAATCTATTTTCCCTAACTCTTTATTTCTTGCTTCTGTGCATGATATTTCTTACCAAGGGAGTACCAGAAAGATGGAGCTGGAAAAAAATTTTTTAAAAAAGTTCTTTAGAAAGCGTTATATAAATTATGCAAAAAAAAATGAATTGAAGGCATTATCACAAACAGATATTATTTTGCCTCATAATTTTGATAACATACGCACTCTAAAAAATGAGAAATTACTTAGTAATAAATGCTTTTTTCATTTAGTCCCTTTTTATTCACAATTTGGAATTCATAAAGATTTGTCTCCTAATAATAATATTATTTTTTATGGATTAATGAGTCGACCTGAAAATTATTTAAGTGCAGAATGGTTTATTGATAATGTTATGCCTCAATTACCCCCAACCTTTTCTTTTGTTGTAATTGGTGGTGGGCCTCCAAAATCATTGTTAAACAGGTCTAAAAAAAAAATATTATTATAACTGGTTTTGTCGAGAATAATATTGTTCAAGAATTGTTTCTAAATTCATTTTGCATGGTAGTCCCTTTACTTTACGGTAGTGGAATAAAAACAAAAGTTTTATCAGCCTTATCTTGTGGATTACCGGTTTTATCAAATTCTATAGGAATTGAAGGAATTAATGTCAATTCTAATAGTGAATATATTCATTGTGAAAATACCAATGATTTTGTAGAGGGAATTATAAGGTTATATAATAACAAAGATTTGTACTTGAAAATTTGTAAAAAATCAAGAGATTATATGAAATATAGTTATGATATGAATAAATGTGCTTATCAATATCAAGATATTCTTGAAACTGCTCTGGAATATAAAAAACCATTATAAATCAGACTTATATGAGGTATTTATAAAATTTGAAAACAAAACAAGCTTTTTTTAATACAATAACTGGTATTGGATATTATTTTTTTACAATTATCGCTAATATTATAAGTAGGAAAGCACTTATATCAGTTTTGGGGATTCAATATCAGGGTGTTGATGGACTTTTTAGCAGTATATTATCCATGCTATCAATAGCTGAACTAGGGATAAGTAGTGCTATTCTTTATAATTTATATAAACCTGTAAAGGAAAATGATTTTGAATTAATTAAACAACTTATGCTTTTTTATAAAAAAGCATATCGATTAATTGCTTTTATTGTTGCATTTTTTGGCTTCTTGTTAATGCCATTTTTAGGTTATTTTGTCCCGGATTATACGCTTCCATTACCCTTGGTTTCTGTGTATCTTTGGTATTTGCTTGATGTGATTTTTTCATATTTTTTCAGCTATAAGAGAAGCTTGCTATTGGCAGATCAGAAAAATTATATTATTAATATATGCGATTCTCTGTATCAAATTACTTCTAGAGCTTTACAGGCCATTTTACTTTATCTTACCGGAAATTTTTACTATTTTTTAATTGCAATGGTCATATGCCGTATATTTGATAATACTATACTTGTTATAATTGTAAACAGAAGATACCCTTATATTTTACAAGACGCAGAAGAAAGACTACCTTCATTCATATTGAATGATATTAAATTTAAAATTAAAGGAGCTGTATTTCATAAAATAGGTTCTTTCGTTGTAAATGGGACTGATAATTTATTAATTTCCTTATTTTGTGGCTTGCGAGATGTTGGTATATATTCTAATTATCAATTAATATTGTCTGCACTTTCAAGAATAGCAATGCAACTTACAAATGGTTCGATATCAGGAGTGGGGCATCTTCTTGTGGAAAACAACATAAAAAAAACACGTGAAGTTTTTGATGAGCTTCAGTTACTTAATTCATACATTTCTATATTAGCAAGTGTTGGTTTTTGGTGTATTTCATCAAAAGTAGTTTCATGTATCTTTGGCGTTGAATATATTTTGGATCCATTTGTTTTAATAATCTTATCTGTAAATCTTTATTTGACTGGAATGAGAAGGACATTTGCAGCATTTAAAGAGGCGGCTGGTATACTTTATGAAGACAGATTTATTCCTATAATGGAATCCATTGTTAATATTATTGTTTCCATATTATTTGCAAATTATTTTGGGTTAGCCGGAATTTTCTTGGGAACTATAATAAGCAGTTCATTTTTGTTTTTTTATTCATTTCCTATTTATATATATATAAAGATTTTGGAAAGAAGCTATAAAAAATACTGTTTAGAATTAGCTCATATTTCTTCAATTTATATAATAATAATGTTTGCTTGCAGTTATACTATAAAAGCTATAAAAATTACTAATAATTTTTTATATATAATTATAAGCTGTATTATTGTTATTTTGGAATCATCTTTTCTGTTTTACTTTATATATGCGTTTAATCGCCCTGAGACTTTATCATTATTAAAGAGATTTAAGGCTATTGTTTTAAAATGATTTTATAAAAGGATAAATATCATGTTACTTAGTATAATAATCCCTGTTTATAATACTCCGGTTAATTTATTGGAACATTGTTTTCGTTCTTTAAATAATCTAAATCTGCCAAGTTATGAAGTAATTGTAGTGGATAATGCCAGCAATAATGAAACAGCTGATTTTCTAAAAAAATATGTTAAATCGACTCCGAATTTTAAATATATATTGCAACCAATTTTAGGGGTATCATCTGCAAGAAATATGGGTATAGAGATATCTTTAGGACAGTATACATTGTTCCTGGATTCCGATGATTATATTTTTAGTGGTACATTGGAAAGTTTTTTCTTAGATAATTTTCATAATGCAGATTACATTATTTTTGATCAAAAAGGTAGTACAAAGGAAATAATTTCTTTTCCCAATAAAAAAGAAGGCTTCATAAGCTGGGAAGAACCAGGCAGGCAACTTATTAATAATTCTTTTTCACATTTTGCATGTGCTTTATATAAATCGAATTTTATTAAAAAAAATAGTATTTATTTTCCAATTAATTGCACATCTGGCGAGGATATTTTTTTTCAAATGAATGTGATTTCTAATAAGCCTCAAACATATTATATCCATAAGCCTTTATATTATTACAATTACTCAGAATCCCATAGCTCTTTGAGAATTTTAAATCATCCTGAACTTATTATTAAGAATAGAATTCTTTTGTCTCATATGAAAAAAAATTTTGTTTTTGAAATGTATACATCTTTAGAAGATCAAAGCCATATGTTAGATAACATTAATAAAGATCTTATCAATAGTTTATTCTCATATTTGTTGTTTCTTGTGTACATGCGAAAATTAAATTCATCAATAAAAAAAACAATTTCTGATGAATTTAAAAATATGACTTTAGACAGTAAATATTCTTATAAATACTTTTTAAAGAGATGGCTTGTAATAAATAAGCACTGGACTATGCTTTTATTTATTTCATATATAAGAAAAATTAAAAAAATAGTAGGACGGTATTAATTAAAATGTTGCTAAATAAAAATCAATTTATCCATAATATTGTATACATAGGTTATGCAATATGCGTATTCAGATATTTATTTGCAAGTAATTCTATTTTTATTTTATCAAATACTATAAATAAATTTCTCATTGTTATTGCTCTTTTATGTTTTTTAATGCATATATTATTTATGAGTTTTTCTAAAAAAGTTTATATTATATTTACATTTCTTTTTGGTTTAGCACTTGCTATTTGCGTTAAAACAAAGGAAGTAGAGTGCATTCTATTAAGTTTATTGATTCTTAGCCTATATAAAGCAGACTATGATAGGTTAATTAAAGCTTTCATAACTGTATATATTCTCGGCTTATTCTTTACAATTATTTTCTCTTTAGTTTTAAATTCTAATGTTGTAAGCTATATTCCTCGCACAAACAATAGTGATCCGGTCAAAAGATATATGTTTGGTTTTAGTCATCCTAATTCTTTCCATGCTGCATTTGTTCAATTATTTGCAGCATTCTACATTTTAAAAGGGAAAAGAAAATTCTTTAAAACAAGGCTATTATTCTTAGGATTAATCAATTTAGTATTGTTTATTTTTACTGACTCGCGAACTGGATTTTTAACTTTATCTTTAATGATAATATTATTTTTTTCTTATGAATATTTAAACAAGATATTTTGCTCAAAAATTTTTATTCTTTGCATTTATTTTGCTATACCCTTAATAATATTTCTTGTATTACTTGCCGCTTTTAATTATACTAATTTGGGATTGCTTTCCAAAATCGATACACTGTTAACAGGAAGAATAAAACTTGCCAATATGTACTTAATCTATTATCCTCCATGCCTGTTAGGATTGGAAATACGGAACGAAATATTTTCAAGTGTCTTGGATTGTGGAATAATAAGTGCATTAATAAAATTTGGAGTCCCCTATTTTATTATACTTACTTATATATATATATATGGCATGTTTAATATATGGAAGCAAAGAAAATACAAAGAAATTATTGTGGTTTTCTGTATGATTGTTTTTTCTATTTCTGAAGATATTTATTCAAAACCTTTTACTAATATTGGATTGACATTGTGTATTTATTATTGTATAAATCAAACTGTTAGAAATGATATGTACCGAAAAAAGCTGACACATTAATCTATTATATCTAAGGCATAACAAATGGATGCTTCCTGCTCTTAACAGGTGGCATCCATTCTGTTTTAGCTTAGATTCTCTCATTATTATAGTAGTCTATGAAAAGAAAAAAAGAGCTTCTTACTCTCTTTTTTTCTATTCCGCTCCTCTCCCACAAACAACAACCTTAACTGTCTTCAATATAATCTTTATATCCTTCAATATATTCCAATCATCAATATACTCCATATCTAATTTCACAACTTCATCAAAATCTTTAATCTGACTTCTTCCGCTTATTTGCCATAAACCTGTAAGCCCAGGTGTCATACTAAGTCTGGATTTATGTGATGCATTATACTTTTCATACTCATCTACCGTAGGCGGTCTGGTCCCAACAAGACTCATATCACCACATAATATATTCCAAAACTGCGGAAGCTCATCAATACTGGTCTTCCTGATAAACTTACCCACTCTGGTTATTCTAGGATCATTCTCCATCTTAAACATCAGGCCATTCATCTCATTTTGCTTCATCAAATCCTTTTTGCGTTCTTCCGCATCCATATACATAGATCTGAACTTATAGCAAGTAAACTTTCTTCCGTTTTTTCCTACCCTTGTCTGTCCGAAAAAAACAGGACCTTTTGAGTCAAGTTTAATCAAAGGGCCAAAAATCACAGTGGCTATTCCCAAAAATACCATTCCAACTAAACTGCCGACTATATCCAATAATCTTTTTAAAATCTTTTGTCTAATTGAAAACTCATTCCTCGAAAAAGTAACAACCGCATACTTTCCGATTCTGTCTAAACCCTTATGACAGTTGTCAAGAATATTGAACATTTCAATATTCGTATATACAATCACACCCATATTCTCAAGAGTTGCTATACAGTCCCTAAAATAATTATTCTTATTAAGCCCGTCTATGCTGAAAAAAACCTCATCAATATTATTGTGTGTGATATAGTCAACCAAATTATCTTTATATGTTACCACAGGATAATTTTTTATCGTAGTTCCTTGCATAGCTACATCTGCTATGACAACGCCTGTCAAAAGCCTATTCCATTCACTTCTTTCATATAAATGATCAATTATCTCTTCTGCTCTGTCTGATGTGGTTACCAACAGAAGTCTGCTGCTGAATTTACTATGCTTATAATAAGTCAGTAAATATTTTTTTAAAAGGAACCTTCCTATAAATATTATTACTGTACCTATTATAGCAAAATATCCGAATACCAATCTTGAAAATAGAGTAGACTGATGAGATAAATAGAGGAGAACTATAAAGCATATAAGCATTATAGCCATGTTCTTCAAAACCTCAAACAGCTCATCTACAAGGCCTCTCCTGAAGAAATGTCGGTTATTATCATTAATAACGCAAATAACAGTATAAAGAGCACACATTCCTGCTATCATCCATACTGCATCATCACTTAAATAATATAAAACTTCATTTTTATATCTTATATAGTATGCGATTGTATTCCCTAGAATGATTCCTATAAGATCAATTATTAAAATCAAAACATTTTCTATCAGTTTCTGGCTTTGATACATTGCCCCTTCTCCTGATTTGGATATGATTTTTTATAATTATATCATAACTGTATGAAAACTATTATCTTTCTAATACTAATTAATAGATTTGTAAGTTTTGCTTTTCTTAATCTCCTTCACGTCCATATTTTATTAAAATCCATGTGTATACTTCCATATTCTTCAGCTAAATGTTATTATTAATAAAATAAGATTCCATTATAATAAAAGTCTATAGGCGTGATTAAATAAATTTTGCTATGAATTTAAATAACCCTACTATAAGTATTATTGTTCCAGTTTACAATAGCTCAAAATATTTAAGAAACTGTATTTATTCTATTCTCTCTCAAAGCTTTACTAACTTTGAGCTCATTTTAGTTAATGATGGTTCCACTGATAACTCTAAAGAAATTTGCTATACTTTTGCATCTAATGATCAAAGAGTTTTAGTTGTTGATAAAAGCAATGGAGGTGTTTCATCTGCAAGGAATGCAGGTATCAGAGTCTCATCCGGAAAATATATTATGTTCATTGACAGCGATGATACAGTTTCTCCATATTTATGCGAAAAGCTTTTGGCATACATTGAACAATCACAATCTTCTCTGGCAATCAGTGGCTATTGTTTTATAAATGAAATATATCGCAGCCACACAGATATTTTGCCAAATACAAATTCTTTTATAGATATAAAGTCTTTTAAAGAATGCTATCTTAATCTCTTTCAGAACAGAATTTACCTTTCCGTATGGGGAAAACTTTTCTTATCAGATTTGATTAGTTCAAAAGGAATTTATTTTGATGAATCCATTTCTTTAGGAGAAGATTTTCTTTTTTTGCATACATATTTTAAATATATGGATAAATTTTCCATATCTGTTGTAAATGAACCTTTATACAACTACTATGTTCATTTCAACGGACTCAGCAAGTCGAATTCTGTATCCAGAATAAATAAAACTCGTATGTTATATCGACATGCTGGCGAGCTTTATAAAAGCCTAAACATTTATGAAATAGGTATGTATTGCTTTTCAATCTATTATATGCGTACCTTAAGCATTGTTTTAAGTAGTTTAAATTTAAAATATAACGAATCCCAAAAATTATTCAGAAAAGCATGTATTTTCACTGAGACAACAGAAGCTTTGGGCTTTATAAACAGAAAATCTCCCGAGGGTCTCTTGTACTTCTTAACGTTTCAATTCCACAGTTTATTTATGCTACGTCTGATGCTTTTAATCAGAAAAATAAAAATTTATCTTCGCGATTCTAATAATCTGTTAAAGCGTTGTCATATGCATTAATTCTGCTACATATTTCCCATAATTTATAGTTTCCTTTTTTTAAAGCCAGCTGAACGTATTGCTGGCTTTTATTAAGTTTTATATCATTCCTTTCATATTCACTCAACAGGTTGCCACATAGCAAAAACACTGATCTTTTAAGCTCCTCCGGATAAAACCAAATTCTTATATACGTAATGAAACTTAATTGGTATAACAAAAATTTATATAGTTCATCATCCTGAGGAATCCCCAGTTCTTTTCTCTGTTTCAGCAATTCTTCTACTACCCAATATGTGTCAAGGCTCTTTCCTGTTTCTGAGTGTCTGTGTGAAATGCTGTTATTGTGCATACGATATCTAAAAATAATGTCCGGTACAAATACCACATCATTGCTTAATGGCAAGATTAATAAATGGACAATTGTGTCTTCAAACAGTAGATTTAATGGAAGCCTGATTTTTCCAAATAGTTTTCTTTTAAATAGCTTACCCGGCAAAAAACCTATGGCTTTCATCTTTTCAGACATATTTTTAGTTTTAAATACAGTATCTGTCATTTTGAAAGTTTTACAAGGATCAGGAAACGTGGAGTATCCTCCGATTACTATATCAGCATTATAGTTTTCAGCGTAATCAAACATCTTTTGTATTGCACTATCATTCAAAATATCATCCGAATCTATAAACATTATATATTTTCCTGTTGCCTCGTCTAACCCTCTGTTACGCGCTCCCGAGAAGCCTCTGTTATTTTGCTTGATAATTTTTACATTATCATATTTTTTATAGTTCTCAATTATCTCATAACTGTTATCCGTAGAGCCATCATCAATAATTATAATTTCTGCAGAACATTTAATATCTTGATTCAACACAGAATCTAAACATTCCTTCAAATATTTATCTGTGTTATATACCGGAATAATTATTGAAACATCTTTTCCGGACATTGGTTTATTATTAATTTCAGGGCAAACAAATTCATTTGGATCCACCTCTTCTACTCTCTTATACAATTTCTCTATCGAGATATCATATTTTTTATAAGGCATAAATTTATAAAAAGCCCTCATTAATTTCAATATATTATATTTTATTTTTTTTTCAATTCTCATAATCATTGTTTCTCTGAACTTTGTTCTTTAAATTTTTTTGCATAATATTTTATGGTCTCCCTAATACCATAATATCTTGGGTACCCCAGTATTACGGCAATATGTCCGGCATTTTTTTTCCCAAATATTGGAGTAAGCTTTTGCCATAATTTTTGAATCTCTCTCTCTTTTTCCGTCTTCCAACTACCTTGAAACCAATGAATACTGTATGTATATGTTGTTATCTCCAGCTTTCCCGTATCATAATCGAGCGGGCATAATACCTCTTTGGGTAAAATAATCATTTCATTTATAACTTGTTTTTTCCCGTTTAATCTTACCCCTGCTTTCTCCAATATAGGTGTCTGTATAATCGGGCAACAATATTTAGCAAGTTGGTTTAACTCTATAAAATCTAACCCGTTATATCTCTCCATCATTTTCTTTAGCAAAATGTTTCCTTTTTCGCTTCCAAATCCAAGTCCGGTATTTATTGTCGCATCTGTCTCAAAGCCGAAATATGCTTTATATTTCAGCAATTCATCTAATGGTCTGATTATTTCAACATCTGTATCCAGATAAACTCCACCATAGTTATATATAACATCCAGTCTGGCATAGTCAGTCACAAAGCTCCATTTCCCTGCTTCAGCTGCTTTGTTCATAAATTCATTTTTCCGATAATCGTAATTTTCTTCATTCCACTGCTTTATTTCATATTCAGGACATAACTCATGCCATGATTTTATGCATTTTTTCACCTCGTCGGTCATAGGATTGCCACCGAACCAAAAGTAATGTATCGTCTTAGGAATCATACTTTTCCCCCAAATCTATTTTCAGCAGCTTTTTAAGCCTTTTGAAAAGAGCCTTAGTTTCCTCCGCCCATACTGCATACCCTAATAACACAACAATACTCCCTACAATAACTGAGCAAATTCCCTTTACTAAAAAAGAACTCCACGGATTAGAAAATGCAATAATGGAACATATATTTTTCGCTATAACAATACTGATAACAGGTAGTAAAAACGAAATTAGTATCCTTCTTAAATATTGATTTAATTTTCTGTTAAAAATAAACTTGTTAACGTAGATAGGATATGAATAGAACAATACTACAAGTGAACTTATTGCCGTTCCATAAAAAATCCCGGGAATTCCAATGTATTTTACTAATATCAATGATATTATCAAATTTGCAAAAGCCTCTATCAAAGGAACATATCTGTCCTCATAAACGACTCCTGCCGCACTTTTAAAAATATCATACGGGGCTCTCAAATTATATATGTAAAAGCTTGCCGCCATAGAGTATATTATAGAATATTCTAGAGTATATTGTTCACCGAATATTAATGTAATAATATCATTTGAAACGCAAGTGAAGCCTGTAGCTCCCACCACAAGAAAATATACTATTACTAAATGAATTTCTTTAAATACCAAATAGCTGTTATCCTTATCCTCTGATACAAGCATATTTCCTATACTTGCAATGAAGGAATAGCTCCACGAAGAACACAAGCCTTGCAATACAGTAATAATCATTTGAAAATTTGAAACAATACCTACAATTGACAGCCCAAAATATTTTGATAGTAAAATATTATCTGTTCCGTTAAATATTGCTTGGCTTATTTTCCCATATAACGCCCCTTTTACTTTTTTGTGTATGTCAGTTTTTATGTCTGTTGATAATTCACTCTTTTCATTATAAACTTCTATAAAGTATTCGGGTTTTCTTTTCTTTGCCTCATGAGATATCAAAATATTTTCTATTACTCTAAAAAGAAGCATTACCAACAAATATATAATGAAATTATGAAATAAAAAAAGCATTAATATCTGAACCGATTTTGTGGCAATCAAATACAAGCTTTCATATATCATTACAATATAATTTTTTTGAGCTGCGATTAATGATGCCCTTTTATACATAAAAAAATAGCTGCATACAGCATCAAATAAAAACCACAAATATATAAACCAAACCGGATATGGCAACGTATAATTCAATATTAAAGAAGGAAGAAATGGAATGCATAAAATCCCTCCTGTTAAAAAAAGCATACCGATTTTTATGTAACTGTTTTTATAGTATTTTAAAAGACATCTAATTAAAGGAGTATTATTTTCAGCTATTGGCTGATACAAATGGAACATAATTGCACTCCCCATCCCAGCATCAGCAATAGCTAAAACTGACAATATATTTGTAAACAGTCCACTTGCTCCTTGATAGTCCACCCCAAGTGTACTAATCAACATTTTTCTGTTAAGTAGTCCAAAAAAAACAGTTAAGAGATTAAATAGTATATTAGTGAATGTATTAAATAACGAGTTCCTAGTTCTCATTTTTGAAACACTTTTCTATTTTTATTATTCTTTTTAATCCAAAGATACGGATTAAAATGTATAAAACCAAATATTTTTTTTGTATACTTTTAGAAAAGACTTCAAGATGCTTTTGAACTTCATCTGCAATCTTTTCTTCTGAGTTATCCATCTCAAATTCAGCTGTCATTATCCCATTAAGAATACATGCTGCCCTTGACAGATACATTTTGGACACTTGCTTGGATGATTCCAATGCCAATCTCTTCATCTGAGTAATTATTAAAATTCTGTCCTTGAGATTTTTTTCTGTCCATAAAGACATGATAGATCCTTCTCTATTTACTCTATATGCATAACAAATATTTGAACAATAAGCGATAGCCGAGGCATTTAAAAAAATCTGAGGAGTCCAAAGTTCGTCCTCATGTAAAATTCCCTCTTCAAAATATAATTCTTTGTCCAATAAATACTTTCTTTTAACAATTGACAAAGGTGCCATAATTGAAAAGTTTCCATAAATATAGCACTCTGCAAATTGCTGAGCTACTGTCATTGTACTGTTATTTGTAAAAACTTTCTTTGGAATTCTACTTTCTGTTATTATTTTTCTTGTGCAATTATCAAATTTAATATAATTTGTAATTATTATATCCGGATTATCTTGTATCTTTATTGTATTATTTATGGCTTGCAATGCATCATCACATAAGACATCATCCGCATCCAAAAAATATATATACTCCCCTTCCGCATGATCTATTCCAAAATTTCTTGTCTTTGATAGCCCCTCATTTTCTTTCCTGTAATATTTTATTTTTTCAAATTTTTCTGATGCTTTAATGCATAAGCACTCTGTCTCATCTATTGAACCATCATTCACAAGTATTATTTCATAGTCTTGAAAGGATTGTTTCTGTACACTATTCAAACACTCTAAAATATATTTTTCTACATTGTATGCAGGTATAATAATACTAAAACGAGGCATATTTCTACTCATATTAACTTTCTGTATTAAAAAATTGATTTAAATGTTATAATAGTTCTTATATTATTGGAGGTTCATATATGCTTAATTTCCTTAAAATGTCATTAGATGAAAAATATAGAATTAAAAATGTATTATTTTCTGTGGCTTGGTGTCTTCTGTTAGTACAGGTTTTAATTTTGGGGAGCAACTTGCCAAAACTTCCTTTCAGTTTTACCATTCCGTGTTTCATACTTCTATGCATATCGGCCATTTTCCCATTTGACTATAAATTGAAAGAGATACTTATTATTATATTTATGGGAATATTAACCCTGCTCGTATGTTATATAAGTAAGTACAATATATTAATTTGGGTTTTTAGCTTTATTGTATGTTCAAAAGGTATTCCTCTCAAACCGATTTTCTTCAAATCATTGATAATATATTCATGTATTTTTATATTGGCATTAGTACTTTCATTATCAGGTAAAATACCTGATGTAACCCGATCCAACGGAGGAACGTCCTATTTAAAGCATGCGCTTGGACTTGGTGATGCCAATACAGCTCATGCAGTTTTTCTGATAATAATCACTTTGATTCTTTCCATATATTATGAAAAACTTAACTATATACATCTGATAATGCTAATTATATCAAATACTATATTACTGGCTTTCACTATTTGCAGGACAAGTGCAATAATTGTTTATTTTATTCTATTTGCAGCGTTGCTCGAAAAAATACTTTGTCGTTACATAAGTCGGAATACATATAAAAAGATTTTATTACTTATGATTTCTTTATTAGCACTATATGTAGCATTTATGACAATCAGCCCTGTTTTTTACAATGAAACAAGCCCTATGTTTTCCAAATTAAATAACTTATTTACCGGAAGATTTGCATTAGGCGAAGCGTTTTTTAGCAATTACTCCATTTTACCCTTTGGTAACTATATCTCAGAATTTTTTGCTGAACCCCAGAGCGCATATCTGGATAACGGATACTCTGTTTTACTTTTACAATTTGGATTTATATATACCATATTGTATATTGGGCTTTACTTTGCGTTACTTGTAAAATTTTACCGTCAAAATAATTTTGCCGGTATTTTAGTCATTACATCTGTATTAGTTTATATGTCTATGGAGAATTTAATGACTATTATTTACTACAATCTTTCCTATTTCTGGTTTAGAGACTTTCTGTTTAAAAACCAAAAAGGCTAATATTTTATTATAAAATTCCAATATTTATCCAAACATATTGTTGAAAAATATTCTTCATATATTTTTCGTATTTTTGTTCGGTCAAAATCCTGTTCCGGATTTATAGTTTTGATATTTCTATAATTAAAACCTATACCATAGTTCTCTACTATTTTGCTTATATCCCCCGGCAGGTTGTTTATTATCGGAAGCCCTGCCGCCATATAGTCTATGCTTTTCATGCTGAGGCCTACACAGACCGTATCCTTCATGATATTAAGTCCGAAATCGCACTCATCCATGATCTCCTGCTTTTTGTTTTCATCATATATAGGGCCATGGTCTGTCACTTTTGCCCCTGCAGTCTCTGCAGCCCTTTTAAATTCCTCTTTTCTCTCGCCGATTCCTATTATATGAAGTTCCACAGGAAGCTTTTCACTGATTTTTCCTATCAGCTCACATATTTTATCTATATCAATGATGTTATTTACCGCTCCAAGATAACACAGACTGATTTTGTCCTTTTTATCAGCCTTAGAATCTGAAGCTGCGTTATTTTCATTAATATTCTCAAATTTACTGTTCCAATTCCTGTATCGCTTAAGCCAAGGAACAGTAACCGTCTTTTTCCCTTGAAGCCATTTTTTAAGCTTCTCCTGATAATAATCACACTCTGTGACAATCACATCTGCATACTTAAGATTTTTATTTCTGATATTTGCCCATATGGTAAAAGGCCATCTGTCCGTGTACTTTACAGGAAGGCTTTCAGGCCACATATCCACTATGTCCATCACTATTTTTGTATCAGGCTGTCTCTTTTTGTACCATTTTCCTATTTTAGCATTTGAATTCTGTGGAATCATCAGATAGAGTACATCCGCTTCTTCATCCTTAATTCTTTTATAGGCCTTTTTTGAAAAATCATAATGTGACAGCAAGCGATCGATTGATAAATTTTTTTTATATGGTATCGTATTGATCAACTCATAGGAGTGTTTTGTCTCTGTCCTTTTTTTCTTTTCAGAATGTACAAAGTCAGAGGCCAGTACAGTGACATCATTGCCTTTTCCTGTAAGATATTCGTATATCAAATCAACTCTGTATTCAAAATTTGTTGATGAATTTATTATTATGTATTTCATATTGTCTTGTAAAAACGACTTGGCAAAAGCTTGGCATTACTTGGCATAAATTTTGCAAAGTACATAAGCAAATCTATTTCCTTCCCATCTCCTCGGATGCCTTTTCATCAAAGCCTTCTGTACTGTCCTTTGTCAAAACTATCTTTATTGTCTTAAGAATCAGCTCCATATCAAGTAAAAAGCTATAATTCTGTATATACATAAGATCCAGCTTCAGCTTATCATACGCCGTAGTATTGTATTTTCCATACACCTGAGCATATCCCGTTAGACCTCCCTTTACCATGAGCCTGTAGGAAAACTCCGGTATCTTTGCAGAGTACTTCTCCACATGCTCCACTCTCTCGGGTCTGGGGCCGACTATGCTCATGTCTCCCTTGAGTATGTTTATGAGCTGGGGAAGCTCATCTATCCTTGTGGCCCTTATGAAGGCTCCAACCTTCGTGATCCTGGGGTCCTTCTCCGTAGCGGGGACGGAAACACCTGCCTTCTCCGCTCCCACTATCATTGAGCGGAACTTAAGTATTGAAAACACTCTGCCGTATATAGTGCATCTGTCCTGCCTGAAAAATACAGGGCCTCCGTCCTCAAGCTTTATGGCTAAAGCTGTAATGAGAAAGACAGGGGATAATATTATCAACGCAATTCCCGACAAAACTATGTCCATGCCTCGCTTTACAAAGGCCTGCTCCGCCGTAAGGCCGTGGTTCCTGTTAAGAAATACAGGGGAGTCAAATATATGCAGAGTCTCACTGCTCTTAAGTATTACATCTGTTATCTTCGGCAGTGTATAGGTCCGTATCTTTCTCACAAAGCACTGCTTTAAAAGATCGTTTCTGAGCTCTGCAGAAATGTCTCCTATTATGACTCCGTCGTAGGCCTCACACTTTTTGGCAAGACTCTCGGCAAGATCAACTGAACTTTCCTGATTTTCAAATGTACCATCTGCAAGCTCTGACTTAGCGGCATCTGCCTTCGTTACCTCTGCCTTTGCGAGATCTTTTCCTTCCACCTTCTCACTCCCACAGAGCACATACCTGTCCGGGCGGCTTATGAACTTTGCCGCAAGCTTATCCTCCTCGCTTCCGTAAAAAAGAAACAGCCTCTGTGGCGGAAAAGCTTTTACGAATATTCGGTTTGCCGCTATGCTCCAGACAATGATTATCAGGATGTTTATCACTGTCATCCCCATAAGGGGCAGAGGCGAGAGGTACCAGGTCGCGATAGGTATTATCACCGCTATATATGTGACGGCGTTTGTGATTATGATGCTCACACTTTGGCTGAGGATTATGTCAAAGACCTTGTAGTAGCCTATTTTCATGCCGCCGTAGATGTTTCCGAAAATAAGGAGGAGCACCGTGTATATTCCCGCAAGGAAATAGTTTCCCTTAAAGCGGTAAGGCCGCCTTATGTAGGGGTTAAAGAATTCTTTCCAGACTATAAAAAATATGGCCGATTCTATCAGAATTAAGACTGCTCCCAAAAGCAGCCTCACCATATGTCTCTGTCGTTCTTTTTTTATCAGCTCTTCCTTGCTTTCAGTAATACCCAAGGCTGATCGTCCTTTTCATTGATCCGATATTTGTAAGGTAAGATTTTACCCTGATATCATAATATTGAGATTATAGCATTGGAGAGCATAAGTTACAAGTTTCCGGAAAAGTCTTAATACTTTATTAATATTAATAAGAAATCCCCCTTCTGCCGCAGGCCGGATATGTGTTCGTTTTTCCGGATACATATCGGGTTCTCTGCCGCTAAAAGGGGGAAATGGAATTTTTAGTTCTTAATATTATTCTCTGCTTTTTTCCTGACGCTCTTCTCTCAAAGCCGCCAGTCCCATGGCGAGCATAAGGAGGAATACCGGCACGACTATAGGCACTGTGATGTTTACAAATGCCTGGAAGCCATAGGCTATCACCGCAAAGGCGCAGGCCTTCGCCCAAGGCGAATGTTTTACCTTAGTAAATATATTAAATACTCCCGAGGAAAGCCAGCCGAGGTATGAGACAAGTCCTATTATTCCTGTTGTAAAGAGATACTGAAGGTACTCGTTATGAGCGGAATCGTATATCTCCCCGAAGGTATCCTTCATCTCATAGTAGTCAAAGACTCTCGTCACTATTCCGTAGGTCTCGGGGCCTGAGCCTATAAGCTTCTTCCAGAGAGGGAACTCCGAGAAATGTCTCATGAGTATGCCCCAGTTATGGCCCCTGTGAGTTCCCCAGTTTATGTTAAAGTACATGATATTGCTGTAAGGCGCATACCACTCGGGATGTCCGCCGTGGTTAGCATCCCAGAAAAGCCAAATGATCACGCCCGCTGCAATTATTCCCAAGGCAAGCCAAATGAACCTTATTATGTTAGGAAGAGGTTTATTTACTGTGTTTCTGTAGTTGCAGAGATAAAGGCCTGATGAGCTTTCCCTGTGTTTTTCTGCTGTTCCGGTTTTCCCGTTGTGATTTTTCTCTGTGGAAGTATTTGCGACATTTCTTCTGACCGAAACCACAGCCATGATAATTATAAGCGCTATCGCAAATCCGCAAAGCCCGAGACATATATCCTTCCAGAAAGGCTTGTAGCTCATTGATATAAGCATGCTTCCGTTATCGGGAGGGAGCACCATATCCGCATACTTAGTTGATACAGCTCCGGTAAACCACATGCTTCCCGCAAAGGCCGCAAGTACTATTATGTACCTTATAAAGCCGTCTCTGTTCTTCCACGCAAGGAAGGGCATGAAGCAGAGGAGCGCTGCTATGGAGAGCACCGCATTGTCCGACTGTCCCATTATGAGGGCAGTAAAGAAAATACAAGTGGATACGAGATAGAAAAGCATCCTTACGTCCGAAAGGATCAACCGTGTCCTTATACTGAATATATTTTTCAAAGAATTTCTTTCGGAAGAGCGTCCGTCCGATATTGATCCGCCTGTTAAAGCGCTGCCGGAGCTCCGGTGCGTTTCCCCGTACATCTCCCTGACATTCTTAAACCCGGCAAACAGGCCGTTGCCCTCGACTATAAAGAGCGTTGATGACACCGCCATGTATATGGCTACCCATGCGGTATAGGTGTTGATATTTCCTATGGTTGAGGTGAATATGTCCCTGTCCACAGCCTCCACGTTTTCGAGGAAGCCATGGGGATCCAGCTGAAAATAGTCCTGTATTCCCCATATGCAGACATAAAGTCCCACAAGTATAAATGCGTCAAGGTATATCTTTTTGAATCTGAAGAATCTTGTCACCAGAAAGTACATTACCACATACCATATCCAAAGGAAAAATCCCGAGTATCTTCCCATATTTCCCCAGAAGGCCTCATAGAACCATTCGGAGCATATGGTGGAAAGTCCCGATACAAGGAAAAATATTAATACGCAAATGTCAGGAGCCGAGAGGCTTTTTATAAGTTTACGGGGCCTCAGATTTGAAATGATGCGTATTATATTTTCTCCCGAGTATTCCTTGCTGTCTATAAAGGCGAATACTGCCGTAAGCACAAGGAGGATAGCTGTCGCCCCTATAGTCGATACAAGGTAGAAATAGTATTTGTCCACCAGTATGTTGAAATACATGTCCGTGGTAAATACCGGAAACACGCAAAGCGTGATAAGGACGTAAGCCCCTACCACGCTGCTGAAAATATCTTTTGCTGTTGTTCTTAGGCTCTCCGCCCCGGGGCTTAATAAAGTCCCCTTTGCAGAGCCCTCTGCTGTATTGTTATCGGATCCCATATAAATTTTCCTTTATTCCGCCTCAGGCTCGTTGTCTCCCGAAAGATCAAGCACTGCAGGCTCGTTTTTCATGCTGTCAAGGATATCCACATAGCCCTCCTCGTAGGTCTCGTAGTCAGGATCAAAGGGTATCTCATCGCCGGGAGCTATGCTCTCATTTACAAGATATGAATCAGGATCGTCTTCGCTGCCGACAGGTATTATCTGAATATTAAGTGTGTACTTTGTCCAGAGTGTGCCGAAGCTGTCCTGACTTGAAAGCTCAAACTCTGATGACTGTATGCAGGCCGAATCGTTTACTCTCCTGATAATGGCTGTCGCAAACTGCTCCGCCTCGGGTACTCCCGTGTCAGGGAAGCAGGTCGCCCTTATGTCTATAGTCTTTGTGGCATTGTCTCCTGATACATTTACATCTGTTATGTATCTGTAGGGATTCTCGTCCTCGTCTCCGAAGGCCTCAAGCGCATCATTATGGAGCTGCACGAAGTCAAGCTGTACATTCTCCTTTTTGCTCATGTCGGGAGCCACTCCCGATACAGGGGTCTGCTCCACGCAGCCTGTAAGTCCAAGTGCCATGACAGCTGTCACAGCCAAAATCAAAGTTAAAAGTCTTTTTCTCATATGTTCTTCCTTATTATCTCTGCAGAGCTGCCGCTTCCTTCGGATTTCTCAGGCTCATTCGGCATTTACTGCCTGTAGCCTCCGAAGAGTTCTCCGAAAAGCTCCTGAAGTTCCTCATCAGATGAGGCGCCGCCGTTTTGGCTGTTGCCGCTTTGTCTCTCATTGTTCTGACCTTCACTGCTTCCGCTCTCGTCCTGAGTGCTCTCCTCTGTATCCGAGGCAGCCGAGCTCTCCTCAGTTGCAGGCTTATCTCTGAGAGTCACATCTGCGGTATGCTCTGTATATTCTCCGTTTTCAAGTCTCTGATATGTTATGGTAAGCGTCTCGCCGCTCTTATAGTATTTTACCTGGTCTACAAGGTCGTCTGCGCTTCTTATAGTCTGTCCGTCTATCTTTGTAATGACGTCGTTCTTGTAAAGGCCTGCATCCTCTGCGGCTGATCCGTTATCCTCATCGAAGTCCATTATTATGGCTCCCTTGGGGATACCAAGAAGCTGAGACTGTTCCTCTGAAACTGTAGTAACAACTACGCCCAGTGCTCCCTGCTCGTCCTCGGGGATCTCCACCTTTGTCTTTGCATTTGAAAGGCTCTCGATAGTGTCCGTTACCTTATATACAGGTATGCTGTAGCCTATGCTGTCTACCTCTGAGCTTGCCATCTTAGCCACATTGATACCTATGAGCTCTCCCTCCATGTTAAGGAGTGCACCGCCTGAGTTTCCGGGGTTAATAGCCGCGTCGACCTGAATAAGGCCTGACTCTGCTCCTCCGTCCTCGGTCTTTATAGTTCTGTCAAGAGCTGAAATATATCCGACCGTTACGGACTGGCCATAGCCCATAGCGTTACCTATTGCTATAACTCCCTGTCCGGGCTTTAAGTCGTCCTCGGTGTGGAGTGTCGCTGTCTTTATGGCATCCAGTGTATCTGAAGGTATGTCCGAAAGCTTTACAGCTATTACAGCAAGGTCAAGGTCGGGGTCCGTTCCCTTTATCTCAGCCTTTACTGTCTCATTATCCACAAAGGTAACATCCAACTCGCTGCTGTCCTTAACAACGTGGTTGTTGGTTACTATAAGAAGCTCATCGTCTGTCTTTTCTATTATTACTCCCGAACCGCTGGCGGGAACCTCGTACTGCTGCTCCTGAGGCATGTTGTAGAAGTAATCAAAGAAATTGTTGTAGCCTCGTGTGGTGTAGACCATGGTATTTGTGATAGATACCATCTGAGGCATCGCATTCTCTACTATGTGAGATACGTCAAGCACCTGTGCCGTAAGGGCCTCGCTTGATGTGGCCGTAAGGAGAGGTGAATTTTTAAGCTCCTCTACGGCTTCCTCGTCTCCGCCTTCCGCCTCCTCAAGTATCTCCGACAGGCTCTTGTTTTCACTGTCGCTGTTGTCGGCAAGGATAGTATTATTTGCTGCCACATTTATTCCTACCATCGTGCCGCCTGCTATAGCTCCGAAAGCTATTGCACCTATAATTATACCCAATGCTTTTTTCATCTCAAAACGCTCCTTTCGCTGCTCGCATATATCCGATGAATTTTTATTTTTCTTCTGTTTACATAGGATATATTACTCAAAAGTGTGTCCTAATTATGTCCTGATTGCGTATTTTTTATGATTTTATAATTTTTTCATAATTAGGACATTTTATCTTAAGTCTGTCTTTATGCAGCGTTAGGATTTACGTTTTGGACAGAGCCCGGGCCGCCTGTAAGCCCCGGGCTTATGGGGGAGACTGTTGTGGAGCCCTGATTAGAGCCTCCGGGGGACACGGGACTCTGCGTATTACCGCTCTGAGTACTGCCGTGTGTGCTTCCCTGAGTAGTGCTCTGAGTGGGGTCAACCACATGGGTAGGCCTTGACTCTCCGGGGTTTGCCGATATGGTGGGGTGCGACGAAGAGCCGGGGGCTGTCGTTGCGCCGGGGCCTGAATTCTCATCACTGTTTGTAGGATTTATCGAGCCGGGACCTGAGGCTCCGGGATTGTTGGTTCCGGGTCTTGTCTGTCCGGGCCTTGTAGGCATTATATCTCCGTCAGGTCCTACTATATCGCTTCCCGCATCGTTTCCTGTCTCTATAGCATCATCGTCCGCAAGGTCTGTAGGCCTTGTTTCTCTGTCAGAAGCTGTAGTTGAGGGCATTATGAGCTTTCCGTCCTCGTCAGTAGGAAGGATTATGTCTCCGTCCTCATCTGTGGGGTAGACCAGATTACCGTTTTCATCTGTAGGATAGATAAGGTTCCCGTCCTCGTCGGTCTCGTACTCGTAGCTCTTTCTGCTCTCTGTTGTCTCCTCATCATCCTCGTCCTCATCGTCAGCTCTTGTGGCCGCGGATGTGGGCTTCGGAATGTAGCCTCCGTCCGTTCCGACAGATTCTATAGGTGTTCCTTCCTTATAAAGGTTTGAATCCTGCTTTATCTTTTCAGAATATCCGAGGAGCGCTGATGATACCTCGTAATCATCATCTCCATAGAGAAGCTCATGGAGCATCTTTACGTTGCTTTCAAGGGTAGTGGGTATTACGCAGGCTCCCTTTCCGGGAATGTTGGCGTCGCCTCTTGCCCAAGGGAAGCCGCCGGTCTCTGCGATATTGTACTTTGTTATTCCCTGTGCCAGAGATACCATCTCCGAGGCGGAGATATTCGTAGCAACCTGATCTGCAAGTACTACGATTATGTTGTTAAGCACTGCGAAATCCGCCTTCTTTGCCTTCTCGAAGCAGGCCTTAAGCACCTCTCTCTGCCTCTCCGTTCTCGCAAAGTCGTTGTCCATATATCTCAGTCTCATGTAGGCCACTGCCTGAACTCCGTCAAGGTGCTGAGGTCCTGTGGACTTAAGCTGTACCGAGCCGATGCCTGTAGCCTTTACGGTCTCTGTTATGTAGGCATTTATGTAATAAAGCTCGGCCTTGCTGATGTCAATATTGTCAACGCCTCCGAGAATATTTATGGAGTCCGCCACAGCCTTCCAGTTGAAGGTCACATAGTTTTCTATATTTAAGTCAAGGTTCTTATTCAGGGCCTTTACCGCCTGCTCGGGGCCACCCTCTGCGTAGGCCGCGTTTATCTTCGCGTAGCGGTTGCTGTCGCTGATATTGAGGTAGGTGTCTCTGAATACAGAGCAGACGTTTATGTCTCCCGTATCCTTATTGATGCTCACTATCATTATAACGTCGGAGTTGTAGCCCTTTCCGACTCCCTTTCCTCTGGAGTCCACTCCGAATACCGCAAAGGTCCAATAGCCCTGCATCTCCTGCTTCTTTGTGATGTCGATATTGTTGTTTTCCACAGCGGCCTTGTTGAACTCAGGGCCCTTCAGCCTGTTCCATGTCCTCAGGAAGTAGCCATAGCCGAAGATAAGGCAGAGAGTTATGACCTCAAGCACGGCAAAGACAATGATCTTTTTCATCTTTGTCTTTTTCTTTGCCTGCTTCTCACTGCTGTACTCGTTTCTGTCAATGATGGTTCTTGCAGTGTTGAGCTCCTTCGGTCTCCTGCGCTCCGGTTTCTCCTCGCTCATGGCGCGGCTCAGGATCTTGTCCTCCATGCCAGTATCCGCAACAATGTCCTCGTCTATCCTTATATCGTCAAAGAGCCCGTCGTCATGGACTGCCGCCCTTTCGCGCCTTTTAGCCGAATTATCCGTTATGCCGCGGGCAGGTCTTCCCGCAGGATTTCTCCTCATGCCGCCTCCGGGAAGTTCATCTTTTTTGCGTCCCTTGGGCTCCGCAGGTCTTCTTCCGGGGATATAGCCCTCTCTCTGAAGCCTGCTCTTTTCATGCATAGCTCTGTCCCTGCTGTTTCTTGCGGCGACCTCGGGGCTTGTCCTTCTCTGCGGATTTTCCTTGGAATTCCTTCTCTGTCCGTTTTCGGAGCCTCCACCCTCGTGTCTGCCTCTTATTTCTCCGTCATCAATTCTCATATGCGTTCCAATCTCTAATATGCGTTTTTAAAGCCTTTGAATATAGTCATAAACAGTATCTTTATGTCAAGCCCCAGGGTCCAGTTTTCTATGTAATAGAGGTCATACTCTATACGCTTGGAGATGGATGTGTCTCCGCGAAATCCGTTTACTTGAGCCCAGCCTGTCATGCCGGGTCTGACCTGATGCTTTATCATGTACCTGGGGATCTCTTCCTTAAATTTCTCCACAAAAAGGGGTCTTTCAGGTCTCGGCCCCACCATGCTCATATCTCCCTTGAGAACGTTTATGAGCTGAGGGAGCTCGTCTATGTTCGTGTGCCTTATGATCTTTCCGACTTTGGTCACTCTGGGGTCTCCCTTTGTGGTCCACTCATGCTTCTCCTCATCGGGTTTTTGCTGACGCATGGACCTGAACTTGTACATTTTAAAGGGCTTGTTGTGAAGTCCCACTCTCTCCTGGCTGTATATCACAGGCCCGGGGCTCGTTGCTTTTATGGCTATCGCCGTAATGAGCATCACGGGAGAAAACAGTATAAGCGCCGCTCCGGAGCCCACAATGTCTATGAGCCTCTTTATTATCATGTTGAAGGGCTGTGTAAGGGGCACATGCCTTATATTTATAACAGGAAGGCCATCCATGTCCTCCATGTAGGGAGTCGTGGGGATAATATTGTTGTAGTCCGGAATGAATTTTGTGTGTACTCCCGACTTTTCACATATATTCACCACAGGCTTAAGGTACTCGTACTTGTCAAGGGGAAGGGTGACTGCTATCTCGTCAAGCTCGTTTTCGGCAAGTATGCCGCGAAGCCTTGTGAGCTCTCCAAGGACCTTCACGCCCTTGTACTCTCTGCCCTCCTCCATATCGTCGTCAAGTATACCGTAAATATGGTAGCCCCACTCGGGATTCTGTCTTACCCTGTCGATAAAGCCCTTCGCCGCCTCGGAAAATCCCACAAGCAATATATGCTTCTGGTTGAAGCCCTTGGCTCTTATGTCCCTAAGGACGCTCCTTATGATATTCCTCTCCACGGTCTCCGCCACGATGTTTACGGCAAAGAATGCGATTATCATCCTCGTGGAGAAATTGTCAAGGTAGGCTCCGAGCCTCGGGAAGTTTCGGCCTCCGAAAAGGACGAAGGTTATGAGCATCAGTCCTATAATGTTTGCCTTACAGATGTTTGCAAACTCGTACCGCCTGCTCTGTATGCGCTTCGGCGAGTACAGATTGAAGGCGGTGTATAAAATAAGATAAAGGGGAAGTACGACTATGAGAGCTCTCATGTATACATGTGAGGGAAGGACTCCGACTCCGTGTATACTGCGTCTTCCTATAATTAAGAACCATGCCGCAAAGTAAGCAAATGCTATGACCAGAGCATCTGTCACTACCTGAAGCGAATTCAATTTTGTCTGATTACTTTTTATCATAATTTCCCATTATCTTAATTTGCGTTATATTATAGCCCAATTCACAGTATATATCTATTAAAATTTATTTAAGAAAGCGTTAGTTTTTAAGCTTCCTTAAGAGGAATTCCTTTGCATATATGAAGGTATTTTCTATGAGGAGCCATTCTATGAGCACATAATTTAAAAGGTTCCCTGCCTGAAATCTCACCTTTCTCATATCCCTCGCTCTTCGTATGCCCTCTTTAAGACCCCCGAGGTAATCATTTAAAAATCCCTTCTTATAAAAGAAAAGCATCTTTATAAGTATGCCCACGGCAATTCCCGGAAGGTTTATCAGAAGCTGCAAAACAGGCATGTTTTTATAGTTCAGCCAGACATTGTTCCTTGCGGCAAGCCTTACCTTAAAGGGATTGTACTTTGAGCCTGAGGTTCCGCTTCCCACATGGAATATACGGGCATTAGGGCAATAGATATTGCGATAGCCCCTTATCCTTGCGCGGTAGCCGATGTCTATGTCCTCAAGGTAGGCAAAGTGCTCCCTGTCAAAGTACTCCCCCGGAGAGAGCTCAAGTTCCTTAAATATATCATTCCTGTATATGGCTGCTCCCGCGCAGGAGGTAAATACCTCCCTGCCTTTCATGTACGTCTTTTCATCCGCTCTGTGTCCCACTCCCATCTGAAAGCCCCAGCCAAGGAGATTGTAGCCGTCTCCCGCATCGTCTATGAGCTCTCTGTTGTGGTACTGTATCATAAGGGGCGACACGGAAAATATCCTTTTTTCCTCGCTGATCTTTTCCACCAGTGCCTTTATGTAGTCCGGCTCGGCCTCTGTGTCATTGTTTAAAAGTATCGAAAACTCCGCTCCGTCATCTATGGCCATTTTTATACCTGCATTCACCGCTCCCGAAAAGCCTGTGTTTTCAGAAAGAAGTATAGCTTTTATTGTGAGCTCATAAGAAGTCGGATCAGTAAGAAGCCCCTTTATATACTCCACGGAGCCGTCTGTGGAGCCGTTATCCACGATTATCACATAGAAATCCTTAAAGCTCTGTCTCTCTAAGGCCTTCATGCAGACCTCCATGAATCGGAGGCCGTTGTAATTCGGAATTATTACGGCTGTGTTTTTGTTTATTGTCATAGCTTGAATACTCCTGAATCACGAAGCTCGGTGCCTGTTTCTGTCGATTTTTATTTCTGCCGGTTTTTCAGAGCCTCGCGCCTGTTCTTTTCTCTCTCGACGATCTGAAGCTGCTTTTTTACGTCAAGCTCAAGCTTATAGGGTTCTCCGGGCTTTTCATGGTTAAGGTCCCTTAAGGCAAAATTCGACTTTCTCAAGGTCAGGTTAGGGTTGTAATAGGGATCACCCTCCTCAAGTATTTTGCCCCACCTATCCGCAAAGACGGCGATCTCTCCGTTAAATCGCTCCACCTTCTCAGGCGTATCCTCAAGTCCTCTTGATTTTGACTCATAGTGCCGGAAGATAACATAGGGATCATAGACCACCAGCTTTCCCAATGAGCGTACCGACATGCAGTAGTCTATATCGTTAAAGGCCACGGCAAGCCCCTCGTAAAAGCCTCCCGCCTTCATAAACACCTCTCTCTTTGTCATGAGACAGGCCGCCGTAACTGCGGAATAATCCTGAACACACATAGCTCTGTGCATGTAGCTGTTTTCCTTTTCGTGAAGGCCTATAAAGCAGCCTCCCGCGATGCCGCCGAATCCGACCACAACACCGCCGTGCTGTATGGTGTCGTCATCGTAAAGGAGCCTTGCTCCGCATACTCCCACCTCAGGCCTCTGCATTATTCCCAGCATCTCCTTTATGGAGTCGGGAGCTATGAGCTCCACGTCATTGTTAAGGAAGAGAAGATATTTTCCCGTCGAATGCATTACTCCGAAATTGTTGATGGCGGAATAATTAAACTCTCTCGGCCATCTGACCACCTTTATGCTGATGTCGGGAATGTCAACTGTTTTTTCACCGTCACAGTTTAATCCGGCTTTCGTGTCTTCTGCATTCTTTCCGAAGGTTTTTGTATCGTCAAGGAAGTATCCCGGGTTATTTTCTATTTTTTTATAGTATTCCTCTGTCTTTTCCTCAGTGGAATTGTTCTCTACTATTATAAATTCAAGCCTTCTGAAGGATGAGCTTTGTATCATGGAACGAAGACACTTGTCAAGATCGTCAATGTGGTCCTTGTTGGGGATTATGACTGATACAAGCTCATCGGGAGCCTCCAAAATACTATGGTAAAATCCGTAGGTAACGCCGTCATCCACTCTGTCGGCTTTTACTCCCGTCCTCTTATAATGCTCCATTATGGCGCGTTTTCCCGCCTCAAAGGCATAGAGCTTCGATTCCGGATTAAAGGAGGTGGAATTCTTGTGGCAGCGCCAATGATAGCAGACCTTTCTCACATGTATTATTGTCTCGGAGACAAAGTCACCATTAAGAAGCTTAATTATAGCGTCCTCGGAAAGGCCTGTCTTTTCAGAGAGCTCCTTTAGCTTTATTGCGTATTCGTCGCCTTTATCGTGTTCACCGCTTTTATCGCCTTCTCCGGTTTTAACACACTTTCCGGTTTTATCATCTTCGCCACTTCTCAAAAGCTCTCTGTCTCCCAAAGCCTCGGGAGCCTTCATGAGTTCATAGAAAAGCTCGACTCGCTTTTTCTCCTCGGCTGTAGCCTCCTCGCAGCACCTTAAGAAAAAGTCATAGTCCTGAGCCCCGTCAAATTCGTGTCTGAAGCCCCCTACCTTCTCAAGAAGCTCTCTCTTAAGCACAGTGAGATGGCAGATATAGTTTACAGAGGTCAAAAGATCGGGATTGTAATCCGACTTGAAGTGGGGTTCGAAAAAGGCCTTTCCATCAAAGTCCACCTTGTCCTCATCTGTGTATATGAGCATAGCCTTGGGATTTTCTCTTATGGCCTTAAATATCTCATAAAGGGCTTCATGGGGAAGCTCATCGTCATGGTCGCAAAGAGCTATGAAATCTCCCGTGGCAGACTTTAATGCCTCATTCGTATTTCCCGATATTCCAAGGTTTTTCTCAAGCTTTTTATATTTGAACCTGCTGTCCCTTGCGGCATACTCAAGGGTCACACGTTCTACCGCATCATCGTTTTCGGAGCCGTCCCCAATGCAGACCTCAAAATTTCCGTAGGTCTGCGCCTTGAGGGAGTCGTAAAGCATCCTTAAATACTTTTCAGGAGTATTGTAGGCGGGGATGACTATGCTGATAAGAGGAAGTCCCTCGTCTCCTTCCGCAGCTTTTTCCGAAAGCTCGGCTATCTCTCTTCTCTGAGCCTCAAGCTCGGCCTCCGTAAGCCTTGTCTTTTCGTACCACTCGCTGTAATCATAATCCTCTGATATGCCCTTGAGCTTGTGAACGGATTTCTTGTAAAGAGCCTTAAAACCGTTCTCCTTGAAGAAATCCCATGCGACCTTTATTGTCTCCGTATTTGCAAGGGCAAGAAGCTTTTCCCTTTTTCTATGGGCTACAGAATTACGTTTTGTGATTATTTCCTCGTTTATCTTTACCTTGGCAGTGGAGACAGTGGACACGGAAGCGTTTCCTGATATCTCCTTTATTATAAGGAAGTAATCCTTCCCTCTCTCATAGGGAAACTCAATGTCAAAGCCGAGATCAGAGCTCTTAAGCTTATATATAGCCGCAACATCCTCCCTCTGCATAGGTACATACTTTATGTCAAGACTCTCGCCCCTGTCATCCTTTATTTCATATGAAATCTTGTTTGAGGCGTCCTTCGGGATGGCCCAGCCGTTTAAGGTCATCATCCCCTCTCTGAGCCTCGTCACATCAAGTCTGTATTTCATCTTTTTCACCTTTTTTTATATACGAATATCTGAACTTATCTTTTATAGCCATCGTATTTGCTGCTGTTACATCTTTTCTATCCTGTCGGAGCTGAGCTTAAATACCTCGGGGGGATTTATATCAGCCCCGTTTTTATCCTTAAGATTGCCGAAGCTTCTCTTTATGGTCTCGTTTATCTCCTTCGCATAGCCCGGGGCAACTATTAGTATCGCATCGCAGGGATCATCCTTAAAATGCTCCGGAGCAACTATAGGTATATGGCTTGCAGGGGCGAATTTCCCCTGCTTAAAGGGCGCCGAATCCAGAATGTAGGCGGCCCTCTGAGAAAGAGTTGTGGTGGATGCTATGGTAAAGCCCTGATGCCCTGCTCCCCATAGACAGAGCCTCTTTCCCTCATTTTCGAGTTCATCCGTAAATTCCTTTACAGCGGACTTTATCAATACATAATTTTCCGTAAGTCTTTTCAGTTCTTCCGTTTCCTCATCTCCCGAAGCTTTTGTGTCCCCGACAGTTTTGGCCTTTCTTACCACCACTCTCAAGGTGTCTCCTATTCCGATGTACCCGCTCTCCAAAATCTCAAATCCGCAGTCTCTGCAAAGTCTTATCAAGGTATCAAGGGAGTAGTTTGCTATGTGATCCCTTATGAGCTCATAGTATCTTCCTTCTTTTAATATGTACTCGAAGGATGGAACGGTTATAAGGCCGTAGCCGCCGTTTTTCAGGTTATTATACATGGATTTAAGCATTACAGTCGGGTGGGGCTGGTGCTCAAGGAAATTAAAGGACAGAAAGCAGTCAAAATCCCCACCGAAAAAGATGTCGTTTTCTGTCTCGGGAAAGGAGCTTATGATCCTGTCCTCACCTATGGTCTTTTTTGCCGACTCTGCAAACTCAGCGTTATTTTCTGTGCCGTATACCTCCACGGGAAATTCGGAGAGCACCTCAAGGAACTCGCCTCTTCCGCATCCGCACTCTAAAAATCTTTTGCCCAAGAGACCGTATTTTTCTATCATATATGCGTAGTCGGATCTTCTGAGATTTCTCATGGTCTCGGAAAGTCCCACCGCTCTTATTACATCTCTGTAGTATGAAACAGGATCGCAGTCAAATTGGTACAGGCCGCAGTCCTCACATTTAAAAAGCCTGAGCTCTATACCGCTGTCTGCAGATACCTCATCCTCATCGGGAATATCCTGAGCCGAGCGAGGCATGTTTTCCAATATCATCAATGGCTCAGATTTTAGTTCTGAGCCACACATAAGGCAGGTTTTCCTGTGGTATTCTATTTTCGAAATATCTTTCATAATTATATATCTCCGGGGTTCTGTATCATATTGAACAGGTTGCCGACATTACTTCGTATTTTCAGAGACGCACTCATCCTCGAGACCTGCAGGCTCTTTTTTATCCGTCTTTTCGTCAAAGTTTTTTTCGTCAAAGTTTATACGCTCCTCCTCGACTACAAGGGGGCGCTTCATCACTCGCTGATTTATGCTGAGGATGTACTCTCCGACCACGCCTATAAAAAATATCTGTACACTGCCTAAAAAGAGCATTCCCAAAAGCAGCGGTGTCATTCCTGCGGGGAACCTGTCCCACCAAATAAGCTTCATAATAAGGTATATAAGAGCAACAAGCATTGATATTCCGGAGCATATGGCTCCTGCAAAGGTGGCAAGTCGAAGGCCTACCTTGGTGTAGGAGGTAAATCCAAGCATAGCCGCATCATAGAGGGTATAGAAATTGTTGGAGGTCTTCCCCGCCCTTCTCTTCGGCTGGTCGTAGGGGATCTCCTTTCTGCGAAAGCCAAGCTCTGCAACGATTCCTCTTAAAAACGGCGTGGGGTCGTCAAGCTTTCTCATAACGTCTATGAAGGAGCTGTCGTAAAGCCCGAAGCCTGTGAAATGCTCTATCTGCTCCACCTGGGAGAATTTCTTTATAAGCTTGTAATAAAGGCAGCGGAAGGCGTAGACCACCTTTCCGTCCGTGCTGTGGGCCTTTACTCCTATTACTATCCTGTAGCCCTCCTCCCAGCTCTTTACAAACTTTGAAATGAGCTCAGGAGGGTCCTGAAAGTCCGCAGCCATAAGCATGGTGGCGTCTCCGTCAGTCTGAAGCATAGCATAGTAGGGAGAATTGAACTGACCGAAATTCTTTGCGTTAAATATGGCCTTTATGTGGACCTTATCCTCGGCACACAGCTTCCTCAACTCGGCTCGCGTATTATCCGCAGAATCATTATCTATAAAAAGTATGTCATAGTCGTATTTTTTTAGTGTCTCGTCCTCATTGAAGCGGCTCTCTATAGCCTCGCTCATGAGCCTTACATTTTCCTGCTCATTATAGCAGGGAACGACTATGCTGATTTTTTTTCTCTTGTTTGTCTCTGACATTTGTCTGTCCGCCTTCGGCGGCTCCCGCCCGAGGGCAGGATAGCGCCTGATTTTATTTACTCATAGCATTATAACTGTATGGAGGGATTTTTACAAGTTTCAGAATAAATCACTATGACTGCCCGTTCTTGTCAAATAAAGATACAACTCTTTCTCGGATATCTCATATATTAAAAGCCAATCAGGTGTTATGTGACACTCTCTGCATCCTTTATATTGTCCTGACAAAAAATGATCCCTGTTTTTGGGAGGAAGAGTCTCGCCATTAGCAAGTTTTTCTATAATTCCTGTAAGCAGACTCAAATCATATCCTCTTTTTTGAAGCAGCTTCAAGTCCTTTTGAAATCGCGTGGTCGGCTTTATTTTATACAATATCATCCAAGAAGATCCTCCATCATGTCATTAACACTGTTATAAGATTTTCCTAATGACGGATCCTTTTTCATCATTTCAACCTCTTTAATTGCTGAGAGGGTATCCGCATTTGGTTTTTCCGCTCCTATCTCAAATGGTATTCTGTATTCTCTTACCGTTTTTTTTGCAAATATATTAAAGGCCGTTGTCATAGACATACCCATATCTTCGCAAAATGCTTCAAACTGTTTTTTCAAATCTGCATCCATGCGGATATTTATGTTTGTCTGTGCCATATAGATCACCTCCTTTTTATTTGTGTTGTATCATAATTTATTTACAATATCAATATTTTACAGTAATTATATATAAGACAGATAATATCATAAAGAGGGAGTTTCGTTCCTCCCTCTTTACATAACTTTATTTATTTGATTTTTTTATAATTTTATGACGCAATACCCAGAATTCCCAGATAGTATCCTATTATGCCCACGACCATTACTATCAATACTATTACAACAGGGGAAATCTTCTTTCTCAGAAGTGCCCATATTCCAATTATTACAGCAAACGGCAGAAGCTTTATAACTATACCGTCAAGCACCGACTGCATAACCACCTGAGTTTGTCCGACATTAATTACAGCAGGTACATATGCCACGACATTCTGTGCTCCCATTGCTCCAATAACCATAAGACCTAATATTCCGAATGAATCAGTTAATCTTACTATGGAATTTCCTCCACCGCCGAGCAACGACATTATAGACTGACTTCCCTTTTTGTATCCCATAAAGTAAAGATTATATCCTACAACAAGCATTATTCCGGTAAATACCGCAAAGAATAAAACCGGTCCTCCGAAATTTCCCGCAAGTGCCATCTCACATCCTATAGAAACCATAATAGGATAAATAATTCCTCCTACCAAGCTGTCTCCGACACCTGCCAAAGGGCCCATCAGTCCTGTCCTTATTCCATTTATCATTTCATCAGAAATATCTGCTCCGTTTGCTTTTTCCTCTTCAAGAGACGCACATATTCCGGGAATGACGTTTCCGATAAACGAAGGCTCTGTGTTAAAAAATACAAGGTATCTTTTCATTGCTGCGCTAATGTCTTCTTTCTTGGTATACAGCCTCTTTATTATAGGAACCATGGCAAGTATATTTCCTGATGCCTGCATTCTTTCATAATTATAGCCTACCTCTGCTCCGAGTCCTATCAACCAGTGCTTTATGAGGTCCGATCTCTTCAATCTTATCTTCAAGTCAGCTTTATCCTTATTTTCAGGGTCTTCTTCCTCAGCTTCATTTATATTTGCTTCCGGCTCATTTTTATTTCCGAAATAGCTGAGAAGCGCTATACATGCTCCGAAAATAGCGATGGGCATTGTTCCCAATCCCAAATAGCCTGCCGCAAAGAATCCAATCACAAAGAAAGGTATAACGCTCTTTTTACCAAGATAGTTCAAAAGCATTGCAACTCCAAGGGCAGGTAAGAGACCTCCTGTTACGCTCAGTGCATTTACAAAAGACTGAGGGATACTATTCATCATTTCTGTAAAGAAATCTCCTCCCAGCGCCATAAGTATAAATGCCGGGAAGCCATTAATAACAAGACATGTCAGCTGAGGGAACAGCCATGCGTTAAAAAACACTTTATTAATTTCGGCTTTCTCAGCATTTGCATCCAATCTGTGTACCCAGAACACATTCAAGGTCATCTGAAGATTCCAAAGCAAAACTCCAAGCAAGCCTATAGGTATGGCAAGCGTTATTCCTAATTCGGGAGAAGCATTTGCCAAAACCGTGATCGCAGTTCCATATACTCCTGCAATTCCTATATTTGACGGCATAGTTCCTCCTGCCGATATCCAACCGATATATGCCAGATTGATTGTAGCACCTGCTGTCAATCCGAGCAAAGGATCTCCCAGAATTATTCCAACTACCGTTCCGTTAATAAGCGGATAGCAAAACGGCCATGTAATCGGGCTCCAAACTCTGCCTGAAGCCAGGTTTGCAGTGATTGCCAGCAATAAAGCTTTAACAAAAATCATATGTTACACCCCTTTCCTGTTTTATAAGCTTATTTTTATGAGCATTTTTATTTAAAAGAAATCCTCGTAGGTATACAATGCTTTTCCGGGACCCGAAAGCCACTCAGGCTCATTTTCCGTAGCCATAGCCTCATCCTCCATTCTGAATGATATACTTATAGATGAAGCTCCTTTTTCAACATCATACGGATATACTCCGTTTTCTATGGCAAAAATCATTCCGGGCTTGATGATCTCATTCTCTGAGCCTGTTATATTAGGAAATTCTGTTACGTTTAATCCGATAGAATGTCCACTTGTATGGATAACATCCTTTCCATATTTTGCATTTCTCAAATAGTTCTCAACAGCATCGCTCATTTCTGATATCTTTATCCCCGGCTTAAGCATTTTAAAGCCTGCATGTACACACTCACGGGCGATATGCGCCATTTCCGCATATTCTGACGGAGGTTTTTTCCCTAAATACATTACTCTTGTCAAGTCGGAAGCATATCCGTCAATATGCCCGCTTATATCAACAAGAACAATATCCCCCTGCTCTACGATCCTGTCTGTCGCATAGCTGTTAAATGTATGATATTTATCCTTACCGGAGTTTACTGTCAGATAAGATATTTTATCCACACCGTTTGCTGTCATCCTTGAAGCAATTCCACGAGCAATTTCCTTTTCTGTGGTTATTCCCGCTCTGATACTACTGAAGGTATCAACTATTGCCCTTTCTGTCACGTAACCTGCAGTCCTGATTTTTTCCGCTTCCCATTTCGTCTTTATCATTCTTGCTCTTTGAACAGGAACTGTTCCGTCAACAAATTCCACTTTGCCCCTAAAGCTGTCAATTAAATCCTTCAATATATTCAGTGACCAAAAGTAGTGTTGACCGTCACCTGCCTCAATGCCTATTTTGTTTACCTTATAATCAAGAGAGCTTATGAATTGCCTCAATGCGTCCTCTGAATCTTTTGCATTCAGATCCTTTAATTTTCTCTCTGCCGAGCCTGAGCAATATATATTTCTGCAGTAGCTTGTGTTCTCTACTGTTGTTTTCTCAAGTATCCTTAAATATATTGCAGGTTCACCTTTCTTCGGCAAAAAGACAAATACAGGCCTGAACAGGCTTGAGGTATACCAAGAACGATAGCCTGTCGTATAAAATATATTTTCAGGCGAGGACAGCAGCAGCATATCGATATCACATTCTTTCATACAGTCCTGCATTTTTTTGACATGTGACAAATATTCTTCCTTGGTAAATGATTTTAAATACTCTTTTTCTTCCACGTTTTTCCTCCTGTCTTTTCCTTAAAGCAAATTCCTCACGTTTACAGCCTTGTCCCCGGGAACGAGCTGATATACCATCTCCGTCCCCTTGTCCATGATCCTTTTAAAGCTTTCTATTTCCTCATCGCTTGCGGAAATATTCCTATTAAAGGTCTTTCTGCCCTTCTTTGCTCCCATTCCTCCCAGGATGACCTTTTCTATAGGTATGCCTGATCCTAAAAGCTCTTCTATGAGCTCCGGGACCTTGACAAGGATCATTACATTCTCGCCCGGATCGGGATCGTCCTTAAGAAAGTTCTTTGCGTCCTCAAGGGTCTTTATTATCACCTCTATCCCTATGGGCGCAGCCGCCTTATAAATCCTTTCCATAAGCTTGTTTTTGGACAGCTCATCATCTATTATGAGTATTTTATTTATGGGGTACTGCTTGATCCATGCGGTAACCACCTGTCCGTGTATGAGTCTGTCATCTATTCTTGTAAGAAGTATATTTTTCATCTTTGTCTCTCCCTCTGATTATTTTTGATAGGTCAGTCCTGAGATCATTAAGCTGATGTCTCGGCTTGGGAATGCTCCAAAAGCAGGCTGCAATCCCTCATGCACTGTCTTGCGGTATCCAAAAGGCCGTCCATAGCAGTTTTAAGGTCGGAGTCTGTCCGCCTGTTCAATGCCTCCAAAAGCAGCGGCAGGTTCACCCCTGTGATGTGGTTGAAGCTGCATTCATCCTGAAGCTGTACTGTGATATTAAACGGAGTTCCGAACATCAGGTCAGTAAGGACAAGCACCTCCTCATTATTTTTTTCGGAACTTTTTATCGAGCTTTTCACGATTTCCTTGAGTTCTTCTATATTGCAGCCCTCCTCAACAGAATAGCTCTCAACAGCCTCCTGCTCCCCCATAATGAGCCTTGAGGTATCAAGCATACCCGCCGCAAGGCCTCCGTGGGTAAATAGAATTATCTTAAACATTGCCCCCTCCTTCTGTCGTCAGGTACCTTGCGAAACCGGCTATCACCTCAGTAGGGCAATTATCTGTAAGGTACAGAAGCTTCGTCGCAAAAAGCATAAAATCCCAGTCAGACATACTAAAAATTATTCTGAAGATGTTGTTTCCCTCATCACAGGTCTCTATAATGCATTCGTTTATCCCGTCATTTTTTTCGTATATATACTCTATATCCTTCAGAGCTTCTATTGAGACTATCCTGTCCTTGTATTCTTCATCGGACTTTGAAATCGTCTTTATACGGCACCCGACATCGTTTAAATCTCTTATAGTGCGTATGAGTTCTCGGAGAAATATGTCCGCATCAGTCCTTACCCTCCAAAAAAGCTCTTGAATATTTTTAAGATCACTGTCGTCAATTAAAGGGGATATATAGACATACGGAAGCTCTTTCCCTATGTTCTCATCCAATACGGTTGACACCGCAAAGTCATAGCTTCCATTATTTATCTCCTTGAGTTCGTCAGCATATATTTCCTTTATCTGCCATCCGGGAAATCTCTGCACAAGCCTTCTCTTTATCAGCAGCGTTATGCTTCTCGACAAGTCTGAGATCAAAAGGACGTTTGCCTTTTCCTCCACGCTTATGATCTCGCCCTGAATGTAAAACATCAAAAAGCATATTTCATCCAAGGTTATATTCGGAAGCCCAAGCTTCTGACTCAGTATCTCACATATTATCCTGCACACATTAAGGGTTCCCGTATAATCATTGCCCATCATTTCAAGTATCGGGTTTACAGCCGGATTATTTGTCTTTGCCCTCTCCAGCATAAGTCTTATATGAAGCCTTATATTTTTACAAAAGTCATCCTTTCCCCTTAATCCGATTCCTGTTATGGTAGAGAAAGCATCAATAAAGTCCTCACTGAAAAGTTCCTCCTTTTCTTCCTCCAGGCTGCCGTATTGGCTGCCGCCTTTTTCCTTTTCAATAACCAGATGGGCAAGCCTTCCGGATGCCATCTTCAAATAAATATTTTTTTCCTCAGAAGAGGGTAGCTCAAGACTGTATTCCTCCTCGATCTTCTTTCGTATCTTTGTTACAGTGTCGTTCAGTCTTATATTTCTGTCCGCTTTTAAATGCACATTGCACACTCTTTGAGGATCATATGTGTCGGGAATGAATATGCCCATTTTTAATCTGTATATACCGATAAGCAAAAACAGAGAGAAATCCATAAATTCTTGCTCATCAAAGCTTTGTCCCAATTCCGTCTCCGTCCATCTCATTATCCTCTCCACAAACGTAATATCACGCTCTTTGAAGATATCGAGTATGGTGCTTAAGGTCTCGGATATAAAGCTGTCGGATACCATTGAGTTTTTCCCTGTTGCAGCCCTGTTTACATTGAAGTCAAGTATGTATGAAAGTATCTCGGCCAGGGCATTCCTTATATCAGCCTCTTCTCCTCTTACCTTTGTTCCCCTGCTGTCCTTTAAAAGCGTAAGCCCATGCCTTTCAATGAGCTTTTCAACGCCTTTTAAGTCAGCCGATATGCTGCTTTTGCTCGTATAGTATTTATATGAAAGCTCTGAAAGCGACGTATATTCATCGGAATAAAGCAAAAGATTGAATGCTATATCTATCTTTCTTGAGTCTCTCTCCTTTATAATGCTTTTTGAATTCCTTTCAAGAAAATTCATAAGTGAAAGATTGTTTATAAGCTTTTCTCTCTCTTCTCTGCTTACTTTAAGCCTTACCCCTACTCCGCTTTTCTTTTTTACATTTTTTCCTGTCGAAGAAAGATATGTATTTATCTCATCTATATCTCTCCTCAGGGTTTTCTCAGATACCTTAAGCTTTTCGGAATACTCCGACAGGGGAGCATAATCGTCCTTATCCAGTAATTCTTTAAGAAATAGTATTTGCCTCCTGTTCATTTTCCCTCCTTTTGAGCATTACATTAAGGAGTTCCTTTATCGAGATTATATCAATGCTGATAAAGAAACTGAATATTTCAGGTTTTTATTATATGTCCACAATATTCCGGACTTTTTTGAACGCTTTTTATGTATTTTATATAAATAAAAAGCACTTCATTTTAAGAACTTGACGTTTTTAAAATTGAAATGCTTTTCTCATAAATTATAAACGAATTACAGCAGAAATATCACTGTTAAAAATTTATATCTCCACCATCACCTTTATAAGCCCTGCAGGCTTTTCTCTCATCATCTCAAGGGCCGCAGGTATGTTTTCAAAGCCCTTAAGCCTGTGGGTCACAAGGGGAGCAGGATCAAGGGTCTCACTTTCACCCCTCTTGCCCGCAATTTTCATCATCTCCTCGATGCGTGCTCTTCCTCCCTTGCAGTATATAAATTTAAAGGTCTTTCCGGCCATACCCTTTCCAAGAGAGAAGAGCGGAAGCTCAGGATTTTCAGTTCCCTCTATATAGGCTGCATTTACCACTGTTCCCGTGCCGTAAGAGGCCATGTCGCAAGCGCTCATAAGGGATCTTTTTCCTCCTCCGCATATAAGGATGCGCTCCGCTCCCCTGCTCCCTGTAAGCTCAAATATCCTTGATACTGCAGGGGAGCCGAGAGAATTTGCCGCACTCGCCATCTCATAGGCCTTTCCGAGTGGTGCATATTTTTCCGAGACTCTTCCGTTATCAAAGATAATATCTCCGCTTCTGTAAGAGATATACATGTCCGCCCCATATTCGCGTGAAAGCCTAATGCACTCTTCTCTTTTTTCAGAGCCCATTGCAATGACAGGACCGGCTCCAAACCTTTTAGCCGCGGCTATAGCCATAAGGCCTATGGGGCCTGTTCCCATTACTATGACCGTATCATCTCTTCTTATGTCCGCATATTCAGCGGCGCTAAAGCCTGTAGTCATTACGTCGACGCTCATAAGAGCAGCCTCAGGGCTCAAGCCCTCCGGAATCTTTGCAAGATTCATATCCGCATCAGGAACCTTGAAAAGCTCCGCAAAAAGTCCGTCCATGTTCCTGCCGAGCTTTCCTCCCGAAAACGGAAAGCCCTCGTGCCCGGTACCTCCCGGTATATCCGGCATGACTGCGGATACGGCGACAAGCTCCCCTTTCTTAAAGTCTCTGACCTCGCTGCCTGTCTCGACCACCTCCGCAAGCCCCTCGTGACCAAGTATCATATTTTCCCTTCTTGGCCTTGAACCTCCGAATACAGTATGCACATCAGAGGAGCAGGGGCTGACATACCTCGGCCTTAATATGGCAGCTCTCCTGTCATCCTGGCTGTCCGAAATGACAGGGGCGGCTACGTCCTTTAATATAAGCCTTCCTATGCTCTCAAATATATATGCCTTCAATACCTTACCGCCTTTAATATCTTTTTATCTGCTTTTATAAAATTCCAGTGTCTTTTTTATTCCTGTCCTAAAGTCTGCCTCAGGCTCCCAGCCCGTCTCGGCAGTTATCCTTCTTATGTCGGGCCTTAGTGAAACCGCTCCCTCGGCATTGTCGCCCCGCATACCGAATTTCAACATATTCCCGGCAGTCTCCCGTGACAGGGGCATGCCGGCAGTCTCGGCGCACAGCTTAAACAGCTCCTCGATATAATCTCTGAGGGGTCTTGTATCTCTTCCCGCAATATTGTAGATTCCCTCCGCTCCCTCTGTCTCCATAAGGGAAACCACAGCCCTTGCCGCATCCTCTATGTAGAGGTAATTCCAGTCCTGAGTGCAGGGGCCGAATTCCATGGCCTTATTTGCGAGAAAGCTTTTTACCGAGCTTGAAATAAGAGAGCTCTCATGGTCTCCGGGGCCGTATACCGAAAAGATGCGCATATGTATATAAGCTATATCCGAAGAGGTTTCCCTGATAAAGCTTTGGGCCTCTCTCAGAAATTCAAGCTTCGCCTTACCGTATTCGCTTACAGGATTGCAAGGCGTATCTTCAGTCTGAAAACTTCCTTCCTTAAAGCCGACTCCGAAAGCTTCATCCTGCCCGTAGGAAGGATCACTCTTTGACATTGCAGGCTTTTTAATAAAATTCCCATACTCCGCCTGAGAGCCTGCAAATATAAAGCTTTTGCAGCCGAGCTCACAGGCTTTTTTTAGAGCGGAAAGAGACATACCGACATTGTAGGCTTGAATCGAAGCGTCAGAGCGTCCCTTGCTTCCCACTCCCGCCCAGGCAAAGTGTATCCATGTATCTGCCGTCTCAGGCAGCAAAACCCCGTTTGATCCGTTTTCTTCAAAGCTGTGACGAAGCGCAAAAACACTATGCCCTCTTTTTTCAAGCTCAGACCTGACTGCTCTTCCGAGAAAGCTTGTGGCACCTGTGAGGATCACTATCATTCCTTTATCCTCTCAATTATCATATTCGCATCCATCTCCTCATCGGAAAGGAAAGGACTCAAGTCCTCAAGAGGCGGGCTCACAAGGCTTCCGTCAGGAAGCTTCTTCGCACTTGACTTCGGTTCAAAATTCTGATGTGTATCAACTATTATCTCACATATAACGGGTCCTGAGATGTTAAGTGTATCCTCAACAGCCTTTGCAAGCTCCGTGTTATGTCTCGCCCTCACAAAAGGAAAGCCATAGGCCCTTGCAAGCCTCTCAAAATCAGGAAAGCTCAGATCCATGCTGTCGCCTCCCACTCCCACCAGAGGATTCTCCGAGAAAAGGTTGGTCTGGGTCTGTCTGATACTGTGATATCCGTTGTTGTTTATGATGAATATTTTTATGGGCATCCTGTGGCTGATTATAGTCTGTAGCTCCTGAAGATTCATCTGTATGCTGCCGTCGCCTGTGGGACAAATGATGTCATGCTCATAATAAGGAGGATATACTTCACCATGCCCCGCCCAATATTTGTTTCTGTTTGCGGACTCAAGCTCTCCTAAGGCATAGGCCTTATCCGTCACAAACCTTTCTCTGTCGCATATATTCTTTTTCAGGGGAGCCTCTGCATTTCCCGTATTTTTATCTCTCTCGCCGCAGGTTTTGAATACGCCCTTCTCATAGGCCTCATCCACCGCTTCAAAGTCAACCGGATATACCTTTCCGCACACGTCGTGGCAGGCAACGCAGGCGCCTATTGCGGCAGGAAGATCGTAGCCCATGGAGGCGATAGCGGAATTTGATATGAACCTAGTTCCGTTCTTTATAATGTAGCTGTGGCCTCCCACAACGCAGGGGGAGCCGTTGCCCACTACAGTCACCTGATCCTCACTGAGCCTTTCCGAAAGGACTCTGAAGAATTCGTATACGTTTGCAGGCTCATCCGCTCCGCTTGCGGCAAACTTGTCCTGATAGACAGGGTATCTCTTTTTCCAGTACGCGCAGGTCTCAAGCCAGTTCTTTCCGGGAAGGCCCTCTCCCCCGTCAAACACAGTTTTTAATACAGGAGCCTTTGCTCCGATATGTATATCATGCAGTCCCGACTGACTTATACCGTATCCCTCCTTGCTCAGGTATTCATTCATCATACAAAGGAGATCCTTTGCATTTGCGTGTATAGGCAGATCACAGTGAACGGAAGGCTTTTTAAGCTCCTCGGCGTCAACGTCGCAGACCATGACATAGGCCTCTCTGGCCCAGGTCTTATAATTGTAGCCGACCTGCCTTATGCTGAGCCTTGAGCCCACGGCAAAGATGAGGTCCGCGTTCTGCACGGCAAAGTTTCCAGGTCTGTCTCCCATATTTCCCGCTCTTCCCACATAGAGAGGGTTATCATCCTCTATGCAGTCCTGATTGTTCCAGCCTGTCACCACAGGTATACCCAGCTGCATGGAAACCTTCTTAAAAAGCTCGTGGGCTCCGGCTATCCTTATACCGTTTCCGGTGTAAAACACAGGGCGCTTTGAATTCTTTATCTTTTCAACTATCAGCTTTATAAGCTCTATTGAGGGTTTCTCCGGAGGTATTTCGTTCTTCTGAATAAAGGAGGGGGTAAGCTTTCCTTTGCTTCCCTTAAGTATCTCCGTCCTCTCCTTTACATCCTTAAGGTACTCCTCAGGGTCAAAGCCGTAGAGGTCGTCTTCCTCAACATAGGCCCCCTGAATATCAAGGGGAATATCCAGCCAGCAGGGACCCGGACGCCCTGTCTGGGAGAGCCATATGCACTTTTCAAGGGCGTATCTTATCTTTCCGGGATCGGTGATCATCTCAGAATACTTTGTCATGCTGTCTATGGATTTTGTTATTTCGTACTCCTGATCGCCCATAGCCCTTATACCTGTGCCGGACCACCTTGCGGTGGTGTCATATCTGACCTGCCCCGACAAGACTATCATGGGTATGGAGTCAAGCCAAGCTCCCACGACTCCCGTTATGGCATTTGTGCCCCCGGGGCCTGTGGTGACGCAAAGGCATGCGGGCTTATTGTATATCCTGGCATAGCTCTCCGCGGCTATGGCGCAGGCCTGCTCATGGTGCATATAGAGCTTGTTGAGCCCCACCTCATGTCCGAGAGCGTCATTTAAGTGCATGGCGCCTCCGCCCGTAACGGAAAACACCTGTGTTATACCGTTTTCCGCAAGTAATCTTGCTATATATCTTGCTATCTTTACCTTCATTAATATACTTTCTCCTGATGTATTTTTATTTATAATCTTTGTAATTATTTTTATATATTTCGTGGTTTATGTATTTTCTGTTTATGTTTTCTTTTATATTTTTCTCTTTATAAATTTTCTGTCCCGGTTATTTTAACATAAAAGAAACGGAGTATGAATACTCCGCCTCCTAAATTAATAATAATTTTATCTTATCAGATGCTCATACCGGAATGCCTCTCCAAAGGAGCTTCCGGCATCTTCTACAGTCTCTCCGCTATGACAGATGCTCCGAGAGCCCCTGCATATCTGCCTTCCGTGGAGATCTCAACATGCTTTTTGAGCCTGTCCGAAAGGAGCTTCGCAAAGTACTCGTTCTCGCTTAGTCCGCCTGTGAGAACCACCTTCTCCGCAAGCCTTTGCTTTGAGCAGAGGGAGGAAACCTTCAAGGCAACAGAGGAAACGATGCCTGCGGCTATGTCCTCTCTCTTCCTTCCCTCGGCGATATGGCTTATTACCTCGGACTCGGCAAAAACTGTGCAAAGCGACGATATAGGCACAGGATCTCCCGCCTTTGCAAGCTCAAACATCTCGGAGAGCTCCACATTGAGTCTGTTTGCCATTATTTCTATGAATTTTCCAGTACCTGCGGCACACTTGTCATTCATTATGAAGTCAGAAACTATGCCGTTTTCAAGATTTATGACCTTTGTGTCCTGACCGCCCACGTCTATTACGGTCACCGCCTTCTCGCCTCCGAATATAGACGCCGCACCTTTTCCGTGGCAGGTTATCTCTGTTACTGTCTTTCCCGCATAGTCTACAGCCTCTCTGCCATAGCCCGTGGATACTGTCTTTGTGTCTTCGCCAAGAACGTCCACACCGTCCTTTAAAAGTATATCCTTTATGGATGAAGCGGCCATCTTGCAACTCCATCCTGTAGGGATAACAAATTTAATGCTTTTGTCGCCCCTTACCACCACCTTGGCAGCGGTAGAACCGATATCTATTCCTACATAGTTCATATATTTCTCAGCTTTCTTTTTTATATTTCTGATTCGTCCGGAATCATTCCGTGCATTGCCGTAATATTACATAAGCATCTCGATAAACGCCTCAAGCCTTGTGGTGATCTGACCCTTATCCGACTGAGAATAATCTGTCTCAAGTGACATGTATGGAAGGCCCTTCTCCTCTGTCACATATCTCTTAACATTATAGGTCTCAATGTTGAAGGTATGGCAGGCCTGAAGCACGATCTCAACCACCGCATCAACCTTAAACTCGTCAAGAAGCACTCCCATCTCCTCAAACCTGGGCTTGTTGGGGCTCATTACGGAACAGGTGACGTTGAGGTACTTTTCCGCAAGAGCTGTGTAAACATCTGTATCCTCTCTGACCTTGTCAAGCTGTGTCCTTATGCCGTTGCAGGTATCTATAACCACGCAGTCCGCACCAAGCTCCTCAAGATTCTTTATTATCTTGTCCCTTACACCCATGTTGGGGCAGCCTGTGACCATTATTCTGGGGCGCTTTGACTCCTTGCCCTTGAACTCCTTCTCCCAGAGCTCCCTCACCTCGGCTGTCCTCTTTGCTGTAGTTTCACATCTCTCGTCTATGTCGAAGGAGAATGAAAGTCCGTCTATAAGAGTTCCCATCTCGTATCCGCTGATAGGCACGGGTACGAGCTTTCCGAGCTCAAGATATTCTCTGAGGATGTCTCGCTCTCGGTTCTTCATCTTTATGGCCTTTTTGATATCGTCCTCGGTGATAGTGATCTTGTAGAAATCCTCAAGCTTCTCCTTGAATCTTATGATCTCATTTCTCCAGGATTCAAGGGCATCCGGATAGTCCCTGCTGTTGGGGAGCTGAAGCACATAGGTCTCCTTGATCTCGTTTAAAAGCTCGAACATCTTCTTTTTTCCGTCGCAGGTGGTCTCTCCCACAATAATATCCGAAAAATAGAAATAAGGACATTTGTCTGTAAGAGCGAAGCCATAGCTTGCCTTTATAAGGGGACAGAGGTTTGCGGGAAGCACCGATTCAGCATCAGGGATAGGCTCCTCACTGCTTGCGCAAAGTCCGCAGGGTATCGCCCCCGCCGCATATATGATCTCCTGAGGCACAAAGGAACAGAATGTTCCGACCACTCTCTGACCTTTGTCCTTAAGGTTCTTCATGGTTATAAAGCCCTTCTGTCTCTTATCATCATAGCTTTCAAAGTTATCAGGTAATTTCTGCATTTTTTTATCCTCCTGAATGATTTTAAAAATTTCCGGTTTAAATGCCTTCGCTGTAAATTTTTGTAAAAAAACAGGAGGCCATATTAAAGGCCTCCCTGATATAGCTTTTATCGTGTTCAATTATTTTGATCTTTACAAGGTTCTGTCCGGTAGGTATCGGACAGCTAACGTAATTTTCAAAATATGTCATTAACCGTTTTTTCCTCTTATCTGTCTTCCACCTATATTCTTACCATATCTCGGCTTATTTCGTCAAGACTCATAGCGCCGCACATTGACATCGTATCTCTCAGCTCCTCGCCAAGCTTTTCCGTGTACGCTATGACTCCCTCCTCGGCTCCGCCGTAAACAGCTGTAACATAGGGTCTTGCCACAAGCACCGCATCCGCTCCCATTGCAAGAGCCTTGAATACCTCAACTCCCGAACGAATTCCTCCGTCAACAAGTATCTTCATAGGCTCCTCGCCCTCAGCTGTGGCATTCTTCACAGCTTCCGCTATCTCGCAAAGAACCTCGGCTGTGGCAGGGCACTGGTCAAGTACTCTTCCGCCATGATTTGAAACAATTATGGCAGAGGCGCCTGCCTCCTTTGCCTTCATAGCCCCCTTTACAGTCATGATACCCTTTACGATAAAGGGGATGTTCTTGCTTGTAAAGCTCTCAATTATTTCTGAAAGCTCGGATACGGACTTTCTTCCTGCAGGCGGATCAAGGTTCTTGAGAAAGGGAAGGCCTGCCGCATCTACATCCATGGCAACGGCAAAGGCGTTGCTCTCCTCTATGAGCTTAAGCTTTTCGTCAACTGTTTCCTTATTCCAAGGCTTTACAGTAGGAATTCCGAAGCCTCCGTTGTTCTTTATAGCTGCCGTAGCCGCAACCATCACCTCAGGATTTGTTCCGTCTCCCGTAAATGCCGCTATTCCCGCCTTTGCACATGCAGGCACAAGGATGTTGTTGTACTCCATATCGTTATACTTGTCTCCATAGTGGAGATTTACAGCTCCTACAGGACCTGCAAATATGGGATACTTAAATTTCCTTCCGAAAAGCTCAAGGCTTGTGTCGGGCTCTCCGTTCGGGCAAAGCGTATCCATATTTACCCTTATATCAAGCCATTTGTCATAATTTCTTATGGCTGTATCTCCCACCCCCTTTGCTCCCGGGCCGGGCATTTGGTTCTTGCAGGCTCTTCCGTTACATACAGGGCAGCCCTTGCAGTATGGTCCAAGACAACCCTTGGCATTATCCAATATCTCCTGATAGGTCATTTTTGTCACCTTTCCTTTTATACGACAATTTTTACGAATTATTTTTTTCAGCTGTTTTTGCGGCTGATTTTTATATAACTCTTTCTTGCGGCCGTTTTTTGTACAGTTGATTATTCTATAGGCTTTGACACATCAACCCATTCCGTAAAGCCTGACGCCTTCTCAAGCTCCGGAATGCTCAGCTCTATAGCGGAATTTCCGCTTCCCGCAGCAGGAAAGACTGTCTCAAATCTTTTCAATGACTCGTCAAGATATACCTTTACTCCGGGCTTTATGGCAAAGGGACAAACTCCTCCCTGAGGATGTCCTATGAGCTCTGTCAGTTCATCGGGCTTCGGCATTTTCGCCTTCTCATGGAATTGTCCCTTGTACTTATGATTGTCCACCTTCACGTCACCGGCAAGAAGGATGAGCACAGGCTCTCCTCCCACGATAAATGACATAGTCTTTGCTATGCGCCCCGGTATGGTTCCCGCCGCCTCGGCAGCCTCAGCCACTGTTGCGCTGGATTTTTCAAACTCTATGACTCTGTCCCCAAAGCCGAATTGATCCAAATATTTCTTAACTGATTCTACTGACATTGCATTTCCCTTCTGCGTACTTTATGTTGGTTATATATTTATGTATATTTTCTGCCTGTTATATTTTGTTTCTTGCCGGCGTCACCTTAACATCATTATCCGATAAAAAACTTTTATCCGATTGCAGCCTTAAGCACCGACTCAATGGCCTCAAATGAGGGAACGCCCTCGTGCATCTTTTCCCCGTCCACATAATATGTAGGCACATAGTAATAATCGTACTTTGAAGAAATGTCCGACTGCTTGTTCTCGTCTATCTCCTCGATCTCCACGTCCTTGTACTCGGGATTCTTTGCCTTCAATGCCTCAACCATTTTTCTCGCCCTTGCACAATGAGGGCATCCCTCCATGTAAAACATTAAAACCTTTTTCATCTGAATCTTCTCCTTTCGCTGTGTCTCTACAAAGATGTCTGCAAATATTATTTTGCCCTTTAGTATCCAAAGTGTCAACAGGATATTTATGTTTTAAACGGCTAAAGCTTTACTCCGAATGCCCGTTTATAGTATGCGTTCTTATTTGCAGTATACATTCTTATTTATAGTATAACTTCCCATTTAGAGTACACATTCCATATCATACCATGTCTCTCCGCCCCACTTTGAACCGGAAAGTCCCATGTCCTTAAAGCCGAAACGCTCATAAAAGCCTATAAGTCTGTCATGGCAGGTAAGCACAAGCTTCCTCTTCCCCATGGCCTTCATTTTACTCTTGTATTCCTCCATAAGAGCTTCGGCTATGCCTCGTCCTCTGTAGTCGGGATGGACCTCGACACCCAGTATCATTATATTCGCCCCATCAGGCTCATAAAGCGCTGTGTCCACAAACATCTCATCTGTTATGCGTTCTTTCGAGCTTGCATATCCGCAGATAAAGCCTACAGTCTTACCGGTTTCGCTGTCCCTTGCACAAAGCCAAAGCTCAGGCATGGCGCAAAGCCTTTTCTCCACCATCTCAGGGCTGCAGGCCTCGTTTGGAGGAAAGCAGATGGCTTCGAGCTCTGAAAGCTCACGGGAATCCCTTTTGTCAGGTGTCATGAAGTATATTGTGGCTTCATGAGATTTTTTATTCTGTATATTTTCATTCATATTTTTTTACTATTCCTTTCTCCTGAAATACCTATAATACATTGAAAATATTATACCACACTGCGGTATAAGCTAAAAGTAAAGATAAACTCCGTAGTATTATATATTTAAATTTAAATATTTATTCTGATTTTATGAAATAAATATTATAATAAATATATAACTTATATTATTATAAAAATATTCCGAAATAAGAATAATTTTTGATTTAATGAATAATAAATGCTATAATAAAAATATTATTTAACGGAGGTGAGCATCTTGGTTGAAAGAAGGGAATATCTGAATCGCTTGATCAAATGGAAAGATGAGCAGGTCATCAAGGTCGTTACAGGTATACGGCGTTGCGGGAAATCCACATTGCTTTTGCAGTACCAAGACAAACTTAAAGCAAGCGGTGTCTCTGATGAACGAATTATTTCCATCAATTTTGAAGAATTGGAACATGAAGAGCTTCAAGACTATAAAAAATTATATTCATATTTGAAAGAGCGTTTATGCAAAGATCAGAAAACATATATATTTCTGGATGAAATTCAGAAGGTTCCCTCCTTTGAAAAGGTCGTCGACAGCCTCTATGTGAAACCGAATGTTGATATATATATTACAGGCTCCAACGCTTGTATGCTGTCAGGAGACCTTGCTACTATTCTGACAGGCCGATATATAGAAATTAAGATGCTGCCTCTATCCTTCAAAGAATTTCTTGAAATAACAGGAATGGATCAGGAGCGAGGCCTTGCAGAATATATGAATGATGGAGGATTGCCATATATTGCAGTCATGGATCGTTCTCCCGAAAAAATTGAAGCCTATTTGGAAGGTATCTATAATACAGTTATCGTAAAAGATATAGAAGACCGTCAGACAAGGAAAGAAACAGACCCATCAAAAAGGAAGATCACAGATATCCTTTTGCTGAAGACAATTGCCAAATATCTTGCATCCGTTGTCGGAAATCCTGTCTCTATAAAAAGTATAACAGATTACTTAACTTCAACAGGCAGAAAGATTTCCGCTAATACCGTGGCTGATTACGTGGAAGCTCTTACAGAATCATTTATATTCTATCCTGCAGAGCGCTTTGATATTGTCGGAAAACAAATCCTGAAAACAAACAGAAAACTGTACATTGTCGATCTCGGCTTAAGGAACCATATCTTGCCACGAGTGCATTATGATTTGGGATTTTCTCTGGAGAATATAGTCTACTTTGAGCTCATTCGCAGAGGATACCGTGTATTGATCGGAAAGGCGGGCAACGCGGAAGTGGACTTCGTTGCCGAAAAGAACAGAACATACATCTATTTTCAGGTGACTGCGGATATGACAGCTAAAGAGACCTTTGAGCGCGAATTAAGACCTTTAGTCAATATCAAAGATAACTACGAAAAGATAGTTTTGACAGCTGACCGCTTAACGATGGGAAATTACAACGGAATTCAGGTAAAATATCTGCCTGACTGGCTGTTGGAAAAATAAGATAATTACATATTGCAAAGTTATAAACGTAAAACCCCGAAAAGCATTTGCCTTTCGGGGTTTGAAATATTCGATATAAAATTATCTCTTTGAGAACTGAGGAGCCTTACGTGCCTTCTTGAGACCGTATTTCTTACGCTCCTTCATACGAGGATCTCTTGTAAGATATCCCTCTTTCTTGAGAGCGGGTCTGTACTCGCTGTCTGCCTCAAGAAGAGCTCTTGATATTCCGTGTCTGATAGCGCCTGCCTGTCCTGTGAAGCCGCCGCCGTGTACGTTTACGAGAACATCAAACTTCCCCTCTGTTCCTGTAGCCACAAAGGGCTGACGAACGATAACCTTGAGGGTCTCGAGTCCAAAATACTCATCTATATTCTTCTTATTGATAGTTATAACGCCTGTACCGGGTGTAACATATACTCTTGCAACAGATTTCTTTCTTCTGCCGGTTCCGTAATATCTTGCCTCGTTAGCCATTTTTTATCCTCCCTTCGATTAGAACTTTAATTCCTCAGGCTTCTGTGCCTGATGATTGTGGTTCGGTCCTGCGTATACAAAAAGCTTTCTGTACATTGCATTTCCGAGAGCTCCTTTGGGAAGCATTCCTTTAACAGCTGACTCAATAACTCTCTCAGGGTGCTTCTGAAGCATCTCACGAAGAGTAGGCTCCTTCACTCCGCCTACATACTCTGAGTGGCTGAAGTAAGTCTTCTGCTCCATCTTCTTTCCTGATACCTTGAATTTCTCAGCGTTTACAACGATTACATAATCTCCGCAATCCATATGGGGAGTATATATGGGCTTATTCTTGCCTCTCAACACCTTAGCCACTTCTGAAGCAAGGCGTCCCAGTGTCTGACCTTCTGCGTCAACAACATACCATTTTCTCTCAATAGTTGACGGTGTTGCCATAAAAGTTTTCATGGTAAACCTCCTAATTTAATTTTCAATCAAATGCTTCATCCGGGGCTGTGGATTGGCATTTATCATACTTAAAAAACGCTATTTTTTTCAAACAGCTTATTTATTATATTGTAATGAAAGTCTTGTGTCAAGCGGAAAAAGAGGATTTTTCAGTATAATTCATAAGCCCGAAACACTATACAGCCGGCATATTGGATTGGCCCTCTCTTTTCAATATAATGTAATAATAAACAGCCGTAGATTTCGTACTCATTCGGGACAGACATTTCAATATGTAAATCTGCTTTAATTAAGCGCTTTTGCGCTATTAATAAGGAGGATATAAATATGAAGAAAAAACTTTTGGCACTAACCGCTGTGGCCGCCGCAATGGCGCTCTCCGCATGCGGGGGGGGTACAGACAGTACTGTAACAGAGGCTGATTCAGCCGCAGAGGCTCAGAAAAGCAGCGAAACTCAAGAGTCATCTGAGGATGAAAGCAGTGCATCTTCTGATGAGGAAGGCGTTGAAGAATCGACTGAAGAGCCGGAGGCGATATGCGACGATGTCATTGATACAGATGCGTTCCACATGACTTTTGGAGCCTTGGATGCATACTCGGAATATTCCTATACTGTAGATTCATCCGGCTCCGCTTTTGCACCCACTATAGAAGAAGGCTACAAGCTGCTTGTACTTGAGGGACACATTGAAAACAAGGCAACATATGTTATACCTTCGAACGCTTTTTCATGCTCCATAACGGTAAATGATTCCTTTGAAATCGACGATCCACGATTTGACTTTTGCAGAAGCAACTCTCGTGAGCTTGACCCCTATACAGATTTTGACTACGCTATTTATGCCAATGTCCCTGAAAAACTCATCGACGAGTTTCAAAGCGCAAGCTTCAGCATAGGATTTAATAATGATATGTCCGCATCGCTTGGGGATGGCTCTACTGAAAATCTCTATACATTTACAAGCGATATGAAAACCGCTACCTTGACTGATGAGAATAGCAACGGCACCAGAGAAGGATCTTCATCGGATCAGGCGGCAAATACAAAGCTTATGAATCTTTGGTCCAAGGATTTCTATGTCGACGATTTTAACCGGCCTGCCGATCAGTGGTATGTCAGCACACAAAAGTTTTTCCAAGGAACCTTCAATAACAGTATTGCGACTAATGCCAATCTTGCGGTTAAGCTTGTGGTTGACTCGGACAATGTAATAACAATATTCCTTCATTCATATCAAGACAGGAATCCTGATAAAAATATAGGCTTTGACAAAACCTTCAATATCACAATGAGAACAGATGACGGCACAGACCATAATCTTACGGGAATTTGCTATCCTCACCCCAATGAGTTTTTGAGCCGTCAGCGGTTTCATCTTCATAATCCACATCACTGAACCGTTCCAACTCTTCTAAGTCGTCTTCTGTGCTGTCTGCTTCATCTGTTTGATAGGAAAGCGGCGGATATTCAATTTCATCATCCTGCACCCCGAAGAGGATAATATGGGCGTTGACACCGTCCCATACAACTTTGCGGACGAGTTTGCGGATCGCCACACGTTTCTGTTCTACGGTCATTTCATCTATGCTTGTCTTGAAAACGGACAGCAGTTGCCGCATGACGTCAAATTCGATATCGCTGAAAGTGTGCTGGGAAGTCAGTGCTTCCAGTTCATGGATCCGGGTGTCTGTTTCCTCACATTTCTGATTCAGCTGTTCAATGCGTCGTGCCACCTGATTCCTAACCGTGCTGTCACCCAAATCGGCTAGGGAATCAACCAGACCTTCAATTTTCTTTTCCAGTTCTTCTTTCTCATGACGGATAGAAGCCAGCTGATCTTCATAGGCTGCACGGTTGCCGGTATAGAATTTCCGGCTTTGTTCCAGCTGGTCAATGAAGAAACCTTTGTCATCTTCCAGCAGCTTGATCTGCTCGATCACAGCCAGATCCAGTGTGTTCCCATTGGCATTTTTACTGTTGCACATGGAACGTTTGCTGCGCTCTTTTAATTTGCATACATAAGTGTATATCGGCTTCCCGTCAGCAGTTTTTCGCTTGCTGATCTTCGGATACATACGGCTGCCGCAGGTGCAGTATAAAAGACCGGTCAGGAGTGCTTCGTTATTCCGAGGCTTTCGGTATGCCTTACTTTTATTCCGATCCAGAGACTCCTGTACAGAAATCCAGACTTTGCCCGGAACAATGCCCTGATGCAGACCTACCGCAACAATCCATTCATCGGGCGGAAGATAGGTGACGGCTTTCCCTTTTTCCTGTTTGGTGCGGTTATATACCATCATGCCATGGACGCTGTCGAATTCATCTTTGGCAGAATTAAGATCTGCGTTCTCTTTTACAAAAAAGTTATATGCGTTTACATCCGCGATCATGTAAACCGGATTCTGTAAGATAGACTTGATTGAAAAACGGGTAAAGAGTTTATTGTTTTTTGTTTTAAGTCCCCGCTTTATTAATTCTGCTTCTACAGAAGTCAGAGAATCGTGTTCGATATACAGGCTGTAGATCAGACGGACAATTTCTGATTCTTCCGGTATCAGTTTCAGCTTGCAGGCCTTTTTTGCTTTCCCGTCTATGGTAACTTTCTGTACCGATTCTGAGGCATATCCTGTGGGAGTTGTTCCCCCAAGCCATCGTCCGGTTTTCGCCAGTTCATGCATATTATATCTGATACGCTCGGCTATGGTTTCACGCTCCAGCCGGGAAAAAACAGAAGCTATATACATCATGGCCCGTCCCATGGGAGTTCCGGTATCAAACTGTTCTCGGATAGATATGAAAGCAATGTCCAGTCTTGACAATTCTTCAATAAGGCTGGAAAAGTCACTGATATTCCGGCTGATTCGGTCCAGGCGGTAGACAATGATCGCTTTGAACTTACGCTGCCTTGCAGCTTCCATCATTTTTTTAAAGTCCGGTCGGTTGAGATTACCGCCGGAAAAGCCTTCATCCTCATACACTAAAATATGATCCTGTGGAATTTCAGTATAATGTGCCTGGATATATTCTTTGCAGAGTTCAACCTGATTGCCGATGCTTTCACCTTTGCCGGTGAATTTTGACTTTCGGGAATAGATGGCAATATAATTCTCATTTTCTTTCATTATGTTTCTCCTTATTATACGATATATGACTTAAGCTATTATATCATATAGTATAAAACGGGTAAATGGTAATAGAGACATATATGCGTATAAAAGTAAAGTATGAATAACTTTCAAATCTTGAAATTAATATCAGTCAAAAAGCTCTTTCCTCAACAAATTTCATCCGTGTTCTTGGAAAAATTTTTGTACTGACGTGGTGAACATCCATACATTTTACAGAAAAGAGATGAGAATGTACTTGTATTGGAAAATGATAGAAGCTTTGCAATGTCGGCTCCGATCATCATATTTTAGATAAAATGTTTTGTATAGTTCTACAGGTTGGCTGGAGCTGAGAAAATAATTTTGAAATATTGTACAAAAATAAAAAAAGAAAATTGTAATATATGACGAAAATGAATATAGCTATGGACAAATGCACTGAGAACTGTTAAAATATATATAAATTAAGTTTGTTATTACGTAATGGTAAGCAAGACTGTTTATAATACTGATTGGGATAATAGTATTATGGACAGTTTTTTTATATTAGAATTGCTTCGGATGTTTGCTAGAGGGAGCAGGAATAGGTGAAGATCGTCAGGGTTCTGAATACAAATGCAGTTGTATCGTTGGATTCGTACGGCCGGGAAATCATCATTACCGGTGCCGGGATTGGTTTTAAAAAGAAAAAAGGCGAAGAGCTGGACAAGTCCTGCGTGGAGAAAATTTATTGCCTGAAGAGTGCGGAAGATAATTACAGGTTGCAGCAGGTGGTGAGGGAAATCTCGGAAAAATATCTGGAGATTGCCGGCAAGGTGGTCACTGCTTCCAGAGAAGAAGGACTGAAGGTGAGAGATACCCTCTATGTCACGTTGACAGATCACATCAATTCCGCTGTGGAGAGATACCAGAGCGGAATCAGCCTCAAGAATTTGATGCGACACGAGATTCGGAAATTTTATCCCCAGGAATACAGGGTGGCCCAGGAGGCCATTGAGTGGATTCGGAAGATGACAGATATTGATCTGGGAGAAGACGAGGCGGGATTTATTGCCATGCATATTATATCCTCAGAGTTTGAGAGCAATGAGGTTTCAGATGTGCAAAAGATGACAGAGCTGATCAATGCCATTATCAAGATTGTAAAAATGCATTTCAGGATTGAATTTGATGAGGATTCTGTGTCCTATCAGAGATTTTTGACACATTTAAAATTCTTCTCGGCCAGAGTGCTGGATGGTGAGGTTTACCAGGACAGCATGGAGGAGATATACCATGCAATGGTGGCACAAAACGGGCATGCCTATACGGGTGTGGAAAAGGTGGCCCAGTTCATTGAAAAGCAGTACGGATACCGGCTTAGCATAGATGAAGAGCTATATCTGCTGATTCATATAAAGAGAATACTGGACGAACAGCATCGCTAGTTCACAGGTTTGTTATTATTCAGTTAAGCAAGACCTGGTCCTGAAGGGCACATTTCCCGGGAAAATGCGCTCTTTGAGGCCAGGTCTTTCTTTTTCCGGAGACTTCCGGGATGCATAATTTTATTTTAATGAGGTGAAGATATGGATTACGCAAGTGTTGCAAAGAAAATCCTGCAGCGTGTAGGAGGAAAAGAAAATGTAATCAGCCTTGTACACTGTATGACCAGACTGAGATTCACGCTGAAAGACGAGTCCATTGTGGACGACGAGGCAGTGAAAAAGACAAAAGGCGTTATGGGAGTAATGAAGAAGGCTGGACAGTACCAGATCATCATAGGCAATGACGTGGCCAATGTCTTTGCAGAGCTGAATAAGCTCGGTAACTTCTCAAACGAGACGCCGAAGAGCACACCCCAGAAGCAGGAAAAGAAAGGAATCATCTCCATGCTGATGGACACGATTTCCGGCATTATGGCGCCAGTTATTCCAGCGCTCATCGGAGCAGCTATGATCAAGGTGCTTTTGACGCTGCTGCCCATGATAGGCGTGCTTGATACAGAAGGGAATACCTATAACCTGTTAAGTGTTATGGGAGACGGAGCCTTTTTCTTTATGCCTGTTTTGATTGCCATCTCTGCATCAAAGAAATTCGGGACAAATATGTACTATGCGGCCAGCATTGCGCTTATCATGCTCCATCCTAATTTTATTTCTCTGATGAGCAATGCAAATGAGGCAGGGGAGGTGGTAAAATTCCTCGGCTTTATTCCGGTTACCTATGCTTCCTATTCCTACTCGGTTATCCCGATCATCCTGGCAGTATGGTCCCTAAAGTATGTGGAGAAGCTGGCAGATAAGATTACACCCGTGGTGACTAAGAACTTCCTGCGTCCCATGCTGGTGGTGCTGATCGAGGCACCGATTGCCCTGATCGTGCTGGGACCTTTGGGGGCAATCCTCGGCAATGTCCTGTCAGATATCGTATACTTTATCCATGACCAGCTCGGTTTTATCGCCATCGGACTGGTGGCCGGTATTTATCCGTTTGTTGTCATGGCTGGTATGCACCATGCATTTACCCCGATAAAGCTTGGTATGATTGCCACAACCGGGTATGAGAATTTTATCTGTATCGGTGAGCTCTGCGCCAACATGGCACAAGGTGCTGCTTCTCTTGCTGTATCCTTAAAGAGCAAAAATAAAGATTTTAAACAGGTGGCAGGCTCTTCCGCATTCTCCGCACTTGTGGCAGGTATTACAGAGCCCGCTCTCTACGGTGTGACACTGAGACTGAAAAGGCCAATGCTGGGAGCCTGCATCGGAGCTGTCGCAGGTGGACTCTTCGGTGGATTTTTCCAGATGAAATGCTTTGGTATCGCAACACCGGCAATCGTGACGATTGTTCAGTATGTGGAGGAGGACAGAGCGGCCAGCCTTCTGATAGCAGCCCTTACCATTGTCATAACAATCATTGTGGCATTTATCGCCACTATGCTGATCGGCTTTGAAGACATTGTGGACGAGGATGATGAGGATATTCTGGCAGAAGAAGCCAAGCCTGCAGCCGCTCCCCTTCCGGAGGGAAGAGAAATCCGTATTTCGAGCCCTATCCAGGGAGAGTGCATCCCGCTGGAGCAGGTGAAGGACGCTACATTTTCACAGGGAATCCTGGGAAAAGGCGCCGCTGTCATCCCGGAGAAGGGAGAAGTGGTAGCCCCCTTTGACGGAAAAATAGATATGATGTTTGAGACCGGTCATGCAGTCGGAATGACCAGCAATGATGGTGTGGAATTGCTGATACATGTAGGTATGGACACGGTAAATCTGGAAGGAAAATATTTCTATCCGAAAAAGGCTTCCGGAGATACAGTCAAGAAGGGAGAAGTTATCCTGGAGTTTGACAAGGATGAGATCCTGAAGGCGGGATATGACATCACGACTCCGGTTATCGTATCCAACACGGATGCATTTGCGGATGTCTCTGCCACCTCCTCCGGACTGGTGAAGGAACTGGATGAGATACTGATAGTACGTTAATCGAAAATAAAAGGAGGAAGAGACATGGAACAGATGAGAGCAGCAGGATTTCCGGAGGGATTTCTCTGGGGAAGTGCTTCTGCCGCCTATCAGATTGAAGGCGGATGGAAGGAAGGAGGAAAAGGGATGACGAACTGGGATGCGTTTGTGCGCATCCCGGGCAAGACTTACAAAGCTACTACAGGGGATGTGGCAGTGGATCACTATCACAGGTACAAAGAAGATATCGCACTGATGGCGGAGATGGGACTGAATACATACCGCTTCTCTGTCTCCTGGGCCAGGATCTTCCCTGAGGGGACCGGGGAGGTCAACGAGGAGGGAATAGCTTTTTACCAGGATATCATTGACGAGTGCCTGAAATACAACATAGAGCCCATGGTGACTATTTACCACTGGGATCTGCCCCAGGCCCTCGTCGATGAGTATCAGGGGTGGGAGAGCCCCCGCATCATCGATGATTATGTACATTATGCAAAAACGCTGTTTTCTAGGTTTGACGGCAAGGTGAAGTACTGGATCACTCTGAACGAGCAGAATATATTTACTTCGCTGGGATGGCTGACAGCCCAGCATCCGCCGGGTAAATTTGATGACCAGAAAATGTTCTACCAGGTCAATCATCATGCGTTTATGGCTCATGCAAAGGCGGTGTTGGCCTACCGGCAGATGGGAGGAAAGGGACAGATAGGGGCGAGCTTTGCCTACACCCCCTCCTATGCCCTGGACTGCAAGCCTATCAACGCTATGGCAAAAGCCAACTACGATGACCTGAAAAACTACTGGTGGATGGATGTATATGCATACGGGCGTTATCCTGTTGCGGCGATGACATATCTGAAGAAAAAGGGGATTGCGCCGGACATAGCTGATGGAGACAAGGAGATTCTCAGACAGGCGGCATCACAAATCACGTTTATGGGCGTAAACTATTACCAGAGCTGTGTGTGCGAGTACAATCCCATGGATGGAGTCACTCCCTACGGGACTATGAACACGACCGGTGTTAAGGGCTCTGCCCAGGAGCTGGGGATGCCAGGGATTTACAAAAATCCGGCCAATCCGTATCTGATGACCACAGACTGGGACTGGAGTATCGATCCTTCGGGACTTCAGTTCTGCTGCAGAGAGATTACGAGCCGCTATGCGCTGCCCATAGTCATCTCTGAGAACGGACTGGGAGCATTTGACAAGAAGACTGAGGACGATCAGATACATGACGAGTACAGGATCTGCTACCTGAAAGAGCATATCAAGGCGCTGGGAGAAGCTGTGGAGGAGGGCTGCCAGGTACTGGCCTACTGTACCTGGTCCTTCACTGACCTTTTGAGCTGGCTGAATGGATATCAGAAGCGATATGGTTTCGTTTATGTGGACCGGGAAGAAGAGGAGGGTGGCACACTGAACCGCTTCAAAAAGGACAGCTTTTACTGGTACAAAAAAGTTATTGAAACAAATGGGAAAGAAATCTTTGAAGAGGAGTAAAATACAGAAGATTTATTCTTGACAGGACCGCTAGACAGGTGTGAGACCTCGATAAAAGTCTATTATTATAAATTAATCATGTAATAGAGTAACAGGCGGTATTTAGTTCCACCTGTTACCGTTCATGATTATGCACTTTTTTCTTCAGTCGGACAGGCTGCTCTTTCCTGCGTTCCATTTCCCGTGCAATTCGTTTTTGATAAGTACGGTCATGAAAAGCTTCTGGATCTTCACCGAGCCGATCGTCTATGTCACTGACAGACTCATGAAACAGGGAAGCATCGAATTTCTGTCCCATCGTGGCATATAATTTCTGATAAACCTGATCCCTGATCATATCTCTTTCGTCAACTCTTGCATCGAACAGGTCCGCAGATTTTTCGGGACTGACATCTGCTTTGATTTCCTGATACTTTTTTTGATTTTCTGTCAGCTGATCAGATAAGTTGTCATACTGGGCATCCAGTTTCTTTAAAAAGTCTTTCTGATTTTTAAGAGCGATTTCACTCGTCTTTATTTCGGATTCATTGTGAAAGTAATTATCACAGATAAGCCGTTCTTTCTGCGACAGCAATTCTTCAATATCCTCAGTAAGAGTTGTGATCTTCTGGCTGATCTGATAGTACTGTACCGGCTGCAAAAAGCTGAGTTTCTTTTTCTGTGCCTGAAGAGACTTCTTTTCTGTCTGCTTTGTCCGGATTGTCTTTGTGATAGCTTTGTATTTCTTCAAAACCGGTGTAATCATAGAAATCCATTCTCTGGTGGAGGATGCCTGCATACGGTTATGGAACAGATAGTAACGGATCATGATCATAGTGCCCCGGAGCTGCTCCAATCGTTTTGCGACGGAATGGATATTTTCGCTGACTGTCTTTGTTAGTTTCTCTACCTGCCGTTTTAATTCCCGGAAGAGTCGATTGTCTTTCCGAATCTGGCGGTTGATCTCACAGCGGTCGGAAATCAATCCTTTCTTCTCCATATCTCTTGCATGGTATCCCTCATGGATGGTAGGCTGTTCATCACGTCCCTGATCAGCAAAACTACGGTGATCTATCCGGGTGTCGATCTGATGTTCCTGTAAAGTATGGTTGACTGCATCTGCCCATGCTTTCCGCCATTCTCGAAGCTGTGCTTCGCTGTTCCACTGTTCTGAAACAGGATTCTGTCTGCCGAAACGGGTGCTTTTCGGATGTTTGTCTGCTCGGATATAACCATGTTCCTGGGCTGCTGAAGGTGTCATATATACCTTTTTTTTCCGACTTTATAAGGATATTGCTTTTTCTATTCAAATGATGACAGGCTATATATAGACGATGTATATTTTGATGAAGTATTAACTGCCCTTAAAGGCGATGGCAATATATCATTCTATATTGAAAATACTGATGATCCGCTCGAAAATTACCTGTTTACAATTATACCCGACAACTTCAGTACTGTTTATGAAGAGGCATTACAATAAACCGAATCAGGAGAGGAAGATACCTTTATATCTCCTCTCTTTTTTATATAAAGAAAAACACTATGCAGCCCGCATATTGGATTGCCTCCTTCTTTTTAATATAATATATGAAAACCCGTTATAATTTCGTGCTTTTTTGCACGATTAAAGGAGGATAAAGATATGAAGAAAAAACTTTTGGCGGTAACCGCTGTAGCCGCCGCAATGGCGCTCTCCGCATGCGGGGGGGGGTACAGAGGCTGATGTAACGGAAGCTCAGACAGGCAATGAAAGTCAGTCCGAAGAGTCTGATTCAAGCGAGGTTTCCGAAGATGCCGAATCCGAAAACGAGTCCAAGGAGACTGAGGCACCTGAAGTACAGGATGTCACGGGAACCTATAAAAATGTAAGTTTTCTTGAAAACACAACTTATGTCTTAAATGATAACGGAACCTATGACAGTGACAAGGTGGATTACGGACAAAAAGGAACTTATACCGTCAGTGAAGACGGCAAAATAACTTTACAGCCTGTTGACTTAGGTAATCAATACATCATGACTCCTTATGAGGAATATTACTACTTCTCAAATGATGATTATTTTGATGAAGACTCGGAATATGGCGCTGTGCCTTCCTTTGATGAAAACGGCAGATCAACGCAGAGCTTCCAAACACCTTTCGTATCTCAGAGCAATGGATATGAACTGTCAAATACTCTCACCTTCAAGGAAGACGGAACATTCACTATTCAGCAGGAAACAGGACAGATGCAAGGTGGCTTTCTCGTAACCTCCGATGGTGACTCGTATGATGGTGAGTATACATTTGATAACGGTGTCGTTACACTTAAATGGAACGATGCAGAGTATCAGCTTTTATTTATAGACAATAAGCTTTACTATAATGTCTTAAAAAAACAGACAGATGAAAACGCGTCAGATTTTGATGCGCAAGAGGCTGCTATGCAAGCGGAAAAGGATGAAAAATATGCACCTGTTGACGAAGCCCTTGCAAATGAGATAAGTCAAAAGCTTCAAGGGCAGTGGCAGTACAGCCAAGGTGCTGTATCTTATACCTTGACTTTTGACGGATTCAACATTACTGTTGAAAGTGTTGTAGGCGGTTATCAGCTTACCAACAAAGGTACCTACACCGTCTGCAAGGATCTTCTTTTGGTAACTTACGAAAACGGCGAACAAGCTACAATGGATTACACCTACGAGGACGGCAATCTTGATTTTTCGGGACTTGTCGGATTAACAGAATAAACTATTCATTACAGGACGGTACATCTAAGTGCCGTCCTTATATAAACACTATGCAGCCCGCATATTGGATTGCCTCCTTCTTTTTAATATAATATATGAAAACCCGTTATAATTTCGTGCTTTTGCGCGATTAAAGGAGGATAAAGATATGAAGAAAAAACTTTTGGCACTAACCGCTGTGGCCGCCGCAATGGCGCTCTCCGCATGCGGGGGGGGTACAGAGGCTAATGTAACAGAGGCTCAGGCAAATGCTGAATCTCTGACAAAGGATGCTACTGAAGAAAGCGAAGAGTCTGAATCACAGGATGAGAATCTAAGGACTTTTGAAAATGTTGTTTTAGCGGAAAATGATGTTGCAAAGATCGAGTTGGTCAATTTCTTTGCAGAGGATGTAAACTGGGCTGACGGAAAGCAAAATGAAAAAAAAATTACAATTAAAGTAACCAATAAGAGTGATGATGAAATAAGCGTTTGGCCTGAGGATGCTTACTTGGATGGAGAAAAAGCATATATAGTTAATAATCCTGTTACTGTGGCATCGGGAATGTCAGGTAATCATGATTTCTTCGTTGCAAAAGATACGAAGCCTGAACATACAGCGTTAGAATCAATAGATGATTTGTATAGAGTTGAAGGACTTTTTGAAGGAAGATTGGAAACCGATTCAGGCAGTGAATCATTTGAGTTGAACTTTTCCATTCCGGAAGCATTAGGAAATACAGAGAGCACTGCCGACTCAGAAAATGTTGCTGAGCCCTTAGGCCCTGAAGAGTCTTCCGGTTCTGTAGAGTCTTCAGAGCAGATTGCAGATACAGAGGCCATGAATCTCTGGTCAGTTAATTACTATGTAGATAATTTTAATCAGCCTACCGAAGACTGGTTCATTACTACTCAAAAACTTTTCGCAGGTACATTTAATAACAGTGTTGCAACAAACGGAGCTCTTGGAGCAAGACTGGTAGTTGATCCTGACTATATAACTATAACACTCCATTCCTATCAAGACATAAACCCTGATAAAAATGTCGGCTTTGACAAAACCTTCAACATAACGATGAGAACTTCTGATGGAACCGACCATAACTTATCCGGTATATTTTACAGTCAAAATGATAGGATTTTTGTTGATGATGTCTATCGTGATGAAGTATTAGCTGCATTAATGGAAGAAGGTAACATAACCTTCTATCTGGAAAATGCTGATAACCGTATCGAAAATTATCTGTTTACTATTATCCCTGATAATTTTAAAACTCTTTATGAAATGATAGCACAGAAGTAATATTCTGGCCTATATATAAAAAAGGCGGTACATATCACAATGTACCGTCTCTTTTTACTCTTCATTATTTCTTATCTCCCCAAAGCCTTCACAAGCCTCAGCACATCCTCCAGCGTACTCTCATAAAACGTCTTACTCTTGTACCTTGACTCGGAAAACGGCATTGGCCTTCTGTTTATGGAAAATACGGCGCTAACCCCCATATCGTATATCTTTTCTATACCTTCTTCTATGGCTCCGACTATAGCTACTACAGGTATTCCGAGCTCTTTCGCCCTCTTTGACACCCCGCTTATGACCTTTCCCCGAAGAGTCTGAGTGTCAAGCCTTCCCTCGCCTGTTATTATGAGGTCTGCATCCTGAGCCTTCTCGGAAAACTCCGCCATGTCAAGGACTGCCTCTATCCCTGGCTTAAGCTCCGCATTGAGGAATGCGACCACCCCTGCTCCCATTCCTCCTGCAGCGCCGCTTCCGGGAATCCCTGAAACATCCTTTCCGAGGCATCGTTTAATGCTTTCAGACAGTGCCACGAGATTTCTGTCAAGTAGCTCCACTGTCTTTCCATCCGCTCCCTTTTGAGGACCGAAAACATATGCGGCGCCTTCCTTTCCGTATAGAGGATTATCTATATCACACATTGCGCTTATCTTTATTCCGGAGAGCTTTCTTTCTGCCTCCGAGATATCGATCTCCGCTATACGATCCAAGCTTCCCCCGACAGGAATGAATTCTTTTCCTTCCTTATCCTTAAAGATGACTCCCAGCGCCGCAGCACAGCCGCAGCCCCCATCGTTTGTTGCACTGCCCCCAAGGCCTATTACGATCTCTTTTGCGCCTCTTTTTGCTGCATCATCTATCATCTGTCCGACGCCATAGGTGGATGCCCTTAAGGGATCAGGCTTTCCTTCCACAAGCGGAAGCCCCGCGGCCTGAGCCATTTCGATCACGGCCTTTTTTCCGAACATTCCGTAATATGCATGTACCGTCTCAAAGAAAGGCCCCTTTACGTCAATACTTATCTTCTCTCCCTTAAGGATACTTAAAAAGCTCTCTACTGTCCCTTCTCCTCCGTCAGCCACAGGTATGTTTATGACTTCGCAGGCGGGAAATATTTTTTTTATTTCTTTTTCCGCAAGAGAGCATATCTCCAGCGAGCTCAGAGTCCCCTTAAATGAATCGGATATCACCAAGCATTTTTTCATTTCGATCTCCATTCCCCGCCTCTGTCCGGCGGTCCAAAAGGATAAAGTATTTTACAAAGCAAACATGGATATTATGTAAATAACTATTATGGAAACAATACCCACTACAAGGGTCATTCCTGTCTGTGCCTTATAGGACTGCTTTGTGGTCATGTTTGAAAATTCAGTAACTATCCAAAAATATGCATCATTTGCATGTGATACTACCATTGAGCCTGCTGCTATCGCAAGTACGGCAAGGATCTTTCCCATCTCCGAATCAAGTCCCAGAGACGAAAGCATGGGGATAGCCATGGTCGCCGCAAGAGCCTGAACAACTGTAGTAGCGCCCATTACTGTCTTTAAGAATGCGGATATGAGGAAAAGTATTATTACTCCGAGAGCGGGCGTCAACATTCCCTGTCCTATCTTTTCAGCAAGGGGAAGCGCCTGAAGCACCTGTCCGAAGGAACCTCCCGCACCGATCAATGCAAGCATTCCGACAGAGCTTCCGATTCCCTCGCCTATATACTTTCCTATATTTGCTCGGTCATCTTTTGATACCAAGGTCATTGAAACAAACATACCTATGATGAGTGCTATGGTGGGATTTCCTATAAGGTCAAAGAAATACTTCACAGCGCCCTCACCGAAGGGAGTCTGCTCCAAGTCCGCCACAGTCTTTAATGCAACCAATATTATTATAACAAGTACAGGTGAAAACGAGTGCAGCTTTCCGGGAAGTTTTCCGTATTTCTTTATTATATCCTCTTCTGTGGCCTCGCCTTCCACCTTTACATCTGTCTTTGATGATACATGCTGTGCATAAAATACTCCTGCCAAGGTTCCGGGTATGGAAACCAAGAGTCCAAGGCCGAACAGAAGTCCGAAGTTTGCTCCGAGAGTATTTGCAATGGCGAGAGTTCCCGGGTGAATGGGTACAAAGCAGTGAGTAGTGAAAAGTCCGGCACTGAGTGCACTTGCTATTACCGCCATTGATATTTTTGATTTTACGGACATTGCCTTTGCAACAGGCGCCAGAACAACATAACCCGAATTACAGAAAAGCGGTACGCCTGTTACATAGCCCGCCATAGCCATGGCAAGTACGGAGTGCTTTTCTCCTACAGCATTAAGTATCGTATTTGCTATTACAAAGGCTGCTTGAAAGGGCCTTTTCATCCATATCCTTTTCCATTTTTTTAAGCAGCTTCATGGAGAATTCTCTTATAACCGGATCCTCGGACAGCTTTTGGAAAATATATAGCATCATTCCTTCGTAGGAATCCATTCGGAAAACTCCGCCTCCTGCGGATTTTATTACAGAGCTGACACCCTCATATGCGCTTTGCGTCTCCTCAAGGTGCTTGTAAGTACAGCTTACCGCCACTGAAGGCGTTATTTTGAATTCCTTTTTTATGGCTTTAAAAAGCGTATATGCAAAGGATGAGGCATCTCCGCCTGATATATGGCTCCTGAGGATAAGGATATCTCCGTTTATCATTCCATAAAGATCCTTTCCGGTTCCCATGGACTCCAGAGATGAAATGTGCCTCAAAAGGCTTTTTAACTTTATGGTATCGGATATATTGTTTTCATAAAGTCCTGTCTTGGCCGCTATCATGACAAAGGATGGCTCCGGCTTCCAGCCTATCATCTCTCCCAACCGGGCGACCTGGCTTTTATCTATAGATCTGTTGCGGGTTATGTGCTTAAGCAGCTTTGTCCTTATCTCATCCTCTATCTCGACCTTATCCTCCTTGGACAGCTGCTTGAAATAAAGCTCAACATATATTTTCAGGAGATTTGCCACGTCCCTTATCTCATCAGGATTCCCGAAGACTCCCACAACGCCTATCGTCTCATTTTTTACCACTATGGGCATGTTTATCCCCTGCTTCGCTCCGGGATATTTCTCAACCTCATAGGGATATATAAGATTTTCCTTTCCCGTTGTGATAACATCATATGCCCCCTGATGAAAGGTCCCTATCCTTTCCTTTTCAGTAGATGCGATTATTATTCCCCTAGTGTTCATGATGTTTACGGTCCTTCCGCCCGGAAGCGGTGATGTAGCGTCCACCAGCTTTTTGGAGAAGCTCTCCAAACGACTCATCATAACCATTTATTCTACTGCGAAGCAATCTCCCACTCCGAGATGGCAGCTGCGAACATCCTTATGCATATGTACCGCTGACTCCGCGTCCTGTCCGGAGCAGTGGCAAAGGCCCATTATTTCAACGCCCATAGCCTTCATCTCTTCTACTGTCTTTTCAACTCTCTCGGAGTCAGCTTCCACAAGATGTGTGCCTCCAAGCACTGCGTATATAGGCATGTTCATGGTTTCGTGGATCTTCTTAAGCATGTTGAGGATTCCCGGATGAGAGCAGCCTACGACTACCACAAGTCCCTTTGAGGTTTTTAATACAACACATATCTCATCGTCAAAGTCATCTGTCACGGCACCGGGAAGCTCGCCCTTTACAAATCTTTCGGGTATCGTCTCAAACTCATGAACTCTCGGAAATCCCTGGAAAAGGAAGCAGTCCTCCGAAAGCTTGACCATGTCTCGACATTCTTTGTGGACGATCTTGTTTTCGGCAAGGAACTCTTCGTCAAAGCCTGCTCCCAGATAAGTATGCTTCACACCGTCAAAAGCATATTTGGGTTCAAAAAATGCAGGGCCTGTATAAAGTGTTCCTTTTACTCCGCTTCTTATAAAGTCAGGATATCCTCCACTGTGATCATAGTGAGAGTGACTCAAAACAACCACGTCAGCTGTCTCGGGCTTCACATCCATAAGCCTTGCATTGTGGAGAGCTGTCTCATCAGGCCCGCAGTCAAAGACAAGCTTAAGGGAGTCTGTCTTTATAAATGTTGAAAATCCGTGCTTTGGAATAAGAGACTTGTGCTCTGTCCCAACATTTTCAATTAGAGTTCTGATCTCAATCATAATAACGCCTCCTGTTTTTTATATATTTTCAATAAATTGTGCTGTAATTGTCTCATTTTTTTATATATTTTTCATTATTCAACATCACAAAATATTATTGTCTTTTATTTCGTTTTTTGTGCGCGAGAACAAAAAAACTGCAAAAGGTCATTTCCCTTTTACAGTTTACAATCTTTTCTTATTCAGCTTGCCCCGCAGATTTATCTCATTATATTTTTTATAGTTTTATTTAATCTCGCTTTCTCCATTTACCTTTAAAAGCCAGTCCCGGATGTCCGTAAGTGTCCCGAGCTTTGCCGAAAGCATAGCCTCTTCCTTATCGGTTATTTTTTCAAGGTCAGGTATATGTATGACCCTTGCACCGGAATCATATCCTGCCCTTATACCGTTCTTTGAGTCCTCAACGACAGCACATTCTGAAGGATCAAGCCCCAGTCCCTTTGCAGCCATAATAAATATGTCAGGCGCAGGCTTTCCGTTTTTTACCATATCTCCCGTCATGATAAAATCAAAGTCATCCTCTGACATATCACAGTTTGAGAGATAAAAATCCACGACCTTTCTGTGTGTGGATGTCGCGAGGGCCTTCTTGTATCCGTTTTCTTTAAGGAAGGAGAAAAGCTCTTTGAGCCCCGGCTTATAGGGTACGCCCTTTTCCGCAACTTCCTTAAATATATATTTCTGTCTCTGTTCTCTGTCTGTAAGAAAATCCCTCGCTCCTTTAAAGTAGCTGTTAAAGATCCTTTCGCATACATCAAGAGCTCCGCCTCTCATAGTGTCAAGTAGCTCGTCAGGAAGCTCATAGCCGTTGTCTCGGGCCACATTTTTCCATCCCTTATAGTAAAGCCTTTCTGTGTCAAATATGGTTCCGTCCATATCAAATATAAGACCTTTTATCATTAAATGAAATCTCCCGGTATTTATTTTTCATCTCCGTAATCAAGCCCCATAAGGCACAGTCCCCTTGCAGGCGCTGTAGGGCCGGCCGCCTGCCTGTCTCTCGCCTCTGTTATCTCTTTTATATGCTCCGGCTCATAAAGGCCTGTACCGACTCTCAGCAGCGTGCCAACTATTATCCTCACCATGTTGTAGAGAAAGCCGTTTCCTCTTATGGTTACAGTGATAAGGCCATAATGGCCCTTTCCGATATATCTCCTGTCGTGCTCTGCTTCTATATTTATGGAGTATATCTCCCTCACAGAGCTGCCGCCCTCGATAAGCACCTGCGAATCAGGATTTGTGTAGCTTCTGAAATCATGCTCCCCCAATAAGAATGAGGCCGCCTCCCGCATCTTTTCTATATTTAAAGGATAATAACAAAAATGTGCATAAAGTCTCCTTAAGGGATCCTCTATCCTCTCATTAAAGATAGTGTATCTGTATGTTTTTATGCAGCCGGCCTTGCGGGGGTGAAAGCTGATATCTGTCTCCTCCGAAGCGGATATCCTTATATCCTCAGGAAGTCTCTGATTTATGGCATAGGCAAATTTTTCTCCGGGGATCCGCGACTCTGTGTCAAAAACGGCCACATTTCCCATAGCATGCACTCCCGAGTCCGTCCTTGAAGCGCCGATAACATGTATGTCCTCTCCTGTGAGCTCAGATACAGCTTTATTTATGCAGCCTTCTATGCTTTTTCCTGTAGGTTGTATCTGCCATCCGCAATAATTTGTGCCGTCATAGGCAATTATAAGCTTTATCCTTCTCATAGATCAAATCCCGATAAATCTCGTTGAAAGCATTATAATGAAGTATATCGCAACTGTAAAATATGCGATGTAATCTCTCCTCTTGTACCTTAAGGGCTTAAGCTTTGTCCTTCCTTCGCCGCCATGATAGCATCTCGCCTCCATGGCCTGGGCAAGATCAGCCGCTCTCCTGAAGGCGGACAAAAAAAGTGGTACTAAAAGCGGTACCATGGCCTTTGCCCTGTCCATAAGTCCGCCTGTGTCAAAATCGGCTCCTCTTGCCATCTGAGCCTTCATGATCTTGTCTGTCTCTTCTATAAGAATAGGAATAAATCTCAGGGCTATAGACATCATCATAGCGATCTCGTGAACAGGTATATGGGCCTTGTTGAGAAAGCCCAGGCTCTTTTCAAGTCCATCCGTAAGCTCATTAGGTGTAGTAGTGAGTGTCATCAACGATGATCCTATAATAAGGTATATAAGCCTTACAGCCATAAATACAGCTATGCGTACTCCCTCTCTTGTAATATGCAAAAAGCCAAGCTTAAATATAACCTCGCCCGGAGTCAAAAACAGGTTGAAGGATACGCTTATCAAAAGAAGTATAAATACAGCCTTAAGCCCCTTAACTATAAATTTTACAGGTATCCTGCTTATCCTTATGACCAAAAGCAGTACAAGGCCTGCAAAAATATAGGCTGCAATGCTGCCTGTGATAAAAAGCGATATCAGAAACAGCATTGTGGAGGCCAGCTTCACTCTGGGATCAAGCCTGTGTATCAGCGAGTCGGAGGGATAATATTGTCCAATCGTTATATCTCTTAACATTCCTTGCTCTTTTCTGTATTATTATCTTATGCTTTTATGGTATTTTCTTATTTATTGTATTTTCTTATTCTTTGTTATATTTTTGTTTTCCTTTCCACAGCATCAGTATCTCCGCCTTCGCCGCCTCAACTGTGCCTATGGAATCGTCCACATCAAGGCCTCTCTTTTTCAGATCTCCCATAAGATAGGTTATCTGAGGCGCCGAAAGGCCCATTTTCTCAAGCTCCTCATAGTGCCTGAACACCACCTTCGGCTCATCGAAATAAACAAGCCTTCCGCTGTCAAGAACCATTATCCTGTCCGCATATTCAGCCACATCTTCCATACTGTGAGATACCATTATTATGGTATTTTTTCTCTCGTGGTGAAGTCGTTCAATAGTCGAAAGTATCTCATTCTTTCCGAGAGGATCAAGTCCTGCAGCAGGCTCGTCAAGTATGAGTACCTCGGGATCCATGGCAAGCACTCCGGCAATGGCAACTCTCCTCTTTTGCCCTCCCGAAAGCTCAAAGGGAGACCTTTTGTAAAATTCCTCTCCTATGCCCGAAAGCTCAAGAGCTCTTTTTGCCGCCTCCTCAGCTTCAGAATCAGAAAGGCCCATGTTTTTGGGTCCGAATTTCACATCTGTAATAACATCCGTCTCGAAAAGCTGATACTCTGGGTACTGAAACACAAGGCCCACCTTTTGCCTAAGTTCCTTAAGGCTCATTCCCTCGGAATAAATATCTCTGTCATTGTAGAATATATGGCCCTCCGTGGGCTTTATAAGTCCGTTTAAATGCTGTATGAGCGTGGACTTTCCCGAGCCTGTATGTCCTATAAGTCCAATAAACTCTCCTTCTCGTGTCTCGAAGGATATATCCCTCAGGGCATAGGATTCCATAGCGGTTCCCGCTTGGTATATATAGCTTAAGTTTTCAACTCGTAAAGACATTATTCTCCCTTCAAAAGTTATGACCATCAGCAGGTCTTTTAAATGATTCAACAGGCTTCAAAAGCTTCGTCAAAATGTCACAGAGTTCCTCTCTTCTCAAAACGCATTCAGGAAGCGGCAGCCCGGCTTTTCTCAGTTCGTAAGCAAGCTCAGTCACTTGGGGGACATCAAGTCTTAAAGCCTTAAGCTCCTCGACTCTCTTAAATATATCCTCAGGCTTTCCGTCCATTACCACATGTCCCTCATCCATCACGATTATCCTGTCGGCATCTACAGCCTCCTCCATGTAATGTGTAATGAGGACAATGGTTATACCTTCTTTTTTGTTAAGCTCTCTTACTGTCCTTATGACATCCTTTCTTCCTATGGGGTCAAGCATGGCGGTAGGCTCGTCAAGTATTATGCACTCCGGCTTCATAGCCATGACTCCGGCTATGGCGACTCTCTGCTTCTGGCCTCCCGATAGTCTCCCGGGAGATTTTTTTCTGTACTTTGTCATATTGACAGCCTTAAGAGAAGCATCCACCCTCTGTCTTATTTCATCAGTAGGAACTCCTATATTTTCGGGACCGAAAGCTACATCCTCCTCGACAATATTTCCGATTATCTGATTGTCCGGATTCTGGAAAACCATTCCTGCAGTTTCCCTTATCTTAAGCAGCAGGCTGTCATCCGCTGTATCCATTTCCTCCACATAGACTTTCCCTTTTTTAGGCAGCAGAAGTCCGTTTACCATCTTTGCAAAGGTAGATTTCCCTGAGCCATTATGCCCCAGAACGCACACAAAACTGCCCTTCTCTATTTCCAGATTCATATCTGAAAGAGCAGGGCTTATCTCCTCGATCTTGTCATTTTCATCTCTTCGCATGTAGTCAAAGAACACATGCACAGCATCAATTATTTTCATATTTATAAAGTATAACTTTACATGCAGGAAAAGTAAAGGATAAAAAGAGAGCAAGACTGTCCATTTGCACAGCCGGACTTGCTCTCTTTTTTATACCTTTGTTATTTTATATATCAGAAGCCTGTTCTATGCCTCTTTGTATCTTTCTATCCTCTCCATACCCCATCGGCATCAACATGAAATACGCCTATATCGGTATTTGTAGCCATATATCCGTAGGGGCCTCCGTTTGTACTTCCCTCAGGATAGAAATAATACCAGTTACCGTCTACTTGATACCAACCTGTAACCATTATTCCCGAGTCATTAAAGTAATACTTGCGTCCGTCCCAGGTCCACCAACCGCGCACCATGCAGCCCTCGTAGACATCCTTTGTGGTATTGAGGAAATACCAATAGTTTCCGTCCTTAAGCCAGCCTGTATGCATCTTCCCGTTATTATCCATATAGTACCATATTCCGTACTTATTCTGATGCCAGCCCGTAAGCATACGTCCTGTGGAATCAAACATATAGTAAGTTCCGTTCAGATTTAACCAGCCGTCAGTCACATAGGTTCCATTCGGATATCTGAAATAATAATTGCTGCCCTGCTGTATCCAGCCTGCTACATTTGCATTACCGGTACCGTTAGGATATGAATTTCCGTCAAGAGTTTGATTTCCTCCATTCTCATCGGCTGTCGTCTGTCCCGAGCCGTCAGACACCTGATTTGCCTCTATAGTAAGCAAACCCGACTCCATCCAGTCAGAATCTTTTCCCACCGAGCTGCCTGAAGATGAAACTGTTCTCACTCTGAAGCTGTAATCTCCTTCTTTTGTCATGTAAGGGTAGAAATTATAGCTTGTTCCGTGATAGCTGTTAAGTCTCTTAACTACCGTTGAACCCCTGTAGCAGACAACATCATAATATCCTGAGCCATTTGAAGGCTCCTCCCATGTGGCCATGCCTCTCTGAGATCCCCAATCCGCCGAAACAGGCGAATCATAAGTTCCCTTTACAGGGTCTATCCTGAGTACTACCTCCAGCGTATCTCCGGAGTCTCTCTTGGAGGCTGAAATAAACTCTCCATTTGTAATACGAACATTTGACGATGTGTAGCTTCCCCTGAATTCATAGTATGTCGAATAGTTGCTGTTGCTGACTTCTCTCCCTGCATTGGAAAGCCATACTCTCATTCGAGGTGCATCTCCTACCTTCAACTGATATACGGAATCTATCCACTCAGCATCGTCAAGAGTATAGTACTCGTTCTCCGGAACAGAAACATAGGAATCAGCGCTGTCACTGAGCTCATCCCCCAAGTCAAGCTCTCCGGTCTCCACTTTTATCCTCACACTGGGAATAGCCTTATACTTATCATCATAGTATACTCTTGCAAAGGCGGTACTGCACAGCATTGAAGACACTAAACTTGCCACTGTTATCAAACTTATAATCTTTTTCATAGCCCTCTCCTGTACATTTAGTTAATACACTTTCTTGATTTTATTATAACCGGAGCTTATGGGAGAGTCAATTTACTTTTTTGTGACAAAACCTTTACAGAAGCAAAACAGCGTGCCGTTTTTCACGACACGCTGAAATATACTTTTTTATCCTCATTCAATGCGGTTTTCTGTTTTTATAAAATCGAATTTCCTGTAAATCCTAAATAGAGAAAATTAAACAAGCTCTATAAGAACTTCCATAGCTGCATCACCCTTACGAGGTCCGATCTTAACGATTCTTGTGTATCCACCGTTTCTTGAAGCATACTTGGGTGCATACTCATCGAAAAGCTTAGCTGCTATATCTGCCTTTTTGGTGTTTGCCTTGCGTCCTGCATTCTTTGTAGGAACCTCAGTTACATCATAGAGAACGCTAAGTATCTGGCGTCTTGCGTGAAGTCTCGAGGGAAGATCCTTCTTGATCTGCTTCTCAACCTCATCATAAACAGTAACCTTCTTCTGCTTACCGTTGATCTCTTTAACTTCCTTAACGCGCTTTCCGTCGCTGTCCTTCTTAGCAACCTTAGCCTTTACAGTAACTGTCTCAAAGTTATCCTTCTCTCTTACTGCAAGTGCGATAAGCTTCTCAGCCTGCTTGCGGATCTCCTTAGCTCTGGCCTCTGTGGTTCTGATCTTTCCATGATATAAAAGAGCAGTAACCTGATTTCTTAAAAGGGCCTTTCTCTGAGGTGTTGTTTTTCCTAATTTTCTGTATCCCGGCATTTTATTTTCCTCCTATCGTGCCTGTGGTCTTATCGATGGGCTAATCTGTATCAATTATTAATTATACGATTATGCCTCTTCTCCCATGTTAAGGCTGAGGCCTAACTCCTTAAGCTTTGCAAGAACTTCTTCAAGAGACTTGCGTCCAAGGTTTCTGACCTTCATCATATCATCGGGAGTTTTCGAGCAGAGCTCCTCAACAGTATTGATGCCTGCTCTCTTGAGACAGTTATATGAACGAACCGAAAGCTCCAGCTCGTCAATATTCATCTCAAGTACCTTGCCCTTCTCATCGTCTTCCTTCTCAATCATGACCTCAGCGGTCTTAGCGTTCTCGGAAAGATCTATGAAAAGATTAAGGTGCTCACTCAATACCTTGGCTGCAAGGCTCACCGCCTCATCAGGCTCAAGGGTTCCGTTTGTATAAACATCCAAAGTGAGTTTGTCATAGTCGGTCTGCTGACCTACACGAGTGTTTTCAACAGTCATGTTGACTCTCTCTACAGGTGTGTAAATTGAATCTATAGCAATGCATCCTATAGGAAGGTCATCTGATTTGTTCTTGTCAGCGCCCGCATAGCCGCGGCCTGTTGTTATTGTAAGCTCCATATTGAGCTTAGCCCCGGGGCCGCTTAATGTAGCTATTGTAAGGTCGGGGTTCATTATTTCAATATCACTGTCGACCTGAATGTCGGAAGCTTTTACAACTCCCGCTCCCTCAAAGTCGATATAAGCTGTCTTTACTTCACCGCTTGAAGAGTGGTTCTTTAAAGCAAGCTCCTTGATATTCATAACAATTTCAGTCACGTCCTCTTTAACTCCGGGGATAGAGGAAAACTCATGGAGAACTCCGTCTATCTTTATTCTGCTTACCGCACATCCCGGAAGGGAGGAAAGCATTATTCTGCGGAGTGAATTTCCGAGAGTAATGCCATATCCTCTCTCAAGAGGTTCGCATATGAATTTGCCGTATTTCTTATCATCAGAGATTTCTGCGATCTCTATATTCGGTTTTTCAAAATCAAACACGTAAAGCCCTCCTCTTTTTACATTCGGGCAAAGATGCCGCTATACTATTACTTTGAGTACAACTCGACTATAAGCATCTCATCAACAGGAACGTCTATATCGCTTCTCTTGGGAAGTGTCTTGACTGTTCCCTTGAGGTTGTCCTGATCTGCCTCAAGCCACTCGGGAATGAGACGTCCTCCTGTAACCTCAAGAACATCCTTATATCTCTGTGCTGATTTGTATTTCTCTTTTATCTCGATCTCGTCGCCTGCCTTAACAAGGTATGAGGGGATATTGACCTGCTTGCCGTTTACAGTAACATGCTTGTGATCAACTATCTGTCTTGCCTCTTTTCTTGTTCTCGCAAATCCGAGACGGAAGATAACATTGTCAAGTCTTGACTCGAGAAGGATCATAAGATTCTCACCACTCTGTCCGTTCATACGAGTAGCTTTCTCATAATAGTTACGGAAAGGCTTCTCAAGAACGCCATAGATGAATTTAGCCTTCTGCTTCTCTCTAAGCTGAAGTCCGTACTCTGAAACCTTCTTACCGGTTCTTGCTGACTGTCTTTTAGACTTTTTATCAATTCCTAAGAATACAGGATCCAGTCCAAGGGATCTGCATCTTTTAAGAACAGGAACTCTATCTACTGCCACTTTGCTTACCTCCTAATTAGACTCTTCTACGCTTGGGCGGACGGCATCCGTTGTGAGGAACGGGTGTAACATCCTTAATGCTGGTAACCTGCAATCCAGCTGCCTGAAGTGCACGGATTGCTGCTTCACGTCCCGATCCGGGACCCTTAACCATAACATCCACATACTTTAAGCCATGCGCTAAAGCCGCCTTAGTAGCAGTTTCTGCTGCCATCTGAGCCGCATACGGAGTAGATTTCCTTGAACCTCTAAATCCCAGACCACCGGCACTTGCCCATGATAATGCGTTACCCTGTGCATCAGTCAATGTAACGATCGTGTTATTGAATGATGACTGGATATGTGCCTGTCCGCGTTCAACGTTTTTCTTTACGCGCTTCTTTGTTACTTTCTTAGCGCCTGCTGACACTTTTTTTGCCATATCAAACTAACCTACTTTCTTCTTCCTAAATCGTTGTTTCCTGTTTTTAAAACATGCAAAACCCGATTCGTCTGTTGTCTCTTATTACTTCTTCTTGTTTGCTACTGTCTTCTTGGGTCCCTTACGTGTTCTTGCGTTGGTCTTTGTCTTCTGACCGCGCACGGGAAGTCCCTTTCTGTGACGAATACCTCTGTAGCATCCGATCTCCTGAAGTCTCTTGATATTCATAGCGATCTCTCTTCTGAGATCTCCTTCAACTACCTGAGACTCTGCGATGACCTCTGCGAGCTTCTTTACTTCGTCGTCAGTAAGATCCTTTACACGTGTATCCGGATTGACACCGGCATCCTTTAAGATACGCTTTGAAGAGGGAAGTCCTATACCATAGATATAGGTAAGACCGATCTCAACACGCTTCTCTCTAGGCAAATCAACACCTGCAATACGAGCCATGTTCTACCTCCTAATTAACCTTGTCTCTGTTTGTGTTTGGGGTTTTCACAGATTATTCTGATAACGCCCTTTCTCTTGATAACCTTACACTTTTCGCATATAGGTTTTACTGAAGATCTGACTTTCATGTTAATCTCCTTTCTATCCTATGGACAGAGTTGCTAAAGCATTATAGCAGAATAAAAGCTATAATGCAAGTATATCTTCCATATTTTGTTTAGCCCTTTGAGATTACTTGTCTCTCCAGATTATGCGTCCCTTTGTCAGATCATAGGGGCTCATCTCTATTGTGACTTTGTCTCCGGGCAGTATCCTTATATAATTCATTCGGAGCTTTCCGCTGATGTGGGCAAGCACCTGATGTCCGTTTTCAAGTTCCACCTGAAACATAGCGTTAGGTAACTTCTCAACTACTGTTCCTTCAATTTCAATCACGTCTGCCTTTGACATCCGCATCCTCCTTATCACTTAACGTTATACAGCTTCTTTTCTTCGGGAAGAAGGCTCAATACCTCGGGCTCCCCGTCTGTTATCGCGATAGTGTTTTCATAGTGGGCTGAGAGAGAGCCGTCTCTTGTGTATACAGTCCAGTCATCGTCCTCGGTCCATGCAACTTCCCAGGTGCCGGCGTTTATCATAGGTTCTACCGCCAAGGTCATGCCCTTCTGAAGTTTTATACCCTTCCTCTTTGTGTAGAAGTTAGGCACCTCAGGCTCCTCATGCATCTCACGTCCTATGCCGTGTCCTACAAGATCCTCCACTATTCCGAACTTATAGGGCTTTACATAATTCTCAATAGCTCTTCCGATATCATTTATATGATTTCCCGGAATTGCGGCTTTTATTCCCTCAAAGAAGCTCTGCCTTGTAACTTCGATAAGCTTTAACGCCTCATCGCTTACTTTACCTATGGCATGTGTCCTTGCCGCATCCGACTGCCATCCCTTCCAGATGACGCCTGTGTCAAGGCTCACTATATCGCCTTCCATTATTATCCTGTCATCACTGGGTATGCCATGAACAACTTCATCGTTTATGGACACACATACCGAAGCGGGATATCCCTCGTATCCGAGGAATGAAGGCTCACAGTTATGGCTTCTGATAAGTTTTTCACAGAGCCTGTCCACCTGTTTCGTCGTCATGCCGGCCTTTATCTCCTCGCCGAGCCTCATGTGAACCTCGGCGAGAATAAGACCTGCTTCTCTCATAAGCTGTATTTCGTGTTCGGACTTTACAGTCACCATTTATTTGAGTACCTCCGCAATAGCTTTAAAGACCTCGTCAGTAGTTTTTGTACCGTCCACAGTCTTTAAAATTCCTTCGCTGTCATAGTAGTCAACAAGAGGCTTAGTCTGCTCATGGTAAACTTCAAGTCTCTTTTCCACTGTTTCAGGCTTGTCGTCATCTCTCTGGATAAGCGACTCGCCGCAATTATCACATGTTCCTTCCTTTTTCGGAGGATTGAAGGATACATGGTAGCTGGCACCGCATTTGGGACAGCTCCTTCTTCCGGACATCCTCTCTACTATAGCCGAATCAGGAACATCTATGTTTATTGCATAATCGATCTTTTGCTTTTTTGCTTCAAGAGATTTCTTAAGGCTCTCTGCCTGGGCAATAGTCCTGGGAAATCCGTCGAGAACATAACCGCCCCCGCAGTCGTCCTCTTCTATCCTCTTAAGAAGCATTTCAATTGTAACCTCATCAGGGACAAGCTGTCCCTTATCCATATATGATTTTGCTTTTTTCCCGAGCTCTGTGCCGTTTTTTATATTAGCACGGAATATATCACCTGTAGATACATGAGGTATGCTATATTCCTTTGCTATCTTTACGGCTTGCGTTCCTTTGCCCGCCCCCGGGGCACCCAACATAATTATCTTCATATTTTCTCCTGTTTAATCGTTGAGGAAGCCCTTGTAATTCCTTACAAGAAGCTGCGACTCAACAGCCTTTATCGTTTCAAGTACCACGCCTACGATAATGATAAGCGAGGTTCCTGTGAAAGATAAATGTCCTACCCCGAAAACTCCGGAAAAGATGATAGGGATAACACAAACTATCGTAAGGCCCACAGCACCTATGAAAATTATGTAGTTGAGTATGCTCTGAAGGTAGTCGCTTGTGGGCTTTCCGGGTCTTATTCCGGGGATGAATCCGCCGCTCTTTTTCATATTGTTCGCAACCTCCAAGGGATTGAAGGTTATTGATGTATAGAAATACGCAAACAGTATAACAAGCGCTATGTAGATCACAAGTCCTACAGATGCCCAAGGCATAGCAGGATTACACCAACTGCTTGAATTTAAGGCAAGAATGATCTTACCACCTATAGTACTGTAATCCACACTCAAAAAGCTTGAAATAACTACAGGCATAGACATTATGGATGAAGCAAATATAACAGGAATAACTCCCGCTGTATTTACCTTGAGAGGGATATTTGAGCCGCTTCCTCCGAGCATCCTTCTTCCCTGCATCTTTCTTGAGTACTGTACAGGTATGTTCCTTGTCGCATCGTTAAGCACAACTACGAAAACCACCATTGCAAGTATGATAAGTATTATCACAAGCCCTATAATAGCTTGAATTCCGATGTTTCTGCCCATCATAAATCTTGCATAAAGTCCTTCAAGGTCATCAGGAAGGCTTGAGATGATGTTGAAGAGGAGGACTATGGATATACCGTTACCCACACCCTTCTCTGTGATCCTCTCTCCTATCCACATGAGAAGTGCAGATCCTGCTGTCATTGTTACGACTGTAATTATAACGCTCCAGACGTTGAAATTAATAAGAAGCCCTCTGCCTCCGAATCCTACAGCCATGGCCAAGGATTCAATAAGAGCAAGAGCTACTGTCAAATAGCGGGTATATTCTGCTATCTTTTTACGCCCTTCCTCTCCGTCCTTATGGAGCTCTTCCAGTGCAGGTATTGCAATAGTCAAGAGCTGCATTATGATGGAGGACGTGATATAAGGGGTAATGCTCAGTGCGAAAACGGAGAGGTCGGTAAACGAGCCTCCCGTCATTGCATTGAACCAGCCGAAAGCATCTGTTCCGCTTAAGCCTTCAAACAGTCCCGCGAAATACCCGGTGTTTACGCCGGGTATAGGGAGAACTGATCCGAATCTAATTACTATCAGCATGAAGAATGTGAAAATAAGCTTTTTTCTTACTTCCTCAACCTTCCATGCATTTTTTAGTAATTTCCACATAATTATAATACCTCGCAGGTTCCGCCTGCGGCTTCAATTTTCTGCTTAGCCGCTTCTGAATATGCATTTACTTTAACAGTAAGTTTCTTGTTGATCTCTCCATTTCCGAGGATCTTTACTCCATCAAGGGTATCCTTGATTATGTTCATCTCAAGAAGTGTCTTTACATCAACTACAGCGCCGTCCTCAAATCTCTTATCAAGGGTGCTGACATTGATTCCGATGAACTCCTTCCTGTTTCTGTTGTTGAAGCCTCTCTTGGGAAGTCTTCTGTAAAGGGGCATCTGTCCACCCTCGAATCCGGGTCTGGGTGCTCCTGAACGAGCCTTCTGTCCCTTATGTCCGTAACCTGCAGTCTTTCCGTTTCCTGAACCGTGGCCACGGCCTTTTCTGAAGTTATTGCTGTGCTTAGAACCTGCAGCAGGCTTTAAATTTGATAATTCCATCACTAACCTCCTTATTAAAGTTCTTCAACCTTAACCATGTAACTTACGGCCTTGATCATGCCTCTTACAGCTGCATTGTCCGGAAGTTCGTTTGATCTGTTGACTTTATGGAGTCCTAAAGCTGCTACTGTTGCTCTGTGCTTAGGAACTGCGCCTATAGGGGACTTTACAAGAGTTACTTTCAATTTCTTTTCTGCCATCTCTTTATCCTCCTATTAACCTAAAATTTCCTTGACTGTCTTTCCGCGAAGCTTTGCATACTCCTCGGGTGTCTTCATGCTCTTTAAGCCTTCAAGTGTTGCAAGTACGCAGTTTACCTTGTTTGTTGAGCCAAGAGCCTTGGTACGAATGTTCTTGATTCCCGCAAGCTCAAGTACAGAACGAGCGGGGCCTCCTGCGATAACACCGGTACCCTCGGGAGCTCTCTTAAGAAGAACTGATGAGCTTCCGAACTTTCCTGTGTAATCGTGAGGAACGCTGTTATTCTTGTCAAGAGGGATTGCAATAAGGTTCTTCTGTGCAGCCTCTTTACCTTTTCTTATAGCCTCAGGTACCTCAGCAGCCTTGCCGAGACCTGCTCCTACATGTCCGTTGCCATCTCCTACAACCACTAAAGCTGAGAATCTCATGGTACGTCCGCCCTTAACGGTCTTTGATACACGCTTAATAGCCACAACTTTGTCGTTTAATTCTAATGACTTGGGATCAATTATATTACGCTTCATATTCCATCTCCTCCCTTAGAATTCAAGTCCGGCTTCACGTGCCGCTTCTGCCAATGCCTTTACTCTGCCGTGGTAGATGAAACCGCCTCTGTCGAATACCACCTTTGTGATACCCTTCTCAAGTGCCTTCTTTGCGATAGAAGTTCCTACAAAGGCTGCGGCTTCAATGTTATCTGTATGCTCAAGCTCTGCGCCCTTATCCATTGTTGATGCAGCTACCAAAGTATTGCCGCAGGTGTCATCAATAATTTGAGCATACATATGATTATTACTTCTGAATACGCTAAGACGAGGTCTCTCAGGTGTTCCCGAGATACGATTACGAAGTCTTGCGTGCTTCTTTGCGCGAATTTCGCTTTTTGACTTTTTGTTAATCATTCTCTACACTCTCCTTATTTATTTCTTACCTGTCTTACCGACTTTACGTCTGATAGTCTCGGTCTCATACTTGATTCCCTTGCCCTTGTAAGGCTCAGGAGGTCTCTTTGTCCTTATCTCTGCTGCATACTGTCCGACCTTCTCCTTTGAGATACCTTTTACGATTATCTTGTTCTGGCCGTCGCATACAGTCTCTATTCCTTCGGGATCCTCCATCTCAACGGGATGTGAGTATCCGAGGTTAAGGATAAGCTTGTTACCCTGCTTTGCAGCTCTGTAACCTACACCGTTTACCTCAAGTACCTTCTGGTATCCCTCGGTAACGCCTGTTACCATGTTGTGGATAAGAGTTCTTGTAAGTCCGTGAAGAGCTTTGATTCTCTTAAGGTCATTAGGTCTTGAAACAGTTATTGTTCCGTCTGCCTGCTCGATTTTAAGCTCGTGAGCGAATTGTCTCTCGAGTGTTCCCTTGGGACCCTTTACAGTCACAAGGTTGTCATCTCCGATTGTCACAGTCACTCCCTGAGGGACTGCAACCGGCATTCTGCCGATTCTTGACATTGTATTTTCCTCCTTCTTAAATTACCGGCCTCTGTGAGGCTGTTTTCAGAATTCTTTATCAGAATTTGTTTATAGCTGAATAATTACCAGATGAAGCAGAGGACCTCGCCGCCGATTCCTCTTTTTCTTGCTTCCTTATCTGTGAGTACGCCCTCGTTTGTTGAAACGATAGCTGTTCCGAGTCCGCCGAGAACCTTGGGCATGTCTTCCTTACCTGCGTATACTCTGAGTCCGGGCTTTGATATTCTCTTAAGTCCTGTGATTATTCTCTGGCTCTTGTCGGGAGTATACTTAAGTGTAAGTCTGATGTCCTTGTACTTTCCATTCTCAACAAGCTCATACTTCTCAACATATCCCTCGTTTACGAGTATATCAGCTATAGCCAATTTCATCTTTGAAGAGGGAACATCAACTGTCTCATGCTTGCGGATATTTGCATTACGAATTCTTGTAAGCATATCTGCAATAGGATCACTCATAGTCATTTTACGGATATCCTCCTAAATTATATTTGAATTTATGCCGGCATTAAGCCGGCTTTGTTCCGGTTTACCAGGAAGCTTTCTTGACACCGGGAATCTCACCCTTGTACGCAAGCTCTCTGAAGCAGATACGGCAGATGCCGTACTTTCTCAAATATGCGTGGGGTCTTCCGCAGATTCTGCATCTGTTGTACTCTCTTGTAGAGAACTTTGCAGGGCGCTGCTGCTTAATCTTCATAGAAGTTTTAGCCATGTGTCTCTTCCTCCTAATTCTTTGCAAAAGGCATGTTGAAGAGCCTCAAAAGCTCGCGTGCCTCTTCATCGGTCTTTGCTGTGGTAACGAATATTATATCCATACCTCTGGTCTTGTCTATCTTATCGTACTCGATCTCGGGGAAGATAAGCTGCTCCTTGATTCCAAGTGAGTAGTTACCTCTTCCGTCGAATGCGTTAGGGTTAACGCCTCTGAAGTCGCGTACTCTGGGGAGTGCGAGGTTTATAAGGCGATCAGCAAAATCATACATCTTCTCGCCGCGAAGAGTAACCTTGCATCCGATGGGCATGCCCTCACGGATCTTGAAGTTAGCAACTGACTTTCTTGCCTTGGTGGTTACAGCGTGCTGTCCTGAGATGATCTCAAGATCTCTGACAGCAGAGTCCAAAACCTTGGCATTTTCTTTAGCTTCACCAACGCCCATGTTGATGACTATCTTCTCTAACTTGGGAACTTCCATGATGTTCTTGTAACCGAACTTCTTGATCATGGCATCCTTTATCTCTGAATTGTAGATGTCTTTTAATCTGGCCACAGTTTTTTCCTCCTTTCGCTTAGCCTATTACCTTGCCGGTCTTCTTTGCGACACGAACCTTCTTGTCACCTTCCATCTTAAAGCCTACTCTTGTGGGCTCACCGTCCACGAGAAGCATTACGTTTGAGATGTGGATGGGGTTCTCCTTCTGAATGATTCCACCCTGGGGATTTCCTGCAGAGGGCTTCTGATGCTTGGTAACCATGTTGCAGCCTTCAACAGTGACTCTGTTCTTCTTTGTGTCTACGCTCAATACCTTGCCGTCTCTGCCTTTATCTTTTCCCGCTATGATTCTGACCATATCGTCTTTCTTGATCTTACGCATTTCAGGCACCTCCTTATAATACTTCCGGAGCAAGAGATACGATCTTCATGAACTGATGGTCACGAAGCTCTCTGGCTACGGGCCCGAAAATACGGGTTCCTCTGGGTGTTTTGTCGTCCTTTATAATAACTGCGGCATTCTCGTCGAATCTGATGTATGAGCCGTTCTTACGTCTGGTGGGCTGAACTGTACGTACAACCACCGCCTTAACAACGTCTCCCTTCTTAACAACGCCGCCGGGTGTAGCGTCTTTTACCGAAGCGATAATTATGTCTCCGATGCGCGCATATCTTCTTGTTGAGCCGCCCATTACACGGATGCAAAGGAGTTCTTTTGCACCGGTATTGTCAGCGACTGCAAGTCTTGTTTCCTGCTGTACCATATCCAGACTCCTTTCTCCTATTATTTAGCCTTCTCAACTATTCTCACAAGTCTCCATCTCTTTGTCTTAGAGAGAGGTCTTGTCTCCATAACTTCTACTGTATCGCCTTCATTGCACTCGTTCTTCTCATCATGAGCCTTAAGAGTGTAGGTCTTCTTTACAATCTTACCGATCAAAGGATGTTTAACATTATCCTCGATAGCTACAGTTATGGTTTTATCCATCTTATTGCTAACTACCTTACCGGTACGTGTTTTTCTGAGATTTCTTTCCACGGTTAATGTTCTCCTTTCTCCGGTTATGCAAGCTTGGACTTCTCAGTGATAACAGTCTGTATTCTTGCGATGTTCTTTCTTACCTCGCTGATCCTTGAAGTGTTATCCAACTGATTGGTCGCGTTCTGGAATCTTAAATTGAAAAGTTCCTTCTTTGCTGCTACAAGGTCTTCCTTTAAAGCAGCGATATCCTTTGCCTTCAGCTCTTCAACATACTTTTTACTTTTCACTGTTATCACCGCCTTCTAAGTCTGCTTTGGAAGCGATCTTGCATGTAAGCGGTAACTTATGCATTGCAAGACGTAATGCTTCTCTGGCTGTTTCCTCCGGAACACCTGCGATCTCAAAGAGAACGCGTCCCGGCTTAACTACTGCTACATAATACTCAACTGCGCCCTTTCCTGAACCCATACGTACTCCGATAGGCTTTGAAGTAACAGGCTTGTCGGGGAATACCTTTATCCAAACCTGTCCGCCACGCTTGATGTAACGAGTCATGGCAACACGGGCTGCCTCTATCTGATTTGACTTAAGCCAGCAGGGCTCGGTAGCGACAAGGCCGTACTCACCGTATGCAATCTTGTTGCCTCTGGTGGCTTTGCCCTTCATAGAACCACGCTGCTGCTTACGATACTTAGTTCTTTTTGGCATTAACATGATTATTTATCGCTCCCTTCTTTCTTGTTTCTTCCCGGAAGGACCTCACCCTTGTAGATCCAAACCTTGATTCCGAGCTTACCGTAGGTTGTATCAGCCTCGGCAAATCCGTAATCTATGTCAGCTCTCAATGTCTGAAGAGGAATAGTTCCCTCTGAATAGAACTCTGAACGAGCGATATCAGCTCCCGCAAGTCTTCCTGAAACAGCGGCCTTGATTCCGAGAGCTCCGGACTTCATTGTTCTCTGCATAGCCTGCTTTAATGCTCTTCTGAAAGATACACGGTTCTCAAGCTGCTGAGCGATGTTCTCAGCAACGAGCTGTGCGTCTCTGTCAGGTCTCTTGATCTCCTTAATGTCGATGAAGAGCTTCTTTGAAGTAAACTTCTGGGTCTCGCCCTTAAGCTTCTCGATTCCTGCTCCGCCCTTACCGATAACAACTCCGGGCTTAGCTGTGTAGATGATAACTCTTACTCTGTCAGCGGCTCTCTCAACCTCGATCTTTGCGATACCTGCTGCATAAAGCCTCTTCTTGAGGAATTTTCTTATATTATAATCTTCCACAAGGGCATCTGCGAAGTCCTTGCCTTCAGCATACCATTTGGAATCCCAGTCTTTGATGACACCAACTCTAAGGCCGTGTGGATTAACTTTCTGTCCCATGCTCTCCTCCTTACTTCTTCTCGTCAAGAACAACAGTGATGTGGCTTGTTCTCTTCTCTATACGATAAGCTCTGCCCTGTGCTCTCGGATGTATTCTCTTCATGGTAGGTCCCTTATTAGCGTAGCACTCAGCCACATAAAGGTTATCTCTGTCCATGTTATTGTTGTTCTCCGCATTTGCTGCTGCGGACTCAAGTAACTTCTTTACTAAGGATGAAGCATATCTGGGGTTATAAGTAACTATACCGATAGCTGTCTCTAAATCCTTGCCTCTGATGGCATCCAATACGAAGCATGCCTTCTGAACTGAGACTCTTGCGTATGAAAGCTTAGCGCTCGGTCTTCTGTCCTTATTGGCATTTCTTTCTCTCTTTATTTGTGATCTATGTCCCTTTGCCATAGTAAAACCTCCTTTCGCGCTTTAGCTTACCTTACTGATGTCTTCTTCTCGTCCTTGCCGTGACCTCTGAAGGTCCTTGTGGCAACGAACTCACCCAACTTATGTCCTACCATGTCCTCTGTGATGTATACAGGAACATGCTTTCTGCCGTCATGCACAGCGATTGTGTGTCCGACCATCTGAGGGAAGATAGTAGAACGGCGTGACCAAGTTTTGATTACCGATTTCTGACCGCTTGCATTCATAGCGTCAACCTTCTTGAGAAGGTGAGCGTCAGCAAAAGGTCCCTTCTTTAATGAACGACTTGCCATATCCTTTTATCCTCCTTAATTACTTGATGGCTCTTCCATCACGTCTTCTTACGATCAACTTATTGGACTGCTTGTTTCTCTTTCTTGTCTTAAGACCGAGAGCAGGCTTGCCCCAAGGTGTTGAGGGACCGGGACGACCGATTCCGCACTTACCTTCTCCACCTCCGTGGGGATGGTCGTTAGGGTTCATGACTGAACCGCGGACTGTAGGTCTGATACCCATATGTCTCTTACGTCCTGCTTTTCCGTAGTTGATAAGGTTGTGATCAACGTTTCCGATAACTCCGATAGTAGCGCGGCACTCGATGGGAACCATTCTCATCTCGCCTGAGGGAAGCCTCAATGTAGCGTACTTTCCTTCCTTAGCCATGAGCTGTGCGCTGTTTCCTGCTGAACGAACAAGCTGTCCGCCCTTTCCGGGAATAAGCTCAATATTGTGTATTGATGAACCAACGGGGATCTTTGAAAGAGGGAGGCAGTTTCCTACCTTAGCCTCGGCATTCTCGCCGTTCATAACCTTCATTCCGTCCTTGAGTCCGAGAGGTGCAAGGATGTATGCCTTCTCTCCGTCCTCGTAGCAGATAAGTGCTATGTTTGCTGTTCTGTTGGGATCGTACTCGATTCCGAGAACTGTAGCTGAGATTCCGTCCTTCTTATTTCTCTTGAAATCAACTATTCTGTATTTCTGTCTGTTTCCGCCGCCGTGGTGTCTGACTGTTATCTTACCCTGATTGTTACGTCCTGCAGTCTTCTTCTTTCCTGCAAGGAGAGACTTCTCGGGAGACTTCTTTGTAACCTCTGAGAAATCAGAGCCTGTCATATGCCTTCTGGAGGGTGTATAAGGTCTGTATGTTTTAATACCCATAACCGGTCATTTCTCCTTCAATCAATTTATTTTCGCAGTTTTCTCTGCATATTTGGGGCTTCGATTATAAGCCCTGGAATATCTCGATATCCTTGGAATCAGCGGTAAGCTTTACAACGGCCTTTTTGGTCTTTGCTGTCTTTCCGATGATCATTCCTCTTCTTCTGTCCTTACCGGGAGCATTATATGTGTTGACCTTGTCAACCTTTGTTCCGGGGAACATTTTTTCCACAGCTTCCTTAACCTGTGTCTTTGTGGCCTCGGGAGCTACGAGGAAGGTGTACTTCTTCTCCGCCATGGCATTCATGGATGTCTCGGTTATAACCGGGCGAAGGATGACATCATAATATTTTAAATCAGCCATTATGCATATACCTCCTCAATATCTGAAACAGCCTTCTTTGTGAGAACTACTGTGTTGTACTTAAGTACATCGTAAACATTGAGCTCGTTCACCTGAGCTGTCTTTACATCAGGAATGTTCCTTGCTGAAAGGATTACATTCTTGTCATTGTCATCAAGAACAAAGAGTGCCTTGTCAAGATTAAGAGCCTTGAGAACAGCGATAAAGTTCTTTGTCTTTACCTCGTCAAGCTTAAGCTCGTCGAGAACCACAAGCTTCTGATCCTCAACTCTGCTGGTGAGGGCCGACTTAAGAGCAGCTCTCTTCTCTTTCTTGTTGAGTCTGATGCTGTAATCTCTGGGTGCGGGAGCAAATACAACTCCGCCGCCCTTCCACTGGGGAGCTCTGATAGATCCCTGTCTTGCATGGCCTGTACCCTTCTGTCTCCAAGGCTTTCTTCCGCCTCCTGAAACTTCGGATCTGTTCTTTGCCTTCTGTGTGCCCTGACGCTTGTTGGCAAGCTGAGCAACCACAGCCATATGTACAAGATGCTCGTTAACCTCAACACCGAAGATGCTGTCGTTAAGCTCGATCTTATCAACTTCTTTACCTTGCATGTTATAAACTGCAACTGTTGCCATTTAAGTGTTCCTCCTTTCTCTTCTCCATCAAATCTATCTTGTTACCTTAACAGTCTCTTTGATGGTGACAAGGGACTTCTTGGGTCCGGGAACGGAACCCTTAACCAAAAGCAGATTGTTCTCTGCGTCAACCTTTATCACTTCAAGATTCTCGACAGTTCTCTGAACCGAACCCATATGTCCGGGCATTCCCTTGCCCTTGAACACACGTCCGGGAGTTGTAGCCGAACCGTTTGATCCCTGATGACGATGGAACTTTGAACCGTGCTTCATAGGTCCTCTGTGCTGTCCGTATCTCTTAACAGCGCCCTGGAATCCTTTACCCTTTGATATCGCGGTTGCATCGACCTTGTCTCCTACTGCGAAGATGTCAGCCTTGATCTCGTCCTTAAGGTTGTATTCAGCCGCATTCTCGAATCTGAATTCTCTTAAGTATCTCTTACATGTAACGCCGGCCTTCTCGAACTGTCCCTTCTGAGCCTTGTTCACAAGCTTCTCTCTTATATCGGCGAAGCCGACCTGAACAGCATCGTAGCCGTCTGTCTCAACAGTCTTTACCTGAGTAACGACACAGGGTCCTGCCTGAAGGACAGTTACAGGAACGAGCTCTCCGTTCTCAGCGAATATCTGAGTCATTCCTACCTTGGTAGCAAGTATTGCTTTCTTCATTAGTTACCTCCTTTTAATCTACAGCGGAACGCTTTCGCGTTCATAATAGAACAGCGCACCACCTGTCGGCGGTGATGAAGTTCTCTATAAAATCTGATGACCTTTACGGATTACTCAGCCTTCTCTGCAGCAGGCTTCTTGGGAGCTCTGTTTGTTCTTCTGGGAGCTGCAGGCCTTGTGATGAGCTGCTTCCTGGGTGATTTCTTTCCGTTCTTGTCATTCTGATTTTTCATCTGAACGTCGATGTAAACTCCTGCAGGCATATCAAGTCTCTGAAGTGACTCCATTGTCTTGGGTCCGGGATTGATTACATCGATAAGTCTCTTGTGGGTTCTCTGCTCAAACTGCTCTCTTGAGTCCTTGTACTTATGTACGGCTCTGAGGATGGTAACAACCTCCTTCTTTGTAGGTAAGGGCACGGGGCCTGAAACCTCTGAACCTGTTTTCTTGCAGTTCTCCACGATCTTTGCGGCTGACTGATCGATAAGCTGATGATCATAAGCCTTGAGTGTGATTCTCATTATCTGACTTGCCATAAAAAAAGTCGCCTCCTATTCGTACTTTAAATAAAACCGGTACGACGAGTGGTGACTGTACACGCAATCGGGTGTTTCATTTTTATTCTCACACCCGCGCTGCCTAAAGCAGCTTATTTCTCTTTGGTACAGTGACTTGTCGTCGAGTTTAACCTGACATTCGCTCCGTGTAAAAACCCGCTCGGCTTATGTATTCGCCCTTCGCGGCAACCTTACACATCTACGCTATCATGCCACAGCCAACAAAGAATAACACAAAAGCACCTGCTTTGCAAGTGCTTTTGATAATCATATATTTGTTTTTTGTATTTTTTTTAATACAATTTGTTTTGCTCCGTCCATCGGAACCATAAGCCTTATTTTAAGGCCTTATATGTCGGTCAAGTCTCCTTGTGCCTTAGTCCGTGGTGTACTCAGGCTCCTCAGCATCTATTATCTCTCCATAGCCTCCGCTGCGTCTTCCGCTTGAGTCCGACTTATACTCTATCTCACCGTCCGACTTATACTCTTTGTTCTTAAGTATACTTCCGCTCGTGTTTACAAGATAGGTCTCTCCGTTTACTCTTATGAAAGCACGGCTTCCGTCTGTAGCTCTCTGAAGTCTTCCCATATAGTAGAGCTTTCCGTCATGTACTCCGTCATAACCGTATCCCGAAGAATTGAACTCAAAGGTCTCCTTATTTCCGACTCCGTCATCGATCCTTGCGGTTCCCTCATGTGCGGGTTCGGCCTCGTTCTCGCCGAAATACATGGACTTGTTTCCGCTTGAGGTCTTTACCTTTCTTAAGCCTGATACAGGATTTCCGACCTCATTAAACAAATAGGTCTTTCCCTCTACCTTTTCAAGGCCTGAAGTAAAAAGCTCGACTCCGTTTCCGTCCTCTGTCACCTCTCCCGCAAGGGGCTCTCCGCTCCTGTCCAGATAGTACCAGTTCACATCAGCACTGTCAAAACCGTCTTCATCGGGAGCTTCCGCCGACCACCATGTGGATCTTAAGACCTCTCCGTACTTAAATCCGTTTATATCCTCGGAATCCGCACAGAATCTGTAGCCTCTGATGGCGGGGTCTCTGTCCTCTACCTTTACCCATCCTGTCTGCATGATCCCGTCATCATCAAAGCAGTATCTGCTGTCGCCGATTTTTTTCTCGATATAATCATCGGAGCCCTCGGCCCTTACGACCTTGCCGCTGTCCTGAAAATAGAACCAATATTTTCCCTCATTGCTGCTTATCTGAGGTCCGTTGTCATCCTCGTCATAATCATCCGGAGGATCAAGGAGCTGCCATCCTTTTTTCATGACTCCGTTCTCGGCACAATAGTATCTCTCCTCATCGACCCATCCGGTCTGCATGATCCCGTCCTCGTCAAAGAAATAATATGCGCCGCTTATCTGCTTCCAACCGTCTGTAACAGCCTTTCCTGTGGAGCTGAAGTACATCCACTTGAGCTCTCCGTCAATGTTTACCTGTCTCCATTGGTTGACGACCATGCGGCCGTTCTCGTCCACGCAGTATCTTCCGTCATCCACAAGACTGTTCACAGCCATATATCCGTCGGAATTGAGCCAGCGCCACTGATTGTCGGAATCTCCGCGCACCCATGCGGAACGCTCAAGATCCCCGTAAGAATTATAGTATACATATCTGACCGCTCCGTTCTCGTTCACCTGCTGCCAGCCTGAGGCCGCAAGGGAAGTAAAAGAGGCCGCCGCCACGAGAGCTGTCGATAAAGAAAAAATTAAGAGTCCCTTATTTTTCATACCCTTCTCCTTATGGGCCGAAAATGCCTTTTAAGGCATTACGAGCCCTTATTCTATCATATTAACTACAACAAAGTATAACAGTCATTAAAGTTTTTAACAATAAATTTATTATTTCAAAATATTTACGAAATCCGGAACATATGCTACTATCCGAATAAATACAGTATTTGAGAGGAAAATTATATATGTGGACAGCCGACAGATGGACCGATTACGAGGTCATAGATACCTCGGACGGAGAAAAGCTTGAAAGATGGGGGAAGTATATGCTCCTTCGTCCGGATCCCCAGGTAATATGGAAAAGCGATAAGAGATCAGGATATTGGCGAAAGCCTAACGCTCACTATCACAGAAGCCAAAAGGGAGGCGGCGAGTGGGAGTTTTTCGATCTTCCCGAGCAGTGGAGCATCGATTATCATCTCCCCGAAGGAGTTTCTTCCTTAAACAATAATGCTACCCACGGAGACAAGCTCACCTTTAACCTTAAGCCCTTCGCCTTTAAGCACACAGGCCTTTTCCCGGAGCAGGCAACAAACTGGGATGAGTTCTCACGCCTTATATCCGAGAGAAGGATTGAGACAGGCAGAGCTCCGAAGGTATTAAATCTCTTTGCATATACCGGCGGAGCAACGCTTTCCGCTGCCGCGGCAGGAGCTTCTGTAGCCCATGTTGACGCTTCCAAGGGAATGGTGACCTGGGCTAAAGAAAACGCTGTTTCATCAGGCCTTGAGGGCGCTCCTGTACGCTGGCTCGTTGACGACTGTAAAAAGTTTGTCGAGCGCGAAATAAGAAGGGGAAACAAATACGACGCTATTATCATGGATCCTCCCTCCTACGGCAGGGGCCCCAAGGGCGAGATCTGGAAGATAGAGGAGAGCATTTGGCCCTTTGTGGAGCTCTGCAGCGAGCTCATAAGCGACGAGCCCTTGTTTTTCCTTATAAACTCCTACACTACAGGCCTGCAGCCCGCAGTCTTGAGCTATATGCTGAATCTTGCTGTAAAGAAAAAATTCGGAGGTCATGTAACCTCCGATGAAATAGGACTTCCTGTAACAGATTCAGGCCTGGTTCTCCCCTGCGGCGCAAGCGGCCGTTGGGTAAAAGAATAAGATAAAAGTTTTAGCTTTATCTGCCTCCGCTTATAACATTCCAAAAGCGAGGCAGATATTTTTTTAAGAAACGTGATATGCCATATGCTGTAAATACGCAGATAAAGGGCATAACAAAATACAGCGCAAAAAGGATATAATATCTCGAAAACTCCGGAGCCAAGAGCTCCGCTGTTTTATTTAGCGCCTTTATAATAAGGTAATGAGTGGCATAGATAAAGAAATTGATCTTCATAAATCCGGGGGCCTTGGGCTCTTTTCCGCTCTTTTCTTCATAATATCCCAAAATTCCCTCTGTAATAAAAAATATCCCTACAGACATAAGTGCTCTGCATAAAACAGTGAGCGTTGTTACAGCCTCCGCAATATGTTCGGACGGAACTACACTTGTCACAACTACCGCATTCTGCGGGGCTTGTATGAAATAATTAACTCCCTGAAGGAAAAAAGCAAGAACAAAAAGCATAATCCCCGCTATCAAGGGAGCTCCCGCATTTTTCCTTTTTTCGACCCGGTCCTTCAGATGCAGCGAGATATATGCCCCTGACATGTAATAAAACAGTGCGTCTTCATTAATAATATGATAAGGTATCTCGGCCCAAAACACGGACAACAAAAAGGCCCCGATAAGAAATGCCGCACCCACTGAGCGATTTTTCAATGCGGCATGTATAAAAGGAGCGAACACAGTCAGAAGTATCAGCTGTTTCATATACCAAAACACAGGGTTGTAGCTGTAGTTTACCACCGCAAAAAATACGCTTTCAGGGCTCAGCTCAACCGCTCCTCTGTCCACTGCAATATTTACAAACAGATAAAACAGGTTCCAAAGGAGATATGGCACAAGAAGCGAGCGTATACGGCTTTTCCACTTTTTACCAAGCATATCGAAGGTAAGTCTTTTTCCTATGTTTCTGTAAAAAAGATAGGCTGAGATCATAAAAAACCCGGGGACAGCCGCCTGTCCCAAGGTCTCGGAAAAGAGATTTTCAACGCGGGCAAAAAGCAGCGGAAGGGCCATAGCCGATCCGTCCGCATCCTGATAGAGCGCAGAACCCGATCCCGTAAAAAAGCTTATGCCGGTAAGCAAATTACCGGCATATTCCATATTGAAAGCATGCACAAATATCACAAGGACAGTAAGCGCAAAGCTCGTATATATTATTAATGTATTAAATCTCCTGTCATCTGACATGAATAAGCATTAATCCTCAATACAATGTTTTTCTCTGTACTCTGCAAGCCTCTTGTTGATCCTGTCTGTAGGGCTCAAAAGACTGCTGAGGGAATTATCGTGGTTCAGGCAGTCTATAATGAGTGCGACATATTTTGCCATATCCACATCTATATAGTACTCTTTCTTTAAGAGCTCAGGACTCTGATAAATCATATTTGTAGTAAGTATCCTGTCTATAACGCCATCCTCATAGGCTTCGTCAAAGGACTTAAGTCCCTTTGTAAAGAGCCCGAAAGTAGCACAGCAGAATACTCTCTTTGCCTTTCTCCTCTTAAGCTCCTTGGCAACATCTATCATGCTCTCTCCGGATGAGATCATATCGTCAACTATTATAACATCCTTGCCCTCAACAGAGCTTCCCAAAAACTCATGGGCAACTATGGGATTTCTTCCGTCGATTATCTTTGTGTAATCTCTTCTCTTGTAGAACATTCCCATGTCTATGCCGAGTACGTTGGCAAAGTAGATAGCTCTTGCCATTCCGCCTTCGTCAGGGCTTATTATCATCATATGGTCGGAATCAATAACAAGATCCGTAATGTTCTTTAAAAGACCCTTTATATACTGATATGTGGCAGAGATCGTCTCAAAGCCCTTTAAGGGGATAGCGTTCTGCACCCTGGGGTCATGAGCGTCAAAGGTGATGATGTTCTCAACGCCCATGTCGCAAAGCTCCTGAAGTGCCATAGCACAGTCAAGAGACTCTCTTCCGGATCTCTTGTGCTGTCTGCTCTCATAAAGGAAAGGCATTATGACATTAAGTCTTCTGGCCTTACCCGCAGAAGCAGCAATAAGTCTCTTGAGATCCTGGAAATGATCGTCGGGGGACATGTGGTTTACAAGTCCTGAAACAGTATATGTAAGAGAATAATTAGTCACATCCACAAGGAAATAGAGATCATCTCCTCTGACAGAGCTGTTTATAACTCCCTTCGCCTCGCCTGTTCCGAATCTGGGGGTGGCTGAATCTATGAGATAGCTGTCTCTCTGATAGCCTGAGAAAGCTATAGTGTGCTTGTGCTCGGACTCTCTCTCTTTTCTCCACTTTACAAGGTACTTGTCCACCTTACTTCCGAAATCCTCACAGCCTCTCAAGGGCACAAGGCCCAAGGGTCCCACAGGAACTGTCTCTATTGTCTGAGAGCTGGGGCGTGATTTTCCGTTTTTCTCCTTTAAGTCAGCTGATGCTTCCATATTCTCGTTACCTGCCATTTTTTCCTCCTTGAAGACGCAGATCCTTTCCGTAAAACGGTATTACCGTGTATTCACTCATGATCCGCGATGCTACTCTGTCGGTATACAGATCTCCTATAGCCTGCATACTCAGATTTGTGGAGATCAGAGTCGATCTCCTGTGTATCATTCTGTAATTCAAAAGAGAAAATAACTGAGAATCAGTAAAGTCAGTCCGCATTTCCGTGCCCAGATCATCTATAGTCAAGAGATCACATTGGAAAAGCATATCCCTGTTGTCGGAAACCTGCTCATCATTTTCTCCGAAATGAGCCTTTGCCAAAAGGTCAAAAAGCTCGATAGCCGTCATATATATGACCGAATAGCCCATGTCGAGGACCATCTTCGAGATGCAGTTGGTAAGGAAGGTCTTTCCCGTACCTGTGGGGCCCGTAAAAAGGAGACTTGTCTTCTCGTTGTCGCCGAAATGCTCACAAAACCTGATGCATTCCCTCTTTACCGCCGCCATGTACTCTCTCTCGGTCTTTTTAATATAGGGCAAAAGTGCTCTGTCGTCAAATACATCCTCTCTGAAAGTGCTGAAATTTTCCTTTCTGAGGACCTCCTTCAGGCCGGATTGGGCATAAAGGAACTCAAGCTGCAGCTTTCTGAAGCAGCGGCACTTTTTCCCATCCGCGTAGCCCGTATCTTTACAATACATACAATCATAGGTCATGTCAAGATAATCGGCGGAAAATCCCCCCGCGCAGAGGAGGCGTTTTTTCACAGCCTTAAGTTCTTCGATCTCCTCCCTGCAGCGCTTCGAGTCCTCGGCCCTTCCCGCTATTATGTCCTTGGCATTTTCAAGGGCAAGAGCCTTCATATGCTCATCGGCCTCCCTTATCTCAGGGATCTTTCGGTATACCTCCGCCGTCCTTTCCCGCTGTCTAAGGCTGTTTCTTATCCTGCGCTCCTGATAGACGGACATTATTTGGTTGTACTGACTCCTCGTAAGTCCCATAGACTGTTACTCGATCCTCCTGAGGAAGGACTGCTCCATGACAAGGGCATTATAATCCGTATCATTCCTGTTCAGAGCCTTCCTCCTCGCAGCCTTTACGCTGTTTCTCTCGTTCTTCTTTATGAGCTCTTCCTTGGCCTTGTCAAAGGCCTTTGTCTGCTTTACGGCGGCAGATACGCTCTTTATACCCTGAGAAGCCCAGTTAAGACCTGTCTTTTCAATGTATCTGATGTCATTATGTCCCCCCTGGACACAGTAATCTATCAGGTAATCTATGACATCAGAGGGAAGCTTTAAAGTATCATAGAGATATCCCAAAATATTCACCTCTCTGGGTGTAAATATCATACTCATATACTTCTGGGCTATCATGAGGAGCTGTCTGAACTCATCATCTCCAGCAAGCCTCTCCTGCTGCTCCCTTGTGATGGAGCCGCCTCGTTTTGCAGGCTCCTTAACATTGCTTTCGGCTTCATGATTTTCAGCTGCTTCCTTTTCAGCCTCGCGAGCTTTGATCTCTGAAGCCTCGGACGTATCTGATGCCTCATTTTCATTTGCAGGGCCGTCACTCTCTATCCTGTCTATTAATATTCCCTGCTCCTTCCAATACTTTACAGCCCGGTTTACGTCTCCCTCCGTAAGCTCAAGCTTTTCAGCAACATCGGAAATACTTATGCGCTCCGACTTGTTCCTTAAAAGGTAAAGATAAACCTTTATGTAATCTCCGTTTGCCTTCGGCATATAATTGTCCAAAAAATCATTCGCCACCAATGTGACGTCTATATCAAATATATCCCTGTAATTCATACCTGCACACCCCTGTCAGTTATTAAGCCAATAATAACATATGCAAAATCAAATTTAAACCTTTGGGAGCTTTGGGTAAAAATTTTGTGGATATTGTGTATTAATTTTTAACAATCCTTATTTTCCGGGCTTTTGGGGATAAAAATATCCACAGAATTAAAAACGCATTTGTTGTTAATAACTCTGTGGATAATGTGGATAACTATCTTGAAATCAGGTTTTCCCCAATATTTACAACGTCTCCCGCCCCCATAGTTATCAACAAATCGCCTTTTTGTACATTTTTAAGTACAAAACTCTCAATATCTGAAAAAGCGGGGATATAATTCACATTTTTTCCATTAAGACGTATTTTTTCAGCAAGATCCTCGGAGCTTATGCCCACCTCGTTTTTCTCTCTGGCAGCATAAATATCCGTAAGTATTATCTCATCCGATAAGGAAAGGGCCTTGGCAAAATCATCAAGCAGAGCCTTCGTTCGCGAATAGGTATGAGGCTGGAATATTACCCAAAGCTTTCTGTGTGGATACATCTTTGCAGCCCTTAAGGTCGCCTCTATCTCCTGAGGGTGGTGAGCGTAATCGTCTATCACCGTAAAGCCGTTTACCTCACCCTTTATCTGGAAGCGGCGCTCTGTTCCTGAAAAGCGCTTTAAGGCTCGCTTTATGCATTCCATATCAATGTCCGCGTTGAGAGCTACAGCTATAGCCGCAAGGGAATTATAAACATTATGCTCTCCTGTAACTCCGAGCTCTATCCGCGCTGCCTTCTCCCCTCTTATGATAAGGTCATAGGAGGGCCTTGCAAAGGCATCATAGCTGATGTTCTCGGCCGTAAAATCATTTTCTTTTCCGTGACCGAAGGTGACTGTCCTGCATTTAATGTCCGAGAGGAAGAATTCCTTGTCCCTTATGTCACCGTTAAATACAAGGAAGCCCCTTTCATCCTGAGGGAGCCTTTTTATAAAGCTCTTAAAGGAATTCCTGATGTCATCAATATCCTTAAAGAAGTCCAGATGATCAGCCTCAATATTAAGAATCACAGCCGTAGTTGGGAAGAAAGACAGAAAGCTGTTTGTATACTCACAGGCCTCCGCTATGAAGTACTTTGAGCCTCCTACCCTTATGTTTCCTCCTATAGAGTCAAGGATACCGCCCACGGTAACAGTGGGGTCAGCCTTTGCCTCCATAAATATCTCCGTTATCATAGAGGTGGTCGTAGTCTTTCCATGAGTTCCCGCAACATTTATAGCGTCTTCATAATTATTCATAAGCTCGCCCAAAAGCTCAGCCCTTGGCATCATGGGTATGCCCTTTATAAGCGCCGCTCTGAATTCGGGATTATCGGGCTTTATTGCCGCAGTATATACAACAACATCAGGCTCCTCAATATTGTCGGCTGACTGAGGATAGGATATCCTCGCGCCGAGACTTGCAAGATGCTCCGTGAGCTCCGAGCTCTTCATATCAGAGCCGGAAATCTTAAAGCCCTCGGAAAGCAGTATCTCCGCAAGTCCTGACATGCTTATTCCGCCTATTCCGATAAAATGTATACTGCAGGGATTGTTAAAATCTATCTGATACATGATCCACCTCTTATTTTTGCCGGGCGGCCTATCTCAGGCCTCGGCTTTTATGACTCCTGTCTGCTGAAAAGGAGCGATTTATATTTGTCCAAGATCGAAAGAAAAATATTGCCGATAACTCCTACGGCAAGTATCTCGCCAATTCCCACTGTAAGCACAAAGAAGGAAAGGGCCCCCTCAAAGCCGTAAGCGAATTTCAATACGGGAGGGATGATTATCATATTTGCCAATATGGGAGGGAGGCATACAAGGTGCTTGTTGCCTCTCAGCATATATGATCCCACGGCTCCGATGAGCGTCGCAAGGCTTCCGAATACTATGTCGGGAAGCATGGCCCCTCCGAAAATATTTCCCAAAAGGCAGCCTATAAAAAGCCCCGGAACAGCCGCAGGTGTAAAGTAGGGCAGCACGCAGAACATCTCCGAAATACGGAACTGTATGGGGCCGAAGGCTATGGGCTCGAACAACAGTGTAAGTGCCACATATAAGGCCGCAATAAGGGCCGCCTCGGTCATGGTACGCGTACCGCCTGTAAACACATTGGTTTCTCTCTTCATATTTAATTTTCTCCTTTAGTTTTGTTTTAGGTGTGGAAGGTCTCGAACACACCAAGCCTTAAGGCAGAAAAATTATACTGCCTTAACTGATTTAGTATATCATTGAGGGATTTTTTTCTCAAGCGTTATCATTCAATTGGCATTGACTGTTTGATACCTCATTATTACCATGCTATAATACAAAAAATTGTATGGAACTACTGTATCAGACGCCTTTTACCTATGTAGGAAGTGTCCCGATCTTGACTTTTCGGCTTTGCTGAATATTAATGAAATTCAGCAGTTCTAAAGTAAGGTAAATGAGCATTTAGGAAATGTCTTGCCTAAAAAGTCCTCTGCTGCCGGAAATAATATAAGTATATATACAAGTGCCATAACGCAATTATGGAGATATGTTCATTCTGACAGCATATCTCTTTCCGCTTTTACACATACTTCGATTTCAACCGCTTCACATATACCTTATCCGTCATGCAGAGTAGTAGAACTATATTTGCACAAGTGGAATACAACTGTCGATTTATTCCAACCGGAAAACGTATTAAAAAAATTTTTACAGAAACTTGCCCGAAAAATAACTTAATTGATGATATTATTCTGAAGGTTGCTACCCTTAACACTATTTATAATACCCACATCTATTCTGTTTATCCTGTTGCGCACCATATTCTTTCCCCGGAAATTGATGATCGGCTTTCTTCAGGTGACGAAACACTTGTTAATGAACTCATGCGTGTATTCTATAATGATGGTGGAAAAATAGACCACTATTCTTTTGCAACGAAATATTGTAGTTTTCATAACCCTGATGCATTCCCCATCTATGACAGTTATGTAGACAAGATACTGCAATACTATCGAAATCAAGAGAGATTTGCCGTATTTAAAAATACTGATTTGAAGAATTACCCTTATTTCAAGCGTATTTTATCTGATTTTCGTCACTATTTTGGATTAGAGAATTACACTACAAAAGAACTTGATCAATATTTATGGCAATTTGGAAAAGACTTCTTTTGAGTATGATGACCATACAAATATTAATATAGCATGGCACTCCTTTAATAGGATGTCATGCTTCAGTTTATAGTTTTTTATCCCATTAACCCCCGCTGCTTACGTGCATATTCTTCCATCTGTTCAAGCTGCTCGGATGTAAGCTTCGGAGAATCCTCATCAAATACAAGAGTCCTCTTTGTAGCGATACGAATCTCTTCTCTCTGAGCTTCAGTTGGTTTCATTGTCTGAGTTATCTTTTTTCTGATAATTTCCATGGCACAATCTCCTTTCCCAATCTATAAGTTTTACTCTTTAATGCTATTTTATAACAGCATTAAATATCGTCCAAAAAAATTTTTATAATTTTCTGTAAATTTCATCTGCTATCAGCATAAGAAATTTTTCCAAAAATCATTCTGTACAATGCTTCCTTGCGATTCGTCAGATATTAATTGTAAACTTTCCTTATATATTACAGTAAAAACGCCATTCAGTTTAGGTTGACAAGTCCCGCATCTATTATCTATATTTTAATTCAGACAGTTTTTGGGGGAATATCAAACTATGTTTATAGACATGCACATGCACGAAAAGACATTTTCAAATGACAGCTTTCTTTCTCTTGATGAGATAGTTTACGAGGCAAAGAAGAAGGGCCTCGACGGTATCTGCATTACAGATCATGACAGTATGGGGCTTAAGGACACAGCTTCTGAATATACAAAGAGAACAGGCTTTCCTGTTTTTATGGGGATAGAATTTTATTCTCTTCAGGGAGATATACTTGCCTTCGGAATAGATGAATATCCTAAAGAACGCATAAATGCTCAAGATTTTATAGATATGGTAAATGCTCATGGCGGGATCACCATAAGCGCGCATCCCTTCAGGAATAACCGCAGAGGCCTTGAGGAGCATCTTGACGCGGTTACGGGAATTACAGCTATAGAGGTACTTAACGGCAGCACCCTGCCGGATGCCACAGCCAAGGCTGAGGAATATTCAAGAAAGCTCGGCCTCCCCGCCACAGGCGCAAGCGACTGCCATGTTACCGAAAAGGTCGGGGTGTATGCCACATACTTTCCTGACGATATAAAAAGCACAGAAGATCTTTGCCGTGCGGTAAGAACCGGAAGATGCAAGCCTGCATATTTTAAGGATGGCAGGTATCATATTTACGAATTTTAGACAGATATAAATCAGCTTGATAAAACCAAGCTTATCGTTTATTATATCCTTCGTGCTACCTGTACGGTAGGCGGTTAGCCTTATAAGTTTCTTATAGGGTCGCACCCTTTATATTGTATTGGATTCATCCTTTTACATGAAAGGAGTGCATTAATGTCTGACTATGAACTTCTTATGATTGTTTTTACAGTCATCAGCTTAGTAATATTAGCATTAAAAAAATAACCGCCCTTCTCCCACGGATACGGTTATTTTTTTAACCAACTCTTAGGCTGACCGTCTATATCGGTAGCACTTTTTACATTTTCATTATACCATCGGTTTTCCTCTTGTCAATTATTATAGACGATAAATCAGTAATATCAGTAATATAAATCAGCTTGATAAAACTATAATCAGCTGATATCAACTATTTAAGGAGGCCTCCGGCAATGCCAAAGACCCCCTTTTTAATTTCTTTATTTTTTCTTTTGCTGAGTATCCAAGTATTCCGTCAAAGCCCTCTCAAGCTCCACAAATCTCTTTTCCGCCTTTTCTGTCCTAAGCCTGCGCGAGCCCTCGTTCTTTTTCCAAAATTTCTTCTCGCATTCTTTGCAGCAAAAGACTCTTCTCTTATCTCTTTCATCCGTTACAAATACGGGCTTTGCACAAAACTTGCATACAAACAGTATACCGCTTAATTTCTCCATGCTCCGTTCTCGTCCACAGCATATCCGTCAGGTGTGGTCTCGTTTATATACATGGAGCCGTAAGGCCTCGATTCCGAACCGTTGTAGGTCCAGCCTCCAGTCGCTTCATTGTAATTCCATGTCACCGCGGGCGCCACGGGATTGAAGTAATACCAGCTTTCTCCTATCTGCTGCCAGCCTAAGAGCATCTCTCCTCCGTTCGGATTCAGATAATACCATCTTCCGTCCTGTCCGTCATAGTGCCAGCCTGTTTCCATGGTTCCCAGCATTCCGTCGGACTCTCTGTGGAGGTAGTACCACTTTCCGGTGCTCTCATCCAGATACCAGCCGTAGTTCATGATTCCGTTTTCATCGAAGCTGAACCATCCCTCGGAGGGCTGTCCGTCCACGGCGTAAGGATTCCTTATGTATGCCCACTGACTATAGAGCATTGTTCCGTTGTTGAGTATAAACTTCCACTGATGCCACTCTGGATTGGTGACGGGTGTGGCTCCTTCGGGAACATTGGTGCTTAAAGGAGCGTTTATGTCAACGGGGCCCACATGTACCCAGTTGCCGTTTATTCCCGCAGTATAGCTTCCGCCTCCGCCTCCGTGGCTGTGATGTCCGTCGTCGCCGTCATCGGGGGGTTCGGGGGTGGTTGCACTGTCGTCCACCCAGGTAAGTACGAAGGGACTGAAGTTTGCTTCTTCGATGTGGAATTTTATTCCCTCAGCAAGTTTTTCCATTTTAACATCTTCACCTATGATCTCGATCTCCGAGTTCCTTATCGCCTCATCTATCTCAGCCTGTCCCTCAAAGCCATACTCTCTGTGAAGATCCTTGTAATGGAGGATATGTATATCCGTGTTCATATCCGTTCCTTCAGGATAAGGCATATATACATCCGTTCCCTTCTCACTTGCAACCCATGCGTTTCCGTTGTTTGTGTCCACAAGATCAAGGTAATGGAAATCATACACAAGTTTTTCAGCATCCGCTCCGGTAACTATTCCCCTCTCCGTGAGTTCTCTTTTTCCTCTCTCCGTAAGAAGGCTCTCTCTCGATACTCCGTCCTCAAAATCATCTCCGGAAAGTATATCATCGTCAAGAAGCGCTATTCCTTCTGTATCTGTAATAGGCCTCAAGTCATCTCCGTTGGTGGTAAATGTATTTGTTCCTTCGTTATCTTCCACAAGAGCCACAGCATCCTCCGCGCCTTCCGCGGATACAGCCGCAAGTGCCGCACTCTCGTTATCGAAAAGCTCGGTGGTAAGTCCGCCGTCCGTCACGGCTTCAGTCTTATCCGAAATATATCTTACGGTAAGTATTCCCTCGAAGAAGTCAACAGCTTTTTCCTCACCATCCGCCTCTATCTTCACATCACCTAGGTTTACACCGTCTTTCCCGATGATTTCAGCCTGATATATTCCCTCTTCGCTGTCGTTTGCGGCGGGCTGTCCGTTAAGGAGATAGCTTATAGTAAAAGGTATACCGTCATAAGGCTGTCCGTTTACTTTAAAGACCGCTCCGTCGGGTATTCCCGTGAACTCGTCCTTGGGGAAGCCGTCTGTGTATGAATCCGCATCCGAACTTCCTCCTGTGTATATGGTGGTATCCAAAGGTGATACCGCATAGTTGTCACTGTTAAAAAACATAAGGGCATATGCCGTTCCGGGTGTCAGTTCCGTCATTGTGACGTCTATAGTCTCCTCATTATAAACATAATCAAGATTAAGCCTTGCTTCAGCATCATCCGCGGGTGTGCCGTCTGCCTTAAGCGGTATATAAGCCGCATAGAGACCTGTGTCACCGGCTCCGGAGGGCCTTGCTATAGTGAAGTGAATCCGGGAAGAATAGGGATTGACCCATATAGATTCAGAGCTTGCCGCTGTCCAATTACTCCTGTCGTCAAATATAACAAGTTCCGCAAGTTCATTCGTTGCTTCCTTTGATGCAATTCCGATTCCTATATCATTGTAATCTTCGTCAAAAGTTAATTTTGTCTGACTTCCAAGGTTTAAATTAACAGCCTGACTTCCTATAAGCGTTCCGTTTTTAATTTCCGCGTGCTGTACGTCTGAATTTGCATAATTCGTTTTGTCAATATAAATTTGGGCACCGCCTCTATTATTTCCCTCAATGACACTTCCTTCTTCAATAGTAAGAAGAGAACCTGTTACAGCTCCGTAGTGAACCGCATATCCTGAGCAATCTTTTATCGTTCCCTCTATTTTTACCTTAGAGGGATCTCCTGCAAGTACAGCGGTTCCTGTAGCATCTTTGATTACTCCGGTCTTTGTTAATATAAACGTACCGTCTTGCCTCGAACCGTTATTGGACAGGAAAAATACCTCTCCTGCTGTTATTCCACTGATTTCTCCGCTTACTTCAATTGTAGGTTTTCCTCCATTAAGATAAACTATTCCTGCATCTGTTGTAGATGAGTTTGTAATTTTCCCACTTTCTTTAAGGATAAAGGTACCTTGAGTTCCACGAAGTCGGAAAAATACTTTTTTGGTATGGCAATCGCTGACTTGTCCGGAAATAATAGTTTTTCCTCCATCAGAATCAACAAGGCCAATGGTCTCTATATGTGTAACAGATGAGTTTTTTGTCATTTCAAATGTACTGCCGATAATCATAATTGCCACGTCAATTTCTTTATTATCATGGGTACATATATTGCTTATTGTCCCTCCTAATCTAAGGATTGAATTGCTTTCTCCATAAAGGGCAATGCCTCCAAAACCACCATTGCTTGCATAATTATAATGTTGCATTGTTTCATTAGACATTATGTCCGAAATATTTCCGTCTACAGTATTTACTCCTCCGTCCTCGGAGTAAACAGCTCTACCATTGATGCTTTCTATGGAAGCTCCCGATTCCATCTCAAACAATCCGCCCTGGTTCCATACAGCTCCAAAGCCTCCGTCTCGTACTTCATTCATATCATCATCAATGATTTTACTACCATCTTTCATTATAAGAAATGAGTATGTTCCTCCTGCATTAAACTGCCCTCCGATTCGTACAGCCGACATTCCGCCGAAATTTTTAAGTACAGAACCCTCATCAAGTATAATTGTACCTCCGCCATCTCCGGATGCCTCTATGATTGCAGGTTGTACTCTATTTTCATTTTCTTTGACTCCGTCTCCTGTAACCTGTTCTTCAAAGAATTCCGCTTCTCTTTTATGAGCATCATCTAATATAATATTTTTTAATATTAATTCAGAACCGCTCTGTACCTCAAGAATAGCGCCATTATAACCACCGCGACCTGTATCTGACGTAAGCGAAAATCCGTCCTGTCTGGTTACAGTATATACCTCATCTTCATAGCTTGTGATTGTTACATTCTTCCCCCAGAACCTTGCACTTGATGTCGCATCTATATCACTCATCACGTATATTGTATAGTCGGTCTCATTTTCATCGAAAGAATTTACCGCTCCCGCTAATGTAGCATAGGGTTTGTCCTTGCTTCCGTCTCCTGTTGTATCATCACCATTGGCGGATACAAACAGCACATTCCCTGTTACTTCATTCACATATCCCACAGCTATAACAGAGAAATGCTCCGCTTCGTATACTATCTCCTCCTCGGCCTTCTTTTCCTCTATCTCAACCGCTTCAGTCTCGCTGTCTATATGGATGATGTCCGCAGCCTCGCTCTTTTCAGCCTGCTCCTTTATCTTCTCTCCGGAGAATTCGACCTTCACGCTTCCGTTCTCCGACCAGTCATTAGGCAGTATTTCTCCCTCAGCGTCATAGAGCTTTATATCAAAAGCGTAGACTGTATCATACTTTGAAAGCTCCTCCTCGGAGATTCCGTTCTCTGTTCCGAGCTCGACAGCCTCTATCTCGGCCATCGTCCCCTCGGGCAATACTCCCTCTTCGGCGCTTAAGGTCACAGTAACTCCGTTTATGCTCTCCTCATAAAAGAAGCCCTCCGTCGCCTCTCTCGTGACAGTTATCTCTATCTCTAGGTCATCCTTCACATCCTCGACCCTGTAATTATAGTAGTCCGCAAGGCCCAGCATACCCTTGTGTCCTTCAAGGATGTCTCCGTTGGCTGTTACCTCAACCTCATAGCCCTCCTTGGGTGTGACTTTGAATTTAAGAGTCTTTCCGTTTTCCACTTCATCATCGCCTTCTACCTCGGCCTTATCGGAAAGCTCCTCGGGGCTTACAATATAGGTAACATTGTAGCTGTCTCTGTCTGCATCTGAATCCGTGCTTATGTCCGCATCATCGAAATCGGCCTCATCAGCGTCTGATTCTGTATATTCTGTTTCCTCTTCATCAGCCTCCACGTCATTTACATCACTTTCGGGGGCATCGTTCACAGAATCTTTGCCGTCATCCTCATCTTCGGACTTTTCTCCGATTTCTGTAACCTCAGACGTTTCCGGTTCCTCGGTCTCATCCTCCTCTGTCTTTTCCTCTTCGGTCGCAGTCTCGGTCTCGTCCTTTAAAATGTCCTCCTTATCACCCGAAGCCTCATCCTCGGATTCGGTCACGGGTCCTTCCTTAAGGTCACTTCCCTCATCCCCCTGCTCCGTAATTTCCTCCGTGACATCTGCTCCTCCGCCTGCGGCTATTGCCTGTGCGGGAAACATCATGGAAAGGGCCAGGATCACCGCTGCCGCTTTCCTGAGCTTTCGTTTTCTCATAGCTTTCACCCTCCTTTGACCCCTGATGCCATGAGCGGGAGGGCCTTTCTTGGGGAGAGTTATATTTGCCTTTCAGCCCGGCTCCGTTCATGACATAATAGGGATTATGTCGTGTAAAGGTCGGCTGATTGCCCGATTTTCCATCTCTGTGTATTAAATTTTATAAACTTTACAGTGCCACCCTTCGTAAAATTTGATATTTTATACCTCGAAGGTATTTATTTTAGGACATAATTATGTTAAAATCTTACTATATTTAACCGATATAAGGTTATTTTTTACTACATAATCCCTATAATGTCATGAAATTCATCTCCTTTTCTCAGGGCAGAAAAGTCCTAAATCCAGCTGCTTCATGCAGGCTTCCTCACTGCTTATGGCCGTATATCGCCTTGTAGTCTCAAGGCTTGAGTGCCCGAGATAATCCGCAAGTCTTACTATATCTTTTTCCTTCTCGTAATAGCATCTTGCAAAGAGATGTCTCAGATTGTGAGGATATGCCTTTTCAGGCATGACCCCCGCCTTAATACAGAGAGACTTCATCTCGGCCCATATATTCTTTCTGTTTACAGGCCTTCCGTTTCTTGTTATAAATATACTCCCGCCTTTTATATCGTGTTTTCTGCAGTAGCTTTTAAGCTCCGCTCTCAGCCTTTCAGGTATAAGTATTACTCTTTCCTTTGCCTTAAAATTTATCCTTGCAAAGCCATGCTCCACAGCCTCCGCCGTTATATATTGGAGCTCGCCTATCCTTATACCTGTCATCCCTATAGTCATTATCGCAAGGGCTGTCCTTTCCTTGCCTGTATTTCTCGCGGTTTCCACGAGGCGTCTGTAATCATTCTTATTAAGCAGGCTGTCCTCATCAAGAAATATTCGTCTCTGTATTCTGCAGGTACTCAGGGCATTTTCACCGCTCCCCACGAATCTCAGCCAACTGTTTGTTGCATTTATTTTTGTATTTACACTGCTTGACGCATATCTTTCTTTGAGTTCCTCCTTATAAGCCGCAAGCTGCTCCCCTGTCGGCTTTTCTCTGCCTGTGTATTCCATGAGGCGTTTTGCCTCAAAAATATATTTTTCAATGGTATTTCTGCTCTTTTCATTCCTTATAAAATATCTTTCATATTCAAAAATAAGTCTGTCCTCATTATTTTCTGTAGGTTTCTCTGCCCTCTTCTCTCTATGATCCACCTCATAATTCCTAATACCATACTCTGCATCGTAAGCTCTGATCTTCATTTATGTATGTTCCTCCTTTAAATAAGATATGAAAATCAGTATACTTTGCAGAAAACAAATATTCTCTATGTGTTCCGAGCCGGCTGCCCAATATAAAACACGGCGAGCATACACCTTAAAGATATATGTTCGCCGCTAAAGTAAAGATTTGTTTTTATTTTTGGTTATCTGTGCTTTCTTATTAAATATCGTATGTGTTTTTCTAAAGTATCCTATATGTTTTTTTTACAGCTCTAAAGCTCGTGAAATTCAGGCTCCATCCTGTCAAATGTGCAAAATGCCTTAAAGCCTATGTCCTTTAATCTTTCCTTTACCTCGGGAATCCTGTCTCCGAGATATTTTGTGCTGTGGGCGTCGGAGCCTATGGTAATTATCTCGCCTCCGAGCTCCCTGTAAAGCTTCAGTAACTCTGTTGAGGGCGTAAGGTCCTTAAGACCATAGTGGAAGCATGAGGTATTTACCTCTATACCCTTTCCATCGGAGATCACCTGCTTAAATATTGCCTCAACTATATCAATGATCCTGCTGTCCGGATAATCTCCGCATTTATCGTATCTTTTTATAAGATCCACATGACCGAGCACAGAATAATTTTTGTAGGCCTCGGTGAGCTTTAAAAGCTCCTCATAGTAGGCCCTTTGATATTCGTCCTGAGTCCTTCCCGCCTGAAATTTCTGATTCCAAAAGCCCTTGTCCCCGATCTGATGATTGCTCATTATAACAAAGTCGAAGGGATATTCCTTAAAGTCCTCTTCATATTTCTCTACTGTGTGGAGCTGCACTCCGAATTCTATGCCTCGCTTTATCCTTATGCTTGCGGAGAATTCACTCTTCCTTTGGGCTATCTCCTCAAAGTACCTGTCGTAATCGCAGTTGTCCTTGCCTGTCTTTACGCCATAATCCACATGGTCTGTAAAGGCTATCTCGTCTATATGAAGCTCCACAGCGCGTCTCAGCATATCCTCCATGGGGCAATCGCAATCATCGCTGTAATATGTGTGTACATGGTAATCCGCAAACATATTTTCTCCCTTATAAAATTTCACCCGATCTTTTACTCCCGAATGATTCAGTCTATGATTTCTTTCATCTCTGAAAAATTTTATCACTCAAGTCTCTCATTTCCGACTGATTTTATCACATAAGGGGCGAAACACCAACTTAAACCTTTGTAAAATATTGGTGACCCGAAGTCTTAAATCATGAAGCCTTAAATCATAAAGTCCTAAGTCAAAGGCCGTCAAATGCGAAGGGCCATTTGCTTTCCGCTGACTCTTACTTCGGAGTCGTCATAGGTCCCCCCGTACTCTCCGTCAAGGGTCCAGGATAGCTCCTCTCCCTCGAAGCGAAAGCTTTGTCCCTGCCTGTATACAATAAGCGGTGAATTCGTGTTTCCCGCCATAACCGAGCTTAAAAGAGTGCTGAGCTCCTGAATATTGGAGGACTTTCTCAAAAGGAGCATCTCAAACCTGCCGTCGTCAAGCCTTGTGTCGTCCTTTGCTATGGATTTCATTCCCGCCACAGACATGGAATTTGTGACCATGCCGAGAATAAACTCGCCCTCTATGACCTCGCTGTCATCCACCGTGACCTTGAGCCTGTAGATTTTAAATTCTCCTATTGATCTCGCCCCCTCAAGTACATAGGCGAGATAGCCGAAGGCATTTTTCGCCTTCTGGGGAGTCTTGTAGGACACGTCGGTAAATATGCCAAAGCCAGCGACATATACAAAATATCGTCCCATGAGGACTCCCGAATCGGTATAGGAGAGTCTTTCCGACACCGATGCCTTAAGGGCTCCCGCAAAATCCGAGGGTATGCCTATGCTCTTTGCAAAATCGTTTGTCGTCCCCTCGGGGAGATAGCCGAAGGGCATAATTATATCATTTTTTATCATTGCATTTGTAAGGAGATTTATCATTCCGTCTCCTCCCATGCATACGATATCCGCCTCGTCAGCCTTTGCATCAGACAGTGCGTCCGCAAGGTCATCGTCCTTTTTTGTAAAGTATATTTCAGGTAAAAAGCCCGAGGCATTGAAAAACTCCATACATTTAAGAAGCTTCTCCGCGGAAAGGCCTCTTCCCGCGTGGGGATTACAGATAAGCATCATTTTTTTCAAGGTATGACCTCCTTTACATCTTACTTTTATCTCATAAACCTTAGGAAAAGCCTTCCCATGGGCATGGACTTCAGCTCCGTTTTATTTACGGCTCCTGTCTTTACAAGGAGGAAGCCGTAGAAGGCTGCAGCCACAGCCACAGTCACAAGCACCGCGCAGGCATTAAGGAGTCCTCCGGAGACAGGGAGTATGGAGCAGAGCCCTGCATAAATTCCTGTGTAGATAAGCCTTGCCGCAACTCCCATTAAGGCCGCTGATATGGCAGGCAGTATGAATGTGGTCTTTATCTCCTGCTTATACTTAAGTCTCTGTCCTATGGATATCCAATTCAGTGCACATACCACAAGGGCGAAGCTTACATTTCCTATTACAAGGCCGTATACTCCCATGTTAAGCTTCTCAAGCATTATATATACAAGTCCCACATGTATGATGAGAGATACAGCGGAATGTGTCACTGATTTTCTCATTTCGTCTATCCCCTGCAGAACGGCATTTGTCACTGTAGAAAGCGAAAAGAATATGACCGCGGGAGATCCTATCATAAGAAGCATTGCTGTCAGGCTCCTTCCGTCGCCAAACACAAGCCTCATAAGAGGCGATGCGAGGGAGAGCATACCAAAGGAGCAGGGTATGGCAAGGAGCATGTTGAATTTTATCGTCATATATATCTTTCTTTTTACTTCCTCTCCCTCTCCTTTTATCCGGGACATAACTATGCTCGGTATCATAGATGCTCCGAGAGATGAAGCTATGGCTACAGGAACGTTTGTAAGAAGCCTGTATTTACCTCCGTATATTCCGAGAAGAGACAGCCTCTCACTTTCCGAAAGCCCTTTTCCTCCCATTATGATTCCGAACATCGAATTGTCCACGGAACCGCTTAGCTGGTACACAAACTGGCTCAGTATAATAGGTACAAAGGTAAGCAAAAGAAGCTTCATAAGCCTGCTGTAATCGGCAGTCGGGCTCCCGTTTTCATTTACCTCCGACCTGCCTTTTCCTTCTGTCCGTCTGTAAGCCACGAACATCACAGCAAGCACAAAAAACGCGCATAAAGCGCCTATAAAGGTTCCAAGTGTTCCTCCTGCAGCTCCATAGGAGGCCGGGTTGGCGCTGTCGGCAAATCTCCTCATAAAGTCGTATGAGGCCCATATGCTGACCGCCGCATGTACAAGCTGCTCAACCACCTGAGAAATCGAGGTAGGTATCATGTCCCCATGTCCCTGGAAAAAGCCTCTGAATACTCCCATGACCGCAAAAACAAATATAGTGGGAGCCATCACCTTCAACGGAAGCGCGCTTCCGGGGCTGTTGAATATACCTGTGGCGATCCTGTCCGCGCCTATTATAAGTATCACAGACATAAGGCCGCCCGCAAATACTCCCACAGCGATTCCGCAGTTAAAGACTCTTCTTGAATCTCCGTGCTTTTTTTCCTGCTCCTTCGCGGCTATAAGTTTTGAGACCGCAAGAGGAAGGCTGTAGGAGGAAAGTATAAGACCTATATTGTATATCTCGTATGCGGTATTATAATAGCCTATTCCTTCGTCTCCCAATATCCTCGTCATAGGTATCTTGTAGAGAAGTCCTATGAGTCTTACTATAAGTCCCGCTGCGGCAAGTATGCTTCCCTGCACAAGGAAATTACTTCCCGCTGAATTTTTCTTTTCTTCCATAAGTTATCCGTCCTGTATTCCATAGCTTGTCATTTATTTTAAAGATAATTATATATTATAAAGCAGAATATGGGAATTTAAAGAATTTCAGATCATTTTAATATTTTTTCCCTGAAAATGAGGAGACCCCGGTCAAATTTCCGACCGGGGTAATTATGAAAAATCTATGTGCAATTTTTACTAATCAGCTTATTCATTTGTTAACTTTTATGTGTCACATTATAAAAAAGAGTTATGAATAAAATATGAATAATCGGTAAATTTATATGTAATTTTTTGTTTCTGACTTTTATTTATGTTTACTTTGCAGTGTCAGTTACTCTGGTCTCTCTTATAACATTTACCTTTATCTGTCCGGGATAGGTCATCTCCTCCTCAATCCTCTTTGCCACATCGTGAGCAAGGATGACCATATCGTCCTCGCTGATCTGCTCGGGGATAACCATTATCCTGACCTCTCGTCCCGCCTGTATAGCGTAGGATTTGTCTACTCCCTTGTAGGAATTTGTAATATCCTCAAGCTGCTTTAATCTCTGGGTATAGGTCTCTATAGATTCCCTTCTGGCTCCGGGCCTTGAAGCGGATATAGCGTCCGCTGCGGCTACTATGCATGATATCATGCTGGTGGGCTCCACATCTCCGTGGTGTGATTCCACCGCATTTATTACTACAGCAGGCTCTTTATACTTCTTGCAGAGCTCGACTCCGAGGCTTATGTGTGTTCCCTCCTGCTCGTGGTCCACAGCCTTACCTATATCATGAAGGAGTCCCGCTCTCTTTGCAAGTCTTGCGTCAAGTCCCAGCTCAGATGCCAAAAGTCCTGATATCTGTGCAACCTCTATGCTGTGCTTTAATGCGTTCTGTCCGTAGGATGTCCTGAACTTCATCCTTCCGAGAAGCTTTACGAGCTCAGGATGGATTCCGTGTACTCCGACCTCGAGGACTGCAGCCTCTCCCTCTTCTCTGATAGTGGCGTCGACCTCCTTCTTCGCCTTCTCCACCATCTCCTCGATCCTTGCGGGATGTATACGTCCGTCAACGATAAGCTTCTCAAGAGCTATCCTCGCGACCTCTCTCCTTATGGGATCGAAGCCTGAAAGCACTACCGCCTCAGGCGTATCGTCTATTATAAGCTCTATGCCTGTAAGAGTCTCAAGGGTCCTTATATTTCTTCCCTCTCGTCCTATTATCCTTCCCTTCATATCGTCATTGGGAAGCTGGACAACAGATACTGTGGACTCTGCCACATGATCCGCGGCGCATCTCTGTATAGCGTTTACGATATACTCTTTAGCCTTCTTCTCGGACTCCTCCTTGGCTATGTTGTCATATTCTCTGATTATCTTTGCGGTCTCATGCTTGATATCCTCTCTCACAGAGCTCAACAGCTCTTCCTTTGCCTGCTCCGCTGTGAGTCCTGATATCCTCTCAAGCTCCTCGACCTTCTTTGCGTGGAGGATCTTTACCTCCTCATCTCTCTTGTTTAATTCCTTTTCCTTGGAGTTTAATTCCTTCTCCTTCTTACCTAAGGCATCCTCTTTCCTGTCGGAATTTTCCTCCTTCTTCAGGAGTCTTTTCTCGAGATCCTGAAGCTCTTTCCTTCTTTCCTTTGATTCACGCTCAAATTCATTCTTATGCTTTAACGCTTCTTCCTTTGCCTCAAGCAAAGCTTCGCGTTTTTTAGTTTCAGCTGTCTTGACAGCGTCATCTATTATAGCTCTGGCCCTTGACTCAGCTGTTCCTACCTTCTCCTCGTATTCGCCTATACCCTTGCTTTTTCCATAAAAAAAAGCCAGAGCAGCGCACACGATGACAGCTATTACGGCCAGTGCTCCGAAAATTACCGGTGGCATTTCGCACCTCCTAACTTATTAAATTTTCATAGTACACTATAACATATATGTAAAATATAATTAAATTTTATTAAAACTTATATGCCGATAGTAGACACTATAATAGATGATTTTAATTGTTTTTATGCATTATGTCAACAATTCTGTGTCCTGTCCGACAGCGTTTCCTGCCGCCGTTTCATGCCTCCTCACAGAGTTGATATCCGTCTGTGCAAAGATCCGCTTCCTTAAGGCATTCTTTTATCAGCCCTGCCCCGAAGCCCTTTCTCATGAGGGCGGCAAAAAGCGAGGCCCTTTTCTTTTCGTCAAGCTTTGCGAAGGCCTCGGAGATAGCCTCCTGATCACAGCCTGTCCTTATTCCGAGCTTTTTATATATCGCTGTAATACATGCTCTTTTTTGAAGCTCTGAGATATCCTCATCCGATGAATCCTTTGCCTTATAAAGACATTCTCTTATAATATCCGGACTTATCCCCTTGTTTCTCAGCTTTTCTCTTATCATCCTCTCGCTGAGCTTTCCTATTTTCTGAGAAATATATGTGCTGCAATATCTTCTGTCATCGCAGAGTCCGTACTCCGAAAGGAAGGAAAGTACTCTCTCCGTCACACAGTCGGGATATCCGGAGTCCGAAAGCTTTTTTCTGAGCTCTTCTGTGGTCTTGTCTCCTCCCTTGAGTATATAAAGGGCTCTTTCCTTTGCCCTTTTTGTCAGTATATCGTCTATTATGCCTTCTCTCTCCGACTCCGAGAGCTCGGCATTTTCCCTTATTCCGAGTCTTTTCGCCTCTCCCTTATACAAAACAAAGGCAAAGTCCTCGTCTGTGAGGACTTTGCACCTTCTCTTGTCAAGAGGCTCTATACCTGTTATAAGCATTCCTCTTGTTTCCTTTTATCTTTTTATGTGTTTTATATGATACTATTTCTCTTCGGACTTCTCAGCCTCATCCTCGGTCTTGCCCTCGGAAAGTCCGTACTTCTCTCTTATCTTTGCCTCCACAGCTCCACATACATCGGGATGCTCCATGAGATAGATCTTCGCATTTTCTCTTCCCTGACCGATCTTGCTTCCGTCATAGGAGAACCATGCTCCGGATTTCTCTATAAAGCCTTCCTTTACGGCAAGGTCAAGGATATCTCCCTCCTTTGATATTCCCTTTCCGTACATAATGTCAAACTCGGCCTCCTTGAAGGGAGGAGCTATCTTGTTCTTTACTATCTTTACCTTTACTCTGTTTCCGACAGGCTCGTTTGCGATCTTCAGAGTCTCTGTACGCCTTACGTCCATGCGGACTGAGGAATAGAACTTAAGTGCTCTTCCTCCTGTGGTGGTCTCGGGATTTCCGAACATCACTCCAACCTTTTCACGGAGCTGGTTTATAAATATAACTATACAGTTGCTCCTGCTGATACATGCTGTGAGCTTCCTTAAGGCCTGAGACATGAGTCTAGCCTGAAGTCCCACATGACTGTCTCCCATCTCTCCGTCTATCTCGGCCTTGGGAACGAGAGCCGCAACAGAGTCCACGATTATAATATCCACAGCTCCCGAACGCACCATAGTCTCTGTTATCTCGAGAGCCTGCTCTCCATTGTCCGGCTGAGAAATATAGAGATTGTCTATATCCACTCCTATATTCTTCGCATAGACAGGATCAAGGGCATGCTCGGCATCTATAAAGCCTGCTATGCCGCCTCTCTTTTGAACCTCCGCGACCATGTGCAATGCCACTGTAGTCTTACCTGAAGACTCGGGGCCGTATATCTCTATTATCCTTCCTCTGGGGACTCCTCCGAGTCCGAGAGCTATATCAAGGCTTATGGAGCCTGTAGGCACTGTCTCTATATTCATGTTATGCCCGGATTCTCCGAGCTTCATTACAGAGCCCTTTCCGAAGCTCTTCTCGATCTGAGTGAGAGCCATGTCAAGAGCTTTGAGCTTGTCTTCTTTATTCATCTGCATTTTTTGTTCCTTTTCTGATTAAAATTGACCATTGGAATTTAGACACAGATAAATTTTACTCTAATGTAACGACTCCGTCAACCGCCCATTTATATGTGTTTATGGATGAGAAAAGGTTGAGTTTTGCAAGCTCATAGGAGGCTATTCCCGATATATATGACATTTGCAACGCCTCATACTCCGAGTTTCCGAGGAGCCCCAGCTGATACTGTCTGTCGGCGGCAGCCTTTTCTCTCTCAGCCCTCTCCTTGCCTGTGAGGGCGGCCTCATAGAGAGCTTTTTTATTTTTCATGTCCGCATACAGAGAATCCATCTTTGCCACAAGCTGTCCTCTGTACTCGTTGGTCTTTATGTCCGTCACATTCCTCTGAGCCGTTCCGCCGCTGTAGCGCTCCACGTCCTTTAATTCGGAATTATGCATAAAGGCCGCTGTCTTGTCGGCATCAGGGTTTGTGGTATCAACAAACTCCACATCAGGCTCGGGAAGCGTACCTATATCAGGAAGGTTTTCCACGCCCCAGCCGAGCTGAAGTCCCATAGATCTCCTTATGGTCTCAAGGCTCGAATCAAGCTGCTCAAGCTGAAGCTTTGCGCTGTTTAAATTATTTTCAGCGACAAGCCTTTCGGATTCTGTGGCAAGACCCTGCCCCTCGCTGTTTGTGCTTGCGGAGAGTATGGTCTCATAGAGCTCTGTCTGCTTTTTAACTATGTCCCTGTTTATGAGGAGCTGATGATACTGCAGAAATACCGACTGCATTCCGAATTCCAGCTGTCTTTTTACAGGCCTTAAGCTTATCTCAACCCTCTTTTTTGTATTTCTCACAGTTTGATTCAGACTTCTCACTGTCTTTTCCATAGTGCTTTGGCTCTGCTTTGTCATTTCAAGAGTCGCATTTAATGTGGCGAGCTGCTGCTGATACTTCTGCCTGTCGGAATCAGAGAGAGCGGGATTTTCCATAGCCGAGCTTATCCCTGATATGGCATCCCTTGTACTGTCTATAGCCGAGCCGAGATCCATATCCCTGTAATAGGTGCTGAATTGATCTGTGGCAAGAGAAAGGGTCTCTACATTTCCTCCCGCCGAATCCATAGCCATAGTGTAGGAAGGGTTAAAGTACTGCACAAGATCCCCTATCTCATCGTACTCTATGGTATTATCCTGAAGCCTGTTCCATGTCTCCTCGCTCACTCCCTCGGGAATGTTGTCATACGGAGGCATGGCGAAGACATGTATCATTGACGAGGCAAGTACAGCTGTCGCAAGGGCTGCCACAAATATGCTTTTAAATAATTTTTTTGTGTTAATAATATCTGTTCTTATCATTTCCTCAATAATCCGCCCGACCGGTCGTCTGATTTATGCTTTCGGCCGCCGGGCCTAATGATCAAAATAAAGCCTTAAGGCTCTAAGCTGCCGCTCCTGTTGAGGCGGTTCCCGAAACTGCGGAGTTGTAAGCTGTAAGAGCCGAGAAAAGCGCGTATTCCTTCAGTTTAAGGTCATTTTCAAGAGAGCTTACCGTGAGCTCGGCGTTGCTGAATTCCTTTTGGCTTATGGTTCCAAGGCTTGCCTGCAGTCTCTTTGACTCAAGGTCTCTTTTCTGATTGTCCAGGTTTGCAAGGGCCTGATCATAGGTGCTCTTTGCAAGCCTTACAGACGCCGCCTTTGACTTTATGTCCGCCGCTATCTGCTCCCTGTCGTTCTTTACCGTCTCCTCGTACTGCTCCCTTATGGTCACAGAGGGGGCATTGTCAAGCTTACGCTGATCCGCCCTGTAGTTGTAATTGTTCTCGAGAGCCTTCTCTATATCCTCGTCAACATTCATATCATCGGATGCCTCTATGTCAAACTCCGGCATCTCCCCTATCTCGGGATCCGACTCATATTTCCAACCGCAAAGCACCATCATGTTCCTCTTTGCTGAAGCGATATCGGAGTCATCGCTTATGAGCGTGGCCTCGGCAGACTGCATAGCCTCCTTTGCGGAAAGGACGTCAAGCTCCGTAGCCATTCCCACGTTAAACTGATTTACGGCCGTGTCATAGGCAAGCCTTGCTATCTCAGCCTGCTTTGAGTCGTACTCCTTCTGAACTATAGCTGTATGGTAGCTTATGAAATAATTCCTCACGCTGTCAGCCACAGAAGCCTCCACAGCCTTGTACTGAAGGCTTAATACCTCCACGTCACTGACATTGCTGTCCGCAGACTGCCTGAGCTGCTCCGCCTGCATGCGGTAGGTGGCGGCAGTCATGCTGCCTCCATCCTCGCTGTCAGCCTCAGATGCCATATCGTCCATGTCAGCCGCTGCGTCGAGGAGATCATTTCTTATCTCCTCGGCGTCCTTCCCGGCATTATCCTGAAGGTCTATGTTATTGTTTATCACCACTGAATTGTACTCGTTTACAAGTCCGTCTATCTCGTCCCACTCAAGCTTATTATCCCTGAGCCTTGCCCACTCCTCGGCGCTCCTTGCAAACTCCGGGGAGGCAAGGGCGCTTACGGGCGCTGTAAAAATACAGGCGGCTGTGCAGACAGCAGTACCAAACAACAATGCTTTCTTATTTTTTGATATATTTTCCATCATCTTCGTCCTTTTTTGATAATTGTAACTCTCAGGACCTTCCTTCTCAACTTACGTTATCCTTACTTATCTCTTACAGACATCAATCCGGAAGCTTTCCCTGAGACTCCTGCCTGCCGAACTTTGAGGGCTTTTTCTTGTACATTATCATGTAGTAGATAGGTATTATCAAAAGGGCAAGCACTGTAGAGGTGCAAAGTCCGCCCACATCGACCATGGCAAGTCCCTGCATGAGAGCTCCGTTGTCGCCGTAGCCCGTAGCCATGGGAACCATTGATACGACAGTGGTAAGAGTAGTCATGAGTATGGGCCTCAAACGTATGGCTCCCGCCTCTATCACCGCTGTCTTAAGGTCATCATTTTCCTCCCTGAGCTGGTTTGCCGTATCCACATAGAGGATACCGTTATTAACAACGGTTCCGACAAGCATCAGGAAGCCTATCATGGCAGGCATTGATATGGACACATCAAAGAGCCACAAAAGTCCGAACGAGCCTATAAGTGCGAAGGGTATCGTCGTCATTACCATGAATGAGAACCTGTAGGACTCGAACTGCGCCGCCATTACGACGAATACAAGGAATACCGCAATAGCAATGGCTGTTCCGAGGTTTCCGAGCTCCTCGTTCATCATCTCTGTCATAGCGTTCTCCTCCTCGGAGATGCCGCCTGTTATGTTCGGCCTTACTATGTTGTTGTAAAGGTCCGCCATTGTATCAGCTCCTGCCGCTTCTGTATATTCGGCAGTTATCTGTACCTGATACTGCTTGTTCTCTCTGGTTATGCTTGAAGGGCTGTCCTCAAAATGTACGTCAGCCACATCCTTAAGAAGCACACTTGTACCTGTAGAGCTTCTTACCATTATATTCTCAAGCTGATTGATATCGCTGTATCTCTCCTTGGGGAACTCCACCATTACAGAGTAATCCTTGCCGTCTATATCCATAGCGTCGTCAGCCTCTACTCCGCTTACCATGGCGTTTACGCTCTGAGCAAGCTGAGCGGGCACAAATCCCTCCGCTGCGGCAGCCACAGGATCTATATCAACCTTTACGAGAGGTGATGAGTTTGCAAGTGTGGAGTTTACGTTTGTGACCTCGGGCCTCTGCATGAGAGCGTCAGTTATCTTGTCCGAGGCCTCCTTGAGCTCATCATAGTCCGCATCAAGAAGAGTCACGTTAAAGTTTGCATCCACTGCCATGCTTGAGGTAGTGGAGTAATCCTCAACTGAAATATCACAGTTATCCACCGCCTGAAGCTTGTCTCTCCAGACCTTTACCGTCTCCTTTGTGGACTTTACTCTGTCATCCTTAAGGTAGGCTGTGATGCTCGAAGTGGTTCCCGAGGAATTGCCCATTGAAAGGCCTGCTCCCGAGGTCAGCATATATGAATCAAGGTCGCTGTCCTCCATGATTATCTCCTCGACCTTCCTTAAGGTCTTGTCCATCTCCTCAAGCTTAAGGTCAGGCTTTGTAACCACGCTTACCTGTATCGTTCCCTCATCGGTAGCAGGCATCATCTCCACACGAATACCTGAAAGAAGGCTTATGGAAACGATAAAGAGCGCTATGGTGCTGCCCATGGCAAGAGCCTTGTGTCTCAATATCTTCTCCATCAAATGCCTGTAGCCGTTCTGCAGAGCCCTTATGAACTTATATGCGGGAGATTTTGCATTCTCCTGAGGCTTATAGAATACATAGCACAGAGGCACTATGGTCACAGCCGATATAAGGGATGCCGTCATACAAAATACTATGGTCATTCCCAAGGGCTGGAAGAACTGTCCCGAAAGTCCGCTGAGGAACGCAAGAGGCAGGAATACGACACAGGTCGTAAGTGTCGATCCGAGTACTGATGAACCCACAACTTCCGTTCCTCTCACAGCCGCATGAGCGTAGCCGTTAAAGCTCTTGTCCTCCTTCATGGCTCTGAAGCAGCTCTCAATAACGACTATGGAGTTATCGACCATCATTCCGACTCCGAGAACTATGGAGCTCATGGTAATAACGTTGAGAGAGTAACCCATGGCCCACATCATTACAAAGGCCGAAAGTATAGATATAGGTATCGAGGTTCCTACTATAAGTGAAGCCTTTATGTCTCCGAAGAATATGAACAGTATGGCCATGGATATTATTACTGCCATTGCCATGGTGCTCATTACCGACTCCAGAGATGAAATAATGCTTTCGGAGTTATCGTTTATGATATTTATCTCAAGGTTCGGATCCTCAGCCTGAAGCTCCTCAATGGCTGCGGTCACCTGACGGGAAACGTCAACGTCGGTGTACTCCTGGTTTCTGTTTATGCCGAGCATTACAGTATCCTGACCGTTGTAACGCCCCACCGCCGTAGGATCCTCCTCCTTCTGAGTTACAAGGGCTATATCCTCAAGATAGATTATGTCTCCGCTTCCTACTGTTATAGGTATCCTCTTTAAGTCCTCCGTGTCGTTGTACTCCACGCCTGATGAAACATTAAGGTCTGTAGAGCCTACGGAAGTATCTCCTGATGGCATTGTGAAGGATGATGAGCCCACAAGGCTTGCAACAGTGCTTATATCAAGATTGTACTGTTCAAGCTTTTCGGGGATCAGCTCTATGCTCACATACTCGGCAGAGCCTCCGCTCACATCTACCGACGCTACAGCGGAAAGCTTCTCAAGCTCAGGCTCCAGAGTGTCTGTAGCATAGTTGTATACATTATCTACCGCTTTATTATTTATATTTAAGTACATAGAGGCCATCTGGTTTATGTCCATCTCTATGATGTTGGGATCCTGAACATCCTCAGGAAGCCCTGAGAGCACCAGGTCAAGCCTCTTTCTGAGATCCGTATAGGCGTTATCCATGTCGGTGCCGTAATCATATTGCAGAAGCACCAGAGACATGTTTTCCGATGAGGATGAGGTCATAGTGTCAACACCGCTCAGTGTGTTTACCTCCTCCTCTATGGGCTTTGTAACAAGTTCCGCCACGTCCTCGGGTCCAGCCCCGGGATATACGGTGGTTATTATAAGCATGGGCATGTTTATCTCAGGTATGAGCTCAAGCTTCTGATTCAAGAGAGACATGCCGCCGAAGAAGATAAGGCAGAGAACGACAAGTACCGTCGTTACCGGCCTTTTAAGTACCTTTTTAGCAAGACTTCCCATTTATTTATTCCTCCGCAGCCTCTGTCTCGTCATTATTGTTATCAGTCTCGTCGGCCGCAGCTTCACCCTCCGCAGAAGCCTCGGTTTGTGCATCAGCATCTGTCTCGACAGTGGTGGCATCCGTTCCCGCCTGAGTCAAAAGCTGTACCTGCGCTCCCTCATAGAGCTGCTGTGTCCATGTAAGTATGACATCGTCATCAGGAGACACTCCCGACTTTATCTCATAATAGGTTCCGTCATTTATTCCTGTCTCTACCTGTATCTTGTGGACGATGCCCGCATTCGAGCTGAGCTCCGGATCGGCTTCAAAGGTATATACATAGGTCTTTCCGCCGTCATAGTACACGGCATCCATGGGAAGGATGACCGCACCCTCCGCTCTGTCTGAGGTAAAGCTTACCTGAACATTTGCCCCCTGAGGTATGGCACCGTTATCCGCAACAGTGGCTTTCACCTCATAGAGTCCTGTCTGGTCATTGGGCATTCCCGCGATATCTGTTATGCTGCCCTCATATTCACTGCCCTGCTTTGTGACAGTTATGGAGTCTCCCTGAGAAAGAGCCGTAAGGAGCCTGTCGGTAACTCCGAAGCTTACTGTTTTTGCTCCGTCTCCCGATATAACGCAAAGCTGTGAGCTCTGGCTCACCATAGCATTTATATCCATGTTCTCGGACTCTATTGTTCCGTTTACGGGAGCCTTCACTGTGGCATAATCCACCTGTGTGTCATATGCGAGCTTTGCAGCCTCATACTGGAGCCTTGCACTCTCAAGAGCTGTCTGAGCCTGCTCATAGCTCTGAGCTGAAACGTCTCCCGCCTGGTAGAGAGGAGTCATCCTGTCAAGAGATGACTGAGCCGAGTTCAGCGCCACCTGCGCCGAATCCAAGCTTATCTTGGCACTGTCGGTCTGGGTATCATTGTCTATCCTGCATATGGGATCGCCCTCAGATACCTGCTGTCCCTGCTCCACATATATCTCCTTTATCTCTCCCGCAACCTTCGGTGTCACATAATATATATCCGAAGCCTGCATGTTTCCTATAAGCTCTGTAGTGACCTTTATATCCCCCTTTGTGGCTTTGGTCACAGAAACCGTAGGTAAGGGAACTGTCTCTATCTCCTCAGCGGGCTTTGTGACCCTCCTTACTATCAGAAATACGAGAATGATAAGGCATATGATAAGAAAGGCTCTCCATACGCCTCTTCCCCTGTGATTTTGATCCTTGTTTGTCTTTTCCTTCTGCATTTTCATCACTCCTTAATGTCTATTTTCTTTCTTTAATGCCCCATTTTTTATTATTTCCATCATTTCCTCATACGGCCTTCTGATGGCCTCGGTGTCTCCGTCCGTTTCCTTTATGAAGCAGTACCTGACTACTGTCACCGTTATGGTCATTTGTACAAGTAACAAAAGACCCTTAAGCTCGCTCAAGTTCTCCAGACTTAAGAAATTTCTGTCCATATTGTCCCATACCCATCGAGCCAGCTCATCCCTGCTTCTTTCATATTCCTTGTCGTCAAAAAGCATAGGCGTGGAAAAGGCGCCCTGATCCATCATAGCCTTGGCAAATTTAAATACCTCCTGATCAACAAAATATTTTATGTAATGCTCAAGAAGAAGATCGCAGGCCTTGAAAAAATCTCCGCCTGCTCTCTTCAAGCTGAGCTGCATCAGCTCGTTTTCCTTTTTAATTATGTCGTCCATCAGATACTTCATAAGGTCTCTTTTGTCCTCGAAATAGGTATAGAAGCTCCCTCTGGATATACCTGCATCCTTGATTATCATATTTATGGATACTGACTCAAAAGGCACCCTGCAGAATTCCTCTATAGCAGCTTTCCTTATTGCCTCCTGTTTCTCCTCCGGAAGGTTAAAAAATCTCTTGCTCGGCATATATTTTCATCCCCCTTTTGTCCCCTTTTTACGCAAAAAGTGACAACCTGTCACTCATTATAGATGACAGGTTGTCACTCGTCAATAGTCGGGATATCAATTTATATATTTTTAATATTTCGGATTTATCTGTATTTTTCCGGAGCTTTATTTGGCATTGGCCTGCTTCTTTCCGGACTTTTTTGCCGCCGCTTCAGACTCCTTGAGCTTTGCCACAACCACCTTTTCCTGATTGTCTATGTGCTTATCCATGACGCGTACAGCCTCCTCGGCATCGTTCTTCTTTATAGCCTCGATTATGGCTGTATGCTCCTCTATAAGTCCCTTCCTTGCATCCTCGTTTTTAAGATACTCAAGCCTGAACTGATACATGTTTTCCTTGAGGTTTGTAAGTATCTGCCGAAGCTTTTCATTGTCCGCCGCGTCATATATAAGGAAGTGAAACTTTTCATCCGCCTCCGCCATAGCTATCAGGTCTCCGCTTTCTATGGATGCCATAAAGCCTCTCTGAGCCTCCTCAAGATTCTTTACCGTGTCGGACTTGGCTCTGCCGCAGGCGAGTCTCACAGCAAGGTCCTCAAGGTTTTTCCTCACCTCAAGAACATCCTTAAGCCTCTTTTCGGATATGGCGGCCACCTCCGCGCCGCGCCTTGGTATCATGAGGACGAGGCCCTCCAACTCAAGCTTTCGTATGGCTTCTCTTATGGGTGTCCTGCTGACTCCGAGCTTTTCCGCAAGCTGGATCTCCATAAGCCTTTCACCGGGCTGCAGTTCTCCCTTCAGGATGGCCATTCTCAAAACATTGAAAACCAGATCTCTGAGCGGAAGGTATTCATTCATATTCATAGTAAAATCAGAAGTCATATGTCACTCTCCTCATCCTGTTTAATATTAAATTGTTTTATGGCTGATTAATCAGTTTACTAAAATTCTCGCTTTCTTTCAAGTCTTATTAAATATTATTATATTTTATTAATACTTATCATTACAATGAGTTATATTATATTCCTTTTATTCCGGATGTTATATCCCCTTTATCCTGTAAAATTCTGTCTTGATGACCTTAAGCGAACCGAGTTCGTTATCTCCGGAATTAAAGGATTCAAAAGCCTTATCGCAAAGCTCGGGATCGGAGTAAAGCCCGAATACTGTGGGCCCGCTCCCGCTCATCATTGCCCCGAGGGCGCCGAGCTCAAGCATCTTCTTTTTTATATGTTCGATCTCGGGAAGCATAGGTATAGTCACACTCTCAAGAACATTTCCCATTGAACGGGCAAGGGCCTTGATGCTTCCGTTTTCTATAGCCTCGCAGACCGTATTTGTGTCCGGCACATGAACAAAATGACCTTTCCCCGAATCAAGTCTCTCATATACCTCCTTAGTGGATACACCCTTAAGGGGCTTTACAAGAAGCACCCTGCATGCGGGCACAGGCTTAAGCCTTGTGAGCTTTTCTCCTATGCCTTCGGCGAGAGCTGTTCCCCCCATAATGCAAAAGGGAACATCAGCGCCGATCTCCTTTCCCAGCCTCATCAACTGCCCGAGTCCGAGATCAAGGCAGTACATATCATTAATCCCTCTTATGACAGCCGCGGCATCAGAAGAGCCTCCGGCAAGTCCCGCGGCCTGAGGTATCCTTTTTGTAAGCCTGAACAAGAGTCCGTCTTCTATGGAAAATCTCTCCTTCATGAGAGCTGCAGCCTTATAAACAAGATTACCCTCTCCAAGAGGAATATCCGAAAACTCCGCATCTTCATTCGTAAGCTCCACAGATATCCCCGCATCAGCTTTCTTTATTATCTCCACCGTATCATGGAGGGAAAGGCTCTGCATGACGCTCCTCAGCTCATGGTAGCCGTCCTCCCTCCTTCTTATTACATCAAGACTTAAATTTATCTTTGCGTAAGCTTCCACGTTCATATTTTATTCACGATTCCTTCAAAAACTTTTTACAGCACCCACATATTTTTTTCATCTTTACTTTTTATACTCATTAACGTAGACAGTTGATACTGTTACTGCAATGCTAATAAGATTTTTTCATAATACTTGGGCTGATAATCATGATTATCGGCCCTCCTCCCTTTTTAAGGGCTTTTTTTGTTTTAAAGAGCAGAGGGAGCGTATATTATTCTCGGCATGTCCGAAGCTGTATCATAAGCTTCAGGACTTTTATTTTTTTCCGGGGATACGCCGTCGGTGATGTCTGTTACTTCGCTCTCCGATTCTGCAGTCGCCTTTTTCGCGTCATCCGCCGCATAATATTTTTCAAAATTTCCCGCTGTATCAAGCACTATATATGTTCCGCCCTCAACATAATTTCTCATCACAGTTATCATGTCAGCCTCGGGGATTGCTATGCATCCCCCTGTGTTTATACCCATGGAGCAGTGAAGGAATATGGCGGAGCCGAGTCCCGGAGTTCCTTCGGGATTATAGCCTGTATCTATGCAGTAATTATAATATCCGCCATAATTGATAAGATGCTCTGATTTTGCCTTGTTGAAATCATTATACTCGGATGTGTTCACGAGCTTGTTGTAAAGAAGTGAAGCGCTGTCCCCGTTCCAATAGTATCTCGAGTCCACCTTGAGATAATTCTCGGGAAAGCCTGAAAGAGCATCCGATATGCCAAAGGGAGTATTCATCTTAAAGAGTCCGCAGGGTGTTCTCTCGTCTCCCTCCACAGTCTTTCTCATCCCCTTTCTTCCGATCAGTCCGCTGTCAGTAGTCATGATAAGATATGCGTTTTTCTCTCCGGACTCATCTTCTGAAAAGCCGAACATGGATACCTTTGCCGCTAAGCCCTCCGCTTCTACAGTCACAAGCCTCTTTGCATCCTCAGGGAGAGCTATTCTCAAGGGATCTGCAGGAGCCACAGCGTTTGCCTCATCAGCAAGCGCGGATATGCCGCTCAAAGGGGCAGCCGAAAAGGCAATGCAAAGCCCCAGAAGTCCCATGGATATTTTTTTAATTATACCTGATCTCATAGTCTGTAATCATCCTCCGATATGCCTGTTATATCAGTGTAAAATGCCTGTTAAAATCGGCTCAAAGCCTTTTTTCATTGTAGCATATTTTATCTGATTGTGCTAAGATTATATCCAATCTACATAAAAAATTAAAAAGTATTTTATTGGGAAAGGGGACAGCTTCTGTCAGTAAAAAATGCCCGGATTTACTACTCATTACATAATGGGAATGAAAGCCTTCAATGACTTTCGCCCTTCATCTCTAAAGCTTATAATAGCAAAGTACAGATATATCTACCAGCTTGGGCTTCAGGGCCCCGACATTTTCTTTTATAACCTCCCGCTTGTAAGGCACAGGAATCACAAGAACGTCGGCATGTATATGCATGAGAGCCATGTGAACAAATTTTTTGAAAATTATTTAAAAAGGATAGGGGAGCTGAGCTCAAAAAGGCAGAAAGAAATGGCTGAGGCTTATTTTGCGGGAGCCATGTGTCATTACATAGGGGATTCCGTATGCCATCCCTATGTCTACGGAAGGATAGGTCACGATCCAAAGCTTAGATCCGGCAAGCAGCGCGATACTCAGGCGCTGCACGCTTCCCTTGAGAATGATATAGACGCTATACTTTTATATAAGTATAAGAAAAAAAGACCGTCTCAGTTCAATCAGGCCGCAACCATATCCCTGAGCGGGCTTGAGACACAGTTCATATCGCGCTTTCTTTCAAATGTCATAAATGACACCTATTACTCACCTCTTGTGCCCTCGTCAAAGACGAATTACAAGGTTACTCAGCAGATGGTGTCCCGCTCCATATGGGCTATGAGGATAGGCTGCCGAGTCATCTCGGACCCTGAGGAAAAGAAAAAAAGAAAGATAAACTTTTTTGAGCGCCATGTTTTAAAACATCCTGTAATATCAAGCAAGCTTGTGACAGATGTCATATCTGATATGAAGTGGGCCTTAAACTCCGCCCATGAGACCTGGATAAATCCCTGGGACAATGCCTACGCCTCACAGATGTCCTTCCCCGAGCTTTTTATGAGGTCTCTTGCAAAGTGCAGTGACTGCTACTATCTCTTCAATGAGCTAACAGAAAAAAAGCTCCCCTGGACAAGGGAGGATATGTCGCCTCTGCTTTCGGCCCTGGGAAACTTTTCGTACCACAGCGGGCTGGATGTAGGTTAAATTCCCTCAAGGTCGAAGGGTGGAGTATACTCCTCCTTTGCGCTTGAGCGCTCCTGCATATATCCCTCGGTGAGACCGAGGCCTATAGCCTCCTTTACCACGCTGTCATATTCAAAGCTTGTGACTCTTCTGTTTATCTCTTTATATTCACAGGCTTTGTAAAATGGAGTATATTGGCTCATAAGGCTTATAAGATATCTTCCCTTCGGAAGCTCTTTTGCCATATGTCTTAAAATATTTATGGAATCATCCCTGTGAGAGGGAAGGACCATATGCCTTACTATAACGCCCTCCTTAAGGCTCTCGCCTTCAGGAGGTGTTTTCATATTTTCCCCGCCCTTCTGTTCTATCATACAGGCTATGGCCTCCATGGCCCTGTCAAAATAATCCGCCGCAAGGGAATACTTTTCCGAAAGAGCGCTGTCATGGTATTTAAGGTCAGGCAGATATATATCGACATAATCCTTTAAAAGCTCAAGGGTTTCGACCCTCTCGTAGCCGCCGCAGTTATAGACGACAGGTATCTTAAGCTTGTGCCGTGATATGTCAAGGGCCCTCAGGACACCGTAGAGATAGTGAGTGGCCGTGACAAGACTGATATTTTCCGCTCCTTTTTCCTGAAGCTCGAGAAATATTTCAGAAAGCCTCCCGGGGCTTACCTCTCTGCCGAAACCCTCAGAGCTTATCTTGTAGTTCTGACAGTAGCAGCACCTCAAAGTGCAGTTTGAGAAAAATACGGTTCCGCTTCCGCCTTTTGCGCTTATACAGGGCTCCTCCCACATATGGAGGGCTGCCCTTGCGACCTTTATATCGGCTCCCGCACCGCAAAATCCTTTCTTTCCCACATTTCGGTTTACGCCGCACTGTCTCGGGCAGAGCCTGCAGGAAGAATAGCCTTCATAAATTTTATTGTCTGATGCATCTTTATTACCTGTCATAAGTTTATTATTTCCCCCGGCTATCTGTATACCTCTTTGCCTCTTTAAAAAAGCTTGCCGTTATGAGTATGATCACTATGGCGATAGGGAAGGCCGCAATTATGGAAACTGTTTGCAGGTTATTCATTCCCGACTCCGAAAAAATAAGGGCTATAGGAAGCATTATCAAAAGTATGGACCAGAAAAGCTTCATTCCCGCGGAGGCCTCCTCATCGTCGGCTATCTCCTTATATGAGTATGCCGACGCTACCAAGGTTATGGAGTCAAAAGACGTAGCATAAAAGGCTATCATTGACACCGCAAGTATTATGAATACAAGCTGAGGCAGGGGCAGTGTATTTATTATCGTTATTATTACATTGTAGAGGTCTCCTGTGGCTGCATAGAGACCCATTATGTCAAGCCTTCCGTGAACCTCAAGCCCGAGAGAATAATTTCCCAGAACTATAAAGGATATGAAGGTTGAGCTGAGGCCGAAGATATACGCTCCGAGCACAACTTGCTTGACAGTCCTTCCCCTTGATATGCTTCCCATGAAAAAGGGCGCCGCCACACACCATACCATCCAGTATGACCAGTAAAATATCGTCCAGTTCTGTGGAAAGTGAGAGGTCCTCAGGGCGTCTGTACGAGTGCTCAGATATATAAAATTCTGAGCAAGATTTCCCAGTGCGGAAAAGCCTGTCTCAAGTATGTAGCGAGCTTCTCCTCCGAACAGGAACACATATATAAGGAGGGCAAAGAACACATACATACATATCTCCGCAAGGAATTTGACTCCCTTCATACCCTTGAGAACAGAAACTGTATATACAAGGCAGGTCACCACAAGTATCGCTATGGTAAGCCATGTTCCCCCTTCTATACCAAGGAGCCTTGAAACAGTCTCTCCCAAAAGCGGAGTCGCAAGAGAGAAGGTCGTGGCTGTGCCTGCAAGGAGAGCAAAGACCGCAAGTACATCTATGAGCTTTCCCGCTATGCCGTCCGTATATTTTCCCAGTATTGGCCTTACGGCCTCGGAGTATTTTTGTTTTTTGCAGCCCCTTACATGAAGCATAAATCCGAAGCAGGCAGCAAGAGTGGCATAAAAACTCCATGGGATGGGGCCCCAGTGGAAAAGCGGTATAGTTGACGCCCAGTCCTGAACGGAGCCAAGCTCCGAGATGTAGGATTCGTTTGCATAAAGTATCCACTCGCAAAGAGAGTAGAAAAGTATGTCCGCCGCAAGCCCTGAGGTAAACATCATGGCTCCCCATGTAAAGTTGGAGTATAAAGGCTTTTCTCCGGGCTTTCCCAGCCTTATCTTGCCATATTTTGAAAAGGCTATATATAAGGATACAAAAAATACAGAAAGCCCTATCACCAGATAATAAAGCCCCATCTCATCTCCGAGAAAGCCTCTTATGGCGCCAAGCACTGAGCCTGAGCCCTCAGGGTCTATCACAAAGAGTATGCAAAGTATCAGAACTATTCCAAATGGTATTACTGTGGTAGCGGGGTCTATATTCCTGAGCTTTTTCATGGGGTTTCTCCTTCTGCAGCGCTTGATCTTATATTATTGATGTTCATTTTTTATTATTTTATCTAAATTTTGAACATAATAACACTGACATCTAAATATGTCAATTAAAATCTTGCAAGGCTTTCTTTTATAAACCCCACAAATTTTCCTCTGTCCGCAGCAAGGGCTATCTCACAGTTTGGCCTGTCTCCGTTTTTTTTTCTTTCCAAGGTGCAGTGTCCCTCGCAGTCTCCGCCCTTTATTACCTTTATCCTTACGGGCAAAAGCTTTGTCACAATGCTGTTGTCAGCCGCATAGGCCGCAGTCATGGCATCGTGGACTGTCGCTGCGTGAGGTATATAAAGGGGTTGTGTCACATCATGTATAAGGCTCCTCTGCCTTAAAAGCTCCGCCGCAAACAGGGTACAGGGATTGCCCAAGGCCTTTATCTCCTCTATCTCATCTTTTTTTATGACCGCGCGGTGAGTAAGGTCAAGGGGTATAAGTATTACCCTTGTTCCGCAATTAAGCACAATGTCAGCGGCTTCAGGATCATGGTTGAAATTTGCCTCGGAAAAAGGTGTTATATTTGCCTTTAAAAGCCCGCCTCCCATGACTATTATCTCCCCTATGTTTTCGGCTATGTCAGGCTTTATTAAAAGAGCCATGCCAAGATTTGAAAGAGGGCCTGTGGCAAGTATCGAAGTGCCACGATTTTCAGGCTTTGAAAAATACTCTATATAAAAGCTTACAGCGTTTTTCTCCTCTCTCTTGTAGGAGGCATCGGGTATGGGAAGCGTGTCCACATGCATGTGAAGCACCTCGCCGTTTACCTCCACAGGCTTAAGATTTCCTCTGTCTCTTCTGCAAAGCTCCTGATATTTACAGATAGCAGTATCAAGGCCTTTATATACAAGGACACGCTTGCCCATAAGGCTCATGACTCTTGCGGCATTATCAGCAGTATTTTCCGCATTGGAATTTCCCCAAACAGAACATATGGCCTCTATCTCAAGCCTCCCGCAAAGAGCAGCGCACATTATGGATATGGCATCGTCGGAGCCTGTATCAGCATCAAGGATAACTCTTTTTACATGATTCTCCCCGGCCTCGGATATCGGACAACTTTCCTCCGGCCTTACAAACTCTTTATTTAATGTGTCGGATTTGCATATCTCCTCAATAAGATTTTCGTACTTACCGCCTTTAATGTAAAGTCTCGCATTGGGACTTTCAGGGCGTTCTCTTGAATCAATGAGAAGCTCTCCCTTGTTTTCCCCGGAAACAGCAATATCAAGGTGAAGCCTGACGCAATCTCTTAAAATCTGACTTTCATCCGGACCTTTTCCTCCTTTAAATGCCTTAAGCGCCTTCCTTAAAAGTCTGTCCGACACATACTCCTTGCAACGGGTTTCGTTTTTATATTCATCAGATACGCTGTCTGCTGTCAGGAAAACGGGCTCAATATCCGAATCAAGTATTTCCTTTATGGCGCGGGCTTCCTCGGAAAAATTCTTCTGCGAATAAGGAATATCGTCCGTATATCCGATCTCTCCACCGCATATGATCACGTTCAGGCTTTCAGTAAAATCCCACTTCATATCAGGCTTTTCCGCCTTGAAAAGCTTAAGAGCATATGCGAGTTCCGCAGCGCCTCCTGAAATAATAATAGTAGTGTCGTTGTCCGCGCCTTCAGTCGAAGACGTATTCCTAAGGAGATCAAGGTAGAACTTTACTCCCTCCGCCCCCTTATATATCTTTATTCCCACAGCGGCAATTTTTTCTGATAATAAAGCGTCATCCTCACATACAATCGATATTTCAATTCCTTCCCCGGATACCTTAGAGGACAGGAGTCCGATTAAATCTTCCGGAATTCGGGAAAGTCCGACTGCCAGCCTTGTTATGCTTCTTATTTCTTTCATGTTGTCCTCCTGATGTGTATTCCGACTTCATTTTGAGCTCTTTATTCCGGCTAATTATAAATGATTTAAAGCTCTTATGCAAATACCCTCCTTGCCGTTTCAGCCGGCAAAGAGGGTACTTATTACTTATTACTTTTTATTTTGTTATTCTTCCTTTTCCACTCTTCTTAAGATGAACTTCTCAACCTCCATAATAGGAATGATAAGGAAGGCAAGTCCTAATGCTACACAGTACTCAAATGCTGAAATGTGTGCGAATCCGAATGCATTATTGAGGAAAGGCACGTAGATAACAGCTGTTGTGAGCACAAGGGCTGCGATCATCGCTCCGTAAAGGAAAGGATTGTGAGTCTTCATCATAAAGATGGACTGACGGCGGCTCCTCATGTTAAGGCTGTGGAATATCTCAACCATTGAAAGTGTGAGGAATGCCATGGTCGTTCCGTCTATAGAGTTCTCAAATGCCCAGTGTCCTGTCTCGATGTGGTCTCCTATAAGGAAGGAGATAAATGTAAGCACTCCTATCATAGCTCCCTGGAAGAATATGTCAAAGCCCATTCCGCCTGCAAAGATTCCTTCTCTTGAGTTTCTGGGCTTGTGCTTCATTATGTCGGCTTCCGCAGGCTCCATTCCGAGTGCGATAGCGGGGAAGCAGTCTGTAATGAGGTTTATCCAAAGAAGGTGAACAGGTCCCAATATCTCAAATCCGAAGAGTGTAGCCGCAAATATAGCGATTACCTCCGCAAGGTTTGATGAAAGAAGGAACTGGATAGCCTTACGTATGTTGTCATAGATACGGCGGCCTTCCTCTACAGCGGCTACTATGGTTGCAAAGTTGTCGTCCGCAAGTACCATGTCCGCAACGCCCTTTGTAACGTCGGTTCCTGTGATTCCCATTCCGACACCGATATCCGCATTCTTTATTGAAGGAGCGTCGTTTACACCGTCTCCTGTCATAGCGGTTATCATGCCGTTCTCCTGCCAAGTCTTTACTATCCTTGTCTTATGCTCAGGCTGAACACGTGCATATACGGCGATATTCTTGATCTCGTTCTTGAAATCCTCATCGCTTATCTCGTTGAGCTCGGCTCCCGTAATAGCCTTCTTGCCGTCGTCAAGTATTCCGAGCTGCTTTGCTATAGCTACGGCTGTATCCTTGTGGTCACCTGTTATCATGACTGTACGGATACCCGCTCCCTTACATTCTGTAATAGCGTCCTTTACCTCGGGTCTTATGGGGTCGATCATTCCTGAAAGTCCTATGTAGCAAAGGTCCTTCTCAAGAGCCTCGGGCTCGTAGCTTTCGGGCTCTGTCTGCCAAACCTTCTTTGAAAGAGCAAGTACTCTCAATGCCTCGTCAGCCATTCCCTTGTTGTCGGCGATTATCTTCTCTCTGATCTCGTCTGTGAGCTCTACCTCTTTTCCGCCTGAAAGAGCTCTTGTGCAGCGCTTAAGTATCTCATCGGGAGCTCCCTTTGTATACTGAGTGATAACGCCTGTAGCTGTGTTCTTTACGACTACAGTCATCATCTTACGCATTGAATCGAAGGGCGCCTCACCAATACGAGGCTCAAGAGCCTTCATCTCCTGCTTGGGCATTCCCGCCTTTGTGGCGTCATTTACAAGCGCGCACTCTGTAGCCTCGCCGACAGCATTTCCGTCGTCTCCGGGCTCAGCATCAGAACAGAGAGCCATACCCTTTATAAGCTCCTTCTCATCCTCCGAAGCGCGCTTTACGACTGTCATCTTATTCTGTGTGAGTGTTCCGGTCTTGTCGGAGCATATTACCTGAGTACATCCGAGAGTCTCCACCGCGGTAAGCTTTCTTATTACCGCCTTTCTCTCACTCATTCTGGTAACGCCTATCGAAAGAACTATGGTAACAACTGCCGCAAGTCCCTCGGGTATAGCAGCAACCGCAAGAGATACGGCTATCATGAAGGTATCAAGTATGCTGTGTCCGCCTCTTACGAAGTCTACAGCAAATATAATGATACAGATTCCTATAACGAGAACTGTAAGTATCTTTGAAAGCTGATTGAGCTTTATCTGGAGAGGTGTCTCGTTCTCCTCCGCCTGTGAAAGGGCGTCGGCGATCTTACCCATCTCTGTGTTCATTCCGGTTCCTGTAACTACAGCCATTCCGCGTCCGTAGTCGATATCGGAGCCCATGTAAACCATGTTCTTTCTGTCTCCCAGGGGAATATCCTTCTGCTCCCCGAGATTAAGTGTATCTATGATCTTGCTTACGGAAGTTGATTCTCCTGTAAGGGGCGACTCTATAGCCTTAAGGCTTACAGATTCCAGAACTCTCGCGTCGGCAGGCACCGCATCTCCCGCTTCCAAAAGGATAATGTCTCCGGGAACGAGCTTGTCGCTCTCAACTGTTGTCTGCTTTCCGTCACGAATAACCTTTGCTGTGGCCTTTGTCATCTGCTCAAGAGCATCTATAGCCTTCTCCGCCTTGTTCTCCTGATATACACCGAGAACGGCGTTTATAATAACTACGACCATGATGATGATAACATCGGCAAAGCTCTCGCCCTCGTAGGCTGCTGTGATTCCCGAAACAACCGCAGCTACAATGAGCATGATTATCATGGGATCCTTAAGCTCCTCAAGGAACTTTACCCAGAGGGGAGTCTTCTCACCCTCCTTAAGCTTGTTCGGTCCGTATTCAGCCAGTCTCTTTTCGGCCTCCTGAGTACTAAGGCCCTCAAGAGAGGTTTTTTCCTGCTTCAAGACCTCTTCAGAACTTTCGAGATATGCTTTCACTCTCTTCTCCTCCTTAAAATCGTTGCTTGTTGCATTAAGCCGTAAAACCCATTCCTCCGGTCTTAAAAAAAAGACCTATCAGTCGATTTCGAACTGATAAGTCTCACCATTTCATACGAAACCAGAAATGCACAAAGACATCTCAGAATGTTGATTTCAGTAACGTGATCATAAATCACGCCGGCTACTCCCTTAACGTGATTAAAAGTATAGCATTTTATTTCGTGACAGTCAACAAATATCCTTCCCTCCCATAATATCCTTCACTATGTATATGGGCCTGTCCTTGAGCTCGGCAAAAAGTATGGCTATATACTCTCCGATTATTCCGAGTATGACAAAGAGCATGGCAAACATAAAGCAAAGCACTATTATTATGGTGGCGTAGCCGCTCGGAGCCCCCTGCCTTGTAAACAAGGTATATATAATAAGAAGTATCCCCAAAAAGCCGGAGAAAAGCCCCGCGTATATTCCGAGTTTTAAGGGCATATTTGAAAAGCAGAGTATGGTGTCTATGGAAAATCTGAAAAGCTTTTTTATGCTGTAGTGGCTTTTTCCCGCCACTCTCTCAGGAGCCTCAAAGGATATAGTGTCCTTGTTGAAGCCGACATTCTGTACATAGCCCCTCAAAAACCTTACCTTTTCTCTGTAGTTTTTTCGAAGCACATCCGCCACCTGCTTCTTTATGGCAAAGAAATCCGAGGCGGAGGGCTCAAGCCTTATATCCGAGACCTTGTTTATAAGGGCATAGAAGCCTCCTGAGGTTATATTTTTAATAAGTCCTGCGGTCTTGTTCTTTGTGCGGACCATGTTTATTATGTCCGCCCCCGCCTCCATACGCCTTACTATCTCCGGAATGAGATGAGGAGGGTGCTGCAGGTCAGCGTCAAGAAATATCAATATATCTCCCAAAGCATAGTCAAGGCCCGCGGTCATGGCAGCCTCATGGCCGAAATTTTTTGAAAATTCTATAAGGCGCACATGCTCCCTGTCCTCTGTCACAAATTCCTTAAGTATCTCGCCGCTTCCGTCCGTGCTCCCGTCGTTCACAAATATAAGCTCGTAGGAAAATCTGTCGCAAAGGCCTTCCAATACCTCCTTTGTGCTCTTAAAAAAGGCTTTTATCCCATCTCTCTCGTTATATACAGAAACTATTATGCTGAGCTTCTCCACTTTTCAGTCTCTCCTTAGACGCATTTGATGCTATTATACAATATTTTTCATTTTTCGGATAGCAAAACGGGGAAGGCAATATCCCCTCCCCGATTGCTGCTTATAATACTGATAATACTATTTTTATTTCTTATTTTAATTATAAATTCTTATCTGAGTAATTTTTACTGAAGTGCAAGAGTGCTGTCCAATGCGGTGTCCGTTCCGCCTACTATCTCCTGATATCCCTCTGTAGAAGGCAAATCAAAGTTTACAGGAGCTCCGGGATTATTGTAGGTGACATCGGCAGTTACTGTAACACCCATATTGTCAAGACCCAGGGAACTTCCGCCCATGTTGATGTTCATGTTAAGCGTATCTCTTGTTATGTATCCCGCAGAATTTACGGTTATCTCTCCTGTCACATCGGATATGCTCATGCTGAGTCCGAGATCGGAAAGGTTCATGCCCATGGCCTCATATAACTGATTTACATAATCCATTATCTCATTTCCGTCCATGGTGTATGCAAGGACAGTATTTCCCTCGGCATTATCCGTATTGTGAGAGGTAACTGTGAGGGTCTTGAAGAAGTTGGTGTCATAGGTGCTTGAGGTAAGTATCTGCTTCATGGAGTCGCTGAGCTCGACACCTGTGTATATAGCGGGATCAATGTACTGTTTTGTCTTCTGTCCCGCTGTATCGGAGTAGAGCCAGTTGTTCGCATAGAACATGCGCATATTAAGAGCTTCATCCGTAAGTCCCGGCATAGTCATATTCATATCTATTATGTACTGCATGTTCTCGGGAGATGTGATGTTTTTCATCTTCATCGCCATATCAATGTTCATTCCTATGGCGAGGTTCTGAGTCTGCCCTGTTGTGTCGTCGCTGAAGTCCATATCCATGTTCATATTCATTTTCATGAGAGCATCCATGGAATCGGCGGCAGTCTGTCTTGCCTGAGCATCGTTTATGAGCTGAAGTCCCGCCTCGTCAATAAATCCCCTCTCAGACTGACTTCCCGAGTTCGAACTGTCAGTAACTCCTGAAACGCTCGGATCATATATTACCTTCGGCGCGTCATCCGCATAAGCGGCAGTGCTCATGGCCATTGTGAGAGCTATGGCCGCAAACAGCGTTTTTCTCAATCTTCCCATATCGATATACCTTCCTTTCATACCGTGCGTGGCAAAAGCCTGTTTATTAAGTATGATATGATTATATCATATTTTATGGTATATACCCGCCTTTTACCTTACGTTTTACTTACATTTCATATTATGAAAACACTTCTATATCATCGGAGTGAGAGGGCACTCTGCTTTCCTTTGGGGGAAGCTTCATATAGTCCCCGTAAACCTCTTTAAGCACCTTGTCATATTCCTTGGGAGCAAGGAGCATATGTCCCTCAAAAGGAAGCTCCGTCACATTTTCGCTCCACTCTCTGTCTATGGTGTCATGAAGGTAATCAGGCTGATAATTGCTGTAATAAAAATGCTTTGTTTTTTTATTGTTGTAACGCCTCGAGAGCCTTTCCTGAAGCTTAAACAGAGTTTTTTGCGGAAAGAGGAAGGAGAAGGCTGTGAGTACTCTCACCTTCAGTCTGTCAGCGGCTCCGTACTTTGAATAATCAAGGGAATAGCGCCTTGTCATTGAGAGACCGTATATACATTTTTGGAAAAATCTTGTAAACCTGTCCGCCACAGGGCTGTCACTTATATTGTCCAGAATAAATATATCCACCCACAGGTGATTGAGCTTTCCCTCGTAATACTCGGTCTCCTCGCTCTGTCCGTGTCTTTTTGATTTTTTGTATATTATTCGTGGGGTAAAATCATAAAAGGCCTTGCCTCCTCTGTAGGAATCGCAGTCCACAAGCTCCATATCTGCAGGAAGCTCCGCCGCGGCCACAGCCTTAAAGCGGTCCATATTTTCCCTTGTCATGGCAATGTCCACATCATCATCCCAGGGGATAAAGCCCTTATGCCTCACAGCTCCGAGAAGCGTTCCCCCGTCAAGGAGATAGATAATATCATGCTTTCTGCATATCCTGTTCACCTCAAGGAGTATCTTTAAGGAGGCATCCTGGGCCGCCTTTAATTTTTCTTCGTCATACAATTTTTTTTCAGGCATTTAAAAAGTCTTCCTTGATAAAAATATTATGCTCTCTTTACAGCCTCGCCTATGATCTCAGCCATATACTCAAGCCTGTCATCTGTCATTCCGGGATATACTCCCACCCAGAAGGTCCTCTCCATTATGGCATCGGTGCAGCTTAAGTCTCCCGATACTCTGTACACGGAATCGTCACCTCTCACATGGTCAAAGCAGGGCTGCTTTACAAGGTTTCCCGCAAAGAGAAGCCTTGTCTGCACTCCGTGATCCTCAATATAATTTATTACATCTGTCCTTGATATTCCTTCTCTTAAGGTCATACAGTAGCCGAACCAGCTGGGATCGGAATTTTTCTCCGGTACAGGCAGTATTATCCTTTCACATGCGGTCTTGTCGGAGCTCAAAAGCTCACTTAAGAGCTTCCAGTTATGCTTCCTCCTCTCTACGAAGGAGGGGAATTTCTTAAGCTGGGCGCATCCTACCGCAGCCTGCATGTCAGTGGCCTGAAGGTTGTAGCCGAAGTGGGAGTAGACATACTTGTGGTCATATCCGAAGGGAAGCTCTCCGAATTGCCCGGAGAAGCGTTTCCCGCATCTGTTGTCCTGTCCGGACTCGCATATGCAGTCTCTTCCCCAGTCTCTTATACTCCTCATTATCTTGTTTAAGAGTGGATCCGAGGTGTAGGTAGCTCCGCCCTCTCCCATAGTCATATGATGAGGAGGATAGAAAGACGAGGTCCCTATATCTCCCACAGAGCCTGTGAGCTTCCACTCTCCGTCAATAAAATATCTGCTTCCGAGAGCATCACAGTTATCCTCTATAAGGAAAAGCCCGTGCTTTTTACAAAACTCTGATACAGTCTCAAGATTAAAGGGATTTCCCAGAGTATGTGCGGCAAACACAGCCTTGGTCTTATCGGAAAGTGCATTTTCAAGTCGGCTTACATCTATGTTATATTCGGGGATGGTGACATCCACAAAAACAGGCACGGCACCGTAGTTTATTATGGGGGTCACTGTGGTGGGAAAGCCTGCCGCAACGGTTATTACCTCATCGCCTCTCTTTATCCTTCTCTCTCCCAAAAGAGGAGAGGTAAGGGCCATAAATGCAAGGAGGTTTGCGGAAGAGCCCGAGTTTACAAGATTTGAAAATCTCACTCCCTCATAGCGGGCAAATTCCGACTCGAACTCTCTCGCATATCTTCCTGTGGTGAGCCAAAACTCAAGAGCAGAGTCCACGAGATTTACCATCTCATCATGGTCGTAGACCCTTGAGGCGTAGTTTATCCTGTCGCCTCTCTTATAAGCTTTTCCCTTCTCTGTATTGTGATACCGGTCACAGTACTCTGATACGAGCTCAAGTATCTCCTTATGAGCCTCCTTTTCATCTTTTCCATCAAAAAATTTCTTTATATCTGTATTGTCCATAATATTCTCCCGATATATTTTAGAGGTCTTTGTGAAGCCTTCTCCAAGGCCTCTTTATTTCCTGAATTTATATCATATCATAAAGCAGGGCATTTAAAAAGAGAGTACTGTCTGCAAATGCATAAAGTACTCTCCCTAACTATTTCGATTTGAATATTTTGATTTAAATATTTCGTTCCGAATATTGCAGGCTCGGCCTCGATACAGGCTTAAGGCTTACTCCTCCTCGAACTGGTCCTTGCCTACGCTGCACAAAGGACATACCCAATCCTCGGGAACATCTTCCCACTTTGTTCCTGCGGCAACGCCATTATCGGGGTCGCCAAGAGCCTCGTCATATACATATCCGCAAACTGTGCATACATACTTTTTCATTTCCGGTTCCTCCTTAGATTTTTAAGCTTTGTCTTTCATGTCTGTTCTGAAAATTCGTTTTACATATCCATTATAACAATGGGATGTCATTAGTCAAGGTATTATAGAGGTACAAAAGCAGCTACAATGAGCAGCCGCAGCCCTCGCTGTGGTCATGCTCGTCATGCTCCTCTATAAGGCATTCCTCAGGAACAGGCAGGCCGTTTCTCTCATAATAATCCTTTAGCGCCGCCTTTACCGCCTCCTCGGCAAGCACCGAGCAGTGTATCTTTACAGGGGGAAGTCCTCCGAGAGCTTCAACCACCGCCTTGTTGGTGAGCTTTAAGGCATCCTTCACAGGCTTTCCCTTTATGAGCTCTGTGGCCATGGAGCTTGTGGCTATCGCCGAACCACAGCCGAAGGTGTTAAATTTTACGTCCTCGATTATACCGTCCTTTATCTTAAGATACATCTTCATTATATCTCCGCAGACAGCGTTTCCTACCTCGCCCACACCGTCAGCATCATCTATCTTTCCCACATTTCTCGGATTTCTGAAATGCTCCATTACCTCTTCGCTGTATGTCATTGCCATAATCATTTTCTCCTTTCGGGAACTAAGCCGATATTTTTCTTTCCTCTTTTATTATCTCCTCCCATACGGGCGACATGTCCCTAAGTCTCTCGACTATAGGAGGAAGCTTTTCTGTAATATAGTCTATCTCCTCATCAGTATTTACCGCGTCTATGCTGAGCCTGAGGGACCCGTGGGCTACCTCCTTTGGTATTCCTATAGCAAGGAGCACATGGCTCGGCTCCAGAGAGCCCGAGGTGCAGGCGGAGCCTGATGAGGCGCATATGCCTTCAAGGTCAAGACTTAAAAGCAGCGACTCTCCCTCTATGCCGTCAAAGCAGAAATTGATATTTCCGGGAAGCCTTCTCTCCCTGTCTCCGTTAAGCCTTACTCTCGGTATCTTCTCGATTTCAGATATGAGCCTGTCTCTCATGGCGGAGACCCTTTCCATATGCTCGTCCATATCTCTCACAGCTATCCTCAGGGCCTCGCTCATTCCCATGATTCCCGCAAGGTTTTCGGTGCCCGCCCGTCTCCTCTGCTCCTGTCCTCCTCCTTCTATAAGGTTCGGAAGCCTTATGCCCTTTCTCACATACAGGAAGCCTGTTCCCTTGGGCCCGTGGAATTTATGGCCTGAGACGGACATCATATCTGTATTGTCCGACCTCACATCCACAGGAATATGCCCTACGGCCTGCACCGCATCTGTGTGGAAAAGGACTCCCTTTTCTCTGCATATCCTTCCTATTTCCTTTATAGGCTGTATGGTGCCGATCTCGTTATTGGCGTACATTACGCTCACAAGAGCGGTGTCCTCTCTTATACTATTAAGGACCTCCTCAGGCCTTACTATTCCGTTTTCGTGAACCGGAAGATAAGTTACCTCAAAGCCCTCCTTCTCAAGAGACTGCATGGTATGAAGCACTGCATGGTGCTCGAAGGCTGTGGTTATAAGGTGCCTTTTCCCCTTTGCCGCGCCGAGCTTTGCCGCTCCCTTTATAGCCCAGTTGTCGGACTCGCTGCCTCCCGAGGTAAAATATATCTCCGAGGGCTCCGCTCCTACAGCAGAGGCTACTTTCTCTCTCGCTTCCTTTAAGGCCGCCTCCGCCTCTCTTCCCTTAAAATGAAGACTTGAGGGGTTTCCGTATATTTCCTTAAGGCCTCTCTCCATCTCCGAGAGAGCTTCCTCGGAAAGGGCGGTAGTGGCCGCATTGTCAGCATAAACAAACATGGTATTCTCCTTTTATATGTCAGGCGACTTTCCGCAGTACTTATATCACGAAAAGTCATCTCTTTATCTCGTTGCAAGATGATAATACCATTTAATTCCTATTAAGTCAATAGGAATTATTGTTATAAAAAAAGAGGCCTACTGTGATTTAAGCGCAACACCTGATTTCTCGTCCGAAAACTTCCGCCCGTCTCATTCTGCCGGGACGAGAAAATGTGTGCCGCCGCATAACATATAACCTCTACACTCTGCCTTCCATAAGATCCTTAAGACTGATGCCTTCAAGATAGCTGTCTATCATGTTGTCAAGCTTTATCCACATGGGAAGTGTCAGGCATTTTGCCGCTCTCCTGCAGCCCACGCAGCCGCTGTTTTCCATACAGGTAACAGGAGCAAGACTCCCCTCTGTGAGCTTAAGTATCTGTCCTATGTTAAAATCTTCGGGCTGCCTTGAGAGCATATAGCCCCCCGCCTTTCCCCTTTTGCTCTTGAGATATCCCGCACGGTTAAGTATCGCCGCTATCAGCTCGAGATACTTCATGGATATCTCTTGCCTCTCGGCCACATCCTTAAGGGATATATAGCCCTCGTCCTTGTGCTGGGCAATGTCTATCATTACTCTCAGGGCATAACGCCCCTTTGTGGATACCATCATAATTTTGTACCTGTTTGAACCTTTCTTTATGACGTCTCTGCAAATTTTAAGAGTCTGTCAAAGCAATCCTTTGCATCATTATATCCCAATTTATACATTTTGTTCAATACCCTTACATCCTTCTCTGTCCTTGAGACAGGGATAAATTTCGAGGGTCTTATTATAAATACCTCCCCTTTTTCCGAGAGCTCGGAAAGCTCATCAAGTGTCCTGTTGTAGCCTATATGTCTGTTTCTTACAGCCTCGCAGAGCTTCGGATATCTCTTTTTGTACACAAGATCCACAAGCCATGAGAGCTTGTTTTCTCCCTTCCTGTAGCCTTCGACCTGAGTGAGAACGACTATATTTTTTGCATAGCCCTCTCTTCTCATAAAATCTATGGGAATACTGTCGGCTATGCCTCCGTCAAGGAGCTTTTTTCCCTTTACTCCCACTATCCTTGCCATGAGAGGAAGAGATGCGGAGGCCCTTACGAGCTCCACCTCTTTTTTCATGTCATTTATCCTGAAATATTCGGCCTTTCCGGTCTCCACATTTGTGGTGACAACGTAAAGCGGCATCTTATCCTTATTTTTTTCAAAGGTCTCGTAATCATAGGGCTCAAGCTCATCAGGGATCCTGTGGTAGGCAAACTTCGCCCCGAAATAATCCCCCGTAAGTACAAGGGAGCGAAAGCTCATATACCTCAGGTCCTTTGCATATCCCGTATTTATCCTGAAGCTTCTCTCCCGCTGCTTTGAGACGTAGGAGCAGCCGTGGCATGCCCCTGCGGAAACTCCCGCCACACCGTCGGGATAAAAATCTCTCTCCATAAAATAGTCAAGCACTCCTGCGGTATATATACCTCTCATACCGCCGCCTTCAAGCACCATTCCCAAGCTCATTACTGTACCTCTGAAAATATCTGAAAATAAATCTGCTGTTTCTTTATCCGAAAAATTCTCTTATCTGCTTTTCCATCTCAAGGTTTGCGTCTTCATTTCCCTTAAGCCATGCCTTTGACCAGTCCACAGTCTTTTTTACAGCAGTCCTTACATCCCAGTTGGGGCTCCATGAAAATACATCCTTTATCTTGGAATTGTCAAGCTTAAGGAAATTCGCCTCATGAGGTCCATCGGGAGCCTTGGCATTTTCCTTGGCTATGCCCTCTCCCCATGCAGCTGTAAACATGTCCGAGAGTTCTCCCGTGGTCACACAGTCCCTGTCATCGGGGCCTACATTGTACCAGCCCTCATATTTTTTGTCCTCACCCGAAAGAGCGCATATCTCGAGATACACATAAAGGGGCTCCAACACATGCTGATAAGGCCTTACGCTGTAGGGATTCCTTATAAATATCCGCTCACCCCTTGAGGCCGCACGCACACAGTCGGGGATTATCCTGTCGTTTGCAAAGTCTCCCCCTCCTATGACGTTCCCCGCCCTCGCAGTGGATATGGCAGGGCCCTTCTCCGAGAAAAATGAGGCCTTATAGCTGTGGGTCACAAGCTCGGAGCAGGACTTTGAATTTGAATAGGGATCAAAGCCGTCAAGCTTGTCATCCTCCCTGTAGCCGTAGTCAGGCCTCTCCTCGTTCATATATACCTTGTCTGTGGTCACATTGAGGACAGCCTTGGGGCAGGGAAGAAGCCTTATACACTCAAGGAGATTCACTGTGCCCATGACATTTGTCTCATAGGTCTCTCTCGGGATCCTGTAGGAATCCCTCACTATAGGCTGAGCAGCAAGGTGAAATACATAGTCCGGCCTTATGCTATCATAAAATTCCTTAAGCTCGTCAAAATCTCTTATGTCTCCTATATGCGACTCGCAAAGGAGAAGTCCGTCTCTCCCGAAAAGCTTAAGTCCGCTTCCCGAGGCTTCACCTGCTCCCTTTCCGAAAATAATGTCAAAAAGCCCGTCCTTTTGAGGGGGATTTAAGGCATAGCCGTATACCTTGGCTCCGCAGAGTACAAGTATTGCGCAGAGCCAGCTTCCCTTAAAGCCGGTGTGTCCCGTTATAAGTACCTTTTTCCCGCCGTAATATTTTTTTAATCTCTCAAAATCCATGCCCGTTTTTGTCATGTCTAATCCTTCCAAATCTTCCAGGGAGCCTTGCCGCTGTCCCAGAGCTCATTTAACTTTTGCATCTCCCTCTGAGTGTCCATGCACTGCCAGAAGCCGTCATGATAAAAGCTCATGAGCTGTCCGTCTCTCAAAAGCCCCGCCATGGGCTCCTTCTCAAAGGCCGTCTCATCCCCCTCTATATATGAAAATACCTCGGGGTTAAGCATCATAAAGCCTCCGTTTATGAGGGCTCCGTCATTTTCGTCCTTTTCCCTGAAGGAGGTTATCTCATTATTCTCGTTGACCTCAAGCACACCCTTAAGCTGAGCCATATTTACAGTAGTTATGGTGGCTGTCTTTCCGTGGCTCCTGTGGAATTTCTCAAGCTCGTTGAGATTCACCGTGGAAAGCCCGTCACCGTAGGTGAGCATAAAGGGTTCGTCTCCCACATAATTTCTTATGCGCTTTACCCTTCCCCCTGTCATAGTCCTGAGTCCCGTGTCTATAAGCGTCACCTTCCAGGGCTCCGCATGCTTATTGTGGACTATCATCTTGTTTTCCTCTATGTCAAAGGTGACATCGGAGGTATAGAGGAAATAATCCGCGAAAAATTCCTTCACCATGTGCTGCTTATATCCGAGGCATATGATAAACTCATTGTATCCAAACTCACTGTAATATTTCATTATGTGCCAGAGTATAGGCATGCCCCCTATCTCTATCATGGGCTTCGGCCTCAAGTGGCTCTCCTCGCTTATCCTTGTGCCTAGTCCTCCCGCCAATATAACGACTTTCATATCCTTTACCTTTTCCCGTAATTATTTTTAGTTCCGAAATACATTCAGCCGGTTCTCCTCCAATACGGATATGGCATGTTTAAGTATCTCCGGATCCTTATGCCACTCAAGTATATCGCAGAGCTCCTCATCCGTGTATTGAGCGTGCAGCCTTACAGCCTCATACATCCTCTCATAGTTCTGCTCCCTGTAGGGCATCTTTTTTATTTCCTGATAGCAAGTATAGCAGTTTCCCGACAAAAATAAAATAATGAATATGATTAAGCTTATCTTAATACCGGCTTTTTTTTCATGTCTTTTCATGTGAAGGAAAAAGACGATGAATATGCCGACTATGCCTATGGTAAACTGCGCCGCATATCTTGAGCTCAGGGCATAGCTCTCGTCGGCAAATATCCACCTGCCCGCGGTCACAAGCACATGGTTAAAGCCTCCCGAGAGTATAAGTATCATTGGAAATACTGTTTTCTCATACATCCTGTCTCTGAGATACAGGAAGATCGCCAAAAGGTAGGCTCCTATTACCACAAGGCCAAGAATAAGCGTAAGATTGCCAAGAGCCTGCTCCGAAAGGTATGCCGAAAAAGAGCTTATGGTCTCTCCTCCGAGTACAACTTGCGCAAAGGATTTTATAAAAAATCTCGGAATAAAAAGGGAATCCGCCTTTACAAATTCCAAAAATCCGAGCTCCGTGCTTCCCGCATGTTCCCAGACCGCAAAGCTCCTGCTTATAAGATAGAGGATTATTGCGGCAAGGACACATAAAAAGATCGCCGTGCTATGTGAGCTTTTATGAAGTCCCGGCTTCCCTGAAAGGACTCTCGGAAAAAATATGAGAAGCACCGCAAAAAAGAGCATTACAGCGCAGTAGGACGCTATATATTCCCCTGCAAACATTAATATAATGAAGGGAAGGATAAGAAGCGCCGCAAAGCCTCCCTTTGACGGCTTTACGACATATCCGTCAAAAATATAATAATATGTAAAAAATAAACCGAAGGAAACTACATGGCTCCAGGCGCTGCCGTTTATAAATATCTCCCACTTGTTCAGAGAATAGAGGAGAAATATCAGAAAAAGATATGCGGCAGGGCTAATGTGTTTCTTCCTTGAGTAAAGAAGAAGTACAGCTGAACATAGCGCAAACCCCAAAAGAGTAAGAAGTCTGTCGAAGGTCACTGAAAATCCGAAGAATTCCACATTTACAGCCCTCATAAGGAAGGCTGCGGGAACTCTGGTAAGTATATCCGGGACAAAAAACTTGCCGGGATCCGTTACATCAGGAAGATACGCGTCCACAAGACGGATGTAGTCCGAGTACACCACATCACAGCAGGAATTTTTAATATAAAAAAGCCCGAACAAAAGTCCCACAAGGGCTATGAGAACCATAGCCGCATCCCTCATGTAAGACTCTGTTCCGGGCTTTAAGCTTTTATTTTCTGACATAAGCTTTATAAATCTCCTTTAAGTATGATCCGTATCCTGATAAAGTATGAATCATATCCTGATAATACATTATTGACAGATATTGATTATAGCTTAAAGGAGTTGAAAGGACAAGCATTTAGGATACGCAGGCACCGTTCATGCTCCGCTCCCAATCTAATACCCGAGCTCCTCAATAGCGGCCCGAGTATCGTCAAAGGTGTCCAAAACCGGATACTCCTCCGAAATATCATATCCTGAGTCCTGAAGGCTGAGTCCCGTCTCGCGAAGCTCTGTGTTCTTATTATCCACAGTCTCCTTCGGAACATAAATGAGACTCCTTCTGTCCTCATTATCATAGTAATCCATTCTCACTATATCGTCAAAATCAGCCTCCATAAGATCCTTCTTCAGCGCCTCAAATACCTTGTAGGCCTCGTCTCTGCCTGATTTATCATTGATATTTTCCAAAAGACTGTATCCGTAGATATAAAGCTCTGCGAATGGATCGAATTTTGAGGCATCATCGACCTTTATGCCGAGAATACCGAAGTCCTCCTGCGAAATCCCGGTTACGGGGAAAAGCATTTCCTTCGCCTCCGGTTTTTCAAGGATAGGAGCCAGATACTCTCTTATATACTCGGGAGCAATATTGTAGCGGCGCTCCGAGCTTCCTCCCGATTTATATTTTATGGTAAAGGATATGAAGTGGTCGTAGCTGTCAAAGTCATCCGCGGAAAAGGTGTATCTGCTGTAATAGCCCTCGTTCTCTTCCTTTCCCGTAAGCTCGTTCGAGTTTTTGATCATCTCAAGTACAGCCTCTATGTCCTTTTCCCCGGTTATCTTTATGTTTTCATCAGAGTAGTCATAATCAGAGAAGCCGATCATATAAAAATCCGCTCTCCTTGTAGCATTTTTGTCAGGCAGGAAATCCGAGGAGCTTATCTCTATGCTCTCGACCTTATCTGCCTCCGGCACATATCTGTCATATCCGAATACGTCATACCTGAAGGAGCCTACCACCAAAACGGAAACAGCTATACATATGAGAAGCTCAGCCTTGTCTCTCATCACGGACCTTATGTCCCCTGTATATATGAGCTCTATTATTCCGTGGAAAAGCACAGCTCCTGCTACCAGGAAGAACAGCGTCCAGAATATGTCGTCCGCGTTTATGCCTATACCTATATAGGCCCCAAAGATACAGAATACAAGAGCCATTATTATGGTGAAAAGTATCCTTAAGGGCCGCCTTGTAATTCCGAAGGCAAGGGCCTTTCCCGCAGATTCCGAATCTCTTTTCTTAAACATTGCAAAGGCTGTAAGGCTTATCAGTGCAGAGGCTGTGATTATTACCGTGACAGCAGACTCAAGAGCCGCCGTGGCCTCGGTCAAAGTCGTGGCGCTCCTTTGCGCGAACATGTCATTATACACAAGCCTTGAAATAGCGTTGTAGTACTCTCCCTCCCAATAGACAGGGGAAAGCTTTGAAATATTATTTATGAGATCGGCGCTTATGCCTGCCGTCTTAAAATATATACCTCCGAAGGTCGTTATTATGCCGCTTAAGACAAATGCAAATATGCATATCCACAGATATGCCATAAAGAAGGTCATTTTGTTTCCCGTAAGCATGACAGCGGCTATAGCTGTTGAATATATAAGGAGAAAGACAGCCATGTATCCCAGATTTACAAGTATCGTCTCCTTCATCATAACAGGGCTCACTCCGTATATGAGAGCTATTACGAGGGATGAAAAAACTCCCGCAAAAAGGCATACAGCCATTATGAGCACTCCCGAAAGATACAGAGACCAAAATCTGCGGCTCCTTGTGACAGGCTGGCTGTTATAAAAATCCACCTTGTTTTTATTGTAGCACCAACCGAATATACCTACGGCGCAGAGCACAGCCGCCACAAAGACTATGATCCACAGAAAGCTGTACTCTCCTGTAAGTACTCTGTTGGCTCTTACGGCCATGTCCTCCAAAAACTCGGCCGCAAGTTTTGTATCGCCCTCAAGCTTTGCCTCCCTGACTCTGCCTGCGCAGTAGCTCATCTGCATGCCCATGTTTACGGGGTACGCAAAGAACATCACCACTATTCCCAGTAGCAAAAGCCAAAGATCAGTCCTTAAGCTTTCTCTCACAAGGCTGAAAAATCCTATAGTATTTTTGCTGCTTTCCGACTTTTTCATATCATTCTCCAAAGATAATTTTTTTGATGTCATATCCCGCCACCTCCGTTTCCGATATGAATATCTCCTCAAGGGACAGCGGTATCATCTCGTAAAATATTGTGTCCGCCGCATCCATTACAGCCTTTATCTCGCCCTGATTGCCTCGAACAGTATATGTCATAAGCTTTCCCCTTCTCTCCTTTTTTATGACGTTCAAGGGGGAGAGCTTGTCCTCATCCTCTTCATCCTTAAGTACGAACTGTACCTTATGTATATTTAACTTCAAGTCCACAATATCCCTGCTTAAAAGAATTCCTCCCCTGTGCAAAAGCCCTACGTGGTCGCACATATCCTCAAGCTCTCTGAGGTTGTGAGATGCTATGACAGGGGTCAGCCTTCTCTTCTCCATGTCCGAGGCGAAGAGGGATTTCACCGCCTGTCTCATTACAGGGTCAAGTCCGTCAAAGGTCTCGTCGCAGAATATATAGTCGGTACCCGAAGACACTGCAAGGAGCACGGAAACCTGCTTTTTCATGCCCTTTGAGAAGGTGTTTATCTTCCTCTTCTCCGAAAGTCCGAAATCCGAAAGGAGCCTTCTGTAGCGCTCCATATCAAAGCCCGAATATATGTTCTTGTAATAATTTCCCATCTCAAGCGGATTGGAATTGGGAAAGAAGTACTGCTCATCGGAAATAAAAAAGAATTTCTTCTTTACATCCTTGTTTTCAAATATCTCATCCCCGTCTATGCTTATGCTTCCCGAGGTTGGCTTATATATGCCTGCCGCGCATCTCAAGAAGGTGGATTTTCCCGCACCGTTCGTGCCTATGAGTCCGAATACCTCACCCTCCTTTATACTTGCATCTATGCTGTCAAGGGCTGTTATATCGTCAAATTTTTTCGTAAGTTCTCTTGCTTCTATCACCTTTTTCACCTCTCAACGCCTGTTTTTAACAACATTCATTATGTCATCGTCGCTCATGCCTATCTTTTTTGCCGAGTCCAGTATTTCTATGAGCCTCTCCTTTATCTCATCGACCTTAAGGTCTCTCAGCCGCTCATTGTCCGCCGCAAAGTTTCCCTTTCCCTTTACGGAATAGATATAGCCCTGTCTCTCAAGCTCGGCATAGGCCCTTTGGATGGTGTTGGGATTTATGCTGAGTTCCACGGCGAGGCTTCTGACACTGGGAAGCTGTGCGTTTTCGGGAATGACTCCCATGACCATGAGTTCCTTCATTTTGTCAATTATCTGCTCATATATAGGCCTTTTGTCCTTATAGTCCAAATTAATCATACCTCTCCTTTCAAAATATCAGCCGCATACCTGTATAAAGGCGTATCTTTACGGATATCCGAAACAAAAAGCGCTGCCGGCTGTATTAACTATACTAATACAGCAGACAACGCCTTAAATCAACTTAATTTGCCTTAAGCTTAGCTTACATACTTTTTTATGTTTATATAGAGCCTTCCCTTTCTCGTATTGCCTGAGACTCCCATAAATATGAACTTTCCATATCCTCTCACAGATATCCTTGCCCCCTCCTTTAAAACGGCCGAGGGCTGAGTTATGAGCCTTCCGTCCGCAAATACCGACTCTGAGGCTATAAGCTGTGATGAGACTGTCCTTGAAAGATTAAAGACCGCCGATATGACGGCATCCGCCCGCTCCGAAGCCACATTTACCGAAAGCTCCTTCATTTCGGGCCTTATGTCGCACTGAGAGAGGGGCACACTATATGCCCTGATACTTGTATGCTTTACCTTAAGGAGCTCGCTGCATATAAGCTCCTCAACTTCCTTAAGGCAGAAAATATAAGCACAGTCCTCTCCGGTTATTATATCACCTGTTTTTGAGCGCTCTATTCCGAGATTCATGAGGGCCCCGAGAAAGTCCCTGTGGCTGAGCTTGTCGGCAAACTTGGCATTCAAAGGCTCAGCCCTTACACAGGAGACTGTCTCCAAAAAGTGTTCCTCTTCGTCAATATATTCCGGAAGGAAAAAAAGTATCCTTCTCTCAGCATCATCATATCCTCCGAAAAACACATATCTGCCGAAGATGTCTTCTCTTTTTATGTCATAAAACAGTGCCTGCTCCGAGAGGCTTAAAAAGTCCGTGTGTCTCGGTATGTCCCGCTCATAGGCTGTCCTTGAAAGCTCCCTTATCCTTCCTTGGAGCAATTCTCTCTCGTCCATAATTACTCAAAGTCCTCTTTGATCATGTTCCATGCCGCTTCTGTGCTGTAATACTTTCTTATGAAGGCTTCGGTCTTTTCGGAGAGCTCTACGCATTCCTTATCATTGTCATAAAGTCTTACACAGAGCTTTGCAAAGCTGTCGCAGACCTCAAGAGGCTTTTCATGTATATCATCAGGAGACTTATCCGCTATGAGCATGACACTTTCGGCCTCGGGAATGCCTTCCGCTCCCACCGAGGTGGTCACGATACAGCTTCCGTTGTAAAGAGCCTCCACTACCTTGCCCTTAACTCCCGCGCCGTATCTTAAAGGCACCACTGTTATCTTTGTCTTTTTGTATAGCTCCGAGAGCTCCTCATCGCTCACAAAGCCTAATACCTTTATCCCTGTCTCCTCAGGATCCTTTCCCAGAGCCTTTATCTCATCAGAGGCCTTTGAACCCGCTATATAGAAGTTTATATTTGGAAGCTTCTCCCTTATTTTCGGGAATATATCCTTTGCAAACCACAGCACTCCGTCACTGTTGGGCGGATGAGCAAAGCCTCCCACAAAGAGAAGCCCCTCACGCTTTGCATAGTCCTTCTCGCGGGCTGCCTTATCTCCTTCATCTGATATACCGTCTCTGAACTCATCAAAGACATAAGCTGTAATGGCCTTTACCTTTACGCTGCTGTCCACCTTATGTATGGCTTCGACCTCAAGCTGAGAGGGGTAATAAGACATATCCGCCTTGTACATTACTGTGAACTCTATGTTCTTCCAGTAATCCGCCTCGCGCTTTATCTTTATGTCGTCCGTGAGCTCATACTCTCTCATAAGCCTCATAAAGTGCAGATCATGTCCATAATATATACATTTTATGTCGGTATTGTCCTTTATGAACTCAATGTACTTTATAGCTATATGGGGGCGGTTCAGATAGGCAATGTCTATCATGTCCTTATTTTTCTTTATGTAGTCCCATATATTGCTCTGATAATATTCTCCGTAGAGCACCTCTATGCCCATCTGCTCAAGCTCTGTGGTATAGGGCTCCTCATGGAGGAAATTGTCCCCCAAGAACTTCACATTATAGCCCTTTTTAAGGAAGAGCTTAAGGTACTGCATGGTCGTCTTTGAGCCCGCATCCTTGTCCCAAGTGGGGACATAGTGGTCTATTACAAGTATGCACTTTTTGTTTTGGCTTCTGTCCCTTGCCTTGAATGGATTGGGATTTCCTGTGTTTTCGGACTGCTTTTTAAGCTCATCCTTCCACTTTTCCTTAAACTTCTCCTGATTTACCTTCTGGTACTGCTTTAAGCCTGTGCCCTCGACATCCGTCCCGTTGGATATTCCCTCAAAATGTATTACCACAGACTGAGGCTGATATACTACTCTCTTGCCGTGCTTTCTGACCTCAAAGGCAAGGTCTGAATCCTCGCAGTATGCGGGGGCAAATCTCTCGTCAAAGCCTCCTATCTCATCCCAGAGCTTTCTGCTTATCATAATGGCTGCGCCCGAGATATAGTCCACATCTTTTACATAGTTGTAGTCGGGCTTTTCAGGGTCGTCAAGGCGTCCGTAATTCCAGCCTGAGCCGTCGGACCAGATGATGCCTCCCGCCTCCTGAAGCCTTCCGTCAGGATACACAAGCTTTGAGCCCACCATTCCTATAGTCTCGTCTCTCTCTATGAGCTCGATAAGGGGCGTAAGCCAGTTTTCCGTTACTTTCGTATCGTTGTTAAGGAAGAAAAGATATTCTCCTCTTGCCTTCTTTACAGCCTGATTACAGTTTTTAAGGAAGCCCTGATTTTCTGTATTTCTGCTTATTACAAGGCCCTCTATGTACTTGCCGATCTCCGCTGTCGCATCTGTGGATACATCATCCGCTATTATGATCTCATAGCCGGTCTTATCCGGATCGGTATTTTCTATTACAGAGCGTATGCATTCATATGTATATCCCACCTGATTGTAGCAGGGGATGATGATCGAAACCTTGGGATCCTCGCACTGAGGAAGCCTCAGCTTTCCCGACTCCGCGTAGGCGCTTCCTATATTGAAATCTCCCTCTATAAGGTTCCTTCCCTCTTCCGTAAGGTACATCTTAAGGTATTTTACAGGATGCTTTACAGTCTGAGAGATATAGGTGATTATCTTTCTCTTTCTCGTTCCCTTCGGGAAGGCCGCCTCAAAGCCCTCCGAAAATCTCCTGAAGAGCTTTGAACTTATGCCCTCATGGGCCTTTAAATATTCAAGCTGCGCCGTGAGATTTCCTATGTCTGTCTCGTGAACCTTTATTATATTTTCGAGATTGTGAATGTGATTGTTGGAGAGCCTCATGACCTCGATGTCTTTTCTGAGATTGGCATTTTTCTCCTCCACCTCATCCTGAAGCTCAAGTATCCTCTGTCTCGCAAGGGGGAGCTCATTTTCATGCTCCTTTATCTCCTTTAAGTCAGTGATCTTTTTTCTGTAGCCTTCAAGGTATCCCTGCTTCTCGTCTCCATGGACAAAGGTCTGGAAGGATCTCTCCATCTCCTCAAAATCCGCTATGTCCGCATCGGTCATGTCAAAATTTTTGAGGAAATCCGACTCATCCTTATATGCGTAAAGCTCGTTTTTATAGGACTCATACCAATATTTGAGCATCCTGTACTTGAGGAAGCCCTTGTCCACCGCCTCCTCAAATACCCACTCATAGTCAAGGAGATAATACTCCTCCCCTCTCTTCATCACATTTTCAAGAAGGCAGTCCATGTTGTGGCACTTATGGATTCCGACTCCCAGCATAAATTCTATGGCATCTCTGAGCTTGGTCTTAGGGGCAAGGCCCTCATATATCTCATCAGCCAGAAGCTCCGCCACGGTATTTCCCTCTATATACTCAAATCTTGCCTCCATGAGTCCGGAGGGAGCCTCTGTGATGTATGGCTCCAATATGTGAAGCCTCGGATCTCTTCCCTTATCATTATTTAAAAGCTCATACTTCCACTGAAGAGAGCAGATATGCTCATTTCCCTCAGGTGAAAGTGCCCTCTTTACCACATATCTCTTGCCTCTGTCCGATGCGGGCCTTATGCCTTCAAGCACCGATGTGGAAAGTCTGTACTCTGTGCGTCTTGTCTTATTGAACTTTATAAAAACTGTCTTTAAGTCAGGATTTTTCCCTAAAACAACGAGATATGAAGGGACAAATCTTCTCACCGCTCCGGGAGTTTCTGACACAAGGTTATAAAGCCCCTCCTCGTCTCCGAAAAGGAACCTCTCCTTAAAGAATGCATCCGATATGGTCTTAAAATCCCCCTTCTCAGGCGAATATTCATCAGAAAATATGCTCTTCGGAAGGTCCTTATCGGGAAGGGGATAATATATATCTCCCCGCTCAAATACAGCCTCCTCCTCAAGCTTTTCTATAAGCCTTAAAAGCTCAGGGTACTCGGAATACGTCCTATTATCATCCTTATCCTGTCCCATAAAAAGTCTCAGGGAGAAGGTATTATCAACAGCAAAAATAAGCCCTCCCTTGTTCTTTACAAAGGTAGCGAGAAATCTCACAAAGCCCTCAAGGCTTCCTCCGAATTCCTCCGTCATCTCCGTTGTAATTTCTGTACAAAAGACAAGGTCATACTTTTTTGCGGGGATCTTTTTAAGTATCCTGACATTTCCGCTGTCAGAAGCGGTAATATCCGGATATCTCTCCTTTATTACCTCCGAGCGCTCATACTTGGAGTCATAAACATCCACGGAGCCCGCTCTCTCGGAAAGTACTTTTGTAAAGCTTCCGTAGTCCGCCCCATACTGCAGGACCTCCATGTCCTTTCCGATATCCGCCCATGAAATAAGATTTTCTCTTATGGGGCTCAGGGCATAGAGACTTTCCCCGTCGTGGCTCTCATTTAATATCCTTCCCGCAGGGTCCTTTTCATCCTTATATTTTCTCAGTTTGTCTATCAAATCGTAGCTGATGTCTTTCATTATCATTCCTCTGATCGGCAAAAACGCGTGCTGACTTCAGATTCCATGTCATACACGCCCACAGTATTTTTGTTGGATATAACTGTAATATTAAGAAGATCATACAGCCTGTGGTATACTGTGTGCTCTCCCTGCTCAAAGCCCGTACAGCTCATGCTTATGAGGTATTCGCCTCCCTGAAGATTCATCTTCTGCTTGAACTCAACCTCGTAGCTGTCTCCCTTTTTCACAGACCTTACATCCGCTCCCTCAAACATGGTATTGGTGCCTGTAAGGTCGTTTCCCTTTTTGTCCCTTATGGTATAGGTAAAAATAGGGGCCTCTATAGCATCATTAAATCTTATCTTCTCTCTTATGCTGAAGGTCTCGCCCTTTAAAACAAGGTTTGTGAGCTTTCCCTTCTCGTCAAGTATGCCGAAGTCGTATATCTGCGCCTTTCCGTTTCCGTACTCGTTTACATTGGGGTTTACAGTCATGTGAGAGCGCATAAGTTCGGCGCCTTTTGCGGAATCAGAAACCTTGCCCGCTCCTGACGTAGCCTTATTATTTTCTCCGGCAGCCCCCGAAGCCTCATCCGATCCGCTCTTTTTTATAAGCTCGCTCTTCCCATGGGCCTCGTCGATCTGCTTTCCTATGGTCTCCTCAAGGGCCTCCTGCAAAAGATCGTACTGTCCCGCAAGTATCTTCTTATAAAGGTCCACCATATCCCCGGGAGCACCCTCCGCAACCTTCTTTCCACGGTTAAGGAGTATAACTCTGTCGCAGTATTTCATTACAGAGCCCATGTCGTGGGTGACCATAAGTATGGTCGTTCCCTTCTCTCTGAGCTCGTCCATGCGATGGTAGCACTTTGCCTGGAAAAATACATCTCCTACAGAGAGAGCCTCGTCGACTATAAGTATCTCAGGCTCCACATTTATGGCAAGGGCAAAGGCAAGTCTCACGAACATTCCCGATGAATAGGATTTTACAGGCTGGTAAACAAAGTCCCCGATGTCCGCAAACTCCAATATCTCGGGAAGCTTTGCGTCCATCTCCTTTTTTGAAAAGCCCATCATCGTGCCGTTCATATATATATTTTCTATTCCGGTATAGTCGTTGTTAAAGCCCGCTCCCAGCTCAAGGAGAGCGGATATCTTTCCGTTTACCTTTATCTCTCCCAAAGACGGCGTGAGCACTCCTGTGATTATCTTAAGTATAGTTGACTTTCCGGAGCCGTTTGTTCCGATTATACCTACAGACTCACCCTTCTTTACGTCAAAGCTCACTCCGGAGAGCGCATAGAAATCCTTGTGTCTGCTTTTCTTTCCGGGACTCAGGGTCTCCTTCAGCCTATCTATGGGCTTGTCATAAAGTCTGTATATCTTTGTTATATCGGAAACTGTTATTATATTTTCAGGCATCTTCAAGCAATTCTCCATGCATTATTTCTTAAATATCCTTTCGAGCTGCTCCTCGGGATCTCTCGTTCCCATATACTCGGCCTGTCCGAAGCCCAGTATCATGTCGCAGATCCAGGGGAAGAAGAAGTACAGCGCCGCAAATACATAGCCCTGTCCGAAGGAGAGTGCGGTCTCCACGGCATAGACTATATTCGCTATCCACCCCACAAAGGGTATGTAGCCGAAAAGGAAGTAGTAGCCGTGCTTCATAGTGACCTTGCACATAATGTAATCACTGTAAAATGGCACCCATGCGGCCCAAGGAGTCTCCCCCGCCTTCCTGAACATGGCGGCGCGGCCGAGGCAGTGAAGCACAATAAAAAGCAGTACTACCGCAAAGATTATCATAGATATGAAGGCCAGTACGCTGTAGCCGATAAGTCCCAAAAACAGATCTGACATAAAATCGCCTCCTGAATATTTTATTATTTCTGAAAAATCAAATATATATTGTACCGGTTTTAAGTCTTATATTAAACCCGTATCCGCTTACTTTATTCTTAATTAAGAAAATCTGTTCTTCTCCCTGTCATAAGAAAAGCCCACCGAGGAAAGCTTCTCCAAAAGCTCATCACGGTCTATATCCTTGTCCTCGCACATAGCCTCAAGGCTCGGATAAATATCCCTTAACCAGGTATTTACACAGCTGTAAAGCATAATAGGGTCTGAAGGTATCTCCATAAAAGCCTCCGAATTTTTGGTTTGTATCAAATTATTTTAAGGCTCTTCATAGCATACTCTATGCCGTCGTCCTCAAGCCTTTTTGTAATGAAGTCGGCGTATTTTTCCGTCTCCTTGTCATGGTCGCCCATTATGACCGCATGAGGTACAGCCTTAAGCATCGATATATCATTTGTACTGTCTCCGAAGGCATAGGCCCTGTCCGCAGGTATATCAAAGTGCTTAAGTACATATTCTATGGCTGTCGCCTTGCTGTGTCCTTTCGGCACGCACTCAAAAAAGCCCCCGCCTCTGTCTATTATGTCGAAGTCCGTGCTGTACTCCTCTTTAAAGGCTCCGAGGTCTGTCTTTTCGTCCGCCTGGATACAAAACTTGTTTACTTCAAATTCGTGTTCAAAGCCGTCTTTAAAAAGGGCTCCCTCTCTGTCCGTAAAGTCCGCAAGCCTTTTGGCCTCGGGAGTCCTTAAGTTTTCGCTGTATCCGACTCCGTCATGCCCCTCAAGGCAAAGGTCAAAAGCCATGAGACGGCAGTCTCTCTTTAAGTCCTCGACTCTTTTTGCGGGAACTATGTACTCATAAAGAGAGCTCCCTCCTATTGTGACCTCAGTTCCGCAGCCGCAGAGAAGCCCGTCCGTCTCAAATCTTTTCGCGGCGCAGAGCGCAAGCTTGTAGGTCCTTCCTGTATTTATAAAGACAAGATTTCCAAGCTCTCTTGCCCTAAAAAGGGCTCTCATGGTACTGTCGGGGACAAAGCCCCTCTTCCCTACGAGAGTCCCGTCTATGTCAAAAAACAAAGCCTTTTTCTGCAGGTTTTCCATAGCTTACTCAAGCTCTCCTTTTATAGCTTCAGCTATTTTTGCCTGCTCATCGGGCTCGGACTTTCCGGGGTTCCAGAGCACCATAGCGCTGTCGCCGTCATATCTCGGGATAATGTGAAGATGAAAGTGCTTTACTGTCTGTCCTGCGGACTCACCGTTATTCTGAACTATATTTATGCCCGAGCATGAAAGGGCCTTCTTCATAGCGCCCGCAACCTTTGCCGCAACAGAGAGAACAGCCGCCCTGTCCTCCTCAGGAAGGTCAAAAAGATCGTCCGCATGGTTTTTCGGAAGTATAAGTGCATGTCCCTTTGACGCGGGATTAAGGTCAAGGATAACTCTGAATCTCTCATCCTCATATACTGTATTTGAAGGTATATCCCCCGCCGCTATCTTACAAAAAATACAATCATCCTTACGCATAAATGTTTTTCCTCCTTCTTGGTCTGTATAATATCAGGCATACTAAAAGCCCGATGATAAGTCCGCCTATATGGGCCGAATTGTCCACACCTGTACTGCTCATTCCCATATATATGGAAAGGATTATATAGAGAAAGAGCTGTCTTGTATTATAGCCTCCCGCATAGCCATGATTCCTTATAACTATGGTAAGAAGGCCTCCGACTATACCGAATATGGCTCCCGAGGCTCCCGCCGATATGGAATATCCCAAAAAGCTCTCTCCCATATACACTGATATAATGTTTGCCCCTACACCGCAGACAAGGTAAAGTATCAGGTACTTCACATGCCCCAAAAGCTCCTCAAGATCACAACCCAGAATGAAAAGCACCAGCATGTTGTTGGCAAGATGGGCCATTCCGAAGTGCATGAAGCAGGCGGTAAGGAGCCTGTAATATTGATGCTCCTCAACTATAAGGGGCTCAAAGGATGCCCCGTACTTCAGCATCATTTCCATATCAGTCTCCGTGCTTCCATGAAGCTCAAGGAAAAGAAAGTATAAGATATTTACGGCTATAAGCGCAATGGTTATGTAGCTTTTCTTATATTTTTCGGTATTCATAGAGATATATTACCACAATAGTGAGGTTAATACCATTAGAAATAAAAACATGACCGGATTCTCTATAATATTAAAAGACCCAACGTGGTCCGCATCGTTGAGAGCCATGTTGGGTTCTATCAGTTGGTACATAAGCAAAATACTTATTGCAATATATTATTCTATTTTATATTATAATCAAGTGCTGCCTTATACGGTAAGCGGTTAGCCCCTCGAAAGGGGGGTGATGTGAATGGTAAGTTACTCTGATTTATTTAGTTTTGTAACTATGCTTACGGCTTTTGCTGTTGCTATTTATACATTTACAAATAAAAAACACTAACCGCCACGCCAACAGTGATTAGTGTTTTTCATATAAAAACATTAAATTTGGTCTGACCGTTTATTATCGGCAGCACTTTTTATATCTACATTATAGCAAATTATCCGGTTTTGTCAAAAAAAATTTCACATCAGATAACAAAAGATAGAATATACTCACACCTTTACCTTGAATTCATATTCCGGATTTATTCCGACATTTATTCCGACATTTATTCCGACACCACTATCCAAGAACCATTACGGTTTGCTCCGATTCTCTTTAATCTGCCGGACTTCTTCAGTGCTGCAATACATCTTTCTATTTGTCGCTGAGACACATCCAATATCTCAGCAGCGGTCCTTGCAGATATTTTTCCATCAGAAGTGAGTAATACCAGAAGTTTTTCTTCAACTCCCATGTTTTTCTCATAGAAATATCCGGATTTACCTGTCTTGGTTTTTACTATTTCCGAAAGTGTATCTTGGATTACTTTAAGCATAAACCGAACAAATTCTGTTGACTCCCCTAATGAGTTGGATTTATTTATAGCTTCATAGTATTTTTCCTGATTATCATAAATCATTGTCTCAATTGGGAGCCACGCGAAAAAAGGCTTCCATTTTTGAAGTATCAATGAATGCCACAATCTGCCTGTTCGACCATTTCCATCAGCGAAAGGATGAATAAATTCAAATTCATAGTGAAATATACATCCCTTTATCAAAGGATGCAATTTTGAAGATTTAAGCCAAGAAAATAAGTCTTTCATTAATTCCGGAACATAATTAGCAGGCGAGCCTGCGTGAATAAGTACATCTCCGCTATAAACTCCTACATTCCCACTCCTGAATACTCCCGCCTCCCTGACAAGTCCGCTCATCATAAATTTGTGAGCCTTCAGCAAATCTTTTATAGAATACGGATTCATTTTTTGAAGCTCTTCATATGCCTCATATGCATTTTTTACTTCGTGTATATCCTGAGGCGGGGCCAACACCTTTCTGCCATTAATTACATCTGTCACCTGCTCTATAGTAAGCGTATTATTTTCAATTGCTAACGAAGAGTGTATAGTCTTTATTCTGTTTTCGCGTCGCAGTTTCAAATTTGTCTGAAAATCATCATATACAGTAAGCTGACCTACCAGTTCTCCGATTTCTATTACCATATTTGTGATTTCTTCATTCATTGTAAAGGGAGGAATATATTTATCAGTCATACTTTTTCCTTTTATAATTAATTTTTTGAATTATACATCATAAAAAATATTAGTTTCGATATCCCGGAGAATATAAATATGTTAATTATAACATATATAACGCCGGTCACAATAACAGATTTTGTCCACTCCCTCCGCCACCTTACTATACAATCTCCATGTATTCCCATAACTCATATGATTACGATAGCTTTGAACACTTTCTCCGACCTTTTTGTAATCAATCCTCCCATTTATGTAGTCCTTTTTCAGCTTTTTCAGTCGATGCTGCCAACGTATCTTGCTGTGCTTTTTCAGACGCCTTATAACAGTTCCCGACTCCGACAATGTATATCTCCATCCCAAATACTCAACTCCTGATGATATCGGGAATATCTGCGTTTTTTGATTAAATTCCAATTTCAGCTCTGACAGTACATGTCTCATTTCAGCGAGTGCTTCCTTCAATACCTCTTTATTTTCGGAAATCAAAATCATATCGTCCATATATCGTGTATAATATTTTATCCTCAGCTTTTCCTGAACTGACCCCCAAATGTTGGACAAAAAATCTGACATTGGGGGTTTTAATTATGTCTTATACCTATGAGCAAAAAATAAAAGCGGTTAAGTTAGTGACCGAGAAGCAGTATTCATATTTACGGGCGGGCAGAGCGGTCGGAGCATCAAAGGTAACTGTTATGGGATGGGTACAAAGGGTGAACCAAAACGGGACAGCAGCCTTGAAGCAAAGAGAAAAGCGGCATTATACCGGAGAATTTAAGGTATATGTAGTGGAATATATGCATGAACAATATATGTCCGCTTATTCCGCCTCTCGCAACAGCAGTGATTATGTATTTTCTTGCAAATGCGAAAAGTACCATCATAGGTATCACGACTATAAATGCTGCCGCCATCAGCCTTTCGTACCTTACTCCTGCAGCTTGGACAAAGGAGGTAAGTCCTACCGTAACTGTCCTCATCTCAGGCTCGTTTGTCACGAGCATAGGCCAGAGGAAGGAATTCCAACTGTCTATTCCGTTTAAGAGGACTATTGTGATTATGGCGGGCTTTGCTATTGGTACCATTATCCTCCAAAGGTACTTAAAGTTCGAGGCTCCGTCTATCCTCGCGGCCCAATAGAGAGAATCGGGTATCCCCAAAAAGAAATTTCTCAAAATATAAATATAAAGGACATTTGCTATATAGGGCAGGGTAAGTGCCTTATAGGTATCTATCCACTCCAGCCTCACTATAGTTATATAGTTAGTTATTGCCAAGAGCTCAAAGGGCACCATCATAAATCCGAGGAAAAGAGAAAAAATTATGTCTCTTCCGGGAAATTTAAGCCTTGAGAACGCAAAGGCGGTAAGGATTGTCACAAGTACCGTAAGGCTTACTGATATCACGGCTACTATTACGGAATTTATTATATATCTCGCAAATTCTCCCGAGCTGAGCACATACTCGAAATTTTCTGAAAAAAGTAAATATTATATTTAAGTTTTTGTTCTTTTCGTAAAAAACATACTTCTGCCTGAAACAAAACAGAAAAAGGTACAGCCGGAGGCTTTTACACCTCGCGCCGTACCTTTCCCGCAAATCAAAATTCCGCTCTGTTTACAAGCTCCGTTTGTTCCCTCTCTTTTTTCATCATATTATATCTCTCCAAAAGTCCCACCATGTTGTACAGGAGTATTCCTATATCTGCCACTGCAAGGACAGGTATAAAGCGTATCAATGCCGCCTCTCCTCTGAGGATATAGATGACAAGCGGAACAGCCACCATTATAAGAGCCGCTGCGGCTATCCTTTTTATGAGATCGTTTCCCTCCGCAGATTTATCTGTATGCTTATACTCCTTCTCAGCTTCCCTCTCAAAGCTCACATCAAGCCCTTCTCTTTTCTCCTCTTTTTTGAAAAAGCTTTTCCTTTTCGTGTTTTTATGCTCGTCTGATTTCTCGGATGTATAAAGATTTATATCTTCAAAGTCCTCTTCTCCTTGTCCCGGATTGCTTTCTCTTACCTTTTTTGCTTCAATATTATAGGCTTCTCTTTTATTTACCGACTCATATCCCGCCTCAATGCACGGCTCGGCCCCGAACTCGGATCTTCCGAGCACCTCGCCCTTTCTGCGCCTTTCACAGGCGTTCAACAGCTCGCCTATGTCAAAGCGTTCTCTTCTGCTTATCTCAAAAAGCTCTCTTGCAAGCATTACAGCCTCAGGTTCTTCCTTGGCCTTTATCAAAAGCAAGCCTGCAAGCTCTGTAATACAGTATTTTATGTCAAAGCTCTCTCCCGGAACCACGCAGAATTTAAGGCGGATATCCTCGTCGGTATAAATGCAGTCCTTTCTTATACATAGGGAGGTCTCGGATATCATATAGCCTGAAAGCTCATCAAAGACATTTTTAAGCTGAAGTATAATGCCCTCTATCTCCCTGCACCCCAGATCCTCTATGTTCGCTGATTCCGAAATCGGAGACATTCCGCTTATATCATAATAATATTTCTTCTTTCCGTCCTCATACCTCAGTTCAAGGTCAAGGAGCCCTTTCAGCTTTACGGAGGTGAGCATAGATTCCTCAAAGCTTTCTCCTTCATCCTCAGGCTCTATTACCATGTAGTTCTTTCTGACATCATCTGTATAATCAATCTTCATTCCCGTCATCCGCCTTTTCTATAAGTGTTATCATACGCATAAGCTTTTCAGGCTCAAAGCCCTTATCGCTCATGAGCTTTGTATATTCCTCTGAGGTAAATTTTGCCGAAAGTTTCTTTCCTTCGCCTTCAAGTCCAAGCTTTGAGTCCCTAAGATATAAGGCATACTCAAGCCGTTCGTTTCCCCTTTCGGATATACTTAAAAGATCCGGATTCCGGCTGTGTCCCGCGATCTCCATGCCTTCGTTCATCACAAAATTCGCACTCACCTCGTCATGTATCTTAAAGCTGAATTTCATAAGACCCGCAAGGCTCATGAGAACTACAGCCATTACATATGCCGCCTCTACAGTAAGGCTTCCTTTAAGCTCATGTCCGAATACCTTCTTCATGAAAAATCCCCGCTTTTTAAATTTCATTTCTTTAATTCTTTCTTTAAATTGGAATTTCAAATTTCTTTTTCACAGTCTTTAAATTTCCTTTGTACCTCACCTGTTGACAAATATAGCCGGCCATATGGGCTCACAATAAAAGCGTTATGACCGCAGCAGGAAATATAAAAGTCATAAAGGGGAGGCTTTTTCCCCGTGCCGACCTTCCTTTTGCCATGCAAAGCACTGTAAATACAAGTCCTGCTATGCCTGCCGCGGCCACCGATATGACAAACATTATGAAATTCTCCTTCGGGCTCAGGTATAGAGCTGATACAAGAAAGTACAGGCTGTCGCCAAAGCCCAAGCTCTCTCCGGTTAAATACGAAATAAAAAGAAGAGCTGCGGGGAGCAAAAGCATCATCAGAAACTCCTCTATATACAGGCCTGACGGACTGCGAAAATATATCATTGAACATATAAAAAGGGCTATTCCCGACAGTCCGAATATCTCAAAGGTTTTAAGGCTTATCGTCCTTTTCTTAATATCCTGAATGAGGCATGATGCCGTAAAGAAAATGAGCAGTACACTTTTTGTAATTGTAAATATTTCCTCTGTATTTTTACTCCATTCCCTTACAGCAGTAACTGCATGGTCCAAGATGCTCCACATCCGAAAGCTTCACCTCCTCAACATAAGCTATGACAGACTTGCAGTTCTCGCTGCTGTGATAAGCTGTGCCAGAGGCCATTATATAGACTGTCCCCGAGGTTGCGGGCCGGCAACTTTCACAAGCGTGGTATTTGCCCCCACTGCTGTTTCTCAGTCCGTCTATCTCCGAGGCATCCACTGCCTGAAGTTTGTTTGACAGATAGTGGCAGTTTTTGTCTATGTGATATCGTGTCCCTGTCTTTCCGACATAGACTGTAATATTGTCTTTGTCATCGCCTGCTCCGTCACCTGCCGAGTCAGACTGCGAATCAGAGTATTCTTCTCTGCCTCTTCCCCCGTCAGCTCCTATCCATGTCCTTCTGTAAACTCTCGACTGCATCGGGATATCTGATATACCCATTACCTTAAAGGGCATCTTCATCCTGTAACCAAGCTCAAAATCTATTATTCCGTCATCACTGACATCAGCTCTTTCAAATATGGGGAGCTTTACCGAATCCCTGTTAAGGGAGGAAAGGATCTTAAGCTTTGAGGCTCCTGTCTCAAGCATCTCAAGCCCTGACAGAGCATCCTCTGTCAGCTTTCCGCCGAAAAATTCACCTTTTTCTATTATCCTTGAGGCATAGGCGGCTTTAGCCATATCCTTTGCACAGGCCTCCATAGTATTTTGTATACGTCTCTTCTCGTCCATCATTTTTACGGGAAGAGTAAGGCTTACTCCCATAAAAAGTATCAGCGGAAGAGAAACCGCCGCCTCAATGGTAAGCCCCGCCTTAAGTTCAGCAGATTTCCGAAAGGCAATATATGCCCTTATAAACTTTACCGAATGTATTCGTGCCTGGAGAGCTTTCATTACGCGGGAAATTTTAGGGGTGTGTTTTATTGTCCGATTTGCGATCTTTTTCATATTTTCAAAAATTTCCGTATTTATAAGGACATATATTGCCTCTCGATATGCTGACGATGTGTCTTAAGCAGCAAAGCGAGGCTTTTATGTCATCTTTCTTCATTATTTACATAGCTGTAATAGGTATCTGTGCTTATGCTGTATCTTTTTCCAAGGCCTGTAGTGAACATTACATGGCCCGCATAAGCCTTTGTACTCATTTCAAGGCTTGAGACGCATCTGTTTAAAAGAAAGTCCTCCTGTCTTTCTCTCAGGTTCATCTGTATCATGTCCATGCTTCTGTAATCCGATCTTGTACCCATGTCCTTGAAGATAAGCACCCTCATCCACTCCTTGTAGCATAGGCCCTCGGAAGAATTGGCCGGGCCCGGGTTTCCAAGGCTCTTATTACTTCCCAGCTTTAAAAGCCCGTCAAGATCAAGGGTCCAGCTTTCCCTGTTGTGAATTATCGGCACCCTTCCTCCTGAAAGCAGTGTCCTCAGGTCATATATAGCCTGTCCCAGCGCCCATATCCCTAATATAAAGAATGTCATTACAGATATCAGCGGAGGGAAGCCCATCACTCCTGTTATCACAACAGCCAGAGCTCTTGCCTCTCCCTTCATCTCGGAATTTGAAAAAAGATATATGAGGTTCATTCCCTCTCTTATGGCAAGCAGAGTCATTACAGTGTTCGCAAGATTGTCATAGTCATTGTCTTTTCCTGAGAAGATATATTCAAGCTCAAGATGACCTCCTCCCTTCGGCTCATCCTTCTCTCCATAAACTCCTCGCCCGTAGTAATTGAACTCCTTTAATGCATATTCTGTGACCATAAGCCTGTCGATAAGTCCTAGTCTTGAGCCGTCATGTCCGGAAAAGCAGGTTTTCGAGGGTATATCCGACAGAGGAAGCTTTTCCTTTGATATCTCCGCATCGGATGGCAGCACAAGCTTCAGAAGGTCTCCCTTTATGAGTTCTCCGACACTTTCAAGGAATCCCTCCTTTTCCTTGTCGGCAACCCCGAAGCTGATATTGAGCATAAGAAGGTCATAGCTTCTCAGCAATCTTTCGACAGGCCTCCACAAAGCCTCCTCGTCAAGCTCATCATCCTCGTCTTCAGGCTCCCATTCCTCAATATACTCAAGGACCTCCTCCGCAACCTCTATAACTCTGTCCACAAATTCAATATTGACTGCGGCTCTTTCCCTCATCGACTCGATCTCAAGCCTTCTTTCTCCGTCCTTATCAACATATGCGCTGTACTGAGAGATATTTGCCTCCATTTCATCTTTTACAGAATCCGACAGGGAACCTTTTCCCTCATCATATTCCCTTTTTGAGGCCTCAAGCTTTTTTGCCAAGGCATCCGCCTTTTTCTCATAATCCTCAACAAGAGGAGCCACTGCCTTAAGATCCTTTTTCAGATCCTTCAGCCTTCTTATAAGAGTCGATCCGTTCAGGTTCATGACAGCCTCAAGGGCGTTTTCGTAATCCTCCTTTTGCTGAAGGAGCTTTTCATTAAGCTTTTCTATAGCTTTTTCAAGCCTTGAGGCTTCTCTTGAATGATCTTCATAAATATTTTTCAATTCCTTCAGCTTAAAGGCCTCCGAAATATCTGTAAGTACCTTTTCGGCTGTCGCAATATCCCAAAGTTCCTCCAAAAAACCGTATTTCATATATTCGAGCACCTGAGCCTCATATATTTCACCTTCATTGTCTGTAAGCTTTACCTTTTCCGCTATGGAAGGCGATTCCTCAAGGCTCAAAGGATACCAGTCCTTCACCTCAAAGTAAGGCTCCATAAAATTTCTCATCTCATCCGACAGCTGTTTGTCGCTATAGTGCTCAAGACCCAAAAGCCTGTAGCTCTCCCAGAGATCTCTGTGATATTGTGAAAAAAGTGATTCTATGGCGGAATTTGCGGCCTGAGTGAAATAGAGTCTTGCCCCCGCAGTCCTTGCGGACTCAAAAAGGCCGAGTAAAAGAGCGCATATGCCGAGAAGACATATAGCAAAGAAGATCGTTATGCCACCTTTTTTCTCTGTGGCTTTGAGCTTATCTGAAATCACATTTTAATAAACCTCCTCTGATGCGGAATTTATCTGCTTGAATATCTTTTCGAGCAAATCGTTTATTTGCTTTTTAAATACGATCACAAGCCCAATAAGTACCACCAATATAAGCACTATCTCTATAACTCCCACTCCGTCCTCCTCCGTAAGGAACGCCTTTATCTCATTTTTTTCAGTCATAATTTCCTCCTTTTGTCTTTATCCTGTCTTTTTATTCAACCTGTATTGTTCGTCCGGCTTTTTTCATCCTGTACTTTTTTAATCAATTAAGAGCCAGCATTGCAGGCAGTATCACTATCGCCATAACTATCATCAGCATTATAAACAGCGGTATCAAAAGCTTTGTCCCGGCCTCCTCGCCGAGTCTTTTTGCTATATTTTTCCTCTCCAAAAAGGCTTCGGCCATCTCTGCCGAAAGTAGTGCCCTTATATTTCTTCCACCGTTTTTTCGGTTCTGTTCAAGTATGGAGCACAGCTTTATATATGGTCTTAACCCGCATCTTCTTCCGAAATCCGTGTAGACCTTTCCCTCGGGAACACCTCTCTCAAGCTCTCCGAGGCTTATCTTCATCTCGGTGTAAAGGGCTCTTTTTATGCCTGAGCGCTCATAGCCCTCAACTATTTTTTCCCATGCTCCCCTTATTCCGAAGCCTGCTCCAATAAATACCATAAGCTTTGACACAAACTCGGAGTAGTCTATAGTAAGCTCTTCCTCTCGCCTTTTAAGCCTTGCCGAGGCCTCAGATCTTTCCTTAAAGGCAAGGCTTACAGCAGCCACCACTCCCAGAAAGATTATAAAAAGCGGAGTGAGGTCAGCATCTTTTTTATAGCTCAGGCTCCTCCCTTCAAATTCTTCAGGGAGTACAAGCTCTCCGCTGTTTATCTGCTTTGTATTTTCATCAGAGAGCGTTTTTTGAAAGTCTGCTATAAGGCTCTCCTTATCATCTCTGAGCTTCGGCAGCACAGTGACAGGTATCTCATAGGTGGAGTCTGTATTTCCGTCCGAAAATATCAGCCTGAGACTTGTGCTTATGGGAGCCTTAAGCCCTTCGTTCCTTACTTCTCCGTCATAGCTTATAAGCTCGGCATCCTCAGGATACCAGGTGAGTTTCACGCCGTACTCCGGGAGGCTCTTTACAAGCTCAAGGTCCTCTCTCACCGACGAAAGGTTCTCATTATTTCCGCATATAATAAACGGAATTTCCTCTATCAGCGAAGAAAAAAGCTCCTTGGCCTCAGCCTCTGTATACTGTCTTGCTCCCACCTCAACTGTAAGCTTTTCAGGCTTCTCCGAAAGTCCCTCCACAGTGAGCTCGTACTCTCTGTCAAGGCCTCCGTATCCGGTGCGTTCTATCATGTTTCCCGATTTAAGAAAGCTTTCACTGCCGTTCGTTATGACGCTGCCAACAGCAAAAAGTATGGAAACAGCTATGCAAAATATCTGTTCCTTTCGTATAAAGCCTGCATATTTCTTTATCAGATCCTTATATCCAGAATTTTTTCCGACATTACTATTGCCGAAAGGTAAAGGCCAAGGCATACGGTCATCACCACCTTTCCCAATACAGTCTGATACATTGCGTCAAAAAATCCCCGCGATGTAAAGTCTATATAGAGTATTATCATAAAAGGAAGCATATTCATTATCCTCTGCTGGTATCTCTGAGATGCGGTGAGATTATTTATCTCCTCGGCCACGTTTATCCTCTCCCTTATGATCTCTGTAGTATGCTCTATTATCGAGCCAAGCTCGCCTCCTGTTCTCTTCGCCGCGGCAAATATCTCGGAAAAATTCCTTATATCATCGGTTCCGCTCCTTTCGGCAAATTCGTAAAGCAGTCTCTCGACGGGCTTATTCATACTTATGGAATCGCTGATATGCCTGAATTCTCTGACTATCATGGCATCCTTTCCGAAGAGGGTAATGAGCTCCCCTGTGGAATTCCTGAAGGCGTTTTCCACTGAATATCCCGCGCTCAAAAAGGATGACAATATCTCTATAGCCTCCTTGAATTGTCCTGAGAGCCTCCTCTTTCTTTTTTCCATAAGCTCATGTTTTTTGTACTCCGGGTAAAATATCACACCAACTGCAGCAAGGATAAAAAATATGTAAAGGCTCCTGAAAAATGTGTAGGAAATAAGAGCGCACATTATTGCCGCCGCAAGTCCGTAAATGAGCCTCTCCCTGAGACTCAGGACATATATCCTGTAATCACAGAGCCCGCTCCTTACCACAGAGCCTGAGCTTTTCGATATTTTTGAGACTGCCGCATTTTTCAAGCCTGTTTTCTTCAGCATCGTATTTATAAAGTCTGTTGATCTCAATCTCTCCGTTTTCATAACCCCCTATCTCCGATATCTCAAGCACCTTTCTGGTTCCGTCGGAAAGCCTCCCCAGATGTATAAGTATGTCCAAGGCCGAGGCGATCTGATTTCTTATGGCGGCTATAGGCATATCCACGCCCATTAGGACCATGGTCTCAAGTCTTGAGAGCATATCTCTGCTCGAATTGCTGTGTCCTGTGGAAAGGCTGCCGCTGTGTCCTGTATTCATGGCCGAAAGCATATCTATGGCCTCCCTTCCCCTGACCTCACCCACGATTATCCTCGAAGGGTTCATTCTCAGGGACGCCTTTATAAGCTCCGACATACTGATCTCCCCCTCACCCTCGCTGTTGGCGTTTCTGGTTTCAAGCCTTACGAGATTCGGTATATGTCTTATCTGAAGCTCAGCGGAATCCTCTATAGTTATCACTCTCTCGGAGGAGGGTATAAAGGCGGAAAGAGCATTCAAGAAGGTGGATTTCCCGGAGTTTGTACCTCCTGATATGAACATGTTGTAACCGCATTCCACAAGGAGCTTCAGAAAATCCGCACAGTCTCTTCCGAGGGATTTTAGTGCAATGAGCTTTTCTATAGTTATGGGCTCGGGAAACTTTCTTATAGTCATAGTCGGTCCGTTTAAGGCCACAGGCGGCAGCACCACATGGACTCGGGAGCCGTCCTCAAGCCTTGCATCCACTATGGGAGAGCCGGTGTTTACGCTTCTGTTTATCCTGCTGACTATCTGCTGTATGATGTTTTCCAGCTGCTCCCCGCTTTCAAAGCTTTTCGCCCACTTTACCATGCGTCCGTTTTTTTCTATAAATATGTCCTTTGGGCCATTTATCATTATCTCGCTTATACTTTTGTCATCCACCAGCTCCTGAAGGAGATCCAGCTTTCTGAAGCCGTTGAACATGCTCTTTCTCAGGCTTATCCTCTCGGAAAGGCTTATATGGCTTTCCCTTGTCTTTAAGGCTATCTCGGAATCAATAAGCCTCAAAAGCTCCTCGTCTGATACCGTGCCCTTTTCCTTTATGCCCTCAAGTACCCTTTCCTTAAGGGCCTCCATAATTCCTGAATTCATGCCTTCCATATTTAAGAAATCATCTCCCTGACATAATCTCCGACAGAGCTGTATATCAGCCTGTCAAAAAGGTCTGAGGAAAGCGTTCCCTCCGCTTCCGGCAGCTTTATCCGCTTTATTTTTTCCGCTATCCTGTCTCTCTTTGACTCCTCCATATATCTGTCAAAGGCATCGAGCTTTTCCCTTGATACGGCATCGTCCATTACAGGCATATATATGTCGTCACATATCTCCATGAGCTCCGATGCGCCTCCTGAAAATCCCTGCATATCAATGACTATAAACTCATAATCGCTGACATCAGCTATGCTCTCCACGAGGCTTGCATAGTCTCTGCCCTCGGTATTTACAGTATCATCCGGATACCTTACAGGAGGTATATAATCAAAGCTCTTGAGTCTCCTTACAAGAGACTTCAGCTTCGGAAAGTCCAGACTGTTCTCCTTGAGATAATAAAGGACATCTGAAAGGTCCTCACTCTCCCTGGTGCCGGAGAATGCCGAAAAGCCGGAAAATTCCTCAAGATTTATGTATAGTGCCTTTCCCTTTCTCCCATATCCCTCGCTCAAAAGCAGAGCGAAGGTGGTCTTTTTGCACCTGGAAACAGGTGAATATACACCTACTATCCTTGTCTTTGCAAAGTTATCCACATATTTAAGCCTGCCTGTAGACCTGCTGTAGATATCCATAGCCTTTCTCAATATCTCATCCGCAGACCTGTACTTGTATATTCCCTGAGAGGCGAACTCTGTAAGGCTCTCCTCTGTTGAGCTCTCAAGAAGCTTTGACTTATATAAGAATACTGTCCTCTCATTTATAAGCTCTTCCCTGAGCTTTTCGACTCCCGCAGCATCATAATCACCGTATATGTCATCCGATGCTTCAAGGCCCTCCGTACCCTCATCCTCGAGCTTTCTTTCATATTCCTTAAAAAATTCCTCAAGTGTTTCTCCGTCAAAAATATGAAGGACCACATTGTGAGTCTTTGCAAACTCCAGATAAGCTTTTGCTGAAGTGAAGCTCACCGGCAGAAAGGGCACAGACTTTCTTTCGCTTATAAATCCGCACAGTCTTTTGCCATAGCTCTCATCCTTGTCTGTGACCGCCAAAAACCTTTCCATAGAATCACTTTCTCCTTTTCAGTTTAAAAAATATAATTAAGTACAGCCCCCGCAAAAACAAAAAGCGCAAAGGCAATTGTGATATTTTTTCCGTCCCTTTCCATTACAAAATATGGCCCCGGAGAGGCTCCGCTCATTGCAGCTTTCATATAGGCTGAAAAATATGAAAATCTCTCCGCACATCTCCCTGACCTTAAGAGCTTAAAAAGAGACCACACTCCTGCCGCGAAAAGGGCTGTAAGACATATAAAACCCCCGTCATAAATTCCCTTTGCAAAGATCACAAAGGCCACAAGCTTTATATCTCCCGCTCCCGCCATTCTGAACTTAAAAAGCGGAAAAAGCAGTATCAGCGCCATAAAAGCTGCCGCAGTGTCCGCACAAAAGAGGCTCTGAAGGCCTCTTGAAGCCAGTATCAAAGACGTTCCTGTAATAAGTATCGCGTTCGGGATCTTCCTCTTGTAAATATCGCAGACCGCGACAGGAAGTAAGGTAAGGATAAGGATATAGTCAGTTATCTCTGTCAAATGATGTTTGTTCCTTTCCGTAGATCCTTAAGCCGCTGCAGCTTCAGGATTCAGATATTTTTGATGTATTGTTCATGTTTTAAGGTGTTTTTCGGATTGATGATCCGGAGATTCAATCTTTTTGAATTTTGATGTTTTTAAGAATTGCTTTTTGAATTTTTTGAGCAGGCATACTTTAACACAGGGAGGAAAGCTCGGTCAATAAGAATCGATGCTTTCCTCCCGTTTTCTGCCTTTTGCACAAAAATTGTATTTTTATAGAACAGGTTCATAATCATTAATTAATTATTTATTATTTCCTTTGCCATATCCGAAAGCTCGGTAAGATCCGTATCCTCAGCATAGGTTGACAATAAATATCTGAGTCCGTCCTTCTCCCATGATGCAGATTTGAATATGTGCACCTCGCGTTCGTCAGTACCGTAGCTTATGCAGAGCTCTCCTGCCTTTTCAAGGGCCTTTTCCTCCTCTGTAGGAGTTTCATCAGGAGGCAGGAAGAGGTATTTATCCTCCGAGAGATAAAGCGTTACGTCGCCGTATATCTCCTCGGTTTTTTCATCATTTACACCCTCGGCTGTCCACTGCTCCCTAAGGCTCTCAGGCGGGTTGGATACACTCAGCGAAAGTAATGAAAGGTTTTCTCCTTCATTTCCCTCACGCCTATAATCAAATATCGCCTCAGGAAAAGATCCCATATCAACTCCATTTTCGTCAGCCATATCAGTTCCCGTCACAAAGCCCCTGTCAAATTTGAATTCGCCGCCCAGGGTCTCGGCACAATCGGGCTCCTCGCCTAAGACCTTTCCGGCCTCTCTTTCCATATCCGCAAGATTCACGTATGAATCCTCCAAATTGGTCCCAAGCGTAAGTGTTGCGACTCTCCCCGATGCTATTGCCGTTATACTTCCTACAGCAAGCACCGCCGCCATGGCAAGTGCAAGCTTCTTTCCCCTTGATATACTCATAACTTTTCTCCTCTCTTCAGTCCTCTCGAGGATCTCGGAGAAAAGCTTCTCGCTCCGGCCTTCGTCAAGGCTTATCCTTTCGGCAGCTTTTTTGATATTTTTTCTTATGATCTCATCAGACATTTTGTCCATCTGCAAGCCTCCTTGTATTTTTGCCGCTTCTCTCAAAGTTCTCTTCCGTATAGCCTGACCTTAAGAGCTCCCTTTTAAGAACAGCCCTTGCTCTGTGCAGCCCTGACTTTACAGTTCCTTCAAATACTCCCATGATCGCAGCTGTCTCTTTTATAGAATAATCCTTGAAGTAATATAGGGCTACTGCCGTCCTTAATTTTACAGGAAGTCTCATCACCGCTCTTAAAAGCTCTGATTCCGTCTCCCTCTTAATGATACTTTCCTGCGGTGATATGGCTTTCTCATCCTCAGAAAGCCTTTCTATTCCGTATCCCTCCTCAGAGTCATCCAAAAGCTCATCGAGAGAAGCCTCTCTCCTCGTCCTCTTTGTGATTTTTATTGCCTTTCTCACAAGGATCTTCATAGCCCATTTTTCAAAGCCCTCAGGACTTTTCAGCTCGCTTCTGTGAAGATAAACCGCTACGAAGGTCTCCTGCAAGATGTCCTCGCTGTCAGCCTTGTTTCCGGAAATAAGGTACGCCGTCCTGTACAGATTCATATGAAATCTTCTGTAGACCTCCTCAAAGGCTCCGTTGTCTCCGTGTATCATTTTAGAAATCATTTCTCTGTCGGTATCCGTCATACTCCTCATTCCTTTCGATGCATCTGTTATATAAGAGTCCCCAAGAAGAAGAGCGGTTCGCATAAATTCGCATGATTTCAAATTTTTATATCTCATGTGTCCTATTCCATTATGATTCTCATGTATTTTGAGATCCTGCAGGAGCCTGAAGCCTTACAGTCTTGTTGCATACATTTCTTGAAAATTCCATGTCATGCTCAATAAATATCATAGTCATATCAGATTTTTTTATCAGATTTTCAAGCTGTATCCTTGAGAATACATCAATATAATTTAAAGGCTCATCCCAGATATAAAGATGCGCTCTCTCGCAAAGGCTCTTTGCTATAAGTACCTTTTTCTTCTGTCCGCTGCTCAACTCCCTCATGTCACGCAAAAGCTCATCTCTTCCGAAATCAAGCTTCCTTAAAATTGAAAAGAATAAGGTTCTGTCCGTATCGGTTCCTTCAATCACAGACTCGGGAAGCCCTGAAAGTCTGTCAGTATCCTGCGGCACATAGGATATCTTAAGCCCCGAGGCCACACGAAAATCTCCTTCGGTGAGCACGGGACAGCTTGCGGGACCGGCAATTCCGCTTTCTTTTAATATATAGTTTATAATACTTGATTTACCCGAGCCGTTTCTCCCTTCTATCACAAGCTTATCTCCTCTGTCCACGGAAAATGACAGAGCCTCCACGATTTGTTTTGCTCCTGCAGATCCGGCCTGCGGCTTCCCGCTGTCACAACCCACGTCATAAGCAAGTCCCGCATTCCTCACTTCTATGAGCCTTTCCTTGTGATACTTAAGGGGCATCAGGATGAGCTCCTCGGCAATCTCTATATTTTTTAAATGTCCCTTCTTTTCATCTATGGCTTTAAGCTTTCTGCTCTCAATATTTTTAGCCCTCTTCATAGCCTTTGCCGCCATATGCCCGATATGGCCCTTGTCTCCCTTTAAGCCTGAGGACTGCTTTCCGTTCTTTGTCTTTTCCACTTTGTCGGACCAGCCCTCGACCCTCCTTGCGCTCTCTGAAAGTCTCCTTATATCTCTTTTGAGCCTGAGATTTTCCTTTATCTCCGCCGCATCCCTTGCGGACTTGTTCTCGTACCATGGGGCAAAGTTCCCCTTTACCACCTCGATATCATCAATATTTATACTTATGACATGGTCAATACATGAATTAAGAAGCTGCCTGTCATGAGACACAAGGATAAAGCCCTTTTTCCCGTTGAGATATTTTCCCAAAAGCTCTCTTCCCTCAATATCAAGATGATTTGTGGGCTCATCTATAAGGAGAAAAGCGTTTTCCTTTGAAAAGAGGACGGCAAGCATTACCTTAGTCTGCTCCCCCTTGCTGAGCTTTCCGAAGCTTCGCTCCAATATCTCGGGAGAAAGTCCCAGTTCCGAAAGCTCTATACATACCCTCCAATATTCATTATCAGGGTCCCACTTTTCAATCAGCTCCATTCCTGTAAGCATTTCATCCGAGTCCTTGAGTTCAAAAGGAAAGTACTCGAAATCCTCAGGACTTACTATACTTCCTGTGTACTCATATATCCCCTGCAAAAGCTTTAAGAGAGTAGTCTTTCCCCTCCCGTTTCTTCCTATAAGGCCGAGCTTTCAGTCCGTATCCAAGGTAAAGCTCACATTATCAAATATATTTTCATATCCCCCTTCATAGCAAAAGGTCAGATTACTTATTTTTATCTCAGACATTTTTCCTCCTCTCCGTGCCCTCTGAAATCCTGCAGACTCGCGGTCCGAAAATAAGGCACACAAAAAGGCGCGGAAAAATCCGCACCTCGAATTGATAAAGTTCGTCATGATACAAATCTTCCGTTATGAAAAATATTCAATTCATCAGAAGAAAAATACTGTCCTCAACTTACCATACCTCTTTATATTTATTGCTTAAGCTGAAAAAGATTATACCGGGATTTTATTTAATTTCAAGACCGAATCTGAATATCCTGAATATTCCTCTTAAATGTTTTTCTCTTTTCCTAATCCTGTTTCTCCATCTCTGAGTTTATCTCGTCCTCAGAAGCCTGCATTGCCTTAAGAGTTCTCTCCAAGAGCTCGTCAAGGCTCCACCCGAGGCGCTCTGCGCCTTCCTTTATGGTATCTCTTGAGCATCCTGCAGCAAATCTCTTATCCTTGAATTTCTTCTTTAAGGAAGAAAGTTCCATGTCCTTGGTGCTCTTTGAGGGGCGCATCTTTGCCGCGGCCCATATAAGACCTGTAAGCTCATCTGCCGCAAAAAGGACCTTCTCCATCTCATGCATGGGTTCAACATCGGAGCAGATACCATAGCCATGAGAGCATACAGCATGCACTACCTCGGGCTCCGCATCGACATCCTTCAAAAGCTCAGGCGCTTTCTTGCAGTGTTCCTCAGGATAAAGCTCGAAATCGATGTCGTGAAGTATGCCTGTTATCTCCCAGAAATCCGCCTCAGCTCCATAGCCGAGCTCTCCCGCATACCATGCCATGACCTTTCCCACTGTGATACCGTGCTGAATATGAAAGGGCTCCTTATTGTACTTTTTAAGAAGCTCCAAAGCCTCGTCTCTTTTTATATGTGTTTCCATGTCCTTATCCTCCTGTCCTAATATATTTGTCCTCTTATACAAAAGCGGCACATCGTAACCGAAGGTCCTTTTCCCGTTTACCTCTATTATCTCTGATACCTCAAGGCACTCCTTCGAAAATCTCTCCCAAAGCTTAAATCTTACCACGGGGCTGAACATGCTCTCGCTTCCGCCCTCCCATGCTCCGTCACATTCTTTGTAGAGTGCGGGAGTGAATTTTTCGGATACCTTCAGCATACTGTAGTCAAGGGTCGGAAGACTCTCATAGTTAAGAGTCTTTTTATCAATCCCCTCAGGAAGCTCATATGAGCTCAGCTTTACGCTGTCGCCCTCCATGGTAAAAAGGAAGAGATGAGGCATGGCGTTTGTATTATCGCCTATAGTATAATAGCTCTCCTCAAGTACAAATATTCCCTCGAAGCCTTCAGGAAGTCCTTTTATCCTGTCATTACATACTGTGTTTACATGCCTTGCGAAGGGAAAGCTCTTCTCTCCCTTTGCAGTCATCTCGTCATACTGCTCGTGGTTGTCAAAGCTTCCGCAGAGCATAGCTGTAAATTCCTTCAATGTGTTTTCCATATGTGAGATTACCTCTTGATGTATGAAATATTTTAAAGATTAATCTATTATAATACTTCCGCCGCAATATGCATACTGAATTTTCTCTTACTATTAACAGCAAAAAATACTCCCCTAGGCTTTCCCGTCTTATAAGGAGGTTGAGATTTTGTACGGTTTTTCCGAAGAGAGTATTTTGCCTGTTCAGTCTTATTTATTTCGTTTGTTTTGATTATACCGAGGTATATCCTCCGTCGATATATATGGTCCGGCCTGTGGTATAGGAGGTCAGCTCGGAAGCAAAAAGCAAGAGCTGTCCGCTCTCCCGGCAAATGCCGCTACCTTGGCTCCGTTCTCGGCAAGGGCCTTGCTGTACTCATAGCCGAGCCCCGATGAGGCTCCTGTAACGACTGCCACCCTGCCTGTAAGATCCATATAATTTTTCATATCTTCGTAACCCTCCGTTTTATTGTATATGAAGATTTATTGTGATACTATTTTAGCAAAACAGATATTTATTGACAGCCAACAGAAAAGCTTAAGTGTGTATTATGATACATTTATATTAAAAGTGTTGATTATTTTCCGGAAAACTTTAAAAGACTGCCGAATACCTTATGACATCATTTGAAGGCGCATATGAGTGAAAAGCCTATAGAGCGAATCAATGTCACGGAGCTTTGTGAAAAGGCTGATATAAATCGTTCCGCCTTCTACAAGCATTATGACGATATATATGCTCTCCTTTACGATATTGAACACGGCCTTTTGTCTGACGCAGACGGTATGATAACCGCAGTCATTAAAAATTCTCTTTTGCCTGAGGAGGTTGCTTCTTAATCAAAAAGAAGGAGGTTTAAATCCCGTGCATAAGGTAACAGACGAGCTTCTTATATATGAGATCCTTGAGGCTGTAGCAGAAATACCTGTGGGCAAGGTAGCAAGCTACGGACAGATAGCCCGCCTTATAGGAAGAGACAAGAATTCCCGCCTTGTGGGCCGTGTCCTTTCCATGGCGGAGTTTTACGGAAGCTATCCGTGTCACAGAGTCGTAAATCACGCCGGACGTACCGCTCCGCATTGGAGGGAACAGCGAGAGCTGCTTGAGGCGGAAGGAGTGGAATTCAAAGAAAACGGCTGTGTGGATATGAAAAGATTTCAGTGGGAGGAATAGCCTCCCGCTAAAGGCTTTTAAGCTGTTTTGATTCGGAGTAAGATTATTCATATATTAAAAAACATGGAGGTGTTTCTATGAAAAAGTTATTTTTGGCTCCTGCGGCTTTAGCTGTTATGGCTGCGATGTCTATGTCGGCCTTTGGAGGAACATGGAGACAGGGGGCGGCTCCTAATGAGGCACTTTGGTGGTATGACTACGATAACGGGACCTATGCCTCAAACGGATGGTATTGGATAGACGGAAACAGAGACAGCATAGCGGAGTGCTATTATTTTGACCCTTCAGGTTGGATGCTTGCAGGAACCACCACCCCTGACGGGTATACAGTTGACGCAAGCGGAGCATGGACCGTAAACGGTATCGTTCAGACTAAATATCAGCCGCAGAATATGTCTTATGATATGAACCCTGCACAAAACTCCGATTCCGGAGCTTCTCATAATCTCTCTACAGGCTGGTATCAGGACTCTACAGGTTGGAGATATTATCTCAACAATCGCTTTTTGACCTCTGAATGGAGAAAAATAAGCGGAGACAGGTATTACTTTGACGACAGCTCATACATGGTCACGGGATTTGCTGAGATAGACGGAGAGTACTATTATTTTGAGAGCTCCGGCGCCCTCAAGGAAAAGACCTTCTATATGGACGGAACCTATTATGTCCTTGATGAGGACGACTGCTATATTGTGGATGAGGTCGATGAGAGCGACTGGTCGGAGTACAGAAGAGACAATGATATTGACAGAAAGGATGTTGATTCGTCAGCTTCGGGAAGCAATTTTTACTCAGGTAGTTCAGATGTCGATGAGTCGGACTACGCCTATCAGGTATTTGAGATAGTAAATGAGGAGCGCGCTGACAATAATCGGGATGAGCTCTACTGGGATGATGAGCTTGCAGCCTGTGCTCAGGAAAGGGCCGAAGAATTAGTCGAAAGATTCAGCCATACCCGCCCGGACGGCACCTCATGCTTCACTATCCTCAAAGAAAATGACATATCCTACAACGCCGCGGGAGAAAATATAGCCTATGGTCAGTCCGGGCCCGAAGCTGTCATGAATTCTTGGATGAACTCATCAGGCCACAAGGCAAATATCCTCAGCACAAAATTCGGCGCCATAGGCGTAGGCTGTTATCAGGATGGCGGTACTCTTTATTGGGTACAGCTGTTCACAAATTAGGTCCCCGGTAATGCAGGCTCGGATAGGGGCATATAAATATAGCAATATAAGTATAAGCATATAAATGCTTATTAAAATTAAAAGCTTGAAAAGGGAGGTCAAGGATATAATTCTCGACCTCCCTTTTGGTTATATTAAAGCTTTTATTATTTATGGTATCTCTCTGTTTAATAATCAGATCAATTTCTATAAATATTGTATTCTTTATAAAGCTTTTCTCTGAGTTCTTTATCTTCTGCGATTTTTAATATATCCTCGCTCCGATTATCCTCTGTAAGTTTTTTTATAAGCTCACATACCATATCCTCGCCTTTGTCAAGGCTCTCCCTCATCTTCATCTCCAAGGTCATATACTCCCGCCTCCATTCTCTGCTCTTTTTTACCTCTACTACAGCTGATTTGATCTTGTCAGCAAATTCTCCTACAGCCTTTTCTCCTGTAACAAGATGTAAAAAGGCTTTCAGATCAGCACTTATATCGCTTCCGCTTCCTTTTGCATTCAAAAAAATCTTTTCTGTTCCGTCTCCTAAAGCTATGCTCATATCTTCCTTGCAAATATTTGTAAAGCTGTAGACAAATCGGTTTCCTCTGAAAATATCCCCCTGTCAAGAAGCATAAGGTCTGTCATGCTCTGATAGTATCTGCTCCTCTTTGGGAGGTTCCCTGTATCTGCCATCTGCATCTCTATTGTATACACGCGTCTGCGCTCATCCATAACAAATACATCAAGCCTTACTCCCCTTGCATCTCTGTCTATATCCACAGCTTTTTGTGTTTCAGGGTACCGAATGCTTTCTATTTCCAAGTCAGGAAGTATCTCTTGCAATAGCTCAAGGCACAAATCAGGATAATTCCTCATAACCTTTCCGAAAATAAAATCGTCTGATATCCCTGCTCTTTCCCACTTTTTCAGAGCTTCTTTCCTAAGGAGCATCTCATCATATCTTTTCCCTTATTCATTCCCTTGTTTCTGTGGTTATATTATACAAGATTATAAGGCTTACCACAATCTGAAAGGACCTGCCACTCTCATTCTTTTTATTAAACTTACCGAAATCTTACTCTAAAGGCTTGACATCAGCAATATTTATACCATGAAAAAACAAATCGTCTCAAATTTGCAAAAGGGAGGCCCGGGCATAATACCCGACCTCCCTTTCGTATATATTAAATTACAGGATGGCAATTTTTATCCCAGCATTCTCTTTACCACATCAAGCCATATCTCAACACCGTATATAAGGGCTCCCTTATTAAGGTGCATATCCTTGTGGTGCAGTCCCGGTGCGGCATCCGCACCAAGTCCTATGTATGTTGATTTGCACTTAAGACGCTGAGTCATATAGTGGAAATCCTCTCCTCCGGGATTATAGAGAGTTCCTATAGAGGCACCTTCTCCCAAAACATTTATGATCGACTGCTCCGCAAATTTTATCATATCGGCATCATACTCTGCAGCAGGTACTCCGCCTCTTGAAATAAGCTCGTATTCCGCTCCATATGCCTTTGTAATGTTTTCAAATATCCTGTCCGTCTTTTTGACCATGCTTTCCATGACCTCATTGTTTTGAGATCTTATGTCTATAGCCATAAAAGCATTGTCAGGAATCGCATTATAGGTGTCGCCTCCGACAGAAATATTTGTGACCTTGATCGAATGGGGCACATCCGGCTTTTCCTTTATAGCGTTGATAGCATTTACGACTGCCGCCGCAACGTCCACTGCATTTACTCCCAAATGAGGCCTTGCTCCATGAGCATTTACTCCCTTTATCCTGCACTGCATCATCATAGTTGCGCTGTGCCACATATCGGGAGTAGCCTTTCCTGAGCAGGTATCGTCAACAGGTCTTACATGCATACCTATAAGGTTGGTTATGCCGTTGAGAAGTCCTGAGTCTATCATGCTCAAAGCGCCGTTAAATTTTTCCTCGGCAGGCTGGAATATAAGTACAAGCTTTCCTTTCTTAACAAGGTCCTGCTCCTTTATGGCCTTTGCAGCAGTAAGGAGCATGGAGGTATGTGCATCATGTCCACAAGTATGTCTCATCTCCTTCTTTCCGTCAATTACATACTCAAGGGCATCCATATCTGCTCTGAGTCCGAGTACAGGTCCCTCCTTTCCGGTATCCCAAACACCTATTACTCCTGTCTTTCCACCAACATGGTCTGTTACCTCATATCCGAACTCCCTGAGCTTTTCAGCCACAAGCGCTGAGGTCTTATACTCCTCCATTCCCTTCTCAGGGATCTTGTGAAAAGTATCATACATCTCCTCAACATATTTCTTAAGCTGCTCATCCATCTGTTTCATAGCCTTCCTCCTTTTTTCTTTGAACTTGCGATTTTATTTTTTACTACTTTTATTCTCGGCTGTTTCAAACTTTTTTACTCTTTTTTTTGCTCTTTATTATTAATTATGACCTGCTGTACTTGTTTCTTTTTATATGACAATCTTATCATCAAAGAGAAACTATCAACCTCATGACAAACATCGACAGTATAGCGTTTATAAAACATATCGCAAAGAGCTGAGGATAATATTTATTATCTACATTTGCTGTTCCCAGTATCCTTCCCATGTACTGAAGCAAAGCTCCCATAAGCATGATTGCAGGTATCATAATACTTATATGTGTTCCGTTTATGAGGCCGCTCGAATAAAGGCTTGCCGCAACGCCTACCCCTCCGCCCATGGAGAGAAATGATGCGATAAGTACTGTAGCAGCAACTCCCGGAAGTCCGAATATTCCCATTACAGGCTGAAAGATAACTCCAAGTATATCCGAAAGCCCCGTCAGATTAAGTATCTGAATAAGGACAAAAGCAAACATTACATTGGGAGCCATAGAATTGGCGGATATTCCGAATCCGTTCCTTGCGCCCTCTACAAACGCATCCACAACAGTCTTTTTAGGTGTAACCTTCTTATCCATAAGTATTCCTCCTCTTATTGCTTACATACCTTATTCAAATATATCCTCATCAAATTTGCGCCGACTATCTTAAATGCGATAACTACCGCCAAGGGCACAAGTATAGGCACTGTCATAAAGGCAAACAATGCCGCACAGGATGAAAGATAATTTGTAAGTGTTCCTCCGCCGGAGAACTGAAATGCGGCAAAGATATTTTTCTCCTTCTCTGTGATCTCTCCTTCCTCCGCCAAGGTATTCAGCATGGAGGCTCCCGCATCCGCCGACTGAAGGCTTGCGATAAGTGTAAGTCCGCTGATTCCGGGAAGTCCCATCAAAGGCCTTAAAAGCGGTGTCAGCAATTTCTGAGCAGCCTTAAGGCCGTCAAGATACTCAACTACCTTTACTACACCCAAGGCAAACATTACAGTGGGGAAAAGTGTCATGGCAAACATCCATGCGTCCTTTGCTCCCGCTCCTCCTGTACCTCTGAAATTTGAGGCAAGGCTTCCCGCACCTTCCTCAAGAGTTCCCAGCTTTCCGAAATCTCCCGCAAGGTTTGTGAAATCCAATGCCTTAAGCGGTCCTTCAAAGGCCGTAAATACTCCCGAGAAGAACAGTATGGCTATAACAAGCACGATATAGCCGTACCATCTTACCTTAACTTCATTTCCCTCGCTTTTTCTTTCCTTCATAGATTTTAACCCCTTTCTTTTATTTTCAGGTTTCCCTTACACTTAATATATAAAGCAAAAGCCGTGCCAAGTTGAAAACGTCACTTTTTCAGGGGTTTTTTCATCAGTTTGACCGGAATCAATTGTTACTTTGGATGATTTTTTATATTTTATGTCGATTTTCATCCAAAAAAGCCTCCGCATAAAGGATCAATGCTCATAAGATCCTTCTGTGCGGAAGCTTTTTATTCAATAATCGATATACTTTAGCCTTTATTTCATAAAATACTTTATTTTCACTTCAAATCAGAATTTACAAGCTTCAAAAGCTTTCTCAGCTTGTACTCACTTATAACATATCCCCTTTCCATGAGCCTGCTCCTGAGCTTTGTCCTTCCCCTCAACTCCTTTTCCGACATTCCCTTTAACTCCGCCAATATCTTTTTCTCTTCCCCGGTAAGCATGTCGGAGACAGGATCTGTACCTTCCTCCTCTTTCTCAGGTGAAGCGTCAAGTATATATGACAGCTCCTTTTCATTCAGCACATCATCACTCATATACCAAAGGTACTCCGCTGCATTCTTAAGCTGTCTTATATTGCCCGGCCAGCTGTATTTTCCCACAGCCTTCATAAGTCCGTCAGATATCCTTTTATTTTTCATCTCAGACTTGTTAAATGATTTTACCATACTCTTAAAGAGGACCTTCGAATCCTCTCCTCTTTCCCGTAGTGGCGGCACCTTTATAGGAAATATGTTCAGTCTGTAGTAGAGATCTGCCCTGAATTTGCCCTCCTCCACAAGTCTTTTAAGATCACTGTTTGTCGCCGCTATTATCCACACATTTACAGGTATGATGTCTTCCCCGCCGATCCTCCTTATCTCATACTCCTGAAGCACCCTCAGAAGTTTCATCTGAACAGACGGCGGGATAGTTCCTATTTCGTCCAGAAAGAGTGTCCCGTTATGAGCCATTTCAAAAAGCCCTCTCTTTCCTCCCTTTTTTGCCCCTGTAAATGTTCCCTCTTCATAACCGAACAGCTCCGATTCTATAAGTTCTGATGAAAGGGCGGCACAGTTTATGCCGACAAAGGGCATTTTCCTTCTTCCGGAAATATTGTGCATTGCCTGGGCTATCATTTCTTTTCCCGTACCGCTCTCTCCGTATATCACTGTTGTTTTTTCAAATTTGGCTATACGCTTTGCTTTTTTTATAGTGTCCTTTATAGCCTCGCTTTCCCCCAAAATATCTGAAAATGTATACTTTGCATTATAGGTTTGTCGGTGCAGCTTTGTCCTTATCTTTGTCTCCAGCTTTTCAATACCGGTTATGTCCTTAAATATAGCTATATATCTGCTTTCTTCATTTCGGGATATAACAGTCTTTCTGCTGAAGAGAAGTGTCCTTCCTGTTTCAGGGATCTCGAGTATCCTGTCCTCCCCTTCTTCCGAATCGATAAGTTCCTTTCTTATATTCTCAGGAATAATGTCTTCAAGCTCCACTCCCTCCTTCATTCTCTTTCGGAGTCCTGTTATCTTTAAGAACGACCTGTTTACATATATTATCCTTCCGTTTCTGTTTGCTATGAGAACTCCGTCGTCAATTTCATCCAAAGTGTCATTGAGCATGTCCTCAAGGGATATTATTCTTGAAAGAGGTATGTCAAAGGTCCTCAGCTTTAACAGATTTTCGGTCTTAAGCTGTATTTTTTCCTCTATCTCAGGTGTCCTTATTCCAATGGAAAACGCAATAGCTCTGTAGGTTTCTTCTGTTATCCTTCTCCTTCCCAGATTAAACTTCGGTAGCTCTCCTGTATCAGGAATTCCCTTAAGCTCCTGCGGGATTATCACTATATCGGCGTCGGGCATTGTGTCCATTCCTTCATAGTAAGGAATAAATTTCACGTGGCTTATCCCGCTTCTTGTAAGGAGGTCAGTCAGTTCAAGGCACGCCAGCATATTTGTGGTCACCACCAAGGCCCTTGTCCCGGGTGGTAAAAGCTTCAGCCTTTCATAGCTGTTATAGAGTATCGTCCTGTTTCCGTGAAAGATCTCAATATCCTTCTTAAAATACGGAAGTATCTTTTCCATATCGAATGTGGTCACGATCAGCACAAGGTCTCCTTCAAGGTCCTCGGGTATCTTCTTTTGATCCAGCGAATACGCCTCTATTTCCAAAGCATCGCCAAATACATCCTTTAAGTCCTTTAGGTTATCCTCCTTTACTACCGTATCTGCAGTAAACAAAATAAGCTTTTTCTTCATAGCCCACTCCTGTTGAAAGCAAAAGCCTTCAAGCCGAATTTTAACAAAAAGTTACTTTGTTATATTATACAAAATTGTTGACCTCACCACAATTTATAAATATTGGGGATTTTTTTGAATATACAATTTTAAAGAAATCGAGTTTATAATGATTTAAGTGTAATCATTCAGAAAACAAAAAAGCCTTGATATACAAGGCTTTCGAGAGCGGGTGATGGGAATGCAACCTACAAGCCGCATAAAATAAGGCTTTCAACGGTTTACACCCCTATTTATACCCCATTTTCATTTTAAAAATCTGTAAAATATCGCTTTTTCAATTTAATATTTTATCCTGCTCCCAATAGTATAATATCAATCATTAAGACAGTCCTACAGAATTCGGGACTGTTTTTTATTTTACTATAAAAAAAGCTTGACAGCTCTTTTTGCATATTTCCATGTATTTCAAATCTTTATTTATTATACTCTGCTTTATTTTTATGTTTCTATTCATTCTTTATTTTGTTTCATGCGTTTGCATAAAAATTAAAATTTTTATAATTAAACATCCGATTAATGAATAATATACATATTTTTTGAATTTTTTTGTCAAAACTCAGTTTGCTATAATAAAAACACAAAAAAAGACAAGAATTTATAAAAGAGGTAGAAGCGTATGAGAAAAAGAAAAGCAACCATAACAGAAAATGCTTTATATGTTGACGCTCCGGGCCTTGCGGAGCTCCTGAGCTGCGGAAGAAACACAGCCGACAAGATAGGCAAGGAAGCAGGGGCAAGGGTACAATTCGGGAAATCTGTAAGGTACAGCGTAGCAAAAGTACAGGCTTATCTTGACAGCCTTGTAGACGTACAGGAATAAACACGAACAGCGAGGGAACAGCGAGAAATGAAATCAATACAAGAAATTTTGACACACTTTCAAGGCGTGCAACGAAGGGGAGACGGTTGCTATCAATGCCGCTGCCCTGCACATCCCGATAAAGAGCCGAGCCTATCTATAACGGAGAAAAACGGAAAAGTCTTGATACATTGCCATGCGGGATGCAGTACAGCGGATATATTGACAGCAGCCGGGCTTACCTTTGAAGATCTGGGAGGCAATGAAAAAGAGTCAAGCACAAGGGAGCAGCTTGAAAGATATTTTAAAATGCCTCTTGCAGATATCTATGAATACACTGACGAAAAAGGCAACTACCTTTACAGCAAAGGCCGTTTCACTACCATAAAAGACGGCGTAAAGGATAAAACCATGCGATATTTTGTCGATGATAAAGGATCCGGAAAAATAAAGCAATTCAGCAAAGGCAATATTCAGCCGGTACTTTATAACCTCAAATCTCTTTTGAGGGCTGACAAGTCCGAGCCCGTCTATATAGTGGAGGGCGAAAAAGACGTTGAAACCTTAAAGCGTTACGGATATACAGCCACAACGGCGGGCGGGGTGAATGATTGGCGGGAGGAATATGCGCGATTTTTTAAAGACCTCACCGTTATTATTCTCCCCGATAACGATAGCCCCGGGCTCAAGTTGAAAGACAGGATCATAAAAGATATAAGCCCATATGTTTCGAGTGTAAAGTGGTCTTTGACATCATCGGAGGATAAAGGAGATGTTACCGACTGGTTTAATGAGGGGCACACAAAAGAAGAATTTGAAAAGCTTGTAAGCAGCTCTGAAGAAGATGAATTGACTGTAAGCTCATTGGAAAATGAAGAAATAAAAGAAACAGAGTGGCTTATAAGCGGATTTCTGCCGAAAGGTCAAGTAACTGTACTTGCGGGAGACGGAGGGAGTGGAAAAACTACTATATGGTGTGCTTTGGCTGCTGCTGTAAGTGCCGGGCGCTGCTCTTTTTTTGAAACTGAAATAGCTGAAGCTTTCCCGGAAAGAAAGCCGCTTAAAGTGCTTTTTTTCTCTTCCGAGGACTCGTTAAATGAAACACTGCTCCCAAGGCTTGACAGAAACGGAGCAGACAGGAGAAACCTCAAGACAATTAAAATTCAAGATAAAAGATTTGAAAAAATAAAATTCGGCAGCAGATATTTAGAAAAGCTTGTAGAGAAAGAGCGCCCCGCCTTGATGATCTTCGACCCTTTGCAAAGTTATGTTGATCCCAAGATAAAGATGGGAGACAGGAATGCAATGCGCTCCTGCCTTAACCCGTTAATAGGATTGGGCGAGAAATACGGCGTTATGTCTCTAATCGTGGTGCACGCAAACAAACAAAGCGGAGTTTACGGCCGCAAAAGGATAGCCGATAGTGCGGATATATGGGATCTTGCCCGTAGTGTTCTAATGGTCGGAACCACCGAAGAGAAGGGAGTAAGATATATTTCACAAGAGAAAAGCAATTACGGGGTTATACAAGACACAGTACTATTTTCAATACATGACGGAGAAATAAAGGTTGAGGGGCACACTGTAAAGCATGACAGAGAGTTTATTCAGGAAGCGGACTATACAAAGTATCAGGCCCCGAAGAGAGAAGAGGCGAAAGAGTTTATACTTGACTACCTGAAAGACGGTGAAAAAGAGGTATCGGAGCTTGACGGAATGGCTAAAGCTGTAGGAATAAGCGGACGAACTTTAACAAGAGCAAAGGCCGAATTAAGGGAAAGCGGAATAGCAAAATATCGTAATGAAGGATATGGAAAAGATAAAAAATTTTATATATCTCTTATAGCCAGTAAAAATATGGCTTAATAAATATAAAATCCTTATTTTATAAAGGTTTTATTTATTTTACCATATTGGCTTAATAAAGGAATAAATATATATAAATGGCGTAGTAAAGATATATGTCTTACTGTGCTATGGTGGTCAAGTAAATAAAAGCCTTATTTTATGCGGGTTTTACTTTTACTACGCCAAGATTTTTATATATATAGGGGACGTGCAGGCCAAAATGCAGAGTAAAAAGCGATAAAAACCTTATTTTATGCGGGTTTCGCTTACTTGCTCACCTGTTTTCTCCGCTGCTTATATGAGCCAATAAAAAAGAGAATGAATGAAAAGAGGTAATTAACAGATGATAAAAGGTGTTGTGATACGGGATAATTTGCCCTCCGCTCTTGAAGAACTTCAAAAAGAGTTGCTCAGGCTTTTTGAAGAGGGCGGAGAAATGTCCGGAGAAATTCCCGTAGCGATTTATAATTCAAGATCAAAGGAAAGAGTGAGGCTATCTCGCATATACGACATATCAGAAATCGCCATAAACGTGCTTAAAGAGAAATACGGAGACCGTAATGTAAAGAGCTTCAATGCGTAAAGAAAAAGACACAGCCCATATAAAAGCCGTGCCTACTCAAAATATTAATTTTTCCATTTTGAAACCATTCTAAAGGAGGCGGCGGGTTATGTCAACAAACGAGGAAATAATAGCGGAGATCAGAGCGGGAGGAGACAGACAAAATCTAATGCTTGCACTATGGGAGCAGAATGAGGGCTTGATATTTGCCACTGTAAAGAAGTATGAAGGCTATGCGGAACATGACGACCTTATGCAAGAGGCTTATATAGGCCTTGACAAAGCCGTAAAGCATTACGACACCGCAGCAGGGGCAAAGTTTACAACCCTGCTCCCGATTTGGATAAAACAGGTATTACAGCGCTATATCACGGATAAGAGTACTGTGGTAAGGTTGCCCTCATACCTCCATGCCAAGATGAACAGCTTTAAAAGCGATATAAAGGAGCTGACCTCCAAACTTAAGAGAGAGCCGACGCTTTCGGAGATATGCGAATATACAGGCTACAGTCCCGAGGACACTGAAAAGCTGAGGATGTACGCATACACTGCCGATATAAAGAGCTTGGACGCTCCCATAAAGGATGAAGAGGGGCTGACATTAGGGGAAACCATAGCGGAGCCCACCGACGATTATGAGAACCTTGAAAACAGAATATACAGGGAGCAGCTAAAAGCTGATTTGTGGGGAGCTGTTGCCGAACTGCCCGAGATACAGGGCGATATATTACGCTTGCGGTATATAGGCGGGCTTACAGTGGAGCAGGCGGGGAAAGCTTCAGGAATGACCAAAGAGGTGGCCCGCTCTCAGGAAAACAAAGCCATGAGGAAATTAAGAGAGCCTAAGACAATGCGGAGATTGAGGCCCTATCTTGAAGATATACGAGGTAATGCAATGAAAGGGGCGGGAGTCAAGCGTTTTAATGTGACATGGACAAGCGCAACGGAAAGGGAGGCTTTGAAGCTGTGGTAATTATCCCGAGATTTCCGAGGTCCTAAAAGTCAGGAGCCTGTGAAAACAATAACCCGCTTCATTCGGAGATTTCGGAGTCCTTAAAAGAGATAAGCGGCTCCATAGGTGCAATGCATGGAAAGAAAGCACTTTAAAATGCCATGTATCCCGACAGTACATGGAGCAAAAAGGGAAATAAGGCATTTTAAATGCTTGAGCCTATACTTGTATACCCTCAAAGGATAAAAGCGGAAAACAGGCCTGCAGAATGGAGCAACAGGCGAATAAAAGGACATAAAGAAAGCCGCCGACCGATTGAACGGCTGACGGCTACATAACAGCTTGTAATTTTCGGGAGTGACCTCTTTACGGTCTCCTTATAGGGCAATGGACTAAAACCTTTTATACACGTCTCCGCGGCTGTCTATGTTTTCGATACTGATAACCATGATGACATCATCAACAGTATAAAGGACACGCATATTACCGACGCGTAGCCTATACATATCATAGCCTTGAAGCTTTTTGATATCCGTACCGTTCGGCAGATTATTAATTGCGTGTAACAGGCGCTCTTGCGTGGGTTTACTCTGCTTTTTGAGGAATTTAACGGCCGCCTTTTGGAAAATTATGCGATAGCTCATAATACTATCCCCAAATCAGACGCAAGCGTGTCAATGGAAACAGTGTTCCCGTCATTCTCCTTTTTTGCCTCGGATATCATTTTTAAATCCCAGTCATCGGGCTGTATCTCCTCGCCCGCATAAGCTTTCATGCTCTCAAGCATATCAATGACGAAGATGATTTTGTTTTCAGGTATGCTGTTTAAAAGCTGTATTGCACGTTCTTTATTGCTCATGTTATCTACCTCCTTCCATTCGCATATCGACAGCGGCCTTGATGTATCCGTTCACGCTCTCCCCCGCCGCTGTGGCCGCCGCCTTTATCTCCTCGTATTTCTCCTTTTGGACATCGAGGGGGATACGCTTAAGGTTTTCTTTAGCGTATTTTATAGTCGCTTTTTTCTGTGATTCGGTATATGGCATAAGTCACCTTCTTTCTGTAACGGAGAGGGTCTTATATGGCGCTCCCTTCTCCACCTTACGATTGTATTATAACATAAAGTCTACTATATGTACATATAGAAAATGGACAAATATATACGTACATTTTTGTATATTGCGTCAATAGTATTTCACGTACGTATATAGTATAATATGGTCATAAGGTAAAGGAAAGGCAACCGGGAAAAGCCGAAAGCGCCCGATACTTCAATCCATATCCCTGTGAGCGCCTGCGGGGTCGAGCAATAGTCACGAAGATGATTGAGGGGTTGCCGAAAGCCTTAAGAGTCAGGAGGAAAAAGGAATGTCGGAAAAGATGATAGTAAACAGGATAAAGAGGCTTCAGGAGCTCGAGAGGGAACAGGAGGCCACAGCCAAGAAGATTGAGGCCCTTAAGGCCGAGATAAAGAAGGACATGGAGAGCAAAGGCCTTGAGGAGATGAAAGCGGGGAGCTTCCTTGTGAGGTTTACAAGGGTGATAACAGCAAGATTTGACAGCAAGGCATTTAAAGCGGAGCATGAAGGGCTCTACAGTCAGTACATGAAGCAGACGGAAAGCCGCCGCTTCTCGATAGCATAATAAAGGCGCTGACCTAACGGCATGACGGGGAGAAAGGATTTTTACCATATGGACGGAGTAAACGAGAATGTAATTGAATGGCTGAGAGGCGATAAGACGGCAGCCGTTACCGCTCCCGGAAACAGTAAACTTAAAGGCATGATAACAAGGCTTGCGGAGAAATGCCCCGATGAAGTGGAGATATTGGAGAGGAACAAAGACGGAAGCATATTCGCTCATGTGCCTGTTGAATTTGTGGTGATAAGGAAGCCAAGACAAATGAGTGATGCACAAATGGAAACCGCAAAGTTAAATTTTGAAAAGGCAAAGGCTAAAAAAGGGGTATCTTTGCCGAATACTTCGGAAGAAAACAAGGTAAACTCCGTTCAAAACGCATTAAGGGTATAAATTATCAGCCTAAGAAATTTAAAAGGCAAATTGCCACGAGAAGCTAAAGGAGAGATAAAGAAATGAAAACAACAGAACTTGACTTATCAAAGCATATTCCGATGACAAGAGAGGAACGTATATCATATATCACAGGGATGTTACACAGCCTTACACTGTTTGAGCTTGAGGGGCTTCAAAACCATATAAAGGCTATAAAAGACAGTCAAAAAGAAAAATGCCCCCGATAAGCGGCAACTTATCAAAGGGGCGCGCATAGCCGAAGCTACTACAAAAACGCTAACCCATAGTAGCACACAATCGGAGGAAAGGGAAGAATCGTTGCAAATTAAAGACGAAATGATAACAGAATTTATAATTGCCCTGGTCAGATCGGACCAAGCATTTTTTGAAAAGGTCAAAGTAATGTTCCTTGCTATGAACTGCGACAATCCGAAAATGTACGCTTTTTTATCAACGGCTTTCAGGATAGCGGAGCGCTACAGGCCTAAAATGATAGAAATGAAGTGTGAGTCATGAGGGATTGGGGAGGCCTGATGGTCTCCCTTTTAAATCCGTTACAAATAACTATAAAACATGATAAAATATCTTAAAGCGATATTTTGCAGGGAAGGAGGACTATGCCAAAGAAAAGAAAAGACGGATATTTAAGAATTAAATTTACTGTTGACAGCAAGCAGTATGAAGTCTATGCAAAGACCATGAAGGAAGCCAAGGAAAAGGAGCTTGCAAAGCGTCAACAGATAGCCGACAAAGTATACCAAAAGGGTAAAGGCCTCATATACAACGCCTACTTTGAGCGTTGGCATGATAACAGACGGGACAAGGTAGCAGGTCAAACATTAAGGCAAGAAGTCGTTTTCCATAAAGCTTTATCAGATATTCCCATAGACAAAGCGGGGACAAAATTCGGAAAGCTGAAGCTTACAGAGATAGAAAGACAAAATATATTTGACTTGCAAAGAGCTCTTCAGGAAGCTGTAAAGGCCGACGGCTCAAAGCGTTTCGGCACGCGGTCGGTAAACGGCATGATTGCCCTTGTAAATCATGTCCTTAATGACGCCCTTGCGGATCGTATCATAACATGGAACCCCGCAAAAGGTGTAAAACCTGTAAAGCGAACGGAAGCTAAAGCGAGGGACACAATACACCGAGCGCTTACGGAGGAGGAAACAAAAACTTTTATAGAGGCGTCCTCTGCTGATTGGTACGCTCCCCTTTTTCGTTTCCTGTTAAGCTCGGGGTGCCGAATTGGAGAGGCGGGAGCTCTCAAGCTTTCATCTGTCAGAGGCGGTAAGGTCTTTATTAACGGTACTGTCACCCGCTCGGAGTTCGGAGGCTATGAGATAGGGGACACGGCAAAGACGGTAGCGGGTGTCCGCTCCATACCTTATACAAGGGATATAAAGGACGCTGTGGAAGCTCAGAGGGCCGCAAACAATATAAAGTTCGGCAACGTCCAAAGCATGGACGGCTGTATATTTAAGGCCCCTGAGGGTGGCATATTGAGGGAAAGCAGGGTAAATGCAAGCATAGCAAAGATATGCAAAAGGGCGGGGATAGAAAAGTTTACAGCTCATGCGTTCCGAGATACATTCGCCACAAGGGCCATTGAAAGCGGAATGAACCCTAAAACGCTTCAGGAGATATTAGGACATTCGGATATCGGAGTAACCATGAATCTATATGCTCATGTAATGGAGAGCACAAAAGAGAACGAAATGCAGCGGGTAAATGTGGGGATCTCCGCTATGTAAAAATCTATACCCCTTTTTATACCCCCATTTATACCCCCGAAATATTAAAAAAATGATGAAATAAGATAAAAAAGAATAAGCGGGTATAAAGAGCCCGAGGGCTGTCAAACCCGCATGAAATAAGGCTTTTACCTTGTTCAGATAAACAAAGATAAAAGCCTATAAATTCATAAGCGGGTGATGGGAATCGAACCCACGTATACAGCTTGGAAGGCTGTCATTCTACCATTGAACTACACCCGCAAGTGTTTGATTGTTTGTTTTGTTCTCTGTGGAACGTTGATTATTCTATAATATATTTCCCGATTCGTCAAGTACTTTTCTTTTTATTTTTAAATTTTTTTCACTACAGGAAATAAGCTTTTCACTTTACCGATTTATTCATTGTTTTTACTTTTATTTTTTACTGATTTTACCTTTTTTGATTTCTGAATCCAATGTCCCTCAGGACCGGGAAAATGAGCTGTTTTACTCACCCTTTTCCGTGCCCTGAGGGACAAAACTTTAAATTTATTCTTTCTTTTTAATATATCCGGTTTTATTCGGATTTAGTTTTGATCCGCTTTATCCGACTGCAGGCTTACGCGTTTGACGCCGCAACCTTTACTCTGCTCCAGAGGTCTGCGATTATTGCTCTTGTGGTCTCGTCATAGACGAATACCTCATCATTAGGATTGCCTGTTCTGGGAATATAAGCGTTGATTCCGTAATAATATCCGCCCTCTGAGGAATACTCCTCCATAACCTCGGCATTAGGTGAGGTATATCCTACAGTCTCTGTATTATCGGCAGCTCCCTCGTAGCTTGTAACATAATTTATGAACTCATGTGCAAGATCGGGGTTCTCCGCGTTCTTGGGAATTACCATGGCATCTGACCAGAGGTTCGTACCTGTCTCAGGCATGAAGAAGCCCATGTCCTCATTCTCTGTCATTACATATGCCGCATCTCCTGAATATATAAGGCCTAAAGCCTTTCTTCCCTGAGCCATGTTGTCTATTATCTCATCGGTAACTATCTCGGGCTCCATTGTCTCAACACACTCCACAAGCCACTCGTAAGCCTCGTTGAGCTCATCCTCGTTGGTGGTGTTCATAGAATATCCGAGAGCCTTGAGAGCCATCATGAAGGAGTCTCTCTCTGAATCATAGAGATAGATATCTCCCTTATACTTTGTATCCTTGAATATATTGAAGCCCTCAGCCTCAAGGTCCTCCTCGCTCACGACATTCTTGTCATAAACGATTCCTACTGTTCCCCAGAAGTAAGGCACTGAGTAATCATTGTTGGGGTCATAGGGAAGTCCCTTTACACCGTCGGCAAGAAGGTCAAGGCAGTCAAGCTTTGACTTGTCAAGCTTCTGAAGGAGGTCCTCCCGAATGAGTCTCTCGATCATATAGTCACTGGGCACCAAAATATCGAAGGACTCGCCGTTTGCAACCTTTATGTACATCTGCTCATTTGACTCAAAGTTGTCCATAACAACGGTAGCGCCTGTCTGCTCCTCGAAATTCGCTATGAGATTCTCTCCGGTATATTCTCCCCAGTTATAGACATGGAGCGTCTGTCCTGCGTAGGGTCCTTCATTTCCTCCTCCGCATGCTGTAAGTGCTGCAGCTGATACCGCCGCGATCGCGCTAAGCAATAACTTTCTCATTTCTTTTCTTCTCCCTTTTCTCTTTAATTACAGGTATTACATTTATAATGATAAGAACTAAGGTGATGATGAGCACCACGATAGTTGATATCGCGTTGATACTGGGGTTCACACGCTTGCTCATGGTGTAAACCATAATGCTAAGGTTCTTTACTCCTCTTCCTGTGACAAAATAGGATATTACGAAATCGTCGCAGGACATTGTAAAGGCGATGAGCGCCCCAGAGAATACTCCGGGCATTATCTGAGGCACGATGACAGAAGTCAGTGCCTTTACAGGCGTGGCTCCAAGATCCATGGCCGCATCCGCAAGGTTGGGGTCAAGGGACCTTATCTTCGGCATCACGCTCAGGATAACATAGGGTGTACAGAATGCTATATGGGCAAGCAGCATGGTCATAAAGCCCTTCTCCACATGGAAGGTAATGAAGAGAAGCATAAGTCCTATGGCTGTTACTATCTCAGGATTCATGATGGGGAAATCATTCACCTGCATCGCCACATCCTTTATCACCCTTCTTGATTTTGAAAGGCCTATGGCGCTAACTGTTCCAAGCACCGTGGACACAGCTGTTGCTATTACCGCCACGATTATGGTCGTATAGAGAGACTGCATCATCTCCCTGTTGTTGAACATCCTCTCATACCATCTCAGAGAAAAACCGTCAAAATGCGTAAGAGATTTTCCCGAGTTGAAGGAGAAGATTATCATGAACACTATAGGCAGGTAGAAAAATATGAGCATTGCCCCCATAAGGAGCTTTCCGAATATCCTCTTTTCCTTTTTCATGAAGCCAACCTCCCTCCGGGAAGAGTTCTTGAGCCTGATACCCTTCCCTCGGTCCTTGAGTCAAGTCTCCTTACAAGATACATGCTGCACATCATTATCACCGCCATTATCATGGATATAGCGCTTCCGAAATTCCATTCTCCAACGGTAATGAACTGGTTCTCAATAACATTACCTATAAGGAAGAACTGTCCTCCTCCCAAAAGCTTCGGAATGAAGAACGAGCTCACGGCAGGAAGGAAAACAAGAGATATTCCGCTGACGACTCCCGGAAGCGATAGGGGGAACACCACCCTCATAAAGGTCTGTACCTTGTCGGCTCCCAGGTCTGCACTGGCCTCTATGAGAGACTTGTCCATCTTGCAAAGGGATGTATTTATCTGAAGTATCATAAAGGGTATAAAGTTGTAAACCATACCGAGAAGCACTGCTCCCTCGGTATACATGAGCTCATGGCTGCCGAAGCCCAGCATCTCAAGGAGCGACTGGAGCGGGCCTCCCTCGGAAAGTATTCCTATCCACGCATAGGTCCTTACCAGCATGTTTATCCACATGGGGATAGTGATGGCAAGGATAAGGCCGTTTCTCATCCTGTCAGAGCTGTTTGCGATGAAATACGCCACAGGATAACCGAGTATGACGCAGATCACCGTCGTCTTTACCGCTATCACAAGAGATCTCCAAAGTATCAGAAGGAAGTCTCTGTCTGTGAAGAATTTTATAAAGTGATCAAAGGTAAAGGTAAAGCTGATTATGCCGTTTCCCGAATCAGTAACCGAGTAAAAGGCTATAAGGAGCATGGGCAAAAGCACCATCATGGCAAGCCATATGAGGTACGGTATCGAAAGCCTTGAAAATGTCTTCATCTTAGAAACCTCTCTTTGCCATTATATGAATGTCCTCAGGATAAAAGGTAAGTCCCACCTCTGTTCCCTCCTCCACATAGTCTGTAGTGAGTATCTTGAACTCTCTTCCTGTGGTGGAGAAGGTGACCCTGTATACTCCCTCCTTTATCTTCTCGGGATCAAAGTCATAGTCTACGCTTATGTCCACAGCCTCATCCTGATTTGACAGCTTCCAGCCCTGAGCATTTGCCCAAGTCTTAAGATCAGTATCAAGGGCTACGGACTCCTCGATCTCATCAACCGTCTTAAAGAAGTTGAAGGCGCTTACTGCCTCGTTAGCCTTCTCATTTTTTACGAAGGGCTGATTTACCACAAATATGGTCTTTTGTATCTCTGTTCCGGCAGCTGTTCTGAATATTACAGGGTACTGTCCGGGCTCGGGCTTAAGGTCGTACTGTATCTTGTTTATGGATATGTACTCATCAGTCTCGGGGTTCCATGCCTGAGCGTCGGCTCTCGCGATTATCTCCTTGTCCCCGAGCTCCTCGTTTTTCATATCCTCTATATCAACGAAAAAGTCATTTGCACTGATCTTTTCCTTGCCGTCAGCAGAGACAGCCTCGTTCTCGGTGTTCTTTATGACTCTCATGTTTACAGTGACAGAGGTTCCTGGAACGGTCTCCACGATGACCTCATAGTGAGCTCCCTTAAAGAGTATGCTCTCTACTGTTCCTGTGAGCTTTCCCTCACCCTTCTTTACGATATCTATATCCTCGGGCCTTATTACCACGTCAACAGGCTCATTCTCCTTGAATCCGAAGTCCACACACTCAAAGTCTCTGTCGTCAAACCGCACTTTGTAGTCCTCAAGCATCCTTCCCGGGATTATATTGCTCTCTCCTATAAAGTTTGCGACATAATCATTCACCGGCTCATTATATATATCCTGAGGGGTGCCCGCCTGCTGTATCTCGCCGTCCTTCATGACAACGATCTTGTCGGACATGGTAAGGGCCTCCTCCTGATCATGGGTAACGAAAATGAAGGTTATGCCCACCTCCTGCTGTATGCGCTTAAGCTCGTACTGCATTTCCTTTCTGAGCTTAAGGTCAAGAGCTCCGAGGGGCTCGTCCAAGAGAAGGACCTGAGGCTCATTTACAAGAGCTCTCGCAATGGCAACTCTCTGCTGCTGGCCTCCTGAAAGCAGTGTGACATTTTTATTCTCAAAGCCCTCAAGTCCTATGAGTCTCAGCATCTTCATTACCTTCTGATCAATGACGTCCTTACTCATCTTTTTTATCTTAAGGCCGTAGGCAATGTTCTGGTAGACGCTCATATGGGGGAAAAGGGCGTATTTCTGAAAGACGGTGTTGAGCTCCCTCTTGTATGGAGGAAGTCCCGATATATCCTCGCCGTCAAAGATCACCTGTCCCTCGTCGGCATCGAGGAAGCCTCCGAGTATCCTCAAAAGGGTCGTCTTTCCGCAGCCCGAAGGACCGAGCAGCGTCACAAACTCGTTCTCATATATATCGAGGTTTATCCCCTTTAATACGAGCTGTCCGTCAAATTCCTTGACGATATTTCTGAACTGAATAAGCTTTTTCTTCTCTTCCATTTTTACTTACCCTTTCCCGAAACTGTTATTTAAGATCAAAACATGGGCGGTGTCGTCACCCAGAGTATCTTTGCGTCGGTGTTTCCCGTATTTACAAGATAATGGCTGCCTTTTCCCGAGATGTAGAAGGTCTCCTTTGCCTTAAGCTTATACTTTCGGTTTCCTCTCACAAGAGTGACGTTTCCCTTAAGTATGTAGCCGAACTCCTCTCCGTTATGGCTCTCCATAAGCCTCGAGCTCTTCTTGGGGTGAAGAGTGAGCAATATGGGCTCCATCTCATTTTTCTGAGCGTTCGGTATGATCCACTCGATAGTAAAGTCATCCTTCTCATCCACGAAGAAATCCTGAGTCTGAAAAACTATCTTTTCATCCTTGTCGGAGTCCTTGAAGAACTCCGAAAGGTTGGTCCCCAGCGCCTCGAGGATGTCCTCAAGAGTGGAGATGCTCGGGCTCGTGAGATTTCTCTCGACCTGGGAAAGGAAGCCCTTCGTCAGCTCGCTTCTGGATGCAAGCTCCTCCAGGGTCAGGTCATTGCACAGCCTGAGCTCCTTTAATTTTTTTCCAAGGTCCATATACGCCTCCGCTTTCTTTAATCCGCATTAAAAAGTTTAGTATAAGCTGACTTTTAATTTAGTTTTAAGTTTTCTTTTACTAAACTTTACATTTAAAAAATCAAACCATGGATATTATACATATTTTTTCGGATATTGCAATACGTTTTTTATAAAAAACAGAAAGTTTTATATTTTAAACAAAAACAGGATGAAAAATCGTTTTTCATCCTGTTGATTTATTTTATAAAGTCCGCCACTCTGCTCTTTATGTCATTCTGTTTTCTAAGATATTTCTCCCGCATCTCCGCCTCGCAGGACTCTACTTCCTCCTTAAGCTCTCTTGCGCTCATCCTTATGGCGGATTTGCTGAATATTATGAGCTGCACGAGACTGTCCGAGGTCGCTACGGTGACATTATAGCCCTCGCCTATATCGTTTACCGCCTTTGCGATATACTGGTCCGCTGTCTCGGCCTCCTTGGTATATACCACATAGATATTGTGGTATTTCTCCACATTACCGTGATTTCCGTGGACCTTGTAAGCGTCAAAAACTATGATGAGGTTCATCTTCTTGTAGCCCTGATAATTGCTGAGCCTGTCCATGAGCCTTACTCTCGCGCTGTCTATGTTCACCTCCGCAAGCTCTCTCAGCTCGTCCCAGGCAAATATCACATTGTAGCCGTCCACAAGAAGGAATTCTTCCTTTTTAGGCATAGGCTTTGAGCGATTTTTCCCTCCCGCCTCCTCCCTGTCGGAGCTTTTGCCCTTTTCCTTCCTGTAAGATGAGCCCTGCACGGATTTGAACATATCTCTCGTGCGCTTTGACTCTCCGTAAGTCCTTAAAAATATCTCTGAAAGCTCCTTCTCCTCCGCGGAAAAGGCACTGTAGGACATCTTTCCGCTTTGGCCTTTCGCAGCGGAGGCACTGTTACCTTTAAATACCCCCTTTGCCTGACCTGAAGTTCCGGCCGTATTGTCTGAAGTATCCTGTTCAGCTGCTCCGCTCATTTCTTTATATTTTTTCAAGCAGCTCTCAAGATGCATGTACTCCGGCACCTCGTCCCAGGGCACATAGAAGCCCGCGCCGTGAACGCAGAATATCGAGCCTGTCGGATTCTCAAGGTCACTGTCGGGCAGATAGCCCTTTTCAGCTATCACCGTCTCCTGATCATGAGCCGGCCTGTAGCCCGAGATCTCCAAATTCAGCTTTCCTCTTCCTCCGGAGTAGGCCATAAGCTCCCTCTGATAATTTCTCATAAGAGCCACAGGGGCGCTTCCTTTTATTATAAGCTCTTCTCCCTCAGCCTCGGGCTCGCTGAAGCTTCCGTTCATCCTGCTGATGTCGTTCATAGCCCTTCCCAAAAGCTCTCTCGGAAGCTTGAGTGAAAAATCATAGTATGGCTCAAGAAGCACATTTTCCGCCGTCATAAGTCCCTGCCTGACGGCCCTCAAGGCCGCCTGACTGAAATCTCCGCCCTCTGTATGCTTTTCATGGGCTCGTCCCGATACAAGCCTTATCCTTACATCCGTGAGTTCACTTCCCGTAAGGACTCCCACATGCCGCTTTTCTCTGAGCCTTGTAAGGACCTCGCTCTGCCTGTTTGACGAAAGCACATCTGTGGAGCAGTCGGACTCCACAATTATTCCGCATCCCGGCTCCGCAGGCTCAAGTATGAGATGTACCTCCGCATAATGCCTTAGGGGCTCGTAATGTCCCACTCCCTCGGCAATACTTTTTATAGTCTCCTTGTAAAGGATCTCACCTTCTCCGAAGCGCACATCCGTGCCGAAGCGTTCGTCTATTATCTTTTTAAGTATCTCGGTCTGGACCTCTCCCATAAGGCTTATCTTTATTTCGGAAAGCCTTTCGTCTCTGCGTATCCGAAGCTCCGGCATCTCCTCGGAAAGGGACCTCAAGTTTTCCCACATCCTGACCTCATCGGTCCCCTTGGGAAAGATGAGTCTGTACTCAAGTACAGGCTCCGAAAGCGCGGCCTCTCGGGAAAGCCTTCCCCTTATTGCCGCCTTGGAGGCATCAGTCACATGATCGCCCTCCCTAAAAATAACATCACCGCTTGCGGTAATGGAAAGCCCTGTAGCGGCGACTGCCATTCCCGCCCTTGCCTCATCTGAAGGCACATATTTCTTTCCCGAATATATCCTTATTTCATCCACCTTTTCCCGAAGGCTCTCGTCTCTTCCCGTAAATATGATGTCCTTCGGCTTGAGGCTGCCGCCTGTTATCTTCATATGGGTAAGCCTTTTTCCCTGCTCATCCCTCGTTATCTTAAAGACGCGGCCTGAAAAGCCCTCTCCGTATTCAGGAAAAATGCTGTATCGGTCAAGGTCCGAAAGAAGCTCCTTTATACCTGTAAGCTTGAGGGCTGAACCGAACCGGCAGGGGAATATGCGCCTGTTTTTTATAAGCCTTGACAGCCTGTCCTTGTCGGCTTCTGTTATCTCTCCGCTTTCAAGGTATCTCTCAAGTATCTCCTCATCGCAGGCGGCCATGTCCTCATCGTCTGAAAAATCAACGCATGACGATGAAAGCTTTGACTTGAGCTCCGCCATGAGCTTTGCCTTGTCGCATACCTCTCTGTCCATCTTGTTTACAAAAATAAAGGTAGGTATGCCGTGCCTGCCCAGAAGCTTAAAGAGATTTATAGTGTGCTCGTCGACACCCTCAGGACCGCTTACAAGAAGTATGGCATAGTCAAGCACCTTTAAGGTCCTCTCCATTTCAGCCGAGAAATCCACATGCCCCGGCGTATCCAGAAGAGTTATCCTCTTTTTTTCAAGCTTAAACACAGCCTGCTTTGAAAAAATGGTGATACCTCTCTCCTTCTCAAGCTCGTATGTATCCAAAAAGGCGTCCTTGTGATCCACTCTTCCCTGCCTTCTTATCTCTCCCGTCAGATAAAGGAAGCTCTCGGAAAGGGTGGTCTTTCCGGCATCTACATGGGCAAGTATTCCCAAAACCAAATTTTTATCATAATCATTCATTCTTCATCCGGTTCCTCATAAATTAAGTACCCATATATCTTAACATTTTTTTTACGAAAATTCCCCCTATTCTTACATATTCTTACGATATCATTTTTCCTCTTGCCCTTGGAGCGAGTCCAAGGTTTAGCCTTAGCTTAAATAAAATTTTTGTTTCAGGAGGCTATTATGAAGCACAGAAAAGTCAAAACTATAATCGCATCAGCCGCATTGGCTGCAGCCTGCACCATCACATCATTTGCAGGCTTTGTAGAGACACCTCAGGGCGTAAAATATCAGTGGGGAGACGGAAGCTACTGCGTAAACAACCGGGTACATTACAGGGATCACCGGTTTTACTTCGGAAATGACGAGCTGATGCGCACAGGCCGGATACAGCGTGACAATACATGGTATTACGCTGCTGACACAGGAGAGCTGCAGGCGGGAATAATGCAGATAAACGGAAATGTATATTACTTTGACAAGACAAACTGCAAGATGGTAACAGGTGACAGATGGTACGATTTCCGTTCCTATCACTTTACGGAAAACGGCGTTACAGGAGACCGTCCCTATGTAAATGACAGCCGGGACAGCAACGGAAATCTCTTAAGAGGTTCAAAGCAGTCAGTAAGATAAGGACTTCCTTCTACTTTAAAGGGCATACAGGCATGCAGAGCTCATCCTTACGGTCTTTTCCATAAGGTCGGACCGCTTTACCGCCGCCGGCTCGTAATCCTTTATTATAAGAAATCCGGCCTTCGGCTTTTCGGAAATCAGACGCTCACCTTTTTTATTTTTATTTTTATCATTACCTTTATCATTATTTTTGTTTTCATCGGCTATCCGGGAAACATCAAATTCCGAGCACAGATAGCAAAGGCCCATGTCCTCATCCTTTGAGGAAAGCATGAACCGGTCTCTGACAGTATCCTTAAAATCGCTCCGTTTTTCCGATATCCTGTAAAAGCTCAAAGCGCAAAGCTCGGAAGTGTCCTCCTTCCTGTCATAGTATTTCAGCGCAAGCTTCAGTCTCTCAGCGTTCTTTTTATGTCTTATGCTTTCAAGCTCCTCGGCCTCTATACGCCTTTTGAGTATCTCCTCTGTATCCTCGAAGGACTCCTTTCCGGGCTTCAAATCCTTAGCTATGATACTTTTTATTTCTCTCATAGGTATGTCGTTCATCCTATGGAACTTTACCGATATAAGACTGTAAATGTCGTCATCCGTATAATTCTCCTGTTACAGGGCTTTTCTTTAATGCCCTTTTCGTAAAATTATAATACAGCTATCAGATAAATTTCCTTTAAAAACACCTTACGAAGCCTTACATTTTAGGACAATTCTTAAAAATACTTAACCTTTATTCGGCTTTATGATATAGTCAAATTAATTATGTTTCCCTGCGGATCCGGTCCTGTGAATAAGTCAACAGGGCTGTATTCCGGGGAGAAGGGGGTTCGGTAATGATAAAAAGCAGTATTCTTGATGCGGTAGGGCATACTCCTCTCATAAAGCTCTCCCGCATTGTCCCTGCGGACTGCGCGGATATATATGTAAAGTATGAGGGGATGAACGCCGGAGGCTCCATAAAGACCAGGGTGGCCCTCGCAATGATAGAGGAGGCCGAAAAGAAAGGGCTCATAGGCCCCGACAGTATAATAGTAGAGCCCACAAGCGGCAATCAGGGCATAGGGCTTGCCCTTTGCTGTGCCGTAAAGGGCTACAGGGCGGTCATAATCATGCCGGACTCGGTTTCCGAGGAGCGCAGAAAGCTGATAAAGCAGTACGGAGCCGAGCTGATACTTATTCCTGATAAGGGTGATATAGGTGAATGCATAGACAAGTGCCTTGAGACTGCCATGAAGATGAAAAATGATGACCCGAGGGTATACGTTCCCCAGCAGTTTGAAAATCCCGCAAACCCGATGATACATAAGACTTCAACTGCGGCTGAAATAATTTCCGACATGGAAGCATCGGGACTCAATATAGACGGATTCTGCTCGGGCTTTGGCACAGGCGGGACCATAAGCGGAGTGGGAAATGCCCTGAGAAAGCGTTATCCTGATATACAGATATGGGTATCAGAGCCCGAAAAAGCTGCCGTCCTTTCGGGCGGCAAGATAGGGACTCATATGCAGATGGGAATAGGAGACGGGATAATCCCTGAAAATCTGGATACCTCCGTCTATGATGAAATATATATAGTTACCGACGAGACAGCCATACACACGGCAAAGGAGCTCGCTCGTCTCGAAGGGCTTTTGTGCGGCATCTCAAGCGGCACAAATGTGGCTACAGCCATAGAGCTTGCAAGGCGTCTCGGTAAAGGAAAAAATGTCGTTACCATACTTCCCGATACAGGGGAGAGATATTTTTCCACGCCTCTCTTCGACTAAAAACAAGCTAAATCTTTTTCGGGTTCAAAGGTTCCTCTTTTTACTATACTTCCGTCTTTCATAAAGGGCTTTCCGCAGGCTATCACATACTTTAAGACCATGTTTTTGTCCGTGAGTATGATATCGGCGTCAGAGCCCTTTTTTATTGCGCCCTTTTTGGGGAAAAGCCCCATGGCGTCTGCAGGATTTTTTGTAAAAAGAGACAAGACGTCCTCTTTTTTCAGCTTGCTTTCTTTCATCAGGAAAGCAAGCTCATCGTAGATGCTTCTTATGGGAGATATGCCTATTTTTATAAGCCTTCCCTCGCTGTCATACTCGGAATAGCTTCCCTGTGCGTCCGAGCTGATGCTCACTCTGTCAAGGCTTACACCCTCTGAGACAAGTCTTTCCAATACGAGCTCCATATCTCCGCTGTGTCTGCTGTCAAAGGCCGTAATGTCAATGCGTCCTCCCATTTTGGCAAAGCGTATGGCATCGGAGAAGAGATTTTCACATCTTGACACATGGGTAGGATGAAATACCTTTATTGGTATCTCCGTCCTTTCAAGCGCCTCAAATACCTTCTTAAGGCCCTCTTTTCCGTCGCCCATATGAAGCACTATAAAACTCTCCTTACCTGCGATCATCCCCGCTGTTCTCACATCGCTCGCAAGCCTTATAAGCTCCTCCGTCGTAACATTCGGAGCCCTGTGGTCGGAAAGTGCAAGCTTTAACCCCATGATCTCGGAGATAAATACGATGTCTTTCTTTATGCTTCCGGTAAGTGTCACTGAAGGATAGCCGTAGGCCCCTGTAAGGGCATAGGCACTTATGCCCTCATCCCTTAAGGCCTTCGCCTTTGCCACAAGGTTCTCCGTGCTCCTTGTCATATCGTCAGTGCCCAAAAGTCCCAGCACAGTTGTAACTCCCGCGGCTGTCATATCAGAAAGCATTATCTCCGGAGCCCTTGTCTTAAAGCCTCCCTCACCGCCGCCTCCCGTGATATGAACATGGCCGTCCACTATACCGGGAAAGAGCATAAGTCCCTCTCCCTCTATCACCTCATCAGCCGCGGAAGCTAAGCCGTCAAAAGCTCCGCAGCTCTCAACAGCCTCTATCAAGCCCCCTGCAATAAGCACATCCTTCTTCCCGAGATATTCGGGAGCATATACCTCGGCATTTTTTATCAAAAGCATAATTTCTCTCCTCAGCTTTTAATACTCGGAATCAGGAATGCATACCGAGGTTATTGCTATTCCCGCTATCATAACCAGAGCAACTACAGCCACCACCATTTTTTTCGCGCTCATAATGTCCTCCTTCCGGCACCGCATTGATACACAGCTCAACACGAAATGCTTGTATATCCACAGTACTTTTTTAAGATTTTAAGTCCATTATAGAAAACAAAACCACTAAAATCAACCGTTCAAAAACCTGATATCCTGCCTGTCGCTTATGGAAAACTCTGTAATGCTTTCTCCCTCCAAATCCTCATCAAAGAGCCTTACGGCCTGTATCCTGTTGTTCTCATAGGTCTTGAAATAATATATCCCCCGGCTTCCGTTTATACAGCAGGAATAGGTGGTAATGTCATTATTTCCGGACTCTGTTATTACAGAGCCTCTTACCATGGCAACAGAATCAAGGATGTGGAAAAACTGCGATACAGAAGAGCACTCGTCCTCCCCGCATACAGAGTTGAGCTTTAAAAATGCGGCTTTTATATATCGCGATGCAGGCGAGCTGTCCCCGGGAAGACCTATGGCTCCCATGCCCTCACCGAAGGGCTTAAGCCCTGCCTTGTCGGAAAAGCCGGTCTCTTCTCTCTTTGGTGAAAGATTCATATATTGATTAAGGTTCATAAGGTGGAAATCAAAGGTAGGATTGTTGGTAAGGACTCCCACAGGATCGTCGAAAAGCCTGAGCCCCGTCTCGGTCTGCTCCATCACAAAAGCCCTCTCCCTGTCCGCAATGTGCCAGTGGAGGGGCGCAAGAGGCATATTTTCGGCAAAGGCAACATTGATTATATTCAGCCTTGAAATAAGCTCCTTTGCCTCAAGGGCCGTAGCAGCCTGTCCGAGTATCCAAGGGATAAGCTCAAAGGGAGTGATATTGTCCTTTCCCTCCTCGCAGTCCTTATAAAAGGCATTACCCGGAAAGTTGAGCCCCGCCATATAAAGGCCCTTCTCATTTGCGGCTTCGGCATAAAGCGGATATCCCTCGACGGCTGTCGCCATGCCTATCATGGCATAGTGATGCTTCATAGCCTCTCCGTGTCTTCTGAACCGGAAAGCGTAATTTCTCGGCGTTATTATAACCCTCTCGCCAAAGGAATACTCAAGATCCAGGTTCCTTCCGAAATATGCGTCTTTATTTACCAGTGTGATACTTGTACACATAATTTTCCTCCATTATCATAAAATGCATCCTTTATGATGCACCGATTATGATATAAGTATAGGCTCAGATTAATATAAAAGCCGTTGTTTCTACCACGGAAGTCCGTATATCCTTCCGGCATTGCCCGAAAATACCGCCTCATGGTACTTCTCGGGGATCAGCCGCTCGGTAAAGCCTATGTAGTCCTCAAGGTTCGCAAGGGGCCAGTCCGTGCCGAACATAAGTCTGCTGTAATCCCCCATGTACTTGATCCACGTCATGAGATAATCCGTATAGCCCCTGTTCTCTCTGAAATATTCATCTGGAATGTTCCGCCCCTCCAAAAGCCCCGAGAAATCCGCCGACACATTTTCATTCTTTGCAAGCACACAGGCCGCATCCTGCAGCCAGGGATTGCCGTAATGGCACATGACAAAATTCACATCAGGGTGAAGCACCGCCGCCTCATCCAGAGTCAGAGGGTGGCTGTACTTTAAAATCGCCCCGATGCCTGCCGTCTCTCCGGTATGGACGGCCACAGGCTTTTTGTAGGCCTTCGCAAGCTCATAGCAGGGTCCGTACATGGGATCCGTAATGTAGAAAGGATTGTAGCCCGCGTAAAGCTTTATCCCCACGCAATTGTCCCTCTGCAAATGCTTCTCCACAAGAAGCCACGCCGACTCGGGTATGTTTCCACCGCTGTCCCTCAAATACATGCTGTCAAGGCCTATGCAGTATCTCAGATATTCAGGATACTTATCATGGTCGGAAAGCTCAAGTCCTCCGTTTCCCATGACTATTCCCCCGACTATCCCCAGTCTTTTGTATTCACTTCTCAAATGCTCTTCTGTGTTTTCATGCCCCGCAGCCACAGCTATATCGCTGAAATAACCCGGCTCGTCAGGGCAAAAATGTAAATGTGCGTCAATTATCTTCATGTCTCTCTGCTCCCAAATCCTAAACCGAACAGGATGCTGTCCTGTCAAGATATATCCGATTCCTCTATGTCCTGCGCAATGCGCTTTACCTCATCGAGGGGAAGAGACATTATCTCTGATATTTTTTTCAATCGGTATAGTTTTTGATTTAATAAGGCTTATGACTGCCTCTCCCTTCTTCTCATTTTTGAAATAAGATGTTCTCTCCGCAAGCTCGGTACATTCAATATTATCCTCAAAGCACTTAGCCATAAAGATATCATCCATAAGGCACAGGCTACGGATATATTCTGCCGGGTTTTTCGGGCTCACATGGGTGTCAACAGTTAATTTTACATCTGCTTCATTTTTCATGTAGAACTGACCTTCCTGTATTAAAAATAAAGCGCTTTGCCCATGTGACCGGAATGCCTTTTATTTTGATTTTATACTATCATAAGCACCTTGCATTTACAAGCAAGCCCGGACACAAGCAAAGCAATATCAATATAAAGAAAAAATATAACCTATAAATCTGTTGATTTCGACATCCCACCGGGAGGATTTCCTCCCACAGGGCCGTTCCGCCGCCTGCATTTTTAAGATAAGATATACGCGCATAGCAAGGCGCCCCGCAAAGATCTCTCCCCGCGAGGCGCCTGTTTTTCGTTTATCCCGATATGATCGGGCAATATTTTGTTTTTACTGTGCTTCAGTAGGTGTGGGTCCTACTCCGTCCCAAGCACCGTCAGGGCCTACCCGGTGTCCTGTAAGGGTGATTCCGTTCCTTACAAGGCTTCCTTCGTGGCCCTCAGGCTTCGTGCGGAAGTAATACCACTTGCCGTCTATGAAGTGCCAGTCTGTGTACATCCTACCTCTTGTCCAGTCGTGGGTGGTGTGGAGGTAGTAGGTCCTCTGCACTGGAGTTCCGTCAGGGTTCACCTCAGAGGTGTCGGCAGGTCCGCCGTCACCCGGAGTATCCGTGAGAGTGAGCCAGCCGTCAAGCATCCATCCGTCAGCGTTAAAGTAGTACCACTCAAATCTTCCCTGATAGAAGAGATAATACCAGCCGCCTGCAAGATATCCGCCGCTGACTGTCTTGTACCACCAGCCATCCTTGAGCCACGTACCTGTGGCATCCCTTACGGGAATATCCGCAGGAAGGTCACCGTTAAGCGAGCCGTCAGGATTGAACTTGTACTGAAGGTAAGCTGTTGTTCTGAAGCCGTCAAGGCCGAAGCGATAAAGCTTGCCGTCTATTCTCAGCCATTCATTTGAAGGCCTGCTGCCGTCAGACTCTATGAAGAGGTATCCGTCGTTGACCCAGGTTCCGCCGTAGTAGGCTGTGGTTCCGCTGACGGTAACTGTTCCGGCACCTGAGCCTCCGGAGCCTGAAGGGCCTCCTCCTGAGCCGCCCGAGCTTCCGCCACCGCCACCGCCTGATGACTTGGGCTTTGCATCGTAGACTACAGCATATTTTCCTGAGAAGTTATCTGTACTTACAGTTGCCACTGTTCCGTCGGCATTTAAGGTATGCTCTACCTTTACAGCCGCTCCCGTATCCGGATCATACCTGTAGATTCCGTAGAGCTCTCTGCCGAGAGAATCCTCGGGAAGAGTAATACGTACATCTATAGGGCTGTTCAGCTTATCCACCTTATCTGTAGCTCCTGTCCTTGCGTATGTCTTTGTGACAGACAGGTCAAGAGGGAAGTATCCGAGGCTTGAATCTCTGATCTCAGCCGTCTCAAGGGCCTTCAGTATGGCCTCAAGCTCTGTTCCTGCCGATGACTCGGGTACTGCCGCCGCGCGGAACTTAAGCACTACCTTCCAATTTTCGATAGCATCCTTTTGAAGCTCATCATGCATCGAGGCAAGAAGCTCGTCATTATCAACAGTGACTCCGATGCTTCCAACATCCTCGGATGTCGCCGATATAGCGCTGGTGCTGATAAAGAAGCTGTAGGTATTTTCGGCGCCGTGGCTTGATACTCTGAGCTTAAGGAAGTAATTCTCCGAGGCTTCCACCTTGTCTGCGGGAATAACTACCCTTCCTCCTTCTCCTGAAGCGTCAGGCTGCCAAAGCACATCCGTATCAGCTCCTGCTATTACATTTCCAACGATGTCTGTAAGAACAGCCTCGTCGACATGAACATTTCCCTTCATATCAACATCCATAACCAGATCATTTTCAAGGTGCGTCTTTGTACTGTCTAATGCATTGTCCAATATGAGTATCACATAGTCATTGTGATCCGAGCTGAAATCCTCAGGCTCCATTATTGCACCTTGAGGAAGGTTTACATCAATGTCACCTATTACGGGCAAAGGTATATCTGCGCTTGTATGGAAGTATACAGTCTCTCCGTTGCTGCTGTTGCCCGCAAGATCCTTGAATGCTCCGCCGTCTATGTCAACAGTATAATAAAAGTTTCCTAAAAGCTCTATAGGATTTCCATTGCTGTCCTTAAATTCAGTAATGTCTATAGAGGCTGTCCAAGGCCTATGAACACCTTCTGTAGAATCATCAGGAGTATTCTGAGGATCCGTCGGCTTTATTTCGATTCTCTTTGCGTCACTCGGCGTCGCTGTAAATCTGTCGCCTCCGCTTATAATGCTTACGGCTCCTTCATCATTCGCCTCGATCCTCTCATCGAAAATAATATCTATAGAATCGATGTTCACCAATACATCATCTTCACCACCCAAGGGATCTGTTCCCAGCACATTAGGAGCAGCTGTCTCGATCTCCCAATGATCTGTTCCCATATATGTAAGCACTTCCGATTTACTTATATTGCCTGCAATATCCGTCGCCCACATCTTCACCTGTCCCTTTGTTCCTACGGGAAGTGAGATCACCGCTGTGCCTTCGGTCTTATCGTCGGCATTCCATTTTATAGGAGAAGTTTGTTCCGCACTTTCCTTGCCGTCTGCACGCTCATAGGTATAATGCAGGTCCTTTCCAAGGCTCAGGTCATCTGTAACCTTTACAGTTACCCCTATAGCCTCATTAAAGAATATTCCAAAGCTCAGCGTATTAAGCAATTTCTCAACCAGTCCGTCGTTAACTGTCTCTATGCTTACGATCTCTTTGCCTATAGCAGGCGCTGTATTATCGACAAATACGGTTCTTCTTTTATAGCCTGTTTCATTCTCCGGATCAGGAAGCGTCGAAACTCCCGATTCGCTGACAGACCATGTTCTTATATTCCACTGTCCATCTTCGGTAATTTCTTTAACTATTCTTGACAGCTCATTATCCTGCCAGTCGCCGTTGCCGCCATTGTCTGCTATGGAGCCTGATATCGCCTTAGAAGAATCATAGGTATCTCCCTGCCATATCTCATAGTGAGTGACTATAGGCGCAGCTCCTTCGGCCTCCTTCGGCTTTGTTAATGAAAGCTTAGGCTTTGCAGGGGTATTATTTACAGCTGTGCTGTACCATATCGCACCCTGCTCATATGAAGGCACATTCAGTTCGCTGTCGCTGACGTTACCGCCGTTTCCTTCGGAAGGATCAACGGTTATTTCTGCAAGTTTAGGAACTTCATCAGACAAATGCTCTACTGTTACGCTTTCCTGCACTGCCGGGTTGCCCGCTTTATCCGATACATCAATAGTATATGTTCCCCTCTCCCTTGCGGTAAAGGTATACTCGTACATGCCATATCTTCCTGAAACCGGAACAGGACCTGACAGATCTCCCGGAGCTATATTATGCCCGTTGAGCTTTACCTGTACGGTAGCCTGATCTATTCCGCTTGATGTGCTGCCTCTGACATTATCAGAGCTGTCATCAGGATCAAATCCCTTTTCTGCCGCAAGATCAGGATCGTATACAGTAAACTTGATTTCCTTTGTCTGTTTCCAATCATCGTCGTCGTCTTCAGGCGCGGAAATCTTAGGTTTTGTTGTGTCTACGAAGAAAGGAACTCTCAGCCATTCTGAATGAGGGAAGCTGCCTTCCTTTTTAACAGTGTATTCATTTCTTACAAACAATACCCATATACCGTCGGTATATGTTACCCCTTTAACCTCTGCCGAGAACCTGAGAGGACTCGTTGTCTCAGGTACAGGTTCCGTCTTTGAAGTATCACTGTCATTATATCCCACATCCGTTAATATGTTATTTTCTGTCAGCCAAGTCTCATCATCTTTGAATTCCTGAACGGATCTGTTAAGCAAAGCATACTTTGTCATTACAGGAGTAGTATTATCCTCATCACTGTTTACAACAAAGTCCTTATAGTTGGTAACCGTAACATTAGTCGGAACCGATTTGTACCATTTGCTTCCGGAATAAGTATCCACAGCATTTCCGTCAGACTTTGAGTGGGTCGTATAGCCGTATTTCAGAGAAGGATCTCCATCGGGTATCTCGGTTTCACCGTTTTTATCCACAGGCTCTTCAAGTGTATCCCAGGAAGGAATCTTATCTACAGTGACATCTATATTTGCAGCCTCATTTCCCGCAAAGTCCCTTGCATATATTCTGTAGAGACCATTCTCTTCCACAGTAAATCTGAATGTATACAGGTCTTCGTCAGGGTTTTCGGGCACTTCGCCATATCGGGCACGCTCTACCTCGATATATTCCGCATTTGTTCCTTCAAAGTTTCCGTTTTCGTCCGCCTTAACTACTCGTATAGAGCTTGATTCATCTGTCCCGGTAGTTAAGTCTGTTCCACTGAAATCCGTCCCCTTCTCAAGACCGTCCTCATAGTCATTTACTGTAAAGTATATGTCATATGAAGGAGTCTCGATCCAGTCTCCAGGATCCTCTGTTTCCTTTTTAATTTCAGGAGCTTTAGTATCTATGCGTATCGTTCTTTCGCTTTCAGCATTAAATGCAGCGTTTGCAGTATCGGTACTGAGCCGCTTCTCATTCCCGGCGTTGTCTTTCGCATAAATATCAAATACAGTAGTTCCTTCGTTATTAATGGTCTGTGAAAGCTCTGCTTCAGAAACAAATGAATCTTTATTAACGGTCACAGGTTTAGGGGTAGTTGTGCCTTTATATTTATATTCTCCCTTAACCTCCGACAGTCCGCTGGCTTTGTTGGTTATATCAGCGCTTACAGTTACAGGCTTGTTGTACCAAAGCCGGTTTTGGTCGTCCCGATTTGGTGTGGTGTCTTCCGAGCTTATTCCATTGTTATTATTCTTATCAAAGTCGATACCAAGGAAGCTGTTCTCAAGCATCCAGAGATCGCTGGATCCCTCGCCTTTTATCTTTGCCACTGCTGCGGAAAGGTTGCCTGCTCCATCTTCAACATAGTACTTGATGTATTTCTGCTTGGCATCTTCGAAGATATCCATGAGGTCTTTGTCCGCTATCTCAAAAACGGCCTCATCCCCGGTAAAATCGACTTTTTCGGCATCTGATAAGTTTCCGCTGAATTCATCAGGAGACTCGCTTATCTCATAGTAGAGAGTTTTGGGGCCTGATGTGGCCTCAGCAGTTTCTCTCACTGTGACAGTGATTTCAATGCCCTCATTAAAGAAGTTACCGAAGGTCAAGTAATTGATAGCTTTTGCAACCGGGCCATCATTTACAGGCTTTACCTCGGCGTACCCCGCTCCCGGCTTTGTAATATCAACATAAAGCAGCTTCGCGGGAAGTGAGGTCTTTGCGTCTTCATCTTTATCATTTTTCGCCGCTTCTGTCATAGTCCATACAGATATTCGATATATACCGTCTTTCAGAAGCACAGGGGCTGTTCCGTTTTGGGTATAATCTACCGTATTTCCCTCGGTAAAGTCGCTGTCTCCTAATTCTCTGCTGTCTATCCTGTAGAAGGTATGAACAGGTGAAACATCAGTAATCTCTCCTGCCGGATCATTTCTCTTAGGCTGTACTATGGTTATTACAGGAATTCCGTCCTCAGCCTTATACCATTTTGTTCCCTCAATATCGCTTCCTGTTCCTTCAGCCTTCGCAACACTCATAGTCGCGGTCTCGGCATCCGTCTTATCTATCCTTGTGACCTTTACAGGAGTGGTTGTAGCTGACAGGCCTGCGTTATCCGCAGCTGTAATATTGTAATTTCCGTTAATCTTGGCTGTGAACTTATACTGTCCTTCCGCAGTCTTTTCAACCTTGTATTCGGTAGTCTTTGAAGGATCGACAGGATCAGGTCCGGTTACTGTGATATTATTCTCGTTTATTCCGGTAATGCCGCTTGTAGCATCCGTCACGCTGAAGATGATCTCCGCATCCTTCATTGTCCAAGCTGTGGGGTTGCCGTTCACATAACTTATTACGGGAGCGGTTCTGTCTACTTTTACTGTAGCTTTCTGACTGTTGTCTTTTGTACTCTGAGTTTTGCCGTCAACAACTCTTTCAGTCCACGCCTCTACCTCGTATCTGCCATCGGTAAGAGACATATGATATTCCTTAGGAGTATCATCAGCTTCAGGCAGTTTTCCGTCAGCAACGATCACTGCTCCTGTCAAAGTATTCCTGATTGTAAAGTGTGTTGTATTTTTTACTGTAGCTGTCTCATCATCTCCCTTGGCGATTTTAAGTACAACCGATTCAACTGTGTACCAGGTATCCGAAGGCTTTGCATCATTTACCAATATCTCAGGCTGAGGTATTTTATCTCCTGCAATATTGTCTACGGTATGAAATTTCTCAGCTGTCCTTCCTGAATCATCTGTGACTTTGACTTTGTATTCACCGTTTGTGCTTACATCCACAGTAATTGTATATTTACCGTCAGCATCCGGGCCTTTTATATCATCTTTGCTGATTTCAATTGTATTGCCATCCGGTCCAGTAATTACAATATCTTTCTCACTAAGCTCGCCTGTTGCTTCCGTGACAGGTATGGTTATAATAACAGGTCCTGCTGTCGAGTCTGTAGGAGTCTGAGTTATCTTATCTATTACAGGATCAGCTCTATCGAGATTTACCGGCTTGACATTCTCAGCCTTCCATTCAGAAATATTTCCCGCCTCGTCCTGTGCCCATACAACAATGTGCCAATTTCCGTCGGAATTGAAAGGATTCTCCGAAAGTACTCCTGTTTTATAAACCGGCGTCTTTGCATTTTGTATAGTGCCTTCAAGAAGGTCCTCGGCACTGTCTATTACAACAGAGCTATCCTTCCATGCATAATAATATGTTGTAATTGCAGACTGTTCCGCCTCGGTTTCTTTCGGAGATACAGTTATATAGACCTCAGGGGCTGTCTGATACCAATCCTGAATATTGCCCTGTTCTCCTGAAGCTCTTTTAATGCTTATTGAAGGAGCCGTGGGCTTTGTTGTATCGATTCCGCTGACCTTAAATTCATTTTCGGAAATTACGCTATTTCCCGCATTGTCGGATGCCGATATGGTATAGGTTCCATTTTCTGATATATCAAAGCTGTAGGTTCCATTCTCTCCGGAGATTATACTTATCTTCTCTGCGGGATTGAGAGCCGCTCCGGAAGCGTCCTTTGTCCTATGAAGGCTTACTTTACCTTCGCCGTTGCCTGTATAAAGGCCGCTCATTGAGTCACTTAATGTAAAGCTCAAATCCTTAAGGATCTCCGTATACCATCCGTCAGAGCCAGGAGGTAAAACAGGTAATCTTACAGCAGGTGCTGTGGCATCGATGTTGAAGCTTATGCCGGGTGTATTGTCATCAGTTCCCAAAGAAGCGGTATTCCCGGAGTTATCTGTGACATCCATGGTAAGAGAATACCTGCCGTCTCCAAGGGCTGTCTTTCCGAATACATATGGCTGAGTCTTATCTTTGGGGTCGCCCAACTTATCTCCGCTGTCCGATGAAACAGAGTCCTTCTTAAAGTTTACATTGACCCGATTCAGTCCGCTGTCCTCATCATTAACTGTTATGCTAAGATCTATGTTTGATGTATACCATTTTGTGGTGCCGTCTAACTTGTCCGTACTTTCTGTAGGGGTCTCATCTGTCCCGCTTATTTTAAAGTCGGGGTTTGAAATAACAGGAGGATTATTTTCAACAGTCCACCTGGAAAGGCTGTCTTTTATTATTTTTTCAGGATCGGCTTCATTACCCGCCGAGTCAAAGGCCTTCAGCAATATTTTGGCATCTATAGCTTCGTTCGGATCTATCTCAAAAGTGAAATTCCTTATAAGAGCCGAATCCCCGCTTCCGCTCTCCGGTACAGCCGACTCCCACGTTCCCGTTTCAGCTCCATTATTATTGTTTATCTGATATTGAAGATTCTTTACGCCGCTGGTTCCATCATTCACAGTTACAGTCACTGTAAGTGTCTCGTTTGTGAACCATCCGCCTATTCCGGGAATATTCTCATACCATGCATCCTTTGTCTTTGTAACAGTTATATCTGATATAGAAGAATCTGTAGCATCCACATTAAATGTGACAATCACAGGATCTGACTCATTTTCGGCCTCATCCACAACCTTAGCTGCTATATGCCAGGTTTCGTCTGTCTTAGGCCTCGGTTTGGTACCGTCATAATAGTCTATCCATGGAGAATCCTCAGGTATGCTGCCATCCGGTCCTGACCAAAGCTTGTAGACAATCTTTTCAGGCGCCTCATTTGCTGTAGGCTTGTCTTTTAGAGTCATAGTTATATCAGGATAATAGGTATACCAATTATTTGCAGGATGTGAACTTCCTACCTTAATATCGGGAGCATCAGGCTTTATCCTGTCCAGCTTTATTATATAGTCAAGTGGAGCTGAACTTAAATTGCTGACTGTATGATGTACCCTAAATGAAAGATTAGTTATTCCTTCATCGCTTACTGTATATGGAATTTCAACTGTATCACTTATCTCCTCTCCACCCGGCACATCAATATATTTTCCGCTTTTGTTATCATCCAGCTGTAATACTGTATATCTGTCAGATAAATCTGTTTTAAATCCAAGCTTTATTTCAGCTTCGTTAAGCCATTTTCCTTCCCCGGTTATGTCGTCTTGATATACTCCTGTAGTCTTTATCTCGCCAAAGATTCTGGGTCTCTGGTTTGATACAGTAAAAGGATCCGGCATAGTATAGTCACTGCTGTTTCCGGCATTGTCATATACTACTATCTTAAGCTGATATAATCCCGAGTTCACATCAATATCTACTTTTTGACTTGAGTTGTCTTGTGATGTCCAGTCTCCGGATGCCATAATAACAGGGTTTTGAGGATCTATTACATTAGAGATCTGGTACTTTACTATGCCGCTCTTTTTAGAATCTCCTGTAGTTTCAGCATCACTTGCTTCCATGATGAAGGTCATCGTATCATCAGTGTAAGCTTTCGAACTATTTTGCGGTTCATGGGGATCTATTTCGATCTTAGGGTCATTTATAATTTTATCCAGATTCCTTATTGTAAATGAGGAATATCCTTTGTGGCCTACATTGTCTTCTGCGATTATCCGATACTCTCCATTTTTATCTATTGTCGCCGTAAATCTGTTTCCGCTCGGAGTCAATGTTATATTGTCATTTGCCTCTTTGTCAATTCCGTCTTTTATACGAGTTAACGTAACCAGCTTAACTCCACTTAATGTATCTGTAACATCGAAGCTTATTGTTATATTCGTATTTCTGTACGCAGCATTATCTTCGGGCACTCCTGCCAGATTATCAATTTGGGGCGCTGTAAGATCAATATTTATACTCTCTTTTACTGTATTCGAATTTCCGGCATTATCAGCGGCAGTCACAGACATTCCTATGTTTTCACCCTCTGTAATAATATCTGCCGAAACCAGTTTATCTTTAGTACGTTCTGTATTCGAAGAGCCTTTATCTGCAACAATAGTAACCGTGTCTTCTTTGCCGCCTAAATTGTATTCAATATTATTAAGTCCCGAATAATTATCTTCAGGCTTATCCGTCACATTTGCATTAACTGTAAGCTTTGTGTCATACCAGTATTCGGTAATTTCTCCTGTTGTTACCGGAATAGGCTCAACTTTTTCCTTTGTATCCATGTCAAGATATGTGTAGCTGATCTCCGGAGCCCCGTCCTCTACTACCCAGAGCTTTCCATTCTTATTTTGGAGTGTTTTTATATCGCTCTTATTGCCGGCTACATCCTCTGCATAATACTTGATATATCCGCTCCAATCACTCCAGCCTTCGTCAGAATCTATATTGGGTATCTTAAGTATCCACTTGTTTTCATTATCTGCCTCTTCAGCCTCTTTTGTTATATTATCATGAGAAAGACTGTCTCCGTTATTGTCGAGCAGCTCGTAGTATACCTTGTCAACTCCGCTGGTTTGATCTGTAACAGGAATCTTTGCCTCCACAGTATCATTGAAGAAATGACCGAATTCAAAGAAATTATCCAGGCTGCCAACCCAGCCTTCATCCTTAAACTTATAAGTAATACTGCTCTCATCTATAGAAGGATCTGTTGCATCATACTTATAATCTATTATTTTTTCGTCCGAAACATTGCCCGCATTATTGTATGCGATTATCTTTATGCTTCCGTTATCTGTCTCGTTTGTAAGCTTATAAGTATCATATGTGTACTCGAGTGTTGCTGTGTCTCTTTGATTAAATACCTTGTCCCCGGATTCATCTCCATCTATTACTATGGGATCTTTGGCGCCGTCAATGTATACCTCTATCTTTTGGATACCTGCGGCTGCCTTAGTATCATTTATTTCGGATATTACGGCGGCAGATGTATTTCCGTTATACCAAAGCGTATCACCTGAGCCATTTGAGCTTCCGGTTATATTAAGGCTTTCCACAACAGGCTTTTCTGTAGTTATATTCCACTTACCGTTTGCCTTTTCATTTCCAAGCGAAGTCACGGCGCTCTCTTTTCCGGCATGGTCAACTACCTTGAGCTTTATAGTTCCCTTAAATCCGGATTCAATCGTAAACTGTACAGAAGCGGACTTATGCTTATTACCAACATCTCCGGGAGCGGGAATATTGTTGCCCTGCTCGGAGCTGTCCTTTTCGCCGTTAAAATAGTATTTCTCTGTTGTAGGGTTTCCGCTATCCGGTGTTTTTGTGACTTCAATATACCACACGCCGCTGGTTTCATCGGTCGCGGGAACGGTTACAGTAAGGTCTTTGTTGAAGAAATTACCGAAGCCGAGGAGATGCAGTGCTTTCTTCAATACACTTTCTGCGCCGGAACCATCAGTATATTTATATTCTATATCTGATGTTGTTATTACAGGAGTATCTTTGTCCACATAGTAATCTTTGGCAGTATCTATAGAGGTGTATGCACCTGTAGTACTATTATTCAGCTGTATTTTTACACCTTTTTGAGTTGTGGTGTATGTAAGGCTGTCCTCATAAGCAGGGCTTTTGGAAGCATCATCACCTGCGGTATTATTTCTTATTTTGTCATAGTAATTTGCTTTTCCGCTTCCTAAATCTTCTTTCGGTGCGATAACAACACTGTCCTTATACCATCCGTTTTTGACCTCTGCATTAGTCGTAGGATTTATCACATAAGCGCCGTCTTCATTCTCATTTCCGTTTTCATCTAAAACGGCCTTATCCTGCTCTATTGTATAGGTGGCGCCTTTCTCTACTTCATATGTTATTTCGTAGTTACTGTTTGCGTTGTTGAACTTACCTTCATCAAGGGTAAAGGCGTATTGACGCGGTTCATCATTTGTAGGCTTTCCGGAATTAATTACGAAATATTCGTTGGAAACAGTTAAATCATCAACAGTTACTCCACTTTCTGCGGAATTAACTATTTCAACCTTATAATCTCCATTGGGATATTCCTCACCGGTCTTTTTCTTATAATTCACAGGCTTTACAGTAATTTGTTTTCCTGTTATTTTTCCTGTTACTGTATCGCTTTCAGGAAGTACATAATTTGCCTTATCTTCTCCGCCTAAAACAGGATTTTTAAATATGATCTTTCTTTCGCCTGCATCCGCACTGTCATATGTTGCTCCATCGTAATTTTTCAGGTCTACATAAACATCATCCTCTGAATCCGCTGTTCCCGGATATATGTTGGGTATCACTTTCTCGGAAAGAGTTACCGCTGTTTTTGAATCAGGATCCTTCCAAATTACGTCAGTATTTTTATCATATACTTTTGTATCGGAACCGTCTGATATACCTGTTATGTCAAGCTGCCTGGGGTTGACTGTAACCTCTACGGCTTTTGTAATGTTTTCATATACGACCTGATTATGCTCATCCTCTGCTGTACTTTCAGGCGCTATGAATTCAGCCACAAATGTCCCTTCCGGATAAGTATAGTCATTCACAGGTTCACCGTCAGATTCTGTAGGTACAGTGACAGTCACATTTCCCCATCCGCCATTCTCGCCTTCTGTCGTTTTATTAAGCCTGAAGCTTGCATTGTCAATATTTGTTCCCCAGATCGCATTATCCGCTGTCTTAGGCGTTGTGAAAGTCAATGTTACCCCGTCAATTATAACTGATTTTCCGTCCGTCGGATATGAAATTCCATTTTCCGGAGTCAAGTTATGGAATTCCTGTCTGTCAAGGGCGTTCCCTGTCATTGTTCCATAAGTGAACTCTATTTTTTCAGGGAATTCTATTTTCGGCATTTTAAGAACTATAACAGGATCTTCCTCAATAACTACAGGGTCGTTTTCGTCATAGTTTCCATCTTCATCTATGCCGCCATATTTGATTTCCTCCGCCTCTCTGTATCCCGCATTAGTCCTTACATAAGGAACAACATAGTATGTTTCTCCGGGAGTAAGCCTGTTTTTCTCATCATTTTTGGGTATTGTGATTTCGTATGCCGCTCCCCTTTCGGATTCCTCCTTTATTTGCAATCCTAGGGTGTCTGCATTACCCTCTCCTCCAATCACTTCATCTTCATCAATTTCTAAGTATTTAAGATCAGTTCTTTCTCCCGATTCGTCTAATCGGTAAATCAAAAATCCATACTTCTCTTTATCTTCTGTACCGGCATCATATATTGTCGTTCCCGGCGTATTGCTTCTCTCGTTACGTATATCAACAGCTGCCGAAAGTTTTACATCAAGGTATCCTTCCGCTGTCATTGTTCCTGTTATAACAGCAGAGCTGTCCCAGAAAACGGGCAGATAAACCTTTCTTACATTTTCATAGGTAACCGTTTTATCACTTCCAACTTTAAAATCACCTGATGATACTCCATCTAAATCACCTATATATCCGAAAGTCCTCTGAACTCCTTCGGCTGTCTCTTCTCCGCTGAGAGTATAGGTATCAGCTTTAGGTACTCTAAGCATAAATCCCTGATCTCCATCGCCGAGTTCTATCCTGTCACTCCAATTCGGATTTATGCCTTCGGTTCCTGTTACATCAATTACCAAACCGGAAGAACCAACCTTATCCTTCATCGCTCCTCTAAGATATGTTTGTCCTTCCGTTATTTTCAACAAGCCATCATTTGCATTTACATTATTTGAATGTACAAAGAATCTTCCTGCTTTATCAGTTACATTTAAGGTAATATTTTGTAACGGAAAAAGATATTCTGAGTTTCGGTATCGTCCACCGCCTATAGAAACGCTTCCGCCTGTTACATTAAGTCTTCCGCCTGTTCCTGTTGCCGAATATGATCCGACACCCACACCTTGAGCATCGGCATTTATTGTGATATTGCCTCCGGTTATATTTACTGTGCCCATAAGCTGGCCATCCACCTTTGTTCCTATTGCAACAGATTCTTCATCGGAGCTTACTGTAAGATTGCCGGTTCCTCCTATGCTCAGGCTTTTAGCTTCCGGTACTCTGATTGTTGCAGTTTCATAACCACCTTTTATAACAACATTTCCTGTTATACTTAAATTCAAAGATTTTATTTCGCTTAAGTCAATAGTCGGATGATCAAACTCTGAGTCTCCAATTTCTATTGTTTTTCCGGGATTGCTGTCTCCATCTATTGTTATTTCTATATCCTTATTTGCCAAAGAGCTATCAAATTCTATGGATATTGTAGGAATATCCGTATTTCCTCCGGTTCTCTCGGCTATATATAAACGATATTTTGTCGCGTTTTCCGTACCTGTTTTTAGTATTAATTTCGCATTTTCCCCATCATATTCATAATATTCTGATGTTTCCGTTTGTTGGCCTAACAGGTTAAGAGGGACCTGCACTACTCCGTCTATTATATCCCCTTCTCTCGTCTCTCCTACCCTTGCCATTACAGCCACATTCTTCATAAGGTAATCTTCTATAGTAGAAGACTCATCCTCATCAAGCATGTCAACCATGTTGAGGGAAATTCCCTCTTCATTCTCAATGTCAAGGTTATCGAAATTAGGCACAAGGATATACTGAGGATACTGTGCATATTCCTCGCTGTACTCTCCTGTAGGCTCTCCGTCCTCATCAAGGAGCTCTATTCCGTCAGTATTAAAGCTTCCGAGGTCGTCGCCTGCAAACTCCATAGGAGATGCGATCATCCAATCCTCTTCCTCAAGCCTTATCCTTATCTCCTCTAAATCCTTTTCATCCTTATTATCTTTTTCAGCCGAATCATTATCTTCATTACCCTTAGTCTCTGCTGTATCGGAGCCGTCATTGTCGGTTCCTGCTTTTTTTGCATCTGACTTTGACGCTGTATCGGAGCCTGAATCGGTTTCACCCTCAGTCTCTGCATCAGCGTCGTCCTCGTCCTCCACAGGGCGCACCTTAAGTATTATCTCCTTGGGGAGCTTGAGGTCATCTACAGTATCTCCTACGTCCACCTGTCTCTCTATATAATTTGACGAAGAGCTGTCCGCAATATCAGAGCCATTTTCTCCGCTCTCATCTTCATTATCCTCGGAACTCTCATCGGAGTTTAAGGTATTCGCCAGCATACGCGCCGAACGCATAGCGGACTTACGGATGCTTTCCGCTGCCCTCTCCTGCTCGGGAAATACTATCGCTTCAAGGATATAGTCGTTTATCTCATCCTCATTATCCTTGTCGTCTTCGTCCTTTTTGTCCTCTTCATCGACTATGAGCTCATCCTCAGCCTTGGGATCATCGGCATCAGGATTCCCCTGAATTTCTCCGCTGCCGATATTGCCGCCGGAGCCTGATCCGCCGCCTGCAGAGCCACCGCCACCATTACCACCGTGGGAACCTTCTCCTGATTCTTCCTCCTTATTGTCTGAGGTCTGAGAATCGTTGTCACCCTCTTCGGAATCCTCGGAGTCACTTGTGTTGCTGTTGCCGTCATCACTCTCCTCGGGATCCTTGGAGTCGCTTGTATTACCGTCCGGATCATCATCCGTCTCAGTCTTTCCGGATTCGCTGTCAGATTCGTTATCGGAGCCGCTGCCTTCACTACCGCTTCCTTCTCCATCAGGATTATTGCCATCCTCGGAGCCGCTTTCTGACTGCTCATGAGAAGAAGAGCCTCCTTCGGAGGCAGAATCCGAGCTTCCTCCCTCTTCTGAAGATGAGCCTTGAGTAGAGCCCGAATCTCCTGAGCTCTCCGTATCGGAGGATTCCACCGAAGATCCTATCTCGGTTCCCAAGGTTGTCATTCCTGACGAGCTTAGTACCATTGATGCCGCCAGCAATAATGCTGTGTACCTTTTCAATCTCTTTTTCATAACCATACCGGGCGCGTATTATTTTATTCTAAAAAAATATGCCCCCCTGTCCTCCCTTCTTTTTCTAAGGATAAAAATGAATAAAAAGAAAGATGATTCGGCAAAATCATCAAAAAATATAGTTATTATGGCTTGATTTTAGCACATCGCTATGGTCTTTTCAATATACACCCCCCCCCATTTGAAATTGCCCTATTATAGATTTTTAATGTCTTCAGGTCAAAAAACGCAACTTTTTATATTCAATCCGAACACATTTGATTTTTAGGAGAATTCTCAGGATATTTTATACAATAACAGAGATGAATTTTCGTGAAATATAGACAATCATTTTATTGGACAGGAATCCTCATAAAAATAAGGGAGCCTACCGAGATTCAATCTGTATATATTGAATCGGTAGCTCCCTTTTATCTGTTAACTTACTGCTTTTTATGGCAGCCTTATAATATTTTTACGACAACCCTATGATACTATGACAGCTCAAACATGCCGTGATACAGCTGATAGTACTCTCCCTTTTGGGCTATGAGCTCATCATGATTTCCTCTTTCAACTATCCTTCCGTGCTCGAGCACTATTATCACGTCCGCGTTCCTTACAGTTGAAAGTCTGTGGGCTATTACAAATACTGTCCTTCCCTTCATGAGGGCGTCCATGCCCTTCTCTATGAGCTTCTCTGTTCGCGTGTCGACCGACGAGGTCGCCTCGTCAAGTATAAGGACAGGGGGATCCGCAACTGCGGCCCTCGCGATGGCAAGAAGCTGTCTCTGCCCCTGACTGAGATTTGCTCCGTCTCCCGTGACCTCGGTGTCGTAGCCGTGGGGAAGCCTTGTAATAAAGGAATCGGCATTTGCTATCCTTGTGGCCCGCTCTATCTCCTCCGGAGATGCGTCAGGCTTTCCGAAGCGGATATTATCCGCCACGGTTCCCGTAAACAGATGCGTATCCTGAAGGACTATACCGAGGCTTCGCCTGAGGTCATTCTTTTTTATGCGCTTAAGGTCTATTCCGTCATAGGTTATGCTTCCCGAGGTAATATCATAAAACCTGTTTATAAGATTTGTTATGGTAGTCTTTCCCGCTCCCGTGGAGCCCACGAAGGCCACCTTCTGTCCGGGCTTTGCATAAAGACTTATGTCCTTAAGAATATCCTTCCCGGGGTCATAGCCGAAGCTTACATGTTCAAAGCGCACATATCCCCTTAAGGGTATGAGCTCTCCCGCGCCCTCCCCGGCATCAGTTTTATCAGACTTATATGAATCCGTATCCCCGGAGCGCCCTTTATCCGTCCACGCCCATTTCCCCGTTTTTTCCTTGCAGGGGATGAGGCTTCCGTCCGCCTGCTCCCTGACGTTTACGAGCTCCACCGTGCCCTCGTCCGTCTCAGGCTCCTCGTTCATAGCCTCAAATATCCTTTCCGCTCCCGCAAGGGATGCCAGGATAAAATTTCCCTGCTGGGTCAGCTGATTTATGGGCATTGCGGACTGCCTTGCAAATACCAGATAGCTCGCAAGGCTTCCTATGTCCGAGCTTCCCCTGATCACCATAAGCCCTCCCACTATGGCGATTATCGCATAGTTGATATAGGCTATGCTCACCACAGCCGGGATCATGGTAGCGGAGTAGCTCAGAGCGCTTGTGCCCGCGCTCCTCAGGTCCTTATTTTTTTCCTCAAAGGTCTTAAGGTTCGCATTTTCGTGGTTAAATACCTTTATGACCTTCTGCCCCGCCACCATCTCCTCTATATATCCGTCAAGGTCTCCGAGTCTTGTCTGCTGCTTTGCAAAGTAATACTTGCTTCTTGACATGCTGTAGCGGATATAAAAGAACATGGCACCATAGCCTATTATTACAAGGAATGTGAGCTTTGTGTTCAGTATGAACAAAAGTATAAGTGTCCCCACAGTCTGTACAAAGCTCTGTATGAGTGTGGAGAAGCTGTTATTAAGGGCGTCCGACAGCGTGTCCATATCGTTTGTAAAAAGGCTCATCAAATCGCCCTTTTTGTTTTTGTCAAAGTAGCTTATGGAGAGCTTTTGCAGGTGATCAAAGAGATCTCGCCTTATGTCGTACAGTATCTTCTGCGCGGCCCTCACCATTATCTGAGTATAGCCGAGTGTCGACAACGCTCCGACCACATATATTAAAACCGCAGTCATTACTCCCCTTATGAGTCCCGAAAAGCCCGAGCCGTCCGTCACGGAGTTTACTATAGGCCTTATCATGTAGGTTCCCAGGAGATTTGCCCCTGCGCTTATGGCCGCAAGGACCGCCACAAAAAGCATCAATATCCTGTGTCTTCCGATATAGGAAACAAGGTCTTTTAAGGTGCGCTTCAGATTTTCGGGGCGCTTTCCGCTAAATACTCTTGCCATGCTCGTCCCCTCCCTTCATCTGTGACTCATATATCTCCCTGTATATCTCGTCTGTCTCAAGGAGCTCCTTATGCTTTCCGACGGCATGTATGCGCCCGTCGTCCATTATTACTATCATGTCGGACTCTATCACGGAGCTGACCCTCTGGGCGATTATGATCTTTGTCACGTCCTTAAGCTCGGCAAGCGCATGTCGTATCCTCGACTCCGTGGCGGTATCCACCGCGCTTGTGGAATCATCAAATATGAGTATCTTCGGCTTTTTAAGGAGAGTCCTTGCAATGCACAGCCTCTGCTTCTGGCCTCCTGAAACATTGACTCCTCCCTGTCCGAGGTCTGTATCAAGTCCCTTTTGCATCCTGTCCATGAATTCGTCCGCACAGGATATCTCAAGTACTCTTGAAAGCTCTTCCTCGGAGGCGTCGGGGTTTCCCCAAAGGAGATTTTCCCTTATGGTTCCCGAAAACAGCACGTTTTTCTGTAGGACTATGCCCACGGCATCTCTCAAGGCTTTTATATCATAGTCCCTTACATCTCTTCCTCCTACAAGGACTCTGCCCTCCGCCGCATCATAGAGCCTCGGTATCAACTGCACCAGAGTGGACTTTGCTGAGCCTGTTCCTCCTATTATCCCCACTGTGCTTCCCGCGGGAATGTGAAGATTTATATCAGAAAGGGCATATTTTTTTGCCTTCTCAAAGTATTTAAAGGATACTCCCTCAAAGTCTACGCTTCCCGAGGCTATATCCTTTATGGGCTCTGCAGGCTCCGAAAGGGCGGGCCTTTCCTCAAGGACCTCCCGTATACGCTTTGCGCTTGCGAGAGATCTTGTTATCATGAGGAACACATTTGAGATCATCATCATGGAGTTCATGACCTGAAGCACATAGCTTAAAAATGCGGTCAGCTCTCCCACAGTCATGGAGCCCTCGAGGATAAAGCTTCCTCCGCTCCACATGATGCATATGACGGTAGTGTACATTATCAGCTGAAATACAGGGAGATTAAGTACCGCATGCCTGAAGGTCTCAACAGAAGAGTCTGCAAGCTCTCTGTTCACCTCATCAAAGCGCTCCGACTCACGTTCCTCTCTTACGAAGGCCTTTATGGCCCTCATAGCCGTAAGGTTCTCCTGCACTCTCGCGTTTACATGGTCAACAGCCCTCTGCTGTCTGTTGTACAGGGGACCTACCTTGTGTACTATAAGCCCAAGCACCGCCCCCAGCAAGGGCGCAGCTATGACAAACACCAAAGCAAGGTCTCTGTCAAGGATAAAGGCCATGCCTATTCCCATAAAGAGCATGACAGGGCTTCTGACAAGGGGCCTTAGGCCTCCGTTTACCGCATTCTGCATTATGGTAACGTCTGTAGTGAGCCTTGTCACAAGAGACGGCGTGGAAAACCTGTCGAGATTTGAGAAATCATATTCCTGGAGCTTTTTGTATTCGGCAAGGCGGAGCTCCGCTCCGAAGCCGTTGGCTGCCCTCGCCGCAAAGCGGGCGTACATGAGTCCCATTACGAGGGCAAGTACCGCGCAGAGCACCATCCTTCCTCCCTGCATGAGCATAAACCCGAGGTCGTGGTTTACGACTCCTATATCCACTATGTCCGACATGAGAAGCGGTATTATCATCTCGAACACGCACTCCGCAAAGACGAGAAGCACAGCTGTCATAAGATCTCTGCGATAAGGGCGCATATATGAAAAAATATATTTCAGATCCTTCACTTCTTTTATTTCCTCCTAAGGCCTATAGTTTTTCCTTTATGTCCTTATCCTTCAGTATATCAAACTCCACTCCCTCTTTTTTCATAAGCGAATAAAAGTTGTTCTGTATTTCGGAATTCACATATTTTGAGCTGAAGCTCAGATAAAACACATCCCTGTAGGAGCAGGCGCACAGCTGCAGCTTGTCCGTGCTCGCTATGGCCCCGAAGCGTTCAATATAATTTCCGTATTCCTCCGGAAGAACTACCGCGCTCATGTTTGAGAATACGGCAGTGACATTTCTGCCTCCTATCTCTGTGCCTATCTTTAAAAACAGATCCTTTATACCCAGCGGGATGAACTTAAGAAGAGGATTTTTCTCTATTCTTATATAGCTGTTCATCCTTGCGGCCACCTGCGCGGGCTTAAGATCCTCCTCAAAGCGTTTTTTTACATGGGCCGCTATCTCTTCTGTCCCGGGAGAGGCATCTCCGAATTGGTACTCTGTCTCCATCCAGCCGAAAAAGTTGGACATGGACTTTGAAGGATAATACTTCCTGAGATTTACGGGGATCATAACGGTGACAGGCTTTTTCTTTTCCTTTCGGGACATGGTAAGCTCCACTGCCTTCATAAGTATCGCGGTTATATATACGGTTATGGAGATGTTAAGCTCCCTCGTCCTTTTAAGAAGCTTTTCCACTGATACAGTGCTTTCTGTGATCCTGATCTCGGACTGGCTCACTCTCTTTGACCTTATCAGAAAAGCCGGCCTGCTCCTTCTTTTCTTTTTTTCCTGCTTCTCTCTTGAATAATATCTTGAAAAGCTGTCCTCCTCCTGCTCCGATATGCTTGCAGCCTTATTCTCCGAAGTCCTGTTCTCTACTCCGTGAGCCTTTTCAAGATATATCTTTACTATTTCCGAAAGAAATTCTATTGCTCCCGTGCCGTCTGTCAATGCGTGGAATATCTCAAGGTTTATACGTTTTTTTCCGTAGGTCACGCTGCACAAAAGCTTCTCCCGACCCTTCTCATACATATATCCGCAGGGAATTCTTTCTTCCTCCTTTACCTCAGGCACCATGCCGCTCTTTTCAAAGTAATACCAGAAATTCCCTCTTTTCAGCACACTTCCGAATAGAGGATACTTATTCAGGGCCTCTGTTACAGACTCCTGCAGAGCTCTTTTATCCACATTTTCCTTTAAGAGGCAGTATATCCTGAATACTCTGCTGTCCCGCTTTCCTGTAGCCGCAGGAAAAGCAAGAGCCACATTATCAAGCTTTCTTCTTTTCAACCCCTTCACCTTCATAGGGCTTCACCTCGATTTATTTTATGAAATCTTTTATATATCCAAGGCTTTCTCCCACGAACATATGCTTTATTCCAAGGGCGAAATATCCGTGAAAGGCCTTTTTTATCCTGTGGCAGACCACATTGCTGCCGGCAGCAGAAAGCCGCCTTGCATATTCTTCTCCCTCATCTCTCAAAGGATCAAGCTCCGCTGTCAGGATGAGGGTGTCAGGGAGCCCCTTCAGATCGGTTTCAAGCAAGGGAGCAAAATAAGGATTTTTTCTGTCCTCTCCGTTTTTTTCGTACAATCCGAGATATTCCTCCATCTTTGCCGCAGTCAGCATATGTCCCTCTCCGTTCTCCTTTACCGACGGGAAGGGAGAGCTGTCTGTATAGTCGTTCCATAAAGCCGGATATATAAGTATCTGCTTCCTCGGGCTAAATTCTCCTCTGTCCCTTGCCATAAGCACAAGAGCCGCCGCAAGGTTTCCTCCTGCGCTGTCCCCCATTATGACTATGTTTTCCTCTCCTGCACCCTCGACCAGCTCCCCGGAATAGAGAGCCATAGCCGCCGCATAACAATCATTGAGGGCCGTGGGAAATCTGTCTTCAGGGGCTCTTCTGTATTCCACCGCAAGGACCTGCATGCCCGTTTCCCTTGCCATAAGGGCGCATATTCTTTCATATGTGTCCACGCTCTCTGTCACCCAGCCTCCACCGTGCAGAAATAATATCACTCCGCGACCGCCGCTTAATGATCCTTTGTCTCCTGTCCTTCCCGAAGGCAAAAAAAGCCTGACTCCGACCTCGTGCTCTCCGTTCATCACCTTAAGATCAAGCTTTTTCGTAAAAATCCTTATGGGATCAAGCTTTTTCAGCTCCGCGATCTTCCTTTCTGTTTCAGGATCAAATGAAATCAGCGCCATATTTCCTTACCCTCTTTTCTTTTTATTTAATTATAACACGGTTGATTTGATATTGCCTCGACTTTGGCAAGTTTTCCCTCCGGAAATTAAAAATCAGCACTCATCTCTTGCCGTGTGGCGGGTGATTTTGTCCTGTGACGTCAGAGCCCGTGGAGCCTTTTTTACAAGGTTTTTGTGGGGTCTGTCTTTTTATTCGGGGACGTCAAATGGTGTAGTGGAATATAAGATAAATGTAGTATGAAATTTATGAAATCAGTATTATGGAAGCGAAAGAACTTCCGGATTTTACCGGTACAGATAACAACTTTGTAAGTTTGACTCTAAACGGATTGATTATAGATAAAAAGATGCTTTCCGTAAAATCCGGTTTCAGAATATTTACGGCCTCGTTTAAAACGGCCGGCAGATATAGGTGTGGTAGAACATATTGGAAGAAATAAATATGTTCTCGCACGGCAACTGTATGCCTCCGTTGGGAAATCCGGTACACACACACGGATCGTTGGGTTAGATCGTGAAGCAAATATGGAACTGCTCTTAAAGCATATTCGCAGCAATGGAAATACGGGAACACAATTTAAAGAATTACAGCAGGTTCTGCCCAATTTATCTCGAAATGAATTTAAAGTACTGATACGAGAATTGAAAAACAAAAATTTGATATATGCGAAAGGAAGGACATCTGCTGCAAGGTGGTTTGCGTATTAAATTAAGAAAACTTGGAACCAATTTGGAACCGGATTGCAACTTAGTAGCAATTAATTGAAATTACTTCCGCATTCTTAACTTACAGCATCCGGTTGAATAATTGTGAATTTGCACATTCACACAGTGCAGACTGTGAGTGACCACACCTTTTCCTTCTCGATGGAAAAGCTGAAGGAATATATTAAGCAGCTTGCGATTGATAGAATTGCTATTACAAGCCATAATATGTTTGGGCCGGAACACTACAAAGAAAGCCCGTAAAATCAAGATTTTTTCAGGCTTTCTAAAAAAACTTAAAAAAATTAGCACTCACCTATTGACACTGCTAACAAACAGTGCTATAACACAGTCAGAACAAAGGAAGAGGAAAAAGAAATAAAAGAAATACTTCCCGAGTCCAAATAAAAAGGTAATTAAACATAGTTTTTATAGTTGGAAAAAGGAGTGATGATTTATGTTGATGCCGAGTATTTTTGGAGAGAATTTGTTTGATGAGTTTTTCAATGATTTCCCGTTCTATGATGACAGAGCACAGAAGGATATAGAGAAGAAGCTTTACGGAAGACACAGCAAGAACCTCATGAAGACTGATATCAAGGAAAGCGATACAGGTTATGAGCTTATAATGGATCTTCCGGGATTCAAGAAGGATGAGATAAAAGTTTCCCTTGAGAACGGTTACCTTACCATCAGTGCCGCAAGAGGCCTTGACAAGGATGAGGAGGACAAGAACACCGGAAGATACATCAGAAGAGAGAGATACGCAGGTGCCTGTGAGAGAAGCTTCTATGTAGGTGATGTTCTCACAAATGAGGATATAAAGTGCGAGTTCAAGCATGGTATCCTTACTGTAAATATCCCCAAGAAGGAAGCAAAGCCCTCAGTTCCCGAGAACAAGTACATTGCCATCGAGGGATAATCAAAGAGCAAACCTTTGTATAACAAAATAACAATGCATTAAAGTTAAATTTTAAAGGCTCCGAGCAGGATCAATTCCTCTCGGAGCCTTTTTATAATGCGCTTATTTTGAGAGCATGATAAATAAAATTACTCCCCCTGTGCAGAGGACAAAAAAGAGTATATCCCAAGGCCCTACAGAGGGAACACTGTAATAAGTCCTGTCCTCATCTCCCGAAAATCCCTTTGACTCCATGGCCATGGCAACATTATCCGACTGCCTTATGCAGTTTACAAGCATTACAAATATCACCTTCGGAGATAAGCCTCCAACCTTCACTCCCCTTGTACAAAAGGCAAGCTTTATCTTGTCATATTCCCTGCGTATCTCAGGAACAAGATGGAATGCGGCAAGTATCCCGTAGGCAAATTTGACGGGAAGGTGCATCTGATGAATGAGACTTCTTATGAATTCCTCGGGATCTGTGGAGAGGACAAAAAAGCTTCCGAGCCCCGCATACGCGAGTATCCTGCTCCCCAAAGACAGTGCATTTCCGAGATTATTTGCAGCTGCCGTCTGCACGGCATAGGATACAGCCGTCTTTCCCTGAGATGAGCCCAGCTCTTCGATCACGCTGCCGCCTTTCGAAAAATAGAGCCCCATGAAAAACATTCCCGCGGCAGCCAAAAGCGCAGGTATCAATATCTTAAATACCGAGCTCTTTTTTGTATTTGTAAAAAAGATAAGCATGATAAGGCTTGCAAAAAGCACTGTGATATTTAAAAGCGTGTTATACTGAAACGCAAGTATAAGCACTATGGCAAGCACAGTACAGGCCTTCACAGAGGGATTCAGCTTTTGGGCGAGTCCCATTTTTTCTTTTTTCGGCATCATTCTTTTATTAACCATCTTTTATCCATCAAAAATTTTTCAGTCGTTTTATTTCGTCAATTTGTCGGATTTTTCATCAATCTCTTTCAAAATATATCTTCCGATCAGCCCACATATCCGCCACATTCTCATCATGGGTGGTGAATATGACCGTAAGCCCCTCTTCCCCGGCTTTCCTTGTGATGTGTCGCATCATCTCATCCATGGAACGGCGGTCCTGTCCGTAGGTCGGCTCATCAAGAAGCAATATTTTTTGATTTCCCGAAAGCACGGAAAGCACTGCAAGGCGCCTCTGCTGTCCTTGGCTAAGCATAAAGGGAGAATAATTCCGGTAGCGCTTCAAGCCATAGCTCTCAAGAAGCTCGCAGGCCCTCTCTCTGCATTTCTCCTCAGAAATCCCGGGCTCCCATATCCTTATGCTCTCGGCTATCTCATCCTCCACCCTTTGAGTAATAAATTGGTTCGCGGGATTCTGAAATACTATTCCGACCTTTGAATAGAGCTCATGAGGCCTATATTCCTCTATCGGCCTTCCCAGTATCCTTATCTCTCCCGAAAAGGCCGCCCGACTTAAAAGGGCCATTAAAAATGTCGTCTTTCCTACGCCGCTCCTTCCGAGAATGGCTGTAATGCTTCCCGCCTTGAACTTAAGGTTTATATTTCTTAATACCGCATTCTTTACGCTGTCGGAATCTCCGACATTTTCAGCATCTCTGCCCGGCCTTTTTCTCTTTCTTTTGACGTCCTGTCTGAAAAGAGCCCGGATATTTACCTCCACCGTATCCTCGGCCTCATTAAAGTCAGGCTTTTCAGACACCCCTTTTCGCTCTTCGGGATAATATACTCCTTCCCTTAAGAAAAGCTCCCTGTACTCCGATATATTGTCCTTTGTGATCCCTGTTGCAAGGACCCTTCCGCCCTCCCCAAGTATCACTATCTCATCGGCATAGGGAAGCCAGTAGTCAAGGCGATGGTCTATAGCCACCACAGTTCTTCCATCTTCCTTTACTTTTTTCAGGCCTTCAAGTATCTCATGAGCGGAGCCCGGATCAAGGTTTGCAAAGGGCTCATCAAGGAAAAGGCACCGGCTCTTCATGGCATAGAGGCAAGCAAGTATGCCCTTTTGCTTCTCACCTCCCGAGAGAGTCTGAAGCTTCCTGTCAAGGAGAGCCTCCATCCCGAAAAATCGGGCCGTTTCATCTATGATCCCGTCCATTTTTTCGGGGGCTGTCCTGAGATTTTCGAGGCAAAATATCATCTCCCGCCTCAGCGTATCCATGCAAAACTGCAGGTCGGGATTCTGAAACATAACGGAAAAAAGCAAGGCTCTCCCAGAGGCGGAAAGCTCCTTTACATCTATTCCGAAAAGCCTTATCTCTCCGCTTTCAAGGAAGCCTCCGTTTTCAGGCAGCAGCCCGCATAGCACAAGTCCGAGAGTACTTTTCCCGCATCCGCTGCCGCCTGTTATGACGGTTATCTTTCCCGCCTTCACGGAAAGGCTTACATGGTCAAGGATGTTTCTCTTTCCCTTTTCATAGTATCTGAATACCAGATCCTCGGCGCTAAAGGCCGAAGCCCGCGGCTCTGTGATTCCTTTTTCACCCATTATCACTCCTCAAGGGGAAGCTCCTGCCCCTCGCTTACGGCATAGCCTCTTAAGACTCCCGCAGCAGCAAGCCTGTCCGCAAGATACTTTGTAAAGCAGGCGGTTATAAGCGCCGCACTTATGAGTCTCACCGCGAGCATAATAAGGAGTACTGAGGGAGCTATGGTGCTGTAGCCGCTTATTACAAGGTTGTAGCCCATGGTTATCACCGAGCAGCAGGCGGATGCAAGTATCATGGTCTTTAAATCATATTTTTTGTATCTGAAGGCGGCAAGGACAAGCTCTATCCCTATTCCCTGCACAAAGCCCGAAAGAATGATTATGGGTCCGAAATAGTTTCCCAAAAGGCATTCTATGATTGCAGCCAGCATTTCAGAGATCACAGCCGCTCCGGGTCTTCTTAGCACATATCCTCCAAAGGCTCCCGCCATGAAATATATTCCGTAAAAGGGCTCATAGCCGAGCTGTGCCATTCCGAGGGGCGTAAGTATCCCGCTCAAAAATCCTCCGCTGTATGTAGCTCCCAAAAATATCACGCCAAAAATCACTCCTGTTATGGCGATCATAAGTACATCCTTTAATTTCCAGCTTTCTCTCATTGTCTCTCTCCTTACATTATAATGTCATATCCTGATCTTAAGCTTTTTATCATTCCTTTGTGGGGCTGTTTACAGAGAAGGTCACCTCAAAAATATAGTGGCTCAATCGCTCTCCGCAGTAGGTGTTTACATAGTGTATGTAGTCAAAAAGCTCCTGTACATCGCAGCTTAAGACCGTGCAGTAGTGTGCGGATTTCTCATATATTCCAAGGTCAATGGCGTGATTTACCACCTCCGCAATGTATTCCATGTAGTTGGGTATACCCATGGGATAGAGTGATATCTTGCAGGCCACAGGGAAATGTACGTCCCTTATCTCGGGCTCGTTTAAGAGCTCGTCGTCCTCCGCCATAAAGGAATCCCCCGCTGTATCTCCCGGACAGCCCTTCGAGTAGGTCGCCTCCATAGTCATGTGGACTCCCTCTCGCCATGCGTTTATGAAGCAGGCCTTCACCGCGTCCTCAACGTGGATCTGCTTTCCCCGATAGACTGTGGAGAGCTTTCCCGTCTCCTGCCATACCTTTTCTGTATGAGTCTTTTTGACAGCGCCGAGGATTATATCGACAAAATTATCCGTCATGGGAGAGAGCGAGAAGCGGCATCCCGTTATTCCCGTGCCCTTCCCCTCCGTGCCGGCTCCGCAGCCACAGCCGCAGGCGGTCTTATTTCCATAGGTCACATATTCCTTTTTTTCTGTTTTTTCCATGCAAAAAACCTCCGAAGATATATTATCCGCGGAGGCCATTTAACTATATAAAAATATAATAAATAAGCTCATCACTCCCTACGCCGGCATCATCCGGTTCAGGTTCAACGGGTCAGATTTCTCACTCTCAGTCATATGACTCCCCGGGACTGAATAAAAGTATAGCAAAGTTTTTAAAAAAGTCAACTGAAGGAATTTTTACCATTACAGCTTATCATCTATAGCCGACACATTCATGGTTATCTCCTCCAGTACATTGAGAAGGATATTTACAGTGTCAAGGGAAGTAAACACAGTGACTCCGTTTTCGACCGCCACACGCCTTATTATAAAGCCGTCTGTCGCAGAGCTCATCTTGTGAGGGTTCATGGTATTTATAACATATGTCACATGTCCCGCCCTTAAGGACTCCGGTATCTCGTCGCTTCCCTCGGAGATCTTTTTCTTTACCTTTGTTTTTATGCCGTTCTCCTTAAGAAAGACCGCTGTTCCTTCAGTGGCCTCAATATTAAAGCCCAGGTCATAAAAACGCCTTATAAGAGGAAGAGCATCCTCCCTGTCCTTCTTTGCCACGGTAACAAAAAGCGTGCCGTAATTTTTGACACTCATGCCTGCGGCCTGCAGAGCCTTATATACCGCTCTGTTGAGATCTGTGTCGTATCCCATAGCTTCACCTGTGGATTTCATCTCGGGAGAAAGTACCGTATCCGCTCCTCTGAGCTTTGAGAATGAGAATACAGGACACTTAACATACCATCTTCCCGGAGCCTCCTGAAGTCCTCCCTCATAGCCCTGATCCTTTATGCTGTGTCCGAGAGCTATTTTTGCAGCTATATCCGCAAGAGGGATTCCTGTGGCCTTTGAAATGAAGGGCACAGTCCTTGAAGAGCGGGGATTTACCTCTATGATATATACATTTTCATCATTATCCACAATGAACTGTATATTGTATAGTCCGTTCATCTTGAGCCCGAGTCCGAGCTTTGTCGTGTAGTCTATTATGGTCTTAAGAGGCTTTTCGCCTATGCTGAAGGTTGGAAATACACTTATAGAGTCTCCTGAATGTACTCCTGTCCTTTCAACATGCTGCATTATTCCGGGGATAAGGACAGTCTCCATATCACATACCGCATCCACCTCAAGCTCCTTACCTGAGATGTACTTGTCTATAAGCACAGGCTGTTCCTCGGAAGCCACTATAGCCTCCCTGAAATAGGTCCTTAAGTCCTCGTCATCATAGACTATCTGCATGGCTCTTCCGCCAAGAACGAAAGAAGGACGCACAAGCACAGGATAGCCTATTCTGTGAGCCACATTTACTCCGTCCTCCACATGGGTCACAGCCTCTCCCACAGGCTGAGGAATGTTAAGCTCACAGAGGGTCTTTTCAAAGCGGTCTCTGTTTTCCGCACGGTCTACGGCATCCACAGAGGTTCCCACCACCTTTACTCCGAGGCTGTGAAGCCTGTTGGCAAGGTTTATTGCGGTCTGTCCTCCGAGGGTCACTATAACTCCGTCAGGCTTTTCAAAATGTATTATGTTCATTACATCCTCTATGGTAAGAGGCTCAAAATAAAGCTTGTCGGAGGTCGTATAATCTGTGGACACAGTCTCGGGGTTGTTGTTTATTATTATGGCCTCATATCCCGCATCCCTTATGGTCCATATGGCATGTACCGTCGAAAAATCAAATTCCACTCCCTGTCCTATCCTTATGGGGCCCGAGCCAAGGACTATTATCTTTTTCTTGTCTGATGACACAGATTCATTTGACTCTCCGTAGGTGGAATAAAGATAGGGCGTGCTGCTTGCAAATTCTCCGGCACAGGTGTCTATCATCTTGTATGCGGGAAGTATACCGAGCTTTTCCCTAAGCTTATATATCTCACAGTCGGTCTTTCCCGATATCCTTGCGAGATAGCCGTCGCTTATGCCGAGACGCTTTGCCCTCTTCAAAATATCTTTGTCCTCGTCGGAAAGCCTGTCAAAATCAATAAGCGCCGCTGTCTTTTCAAACTCCACTATGTTTCTGAACTTCTCAAGGAAGAAATTGTCGATCTTTGTGACATTGTAGATCTTTCCTATATCCTCCCCTCTCCTTATGAGCTCGGCGATGGCAAAGAGCCTGTCGTCTCTGCACTCATAGACATATTTATAGAGCTCGGCGTCAGTCATATCGTCAAACTTTGCAAGATAAAGGTGGTTTGCACCTATCTCAAGTCCTCTTACCGCCTTGAGTATGGCCTCCTCAAGGGTCCTTCCTATGCTCATGACCTCTCCTGTAGCCTTCATCTGGGTTGAGAGCCTGTTGTCCGCTGTTGTAAATTTGTCAAAGGGGAAGCGGGGGAGCTTTGCCACCACGTAGTCCACTGTCGGCTCAAAGCTTGCGGGAGTGTTTGCTATCCTTATCTCATCAAGCCTTAATCCCACTGCTATCTTTGCGCTGACTCTCGCTATGGGGTAGGCCGTAGCCTTTGATGCGAGAGCCGATGACCTTGAAACTCTGGGGTTTACCTCTATTACATAGTACTTGAATGAAAAAGGATCCAGTGCAAACTGCACATTGCAGCCGCCTTCTATCTTAAGTGTCCTTATAATGCGGAGCGCCCCGTCCCTGAGCATCTGATACTCTCTGTTTGCAAGGGTCTGGCAGGGTGCAACTACTATAGAGTCTCCCGTATGAATTCCAACGGGATCGATGTTTTCCATGCTGCAGACTGTGATGGCGGTATCGTTTGAGTCACGCATTACCTCAAACTCTATCTCCTTAAAGCCCTTGATGCTTTTTTCAACCAATACCTGTCCCACGGGAGAGAGCTTTAACCCGTTTTCCATAAGTTCTATAAGCTCCTCCTCGTTGTCGGCAAAGCCTCCTCCTGTTCCGCCGAGAGTAAAGGCGGGACGTATTACAACGGGATAGCCTATATCGCGGGCGGCCTTTATTCCCTCCTCTATGGAGTTTGCCGTCTCTGAAGGCAGGACGGGCTCGCCTATCTCCTCACACAGCTCCTTAAAGAGCTCTCTGTCCTCGGCTCTCTTTATGCTTTCAAAGGAGGTTCCGAGTATCTCTACGCCACACTCCCTCAGTATTCCTTTTTCCGCAAGCCTTACCGCAAGGTTGAGGCCTGTCTGGCCTCCGAGCCCCGGAACTATGGCGTCAGGCCTTTCCTTTCTTATGATCTTTGCCACATACTCAAGATTTAAGGGTTCCATGTATACTCTGTCGGCGATCTTTGTATCTGTCATAACCGTGGCGGGGTTGGAGTTTACAAGCAATACCTCGTAGCCCTCCTCCTTCAAGGCAAGGCAGGCCTGAGTACCCGCATAGTCAAATTCGGCCGCCTGTCCTATTACTATAGGACCTGAGCCTATAACCATTATCTTTTTAAGATCTGTTCTCTTAGGCATTCTTAAGTACCTCCCTCTCACGCTTTGCCTTGTCCATCAGGGCAAGGAATTTTTCAAAAAGATAGTTTGAGTCCTGAGGCCCCGGAGCCGACTCGGGGTGATACTGTACCGAAAACATCATGCCCTCCTTGTCCTCTATTCCCTCTACTGTATTGTCGAGGAGATTCCTGTGGGTCACTGTAAGACCTGTCCCCTTAAGGCTCTCCTCATCCACGGCATAGCTGTGGTTCTGGCTTGTTATCTCTATCCTTCCTGTCTCAAGATTCAATACAGGATGGTTTCCTCCTCTGTGTCCGAACTTCATCTTGTAGGTCTTCGCACCGCCTGCAAGAGCCATTATCTGATGGCCGAGACATATGCCGAACACCGGCACCTTGCCTCTCAGATCCTTTAAGGTCTGCTGAACCTCAGGGACATTTTCGGGGTCTCCCGGGCCGTTTGAAATGAATACTCCGTCAGGGGCAAGCTTCATTATGTGTTCCGCATCGGTATCATAGGGAAGCACTGTCAGGTTGCAGCCCATCTGATTCATTTCCCTTATTATGTTTAGCTTTATTCCGCAATCTATGACGGCCACATTGTAGCCGGGGTTGTAGGTCCTTGAATACCAACGCTTCTTGCAGCTCACCTGCTTTACGCACTGCTTTGGAAATGTCCATGCGTTTATCTTTTCCAAACAAACTGAAAGAGGCGTGTCCGAGTCTGTGATGATCGCCCTCTGAGCTCCCTCGTCTCTTATAAGACAGGCTATCTCCCTTGTGTCCACCCCGCTGATTCCGGGGATATTGTTGTCCTCCATCGCCTCCGAAAGAGTCTTTGTGTATCTGAAGTTTGAGGGAGAATCATTGTATTCATGCACCACCATTCCGCTCATTGACGGAAATTTGGATTCATAGTCGTCATCATTTACACCGTAGTTTCCTATTAAAGGATAGGTCATTACAACGATCTGTCCCGTATATGACAGGTCGGAAAGCACCTCCTGATATCCTACTATTGAAGTGTTAAACACCAGCTCCGCCACACTCTCTCTGTCTGCACCGAAGCCTTCCCCATAAAACTCTCTCCCGTTTTCCATAACGATCTTTTTTTGTTTCATGTCTTTATCATCTCCCTTCAAAAAATATGTATCCTGCTTCCTATCAGGCGCTGTAAAGCACCGCATGAAAAAGCCCGATGTAAAATTCAGTGGAGAATTCTACCCTCGGGCAATAAAAAAATTATATGAACTTTTCCTTGTTTTCGGTAACCTCATAGCATGCCTCACTTTTTAATTTTTTGTATTTTAGCACTGAAAGGTGATATTTTTCAACAGTTTTTTTCTGTTTTATTTTAATGTTTTATTTTTTCCTTGACAAATCCCTTCCATTCCTTTATCATTCACCTAAATTCAAATCGTCCTCCGATTTTTCGGCAGGACTCAAAAAGCTTAAAGGAAGGGGAGCTTGCATGTTCCGTAATTCTCGTATGATGATGGATATGGCTATGATGTTCGGCATGATGATGTGCATGTGCCGAATGCTTCTTATGCCTGAATTTCATACGAAAAGTACGGATTTGTCATATCCTTCCGGGGAGCGGGATCTACTGTATAGCCAAGCGGCTCAGCGGCAGGCTCTTATCTCTTAAATAACCTCTCAGAGCTTATATTTAATTTTAAGGATATATCACAGGATACATTGTATTTTATCGCAGGTCTGTACTTACAGCCTGCGATTTTTTGTTACCCGAAAATAACCGTAATCACAAGGAAGGAGCAAGTTAAACATGTCAAAAGAATTTATACCCGAGAACTTGGCAGCAGACTTTTCCGAAGAAGAGCCTATAGTCGAGCTTCGACATATAAAAAAGGAGTTTAAGACTCCCGAAGGAAGGGTGACCGCACTCTATGATATAGACCTGAAAATACGTCGAGGTGAAATATTCGGAATAATAGGCCTTTCGGGAGCAGGAAAGAGTACTCTGGTAAGATGTATAAATCTTCTTGAGACCCCTACGGAAGGGACTGTGCTTTTTGAGGGCAGGGAGCTTACCGGGATCCCTGAAAAGGAAAAGCGCATTGCAAGACAGTCCATGGGCATGATATTTCAACAGTTCAATCTGCTGTGGCAGAGAAATGTTATAAAAAATATCCTCTTCCCCTTGGAAATAAAAAAGATTCCCAAAAAAGAGGCCTTAAAGCAGGCCGAAAAACTCCTTGAGCTTGTGGGGCTATCCGACAAGGCCCGAGCCTATCCCGCACAGCTTTCCGGCGGTCAAAAGCAGAGAGTCGCCATTGCGAGAGCCATAGCATCAGAGCCGAAGGTCCTCCTGTGTGATGAGGCCACAAGCGCTCTTGATCCCGATACCACAAAGTCTATCCTTGAGCTTTTAAAGAGGATCAACAGAGAGCTTGGTATAACCGTCATTATCATTACTCATGAAATGAAGGTCATAGAATCCATATGTGACAGAGTTGCAGTTATAGACAACAGCCGTATAGCCGAGTCGGGAAGTGTTTCTGAAATATTTTCAAATCCCAAATCGGACATCGGGCGAAGACTCATTCTCGGTGACAGGCTTACGGATCGTGCTGTTTACGATAATATGATAAAAAATTTTTTCGGAGGTGAAAATTAATGGCAGGTTCAGAATTTGTACAGTTATTTAAGACAGAAATAGGCGCGACTGTATACATGGTCCTAATATCATCCGTTATCTCCTATTTGATAGGACTTCCGCTGGGAATACTGCTTTCGGCTACGGATGACGAGGGTATTTGTCCCCTGCCCGGGCTCAACAGGCTTTTGGGACTTGTGACCAATCTCCTGCGCTCCGTGCCCTTTTTGATAATGATAGTCATAGCACTTCCTCTGACAAGGCTTACTGTCGGCACGACTCTCGGAGCAAAGGCCGTCATCCCGCCCCTTGTGATATCCGCCGCACCTTATGTGGCCCGCATGGCGGAGTCATCCTTCAAGGAGGTGGACAGAGGTGTCATAGAGGCGGCAAAGTCCATGGGAGCCTCGAACCTTCAGATAATTTTAAAGGTACTGATACCTGAGTCCCGTCCCTCCCTGCTTGTGGGAGCTGCCATATCTGTGACCACTATCCTCGGCTACTCCGCAATGGCGGGCAATCTCGGAGGAGGCGGCCTGGGGGCTATAGCTATAAACTACGGCTATTACAGACGCGAGCCCCTAATAATGTGGGGAGCGGTAATACTTCTCATGATACTTGTCCAGCTCATTCAGGAGCTTGGGCTCTTGCTTGCAAGACGCAGCGACAAAAGGATAAGAAATATAAAATAAAAGCTTAAGGATCCTGCGGCCGAATAAAGGCCGATAGCCGACATAGTCGACATAGATCAAAAAAATTATTTAAAGAGGAGAACTCACTATGAAAAGACATGAATTAAAGCACGTATTCGTACTTGCGGCTGTACTTGCCGCCGCGACAGCACTTTCAGCCTGCTCCGCAGGAAGCGGCAAAACAGCCTCTTCAGAGTCATCTGAAGCTGAAACAGCAGAGATAACCGTAGGCGCAAGCCCTGCTCCCCACGCCGAGATACTTGCCGCCGTAAAGCCCCTCCTTGAAGAAAAGGGATACAAATTAAATATAGTCGAATACACCGATTATGTTCAGCCTAATCTCGCCCTTGACACAGGAGAGCTTGACGCCAACTATTTTCAGCATCTCCCCTATCTTGAGCAGTTCAACGAAGAGCAGGGTACCAAGCTTGAAAGTGCAGGTGCGATACACTATGAGCCCTTCGGAATTTACGCGGGAAAGGTAAATTCCTTGGATGCTTTGGAGGAAGGAGCTGTTGTAGCTGTTCCCAACGATACGACAAACGAGGCGAGAGCGCTTTTGCTGTTGGAGGCACAGGGACTTATAAAGCTTAAGGACGGTGCAGGGCTTGACGCCACAAGGAATGATATTGAGGAGAATCCCTATAATCTTGAGATACTTGAGGTCGAGGCCGCCCAGATACCTCTTTCTCTTCCGGATGTGGATATAGCTGTAATAAACGGAAACTATGCCATAGATGCGGGACTTAAAGTCTCAGACGCCCTTGCTGTAGAGGCCTCAGACTCCGAGGCGGCCAAGACCTACGGAAATGTGGTCGCCGTAAGAGAGGGTGACGAGGGATCTGAAAAGACGAAGGCCCTGCTTGAAGCACTTAAAAGCGAGGAGGTAAAGGACTTTATAAATGAAAATTATGACGGAGCTGTAGTGCCTTTGTTTTAATTTTCATATTTCGCTGATATAATAAGGTACAGGACGTGAGGAGAACAAAGGACGGAAAACAAGCCCTTTAACCGCACATATGCTGTTAAGTATCCGGATATAAAAATATTTCTATGGAGTTTCAACATACAACAAGTAAAAAGCGGAGGATTTCTCATTAGAAAAATTTAGGGACGGATTTGATCTGAATATGGGCCGAAGCATGTTTAGTTTACTTCGGCTCTTTTTTTGAAAAAAACGGAAGCCTTTTTGGCTTCCGTGATCAAAAGAAAAGAGCGCGAGACGGGGATCGAACCCGCGACCTTCGCCTTGGCAAGGCGACGCTCCACCACTGAGCCACTCGCGCATAAAAAATTATATTTTAAAATCCAAATGCCTCAGGCAGGAATCGAACCAGCGACACAAGGATTTTCAGTCCTTTGCTCTACCAACTGAGCTACCGAGGCCTAAACCCTAAGAAGTTTTATCAAGGGTAACGAAGATATATTACTGTTTTTTTGCCGTTTTGTCAACACATTTTTTTATAAAATTTTAACATGTTTTTAAAGCCCTGTTTTTTAGCTGATTTTTAAACATCCTGTTTTCCCGGTCTTTTTCGATCTTACCGGCTTTCCGGTCCGTCTCTTACCGCCTTCCCTTCGGACTTTATATTCGGGAATCGGGCCCGATAAATGCAGGCCCTATCCCGTTATCTGTTATAAATCCCTCTGATTATTTTCTTTCCGTTCTCTTTTTACTATTCTGTATCTCTATATCTCTCGCTCCACATTTTCCAGGTCATACTCCTCCTCGGCCCAGTTGATATATACCTTCGCTGAGTAAGGAGCCATGGTACATCTGAGTTCTCCGTTTCTTGTACCTCTGTGATAAAGCCCTACATTGTATCTGTTGCTGTCTGCTTCTATAACTCTTGTGACAGTCATATTGTCATCTATCCCGAGCTTCCACAACGGGAGTCTTACCTCCTGAGTGCTGTCACCTGCATTTATTACTATAGCGGCCGCATGTTTTCCAAGCATCCTTCCGTAGGATATTATGAATTTTGTCGAATAAAGCTCGATGAGAGAGCCTCTTCTGAACACGTCATTTTTATGCAGGTTTATCATGTAGGTATGGAAATCCAAAAGCTGATGATTCTCCCTTCCCCAGGGATAAGTCCGTCTGCTGTCAGGGTCTGTCCAGCCGCATACTCCTACCTCGTCTCCATAGTATATAGTAGGCGCTCCCGGAAGCGTCATCTGCATTACAACTCCCGCACTGAAAAGTCCGTAATTGATATCTGTCTCGGCCTCCGCCGCTCCCATGGTGGCAAGCCTGCCCACCTTTTTATTTGTCCTCGTCAGAAATCTGCTGTGGTCGTGGTTGCTGAGTTCATTCATTGCGGAATAAAGTGACAGGACATTGAAGCTTTTCTGTGCCCTGAATAAAGTCTCAAAGAACGCCTCTCCGTTTCCGCAGAGCTCCTCGCTGTAGTCATCACTGTGCTTCTCCATACCTGTCAGGAATCTGCTCACAGGCTCCATAAAGGCGTCGTAGTTCATTACCGTGTCCCACTCGTCGCCCTTAAGCCATGTTGAAGCATCTCCATAATGTTCCGCGATTATACATACCTCAGGATTTACCTTTTTCACGGTTTTCCTGAATTTCTTCCAAAAGCTGTGATTGTATTCCGCGCTGTGTCCAAGGTCCGCAGCTACATCAAGCCGCCATCCGTCCGCACTGTAGGGAGGCTTTATCCACCTTCTTGCTATATCAAGTATATATTTTTCACTTTTCCCCGAGCCCTCGTAGTTGATTTTGGGGAGAGTCTCCATGCCCCACCATTTTTCATAACTGTCATTATCGGGCCAATCGGCCTCGGTATCCCTTTCAAAGCTGAAGAAATCATGGAATGCGCTTTCTCTTGATTCATAAGCACCCTTCTCGTATCCGTCCTCCTCTTTGTAGAGCTTTTCCCTGTTCATCATATGGTTGAAGGAGCCGCAATGATTGAAAACTCCGTCTATTATCACTCTTATCCCCGCCTCATGGCATTTATCTATAAGCTCCTTGAAGCATCTGTCCGACTCTCTCAGGTTAAGTCTCGATGTGCTTATCTCTCCGTAGGTATTTCCCTCCGCAGTCACCCCGAGATGCGGGTCTATATGCTCATAATCCTGGCAGTCGTACTTGTGATTTGACGGCGATACAAATATAGGATTCAGATATATAGCCTCTATGCCAAGCTCCTTGAAATAGGGGAGCTTCTTTTCTATTCCCTTTAAGTCGCCCCCGTAAAATCTTGCCACATCAAAGGGTGACACAGGCTCATCCCAGCTCTCAGCCTTCCTTGCCTCCTCCTCGAGGTAAGTATACTCGCCCTTCCTTACATCATTAGTCTCATCACCATTATAAAATCTGTCGGTAAATATCTGGTATATAACAGCCCCGATCAACCATTGAGGCACAGAAAAACCGGGGATCACAGAAAACATGTCCGAAGCTTCAGGCTCTTTTTCCGAATTCCCATCAGAATCGACATCCCGGCATCCCGCCTTTGAATAAGTGATCGTTTCATCCCCCGCCCTGAGTCTGAAAAAATATCTGAGCTCCGAGTCTCCCGCCTTAAGCCTCACGGTATAATAATCGAAAAAATTGTCCTCAGACTCAAGCTCCATTTGAATCTCATAACTCCCCTCGGAGCTTATATCCTCGTTAGACTTAACTGCAAGTATGACCTTTTCCACATTTTTCTTCAAGGTCCTTATCCTTATGCACAATTCATCGCCGCTTTTCGCAAATAGCGGTGTGCGAAAGTTTTCCGTCTCGTCCGAGAATACAGCATCTCTTACTATTTTTTCTCGCCCTGAATTCATGTCCATATATAAAATGCGAAGGCTTTCCTTACGCCTTCACTCCTTCTTAAAAAGATAATTTCCGGACAAAATCAAAATAAATGCCGAATTTATATAATTATAGCATAGCCTGTCATACATTTAAAGTTATACCGCATACTATTCAACTTACTGAAACTTTACTCTACGGCATACTATGCAGACTCTTATTTATGCTCTGCCCCTTTGCTCGTTTCCCCTGAAAGCTGAACAAAATCAACACAAAATGAAAGAGCCGACGGGGTAGTCGGCTCTTTCAGGAGAAGGTATTTCGTTTCTTATGGGGTGTAGCAAAACTATATAATGTATTGGGGGTTACGTCTATTATAATAACAAAAGCCTCGATTTCTGTCATGATTTAGATTAAATAAAATTTTTTTGAGGCCAAAAAGTTCCTTTGTGTAAATTATACAAATTTTAATCGAACAATTTGTTGAACTCGTCACCTGTCAGCCTTTCTCTTTCTATGAGAAGCTCGCAGCTCTTTTCAAGGACATCCCTGTGGGCCAAAATGATCTCCTTTGCCTTCTCATAACATTCATCCACAAGGCTCTTTACTTCCTCGTCTATAAGAGAAAGTATCTCATCACCATAGCTTCTGGAATGCGCTATATCATATCCCAGGAAAACATCGTCCCCATTGTCGTCATAGTTTATCATTCCTATCCTTTCGCTCATGCCATACTGCATTACCATGGCTCTGGCGATCTTTGTCACCTGGCGGATATCCTGCGAAGCCCCTGTGGTAATGTCGTCGCACACGAGTTCCTCAGCTATACGGCCTCCCATGGCCGCCATCATCATATGCTTGAGCTGTCCCTTCGTCACCATCATGTCATCCTTATCGGGAAGGGGCATGGTATATCCCGCAGCGCCCTCTCCTGTGGGGATAATACTTATCATATGTACGGGGCCCACGTCCTCAAGCTCATGGAAAAGTATGGCATGGCCTGTCTCATGGTAGGCCGTTATCCTCTTGTCCCTGTCGCTTATCACCTTGGATCTCTTTTCGGTACCTATTCCGGTCTTTATAAAGGCCGAGTCTATGTCATCTCTTCCGATTTTTTTCTTATTGTGGGCTGCCGCCTCTATGGCCGCCTCATTTAAAAGATTCTCAAGATCAGCCCCTGTAAAGCCCGCTGTAGTCTGTGCGATCTTTAAAAGGTCCACATCCTCCGAGAGAGGCTTGTTTTTCGCGTGAAGCTCAAGTATCTCTTTTCTGGCCTTTACGTCAGGCTTTCCGACAGTTACCTTTCTGTCAAATCTTCCGGGCCTCAAGATAGCAGGGTCAAGTATGTCCGCTCTGTTTGTGGCGGCCATAACTATTATTCCCTGATTCGGGGTAAAACCGTCCATCTCAACAAGAAGCTGGTTTAAGGTCTGCTCCCTCTCATCATGAGAGCCTCCGAGGCCTGTGCCTCGCCTTCTTGCCACAGCGTCTATCTCATCTATAAAAACTATGCAGGGAGCGTTTGCCTTCGCCTCGGCAAAGAGATCTCTCACTCTCGCGGCGCCGACTCCCACATACATCTCAACAAAGTCAGAACCTGAGATTGAATAAAACGGCACATCCGCCTCTCCGGCAACAGCCTTTGCAAGGAGAGTCTTTCCTGTTCCGGGAACTCCCACAAGGATTATCCCCTTGGGTATGCGCGCTCCCATGTCCCTGAACTTCATGGGGTTTTTAAGAAACTCCACGACCTCTCCAAGCTCCTCCTTTTCCTCATAGAGTCCCGCCACATTTTTAAAGGTAAGCTTATTGTCAACGGAAAGCCTTGCCCTGCTCTTTGAAAAATTCATCATTCTGACGTTCATTCCGCTGTTCTGCCCTGCAGCGCGCATGTTGAGCATTACTATGATAAAGCCCACTATCCCCACGCTAAGTATCACAGGCAGCACTATCGCAAGTATCTGTCCGCCCTGACTTACATCGTTCATATAATAATCTATGCCCGCCTCATCCAGAGTCTGAGAGAGCTCATTCACATCAGGAACGAAGGCCCTTACGGAATCATTGTTATTGAGCACAATAGTAACAGAGCCTGTGGGCACCTCGGCATTCTGGTTTATATTGATCTCGGAAATATTTTCGGGCTTGCTCAAATAATTTCTCAGAGAGTCATTAGATATCTTCTGCGAAAACATCTCAAAGGGCATTGCCAAAAGCACCAGCATCACCGCTATTAGTATTGTGAACATCCACTGTATCTTTATGCTTCTCTTAGTCATCAAATTCAACTACTCCTACATACGGAAGATTCCTGTAATACTGATCATAGTCAAGTCCGTATCCCACGACGAACTTGTCAGGTATAGTGAAGGCAACATAATCCACCTTAACATCCTTGGTCCTTCTGGAGGGCTTGTCAAGAAGTGTACAGAGCTTTATGCTCTCGGGATGTCTGTCCTTAAGCATATCAAGCAGATAGGAAAGAGTGTTTCCCGTGTCCACTATGTCCTCCACGACTATGACATTTTCTCCCTCTATGCTCTCGTCAAGATCCTTTATTATCTTTACAACTCCGGAGGAAACTGTTCCCGAGCCATAGCTTGACACAGACATAAAGTCTATCGACATATCTTCCTTAATGTATTTTGAAAGCTCTGTAAGGAAAAATACGCCTCCCTTAAGTATACAAACAAGTCTGAGCTTCTTTCCCGCATAGTCATTGTTTATCTTGTCCGCGACTCTCTTTATTCCCTCAACTACCTCTTTTTCGTCAATAAGCTTTTCAATATGGTACGACATTACACACCTCCTGCAGTTTTTACATCCTTTTCGTTTTTATATATAACAGTTTTTTTGTATTCATTCTTAAGCTTCACTCCCGAGGGGAGATCCGTCTTGTAGCCCTTTCCCTTAAAAAGAGCCCTGTCTATTTCGGAGAAATGGAGACTTCCCCAGTCCTTAAGTCCTATTCCTGCTCTCCGTATGGCTTCCATTATAACATATATCCTGAATATCCGCTCCCTGTCTTTGATGAAGCCGTGGGGTATTATGATGCTGTCGCCTGTAAAGCTGACATTTTCGTCCACAGCCTTTTCGGCAAGGCCCCTTATAAACTCATCAGCCTCAAAGGCTGTCTCCGCAAGCTCCTTAAGGTGAAGAGAGCTCCTTCTGTTTACATCGGACTTTAGCACGGGAAGTATCTCATTTCTGAGCTTGTTTCTCGTATAGTCATTCTCAAGGTTGGTGGAGTCCGTCACAAAGTCTATCCCATTCTCCCTCGCATACCTCAGTATATCTTCCTTGTCCACATCAAGAAGCGGCCTTATGATATTTTCTCTCTTATAAACTATACCCGCAAGGCCTCTTAATCCGCTGCCTCTCAAAATATTTAAAAGCACAGTCTCCGCCATATCGTCCGCATGATGGGCTGTTGCAATAAGGCCTCCCTTAGGGCACCTTTCAAGAAGTATGCTGTATCTTACAGCTCTCCCCGCCTCCTCAAGAGACAGTTTCTTCTCCTTGGCATAGCCTCTCACATCTGCTCTTACAGCCTCAAAGTCAATGTTCTTTTCAAGGCACAGTCTTTTGCAGAACGCCTCATCCCTCAAGGCCTCGTCTCCCCTTAGGCAGTGATTCACATGCACAGCTTTGAGCTTTATTTTAAGAAGGCTCTCCATTTTTTTCAGAGCCAAAAGCAGACATACCGAGTCAGCCCCTCCGGAGAAGCCGACTATAACGGTCTCTCCGCCTTTTATAAGTCCCTTTTCCCTTATCGTGTTTAATATCCTGTTACAGAATTTATCCATATTATTTGTCAAAATAAAGAGCTGCCGGTATTTTCCGAATATCAGCAGCCCATTTTAATCATCCGATTCCTTTAAGATTATCTCATCAGGATTCACCAAGCCGAGCTTTTCCTTGGCTACCTCCTCGATATACTGTTTCGTCTTGACGTATACCTTGTACTCGTTGAGCTCCTTTGTCCTGTTTTCCTCGGACTCGATCTGCTCAGTAAGGCGTTCCTCTCTGGTTATGTAGCTCTCCTCTCTCTCCTTGAGGCCCTGACTCCTCACTCCGATAACCACAGCGAGGCTCAGAACTACAACAGTTATTCCAAAAAGCGCTATTCTGTTTACATGGTCTTTTTTCCTCTTTACTGCCATTTCGGATATCCTTTTTTGAAATTTACCTTTCCGAAAATCTGCTCTTTCGCCTTCTGAAGCTGTATACTCGGACAAAGTCTCAGATTTAGAGAAGATAACTGCATTTTAATATATACTCAGGTTAAAATCAAGAGCTGCCGTCGTAATAGGCGGCAGCCCCTTAAAACCTTTTAAATATACTTGAAAAGCTCCGAGGCCTCTTCCTTCTTAACGACCTCCTGAGTCGAGAGTACCTCGGCCTTTACCGATTTCTCTCCGAATCTTATCTCTATTATGTCTCCGGGCTTCACATCATAGGACGCCTTCCTTACCTCACCGTTTACGCTTACCCTTCCGGCATTGCAGGCATCGCAGGCGACCGTGCGCCTCTTTATAAGCCTTGAGACCTTCAAATATTTGTCAAGACGCATATTACTTGTTGTTTACGTTGTCCTTAAGAGCCTTTGCTGCAGTGAACTTGGGAGCCTTGCATGCCTCTGAAGTCATGGTCTCACCTGTTCTGGGATTTCTCACTGTTCTTGCAGCCCTCTCGCTTACCTTGAAGCTTCCGAGATCGGGGATCTGTACCTTTCCGCCATTCTTAAGTTCGTTGTGAATAGCTGTTGTAAGAGACTTTAAAACCTTCTCTATATCCTTCTTTGCAACTCCGCAATCATCAGCAATTGCATTAAGTAATTCTGTCTTGTTCATTGTATTCCTCCAAATATAATGTATTGCATCTGCCTTAAAAAGCAGTCCTGAAAATGTTCATTATCTTTTATATAAGCTTTTATGGCTTTTGTCAAGCAAAAGCCTTTTTTAGGCCGTTATACAAGACATTCTTCAGGATTTTGTAATTTAACCCTCTTTCATCAGCTTTCCTATGATCTCCTCCGCCTTCTTAAGCATTACCTCGCAGTCGCTGTGGGGTTTTGTGTCCTTGTACACGAATTTCGGGTCCTTGCCTCTTATGAATTTGAGCTTTCCCCGCTCATTTTCTATGAGCTCGGGGATGGCGTTTACATTTATGTCGGCCTGAGGATACATCATTATCCTTATGCTGTCCTTTTTGATGACTACCTCCGTCATGTATGCCTTATGGGCAAGGAGCTTCAGCTTTGCAAGCCTTATGAGGCCTGTCACCTCCTTCGGAATGTCTCCGAAACGGTCCAAAAGCTCATCCTCCATGTCCAAAAATTCTTCTTCCGATGAGAGCCCCGCTATCTTCTTGTAGGTGTCAAGCTTCTGGAATTCGTTTCCTATGTAGCTGTCGGGTATGAATGCGTCCATATCGCAGTCAACTGCAGTCTCGAATTCCTCCTCCTTTGCGGTCTCTCCCTTAAGGAGCTTTACCGCCTGATTCAGAAGCTTGCAGTAGAGGTCATAGCCCACAGCCTCCATAAATCCGTGCTGCTCCGCACCGAGGACGTTTCCCGCGCCCCTTATCTCAAGGTCTCTCATAGCTATCCTTATACCTGAGCCGAGCCTTGTAAATTCTCTTATGGCTGTAAGCCTCTTTTCCGCCTCCTCTGAGAGGATCTTGTCCTTCTTATACATGAGGAAGGCATAGGAATTCCTGCTGCTCCTTCCGACTCTTCCCCTTATCTGGTAGAGCTGTGAAAGACCCATGCGCTCCGCGCCGTCTATGATTATGGTGTTGGCGTTCGGTATGTCAAGGCCCGTCTCTATTATGGTGGTGGACACCAGCACGTCCGTCTCTCCCTCAATGAACCGCATCATAATGTCCTCAAGCTCCCTTTCGGGCATCTGCCCATGGGCAAAGTCCACCTCCGCATCAGGCACAAGACTTTTCACCCTTGCGGTCTTGTCCTCTATATCCTTTACTCTATTGTATACATAGTAGACCTGCCCGCCTCTCTGAAGCTCTCTCTCTATAGCCTCTCTCACGGCCTCGTCGTTGTACTCCATGACGTAGGTCTGTATGGGAACTCTGTCAACAGGTGGCTCCTCAAGGATGCTCAGATCCCTTATTCCCGCAAGAGACATATGAAGAGTCCTGGGTATAGGTGTCGCTGTGAGAGTCAGTACGTCCACATTGTTTTTTAATCTCTTTATTTTTTCCTTATGGCCTACTCCGAAGCGCTGCTCCTCATCTATTATGAGGAGTCCCAGATTTTTGAAATCAACGTCATCCGAAAGGAGCCTGTGAGTTCCTATCACAATATCCACAGTTCCGTTCTTAAGGGCCTTTGCCGTATCTCTGTTTTCCGCAGCGGACTTAAACCTGCACATCAGATCGATCTTTACGGGAAAGCTGTCCATTCTCTCGACAAAGGTGTTGTAATGCTGCTTTGCAAGTATGGTGGTGGGGACCAGGTAGGCAACCTGCTTTCCGTCCTGTACCGCCTTGAAGGCGGCCCTTAAGGCTATCTCCGTCTTTCCGTAGCCCACATCTCCGCATATGAGCCTGTCCATAACCTTGCCGCTCTCCATGTCCTCCTTGGTGGCCTCTATAGCGGACAGCTGATCCTCAGTCTCCTCATAGGGAAACATCTCCTCAAACTCCTTTTGCCATACAGTATCCTCACTGTACTTAAAGCCTCGTGCGCTCTGCCTCGAGGCATACAGCTCTATGAGCTCCTTTGCAATGTCCTTTACCTTGCCCCTTACCCTCTCCTTGGTCTTTTTCCACTCGGGGCTGTTGAGCCTGTTTAGCTTCGGCTTTACAGCATCCTTTCCGGAATACTTCTGAACGGCATTAAGCCTTGTGGCAGGCAGGTAGAGGTTTCCTCCGTCAGCATACTCTATCTTAATATAGTCCTTCTCGGCGCCGTCTCTTGTTATCCTCTCTATTCCACGGTAAATACCTATTCCGTGGCTTTCATGAACCACGTAGTCGCCTATGGAAAGCTCATTTAGGCCTGTTATCTCGGCACCCTCAAATTTTTTCTTTCTTCTCTTCTTTTTGGTACCGAGGCTTCCGAACATATCTCCCTCGGTTATGAGGACATACTTTGAGTCGGGAAGCTCAAAGCCTTTCTTCAGATTTCCCCAAACCACCTCTATGGTTCCGGGCAGAAGCTCCGCCCCCTCGTCGGGGCAGTAGGCCGAAAGTCCATAGCTCCTTAAGTTCTCCGCAAGCCTCGACATCCTTGTCCTCGAGGGTGTAAGGAGTGTCACTCTGTTTTTATTTTTCTTAAATGATGTAAGGTCCTTTATAAGGAGCTCAAAGCTGTCCTTATAGGAGCTCACAGGCACCGCCTGTATATCAAAGCATTTCTTTATGTCAAAGCCCTTAAGGCTGTCTCCTGATGCTGTAAGTAGAAGTCCTCGTCTTCCCGAGATCTTCGCAAACACCTCCTCCGATGAAAAGATGAGATCCGCGTTTTCCGAGTCGGTATAGCCCTTTTCAAGCCTCATAGACATGCTCTCACGAAACTCCGCCTCCACAGCCTCAGCTCTCTCCTTCAGCCTGTAGGGCTCTGAGAGTATCAACAGAGAGTCATCCCCGAAATAATCAAGGAGAGATACCCCCGCACCGCTGTCCTTTGCAGAATCTATTGCAGGGTATACGGTTATCTCCTCCATCCTCTCCACAGAACGCTGACTCTCAGGGTCAAAGCTTCTTATGGTATCTATTTCGTCATCAAAAAACTCTATCCTGACAGGCTCCGTCTCCGTAAGAGGATATATATCAAGTATCCCTCCTCTTACAGAAAACTGTCCGCTGTTTTCCACCTGAACCGCTCTCTCATATCCGAGTCTTACAAGTATCTTTTTTACACTGTCCTCGGAGATGACCATTCCCTCATAGAGTCTTAGAGCCTCGTCCTTTATGTTTTCCCCGGAGGATATCTTGTCCATAAGTCCGTCTATGGTGGTTATGACCATAGTCCTCTCATCCTCTATAAGGTGCCTTAATACCTTTATCCTCTCGGCTGCTATGAGATTTCCCTGTATGTCCGCATCGTAAAAAAGCAGGTCCTTTGCAGGATACATAAAGACATCCTTTGCAAAATTAAGGCAGTCTCTCTGCAGCCTGTAGGCCTTCTTCTCATCAGAGCATATGATTATGGTTTTGTTGTAGTCACGGGAGAGCTCAAAGGAGAGCATGGCGTCCTCGGATTCCGAGCATCCCCCAAGTGCAAAAAGCCCTGCTCCCCTTTTGAGGAGCAGAGCAAGCTCTTTGTATTCTTCTATATTTTTAAAAGGATTGTACATATCTTTCTTTATGCCTTCGCTATAACCATACCGTTAAACTTGTTCATGGCATCATCCACGCCACTTTTTATTATGGTAAGTGCGGCCTCGGCTGCGGCCTTATAGGACTCTCTCATGACTGTAGCGTCATCCTTTGAAAAATGTCCCAGCACATGAGATATCATATCCTCGTTCTCGGAAAGTCCTCCCACACCTATACGGACTCTCGGAAAGTCCTCGCTTCCAAGCCTTGCGATTATGCTTTTTATCCCGTTATGGCCTCCCGCAGAGCCCTGCCCCCTTACACGAAGCCTCCCCACAGGGAAGCTTATGTCATCGTAGAGGATGATTATATTCTGAGTCGGCACCTTGTAATAATCCGCGGCGGCCTTTATGCTGTCTCCGCTTCTGTTCATGTAGGTCAGTGGCTTCATGAGAAGCACCTTCTCACGACCCTCTCTTCCCTCCGTAAAAAAGGTGGAGCATACCGCGGTGAATCTGTTTTCACAGAGCTTAAGCTCAAACATATCTCTCAGCTCATCCGCGGCCTCAAAGCCCGCATTGTGTCTTGTTCCGTCATATTTTTTCTCGGGATTACCGAGACCCGCAATAATATACATATTTACTTCTCCAATATGCTTCTTGCAACGCTTATTCCGTTTGCGGAGGCCTGCTGAAGTCCTCTTGTCTCTCCTGCTCCGTCTCCGATAGCGTAAAGTCCCTTTATGCTTGTCTCAAAGTTCTTGTCAACGACTACCTTGTTCGAGTAGAATTTTACCTCCACTCCGTAAAGAAGTGTCTCATCCGCCGCAATTCCCGGAGTTACCTTATCGAGGGCAAAGAGCATCTCCTTTATGTCAAGCATTATCCTGTAAGGAAGCACCAGGCTCAGGTCACCGGGCACCGCATCCTTAAGGGTAGGGATAAGGTTGTTTCTGCAAAGTCTCTCCTCCGTTGTTCTCCTTCCTCTTAAGAAATCTCCGAAGGTCTGAACCATTATCCTGCCGTCGCAAAGCATGTTTGAAAGCTGAGCCACATGCTTTCCGTATTCGATAGGGGTCTTGAAGGGCTTTGTGAAGTTCTTTGACACAAGGAGTGCGAAGTTTGTGTTTGTGGTCTTGTACTCCTTTGACTTATATGCGTGTCCGTTTACTACGGCAAGGCCGTCGTCGTAGTACTCCGTCGCAACCTCTCCTGAAGGGTTTGTACAGAAGGTCCTTACCTTGTCGTCAAAGGTAGGAGTATAGTATACAAGCTTTGCCTCATAAAGGTTCTCATTGAGGAACTTCATTACCTCGTCTCTGACCTCTACCCTGACTCCGATATCTACTGTTCCCACCTGAGTCTCTATATTGTGGGATCTGCAGATCTGACTGAACCAGTCCGAGCCCTCTCTTCCTATTCCTGCTACCACCTCGGAGGCATGGTACTCCTCTCCCTTATCGGTGATAACTCCTATAGCCTTTCCGTCCTCTATGATAATGTCTGTGACCATGGTGTTGAACTCCATGGTTATTCCCTTCTCAAGGAGATAATTCTGTATCCTCTGATATATCTTATAGCCCTCCTCTGTGCCGAGGTGCCTTATGGGGCACTCGATGAGCTTGAGGTTTGCATTTATAGCCTTTCTCCTTATATCCTCTATCTCCTTCTGCTTGTCTACTCCGTACACGTTCTTGTCGGCGCCGAACTTCAAGTAGATGCTGTCGGATTCCTTTATCAGCTCTGTAGCCTTGTCATAACCCAATATCTCGGGAAGATTTCCTCCAACGTCGGGAGAAAGTGAAAGCTTTCCGTCAGAGAAGGCTCCTGCTCCCGCAAAACCTGTGGTTATGTTGCAGGGCTTGCAGCCCACGCATACCTTTGTCTTTCTCTTGGGGCATACTCTCTTTTCAATGGGCCTGCCCTTTTCTATCATAAGTATCTTCATATCGGGCTTTTTTTCTATCAGGGTGTAAGCGCAAAATATACCCGAAGGGCCCGCTCCGATTATTATAACGTCGTAATCACCTTTAAACATTTTCTTCTCCTTAAACATACTAATATCCGAAGATTTCCCGTAAGGGGGAGGTCTTCGGTCTATCTTTAGAGCAAAGCTTTTTTCAATTCTCAAAAATAGGCTGCCGCCGAATTTTTATCATCGACAGCAGCCTTAATTTTAGCATATCAATCTATTTTAATCAACCGGTTTATCCTCGTCCTCTTCCTTCAGCACGGCCTCGTATTTCTCAAGAATGGCCTTCTGAATGGAAGCTCTCGTGTCGGAGTTGATGGGATGTGCTATATCTCTGTACTCTCCGTCTACCGCCTTTCTTGAGGGCATAGCTATGAAAAGCCCCTGATCGCCTTCTATCACCTTGATATCATGAACAACGAACTCATTATCAAAAGTAATGGACACGACCGCCCTCATTTTTCCTTCCTTGTCGATCTTTCTGACCCTGATGTCTGTTATCTGCATAACTCTCCTCCTACTATATGATATATTCTTATACAGCATTAATAATTTATGCTATACCATATACCTGTCATTTTTCTCCACTACTACCCTGATGTTATCAGGCGACCCTATATATGTGGAATTTGCCCTTATAACGTCTCTGGATTCCACAATACAGTTTTCTATAACTGTATTGTCTCCTATATAGACATTGTTAAGAACTATAGAATTTTTTATAACTGTATTATTTCCTATATAAACATCCTTGAAGAGAAGTGAATTCTCCACAACTCCGTTTATGATACAGCCGCTGGCCACGAGGCTGTTCTTTACAGCCGCGCCGGGATTATATTTTGCGGGAGGAAGATCCTCCGCCTTTGTGTATATCTGGGGATCGGCCTTAAAGTAATCCCTCACTTCCTTTTTGAGGAAGTCCATATTTGTCTTATAATATGACTCGACGCTTGCTATATTGCTCCAGTAATCCTCGATCTTGTAAGCGTAGATGCGTTTTAAATTCTTGTATCTTACAAGCACATCTGTTACAAAATCATATCTGTCCTCCTCGGCACACTTCTCAATAAGCTCTATAAGATGCCTTCTCCTTATTACATAAATGCCGCATGAGATAGTGTTTGCATCGGACACCATGGGCTTTTCCTCAAAGTCTACTATGCGTCCGTCGTCGTTTATCTTTACACAGCCGAATCTCGTAATGTCCTCCCCCTCGGGCATTTTCTTGCATACGACTGTAATATCAGCCTTCTTCTCGATATGATACTCAAGGACCTTGTTGTAATCAAGCTTGTAGATTCCGTCTCCTGCCGCAAGCACTACATAGGGCTCATGACTGCTCTTCAAGAACGAAAGGTTCTGGTAGAGCGCATCTGCTGTTCCTCTGTACCAATCGCTGGATTCGGGAGTTATAGTCGGGTTGAACACATAGAGACCGCCCTGTTTTCTTCCGAAATCCCACCACTTTGAAGAGTTCAGATGAAGGTTCAAGGATCTGGAGTTGTACTGAGTCAGCACAGCTACTGTACGGATCTGAGAATTGGTCATATTGCTCAGCGTAAAGTCTATGCTCCTGAAGCTTCCCGCAACAGGCATTGCGGATATGGCTCTCTTGTTGCTGAGCTCCCTCATCCTCTTGGAGTTTCCTCCCGCAAGTATGATTCCTATTGCTCTCATCTTATACCGCCCTCCTTTATGATGTATGAACCGCTTTCAAGCAGGCCTTCGGGGTAATCCTCGGCAGCCGTCTTTCCCGATATGGCGGTGTTCTTTCCTATCTTTACATTGTCGGGGATCTCCGAACCGTCTCCGACAGTCACTATGTCAAATTTATATACCTTTTTGTCAAGCCTGCTCTCCGCAAACTCGCCGACACCCAGCTCGCAGCCTGCGCCGATCTTTACTTCCTCGGCGATTATGGCTTTGTTTATTTTTGTGCCTGCTCCTATTACTGTATCAGCCATGATTATGGAATCCGTTATCTCGGCGCCTTCCTCAACCACAACGCCCGAGCCAAGCACAGAGTGCTCGACCTTTCCGAGTATCTCACAGCCCTCGCCGATTATGCTCTTTGATATCTCGGCGTTCTCACCCACATACTGAGGCTTTATATTGTCGCTGTTTGTATATATCCTCCAATACTCCTCATAAAGATTGAACTCCGGGATGATATCCACAAGCTCCATATTGGCCTGCCAGTAGGACTCGAGGGTTCCCACATCCTTCCAATACTCATTGAACTCATAAGCATAGAGCTTCATGTCATTTCCGTGGCAATAGGGAATGATGTGCTTTCCGAAATCACAGTTGGGCTGATCCTTGAGCTCTATCAAAGCCTCCTTAAGGACCTTCCAGCTGAATATATATATACCCATAGACGCAAGGTTCGATCTGGGGTGTTCGGGCTTCTCCTCAAACTCCGTGATCCTTCCCTTTTCATCTGTTATAGCTATTCCGAAGCGCGAGGCCTCCTCAATGGGCACAGGCATAGTGGCGATAGTCACGTCCGCTCCGCAGGCCTTGTGGTAATCCAACATGACCTCGTAGTCCATCTTGTATATGTGATCTCCCGAAAGTATCAGAACATAGTCGGGATTGAAGCTTTCCATATACGCAAGGTTCTGATATATAGCATTGGCCGTTCCAGAGTACCAATCCGAGCCTGCGCTTCGCTCATAGGGCGGCAGAACAGATACTCCTCCTATATTTCTGTCCAGATCCCAAGGTATTCCTATACCTATATGAGCATTCAGCCTTAGGGGCTGATACTGGGTGAGAACACCCACTGTGTCTATGCCTGAATTGATACAGTTACTTAAGGGGAAGTCAATAATCCTGTACTTTCCTCCGAAAGAAACCGCAGGCTTTGCTATGTGCTGGGTAAGAACTCCCAAACGGCTTCCCTGCCCTCCGGCAAGAAGCATTGCTATCATCTCTTTCTTAATCATCAGAATCACCTCGCCACAAATTTAAGTGTTTTTTATTATACCACTAATTTTATTTATTGTGAACAAATAAATTATTATTGTTTAATAATTTTTATGCAAATTTTTGTCATTTGTAGTTAATTTACTGTTAAAGCCGGTTAAATTTAAGTAAAATTTGAAAAAACCCATGAAAAAGTGTCAAAACATTTTCACGGGTTGGCAATTTATTACCTATATCCTTATGAGATTGTATTTTATGCCCGCCTGATCAAGGAAGCTCTCCTCCCTGTGATGGCAGGAAAATATTATCATTTGTCTCGGTTCCCTGTCCGCCTCGGCCTTTGCGAGAGAATTAAGAGCCATTTTAAGCCTGTCATCGTCATACAGTGCAAAACTGTCATCAAATATAAGAGGATATTTCTCCGCGCCCCTCTCGATAAGCTTTACAGCTGATATCCTTAAGGCAAGGTATATCTGATCCATAGTTCCCGCACTCAAGCTCTCTATGGGAACCATTCTGTTTTCGGTGTTAAGGAATATCTCCATATCATCGGAGACGTCCATGCTGTCGTAGGCTCCTCCGGTAACATCCTTTATGAGCCTTGAGGCTTCCTTGTTTAAGTGTATCCCTATGGAGCCTCTTATTTTTCCGGAGAGCTCCGAGAGCTTTTCCTTTGCAAGATCCAGAGCGTCTATGTCTTCCTTTATGGAATTGTTTGCCGCAATTATCCTCTTCAGCTCCTCCGCCTCCGATTTCAGACTGTTGAGTTCTGTAAGCTTGTCCTCCACCTCGGCTCTGAGCTTCTCCTCGTTTCCTATTATCTCTGTACAGCTGTCTCTGTTCTCATGCAGCTTTATAAGCTCCTCATTGATATCTGAAAGCTCCTTTGATGAGCGGGATACCGCATCTATAAGCTTTCGGAATTCAGCGAGCCTCTCCTTTAATGCTCCGAGCGATGCGCTGCTTATCTCCGCATTTCCTATATGCGCTCCAAATATCTCCTTAAGCTTTTCCTCCGCCTTCCTAAGCTTCAGCCTTCTTGAGCGCCTTCTAAAAAGCATAAGAACTCCGCAAACAATAAGTATCAGGGCCGCGATAATGAAGATTATTCCGTTTATACCTGCGGGAAATATCCTTTCCCCTATGATAATGCTGCATGCGAAAAAGCCATCCGGAAAACTCAGGGCTTTAATAAAAAGATATCCGGCTGCTGCAAGCGACAAGACTCCAAGGACACATAGTGCCACAGCGAAAACAGCCTTTGCCTTATTTTTCAGCGCCTTTGAATTTTTTTCGTACTCCGCGAATGCCTCATCGCTCATTTTTTCATAAGCATCCACAGACGCCATATCGGAAAATCCGTTTTCCGAGAGAGTTCCCTCCGCCTTCTCAAGCTTTAAAAGAAGCTTTTCCTTCTCCTCCGATATATCCTCAAGCCTTTCGCGCATCTTGTCTCTCAGATCCGTGTATACCGGAAGCCTGTTTTCGTACTTCGGGTCGGAAAGCTCTCTCTCCAGATTCCTGATCCTTCCCATACGCCTCGTATAATTTATGACCGCATTCTCATCTGTCCTTTCGGAGAGCTCCTTTTTTTTGTTTTCAAGATACTCTATAGCTCTGTCATATGAAAGCTCGGAGCTTCCTGTTCCTGTCAAGTTCGAAACTATCTGCCTGAACTCCCCTGCCATTCCCTTTTCGGTCTGAGCCTCAAGCTGTCCGATGCTTATAGTATTTTTATAAGCGTTCTCCGTAAGCCCGCCCATGAGCTTTTTTAAGGTTTCTTCAGGTGCTTCCACCACCTCTTCGGTATCCGCCCACGTAAGCCTCAGGTCGTCAGCGTCCTTTCTGAAGTCCCTCTCTATCCTAAGCCTTCTCCCTGCGACGGAAAGCTCCATGCTCCCTCCGTAGCTTCCGCCCTTCCACGGCTCATATCTGTCGTACTCCGACTCTCCCCTTTTATTGCGTTTCCGGGAGAGCCCGAAAAGCATAGCCTTTATAAAGGTGTGCATCGTGGACTTTCCGGCTTCATTTTTTCCGTAAACAATATTCAGTCCGCTGCCGAACTCCATCCTTCTGTTATGAAATTTTCCGAACCCTTCTATCTGAAGAACCTCTAATCTCATACCTAAGACCTCTTTCTCTCTGTGGAAAGCAGCGCGTCCACAGCATAGTACATAGCCCTCTTTTCAAGGCTTCCCCTGTCCTCATTGTCCTTCATCACAGAGCTTATATAATAACCTATGATGTCATCGGGGTGCTCTGCAAACAGCTTCGAAAAATCATACTCGGGCTCTGTCTCATCCACGGTCTCCTCTATCCTGTACCTCTTCTTAAGATCCTTAAAGTCTATGACCGTATCAGGGTTTCTCTTTCCGGTTATTTTGAGCTTGTAAATATTTTTTTCTCCGCGCTTTTCTATCTCGCCCGCAACCGTCCGCTTGAGCTCATCCGAGGAGACTGCTGCGTTTATCTCTATCCTTATGGGTATATAGGCTATATCAGCCATCTTTATAAAGTCAAAGCCCGGCATCCTTTTTGATGCAAGGCTTATATCCCCCACAAGGATACCGTGCTCTCCGGGAGTACTCATCCCCACAGGTGACAGATAGCCCGCATAGGCACAGCGTTCCCGTATAAGCTCATAATGCTCGTGACGGCCTCCGAGAGCGGCATAGGAAAATGAGCTTCCCGCTATGATATCGCGTATCTCGACCTCGGCATCCTCATCTCCATAGGCTTCATTGTACATAAGGAGTATATTTATATATTCAGGTTCTTTTCCCGCCTCTTCGCTCATTTCCCTTATAAGCGCCTTAATGTCTCTTTTCTCCTCGGTCTGAGACGCGGCGTACACTGTAGTGTGGAGGGCGGGGAGCTTTATCTTCTCAAAATTTTCTCCCAGTACACAGCTGACATTGCTGCTCCACTTAAAGCTTAAAACAGACGAATTTTTCCTCAATCTGTCGGAGCTTCCGGCAACTATCACCACCCTTGTGGCGGGGATCGAAGAAAACAGAAGATTTACCTCGGAAAGTTCTCTTGTGACCGGCTGATGACAAAAAAGGTTGCCGGATATAAGAAGGAGATCGCAATCAATCTCCTTCGCCTTATCCACAACCTTTTTTAATGTATCCTTGAAGTCTCCGGCCCTCTCCTTCCCCCAGCTCTTATCGCTGTCGGGATTCGCGCCTATATTTATATCGCTGACATGTATAAACCTCATCTGCAGCTCCTTTGGATACCTGTTTTATTCCTGTTTTTACAGCTCACATGCCCCTGCTGTCCTGGGGAACGGAAGCACGTCTCTTATGTTGGACATTCCTGTTATATACATTACCGCTCTCTCAAATCCGAGACCAAAGCCCGAATGTCTTACAGAACCGTACTTTCTCAGGTCAAGATAAGCCTTGTAAGCCTCGGGATCAAGTCCAAGCTCATTCATCCTCTTTAAGAGAAGGTCATAATCATCCTCCCTCTGGCTTCCTCCCATTATCTCACCGACTCCGGGAACAAGGCAGTCGACAGCGGCAACTGTCTTCTTGTCATCGTTGAGCTTCATGTAAAAGGCCTTTATATCCTTGGGATAATCTGTGACGAATACAGGTCTCTTGAATATCTCCTCCGTGAGGAATCTCTCATGCTCTGTCTGCAGATCGCAGCCCCACTCCACCTTGTACGAAAATCTGTCATTGTGCTCCTTAAGTATATCGACAGCCTCTGTATAGCTTATCCTTCCGAATTCGGAGTTAAGGATATGCTCAAGTCTCTCCTTAAGTCCCTTGTCGATAAAATTGTTGAAGAACTCCATCTCCTTGGGCGCATTCTCAAGAACGTATTTGATTATATACTTTATCATGGCTTCCTCGACCTCTATTATATCGTCAAGGTCGGCAAAAGCCATCTCGGGCTCTATCATCCAGAATTCCGCCGCATGTCTGGGTGTGTTGGAATTCTCCGCTCTGAAGGTAGGGCCGAAGGTATAAACATTTCTGAATGCCATGGCAAAGTCCTCAACATCAAGCTGGCCGCTCACTGTAAGGAAGGTGGGCTTTCCGAAGAAGTCCTTTGAGTAATCGGGCTTCTCTCCCGATGCCCCTACCTTATCAAGGTCGAGAGTCGTGACCTGAAACATCTCTCCCGCACCCTCACAGTCGGAAGCTGTTATGAGGGGAGTATGAACATATACAAAGCCTCTCTCCTGAAAGAACTTGTGTATGGCAAAGGCAAGTATGGACCTTACGCGGAACACAGCCTGGAAGGTATTTGTTCTGGGCCTTAAGTGTGTCATGGTCCTTAAATACTCAAGAGTATGCCTCTTCTTCTGAAGGGGATAATCAGGAGAGGATGCTCCCTCTATGAAGACCTCGTCAGCCTGTATCTCAAAGGGCTGCTTTGCCTCAGGTGTTGCGACAAGCTTGCCTTTTACTATTACAGCGGAGCCCACATTCAGCTTTGAGACCTCGGCAAAATTCTCCATGCGATCATGGTATACCACCTGAAGGGTCTCAAAATATGATCCGTCATTTATAACGATAAAGCCGAAGGTCTTTGAGTCTCTGACGCTCCTTACCCATCCTCCTATGCTTATCTCCTTATCAAGGTATTTTTCTCTGTCATCAAATATCTCTTTTACTGTAACAAATTTTTCCATAGTATCTCCTCGTTCAAAGTCTCCGTGTACTTAAGACCTTTCGACTTATGTCCTGCTTTTTATATTCAGTTAGAAATTATAGCATAATAAGAAATTTTTGTCATTCCTCAATGACCTGTATCTCAAGGAAGTCAAAATCCGTCTCCTCAATGAAGCTGTCCCTGCCGAAGCTTGTATGTGAGCTTCTCTGAAATTCCCTTATCTGAGAGTCAAGCCAGATGGGCACCTGAAGGTTCAGCTCCATGCATATCCGGTTGAGACCGTCAAGGACCTTTTTTGTCCTTGATTTTTCCTCGCAGGAATCAGTCACCACCGTCTCCGCTATTATTCTGTTGTCCTTTTTTATAATACCGCTTAGCTTAAACATACTGTTAAGTATATTGTCTGTTATTGGAATTGTAAAGCCCGGCTTTAAATGATATAATGAATTTGATAAATTATTGACGTTTCAGGTAAATTTTTTACAAGGGAGGAAAAAGCATGTCTGCTCCCGAAAGCATAAAAACAACTCTCAGAGATGCCATTGCGGAGGCTGAAGCTCTTTCAAAGGAGGCTTCAGAACTCTCCGAGCTTAAGGACAGGTCCGACCGCGTCGCCGCGTCCCTTTCAGGCACATTAAAATCCAGGGACAAGGAAATAAAAAATACCGTATCCGCAAAGCGCCATGAGCTCTCAAAGGAATTCGACCTTAAGATCTCAAAATCAAAAAAGAAGCTCAATTCGGAAAGGAGCGCCCGTGCGAAGGAGAAGGAAAAGCAGGTAAAGGGGCGCATAAGCTCAGATACCTCCTACCTCAGGCAGGAAAACGAACGACTTAAGGGGGATTTTTCCGATCTCTTCAAATCTAATGACATTCCCGGGATGTGTAAAAGCGGCATCTATTATACACTTTTCATGCCAAAGGGATTTTTGGAGTATCTTTCGGCCGCGCTTATTTTTGTGTGTGTCTTTGTACTGCTTCCCTTCCTGTCAGTTCTTATATTTCCCGATATCGGCCTTTTGCATTTTGCCGCCCTGTATCTTTTTCTGATACTTATATTCGGCGGCGCATATATAATTACCGCAAACTCCACAAGGCACAAGTCCCCTGAGGTTTTTAAAGAAGGAAGGGCCTATCGCAATCAGATAAAAGAAAACCGAAGAAGGATGAGAAATATAGCAAAAAGCATACGCAGAGATTCCGACGACTCAAAATACGAGCTCTCCGAATTCGATGAGAGAGTCCTTAAGGCTGATGAGGAGCTCAAGGCCCTGAATGAGGAAAAGAAAAGCTCCCTTGACCGTTTTGACGGAGTGACAGCAAAGGAGCTATCCGAGGATATATCAAAGAAATTTCAGCCGGACATAGACAAGCTTACCGAAAGCTCTAAGGAGCTCTCTGAAAAGCTTTCCGCATTAAAGAGCTCCCACGATGAGAGGACTTCCCGATTCAAGGAAAGCTTCGGACCTTCTCTCGGAGAGGAGAACCTTAAACTTTCGAAGTTGCAAAGACTTTCATACCTTCTGGAATCCGGAGAGTGTGAGAGCCTTGAGGATGCCGTAAAGAAGCTGTAGAGCTCATATTTATATCAACAGGAGGTATTTTATGGCAAAAAGTATTTTATCAGAGAACTCCGTAAGGCGTATAAGCTGTGACGGAGCAAAGGTGTACAAGGAATTTGTGAGGGATTTCCCCAAGGACGAGGTATTCCACGAGGCCTTTGTAAACGCGAGAGTGGAAAGCATCGCGGGAAGCATCGTTCCTGCGGTACTTGAGGTGCGTGAGTCCTCCGAAAATGAAGGTTGCCTTGTACTTGTGAGGGAGTATGTACCCGGAAGGACTCTCCTTGAGCTCATGGAGGGAAATCCCGAAAAAACTGATGAGTATCTTGATATGATGCTTTCCCTGCAGTTGGAGCTGCAAAGACTTGACGCCTCTATGCTCGAATCCCTCAAGGACAAGATGGCAAGGCAGATAAACAGTCTTTCGGAAATAGACGAGGGAACACGCTATGAGCTTTTGACAAGGCTTTCCTCAGCTCCTACTCATACAAAGCTTTGTCACGGTGATTTCAGACCCGAAAATATAATCGTAGATGACGAGGGCAAATGTCATGTGATCGACTGGGTCCATGCGACAGGAGGAAACGCCTCCGCAGATATTGCAAGGACCTGCCTGATACTGGCATTAAGGGATAAAAAGCTTTCCGAAAAATATCTCGATATGTTCTGTGAGCGGACGGCCACGGATAAGTCCTATGTATGGAATTTCTTCCCTGTGGTAGCTGCGGCTCAGCTCACCAAAAAGCGTCCTGAGGAGGAAGCGGAGCTCAAGGCACAGCTTAATATCTGCGACCATATGTAGAGAAATACGACTTTATAATATTGCTTCTGTATATAAAAACACTAACCCCATTTTACAAAAAATGACGGTTAGTGTTTTTAATAGTATTTTAATATTCCTATTCCGTTTTTCTCCCCTTTATCACCTTAAGCCTCGTAAATTCCTCCCTCTCCTTTTCCTCAAGGGCATTTCCTATGTCCTTTACAAGCTTTTGATACATGGGTATGGTTATGTTTTTGAGAGCGTTCGCCCTCTTCTGAGTTTTTCTTATGTTTGTTGCGAGCCTGTAGGCCGAGTTTTCCACCATGGAAAGCTTTAAGGTAAGCTCCTTTACACGCTCAAACTGCATTCTCGCGTTGTCCAGAGATTCTCGCGTCTCATAGAGGGAATAGCTGAGCTTTATGGGCTTTTTTTCATACTCCACAAGAGGTATGTCCGTGCCCATTATGCTCCTGTATTTCACCTTTATGCTGTCGTCTACAGGTATAGCCTTGCTGATATCCTGAACATTACTGATTCCATGGTCTATATTTGCCTTCTGCAGAGCCTTATACGCCGTGGAGAAGGTGCTGTCTATCTCGGACTGTATGCCCTTTGCCTCCTCTATGAGCTCTGTGAGCTCCCTTATGAGGACATTTCTCTTCTTGTCCATAAGGCTGTAGCCCTGCTGTGCAAGGGCAAGAGAATTTTTACATAATATCAGATTTCCCTTTGTGGGAAAGGTATTAAGGTTAATACTGCTCACCTTCTTTCTTGAGCTTTACTTACTCCTCATAAGGCTTATAGTACTTGTCAAGAAGCTTCGTATCTATTCTGTCAAGCTCGGCTCTGGGCAGAAGTCCCAAAAGCTCCCAGCCAAGATCAAGAGTCTTTTCTATGGTTCTGTTGTCCGAGGGGTCCTGTCCTATAAAGCGGCTCTCAAACTCATCTCCGAATTTGAGATAAGCCTTATCCGTATCCGAAAGCTCCTCCTCACCGATTACCGCCGCAAGGTTTCTCGCGTCCTCGGAATGAGCGTAGCTTGAAAAGAGCTGGTTTGCCACGTCCTGATGGTCCTCTCTGGTAAAGCCTTCTCCTATGCCGTCCTTCATAAGACGTGAAAGAGAAGGAAGCACGCTTACAGGGGGATAAATGGATTTTCCGTTAAGAGTTCTGTCAAGAACTATCTGTCCCTCGGTAATATATCCTGTAAGGTCCGGTATGGGGTGAGTTATGTCATCATTGGGCATTGAAAGTATGGGGATCTGCGTTACAGAGCCGTTCACTCCCTTTACGATTCCCGCTCTCTCATATATTGAAGCAAGGTCGGAATACATGTATCCCGGATATCCCTTTCTCGAAGGTATCTCTCCCTTTGATGATGACACCTCTCTCATAGCCTCACAGTATGAAGTCATATCTGTAAGCACAACAAGTATGTGCATGTTTTTCTCGAAAGCAAGATACTCGGCAAGAGTCAGCGCGACCTTCGGAGTTATAAGCCTCTCGACCACAGGGTCATCCGCCAGGTTTACAAACATCGCCACATGCTCCGCGGCTCCGCTCTCCGCAAAGGTCCTCTTAAAATACTGCGCCACATCATGAGTAACGCCCATAGCGGCAAATACTATGGCGAACTTATCATCTCCTGCGTTGTCACCCAGTGAAGACTGAGTAACTATCTGTGCGGCCAGCTGGTCATGGGGAAGTCCGTTTCCTGAGAATATAGGAAGCTTCTGTCCCCTTATCAGGGTCATAAGTCCGTCAATTACAGAGATTCCTGTTCTTATATAGTTTCTGGGGTACTCTCTTGACACGGGATTTAAGGGCTTTCCGTTTATGTCAAGCTTCTTTTCGGGGACTATGTCTCCAAGTCCGTCTATGGGAACGCCTATTCCGTTAAAGCTCCTTCCGAGCATCTCCTCGGAAACTCCCACCTCCATGGGACGTCCCGAGAGTCTCGTGTGAGTGCCGTCAAGGGTCATATTGTCGGTTCCCTCAAACACCTGTATTACAGCCTTATCCTTATTGAGCTCGATTATTTTTCCGAGCCTTCTGCCTGCGTCGGTGTCAAACTCCACCATCTCGTCAAATACAGCGTCTTTGATCCCTTCAAGGATTACCAGAGGACCGTTTATGCTTTTAAGCCCGAGATATTCTATCATTATCCTCTTCCTCCTTAACCGTTTTTCTCCAAAACGTCATCATAAAATCTGTCGACAGCAGCTGTATACTCCTCAAACATCTCAAGCTTGTCGTTAGGCATATCATACTTGATGTTTATTATCCTGTCGAATATATCATATCTCTCAAGCACGGACACAGGCATGCCCAGAGCTATAAGAGCCTTGCACTTTTTGTTGAGATAAAGTATCAGCTCCATCATCTTGAACTGCTTCTCCATGGGAACACAGGTGTCCTCCTTATGGAAAGCGTTCTGCTGAAGGAAGCCTATCCTTATGACCTTTGCTATGAGAAGAGTAAGTTTCTGGTCGTCAGGAAGCACATCTGAGCCTATGAGCTTTACTATATCCATGAGCTTGCTCTCCTGAGTGAGGATATAGTATATCTGATTCCTGTAATCCATGAATCTCTTGTCGACGTTTTCGGAGTACCAAGCTGAAAGGTCCTTTGTGTACTCCGAGTAGGAGGTGAGCCACTGGATAGCCGGATAATGTCTTGCATATGCCAGGGATTTATCCAGAGCCCAGAAGCATCTTACGAATCTCTTTGTATTTTGGGTAACAGGCTCGGAGAAGTCTCCTCCCTGAGGAGATACGGCTCCGATTATGGATACCGAGCCCTCTGTTCCGTTGAGGTTCTTTACAAATCCCGCTCTCTCATAAAACATTGCAAGTCTTGAAGCCAGATATGCGGGATATCCCTCCTCTGCAGGCATCTCCTCAAGTCGTCCCGAAAGCTCTCTCAAGGCCTCCGCCCATCTTGATGTGGAATCCGCCATTATAGCCACATGGTATCCCATATCTCTATAGTACTCCGCAAGAGTAAGTCCTGAGTAAAGGCTCGCCTCTCTTGCGGCAACAGGCATGTTTGAAGTGTTTGCTATGAGTACTGTCCTGTCCATAAGAGGATTTCCGGTCTTGGGGTCCACAAGCTCTGTAAACTCTTCAAGAACCTGGGTCATCTCATTTCCACGCTCTCCGCATCCTATATATATTATTATGTCCGCATCAGACCACTTTGCGATCTGATGCTGAGTCATGGTCTTTCCTGTTCCGAAGCCTCCGGGTATAGCTGCTGTTCCTCCCTTGGCTATGGGGAAAAGAGAATCGATTATCCTCTGGCCTGTTATGAGAGGCATAGTGGGGGAGTATCTTCTTGATACCGGTCTCGGTATCCTTATGGGCCATCTCTGGCACATAGTCATATCCTTTATCTCTCCCGTCGAAAGCTCCACTGTTATGAGCTTGTCATTTATGGTATAGCTTCCGTCGGGGCATATCTCCTTAACGGTTCCCTCTGTCCCCGGAGGAAGCATTACCTTGTGAACTATAGCCCTTGTCTCCTTGACCTCCGCTATTATGCTTCCGCCTGAGACCCTGTCTCCGGGCTTTACAGTTATATGTGTCTCCCAGAGCTTGTCTTGAGGGAGTGAATCAACACTTACTCCCTTGCTGATGTATGCGCCCTCCTTCTCCCTTATGAGATTTAAGGGGCGCTCTATACCGTCAAAAATGTTGCTGATGATTCCCGGCGCAAGAACACAGGATACGGGGCTTCCGGATCCCACGACCTTCTCTCCGGGCTTCATTCCCGAGGTCTCCTCGTATACTTCTATGGTGGTCTTTTCGGAATTGAGTCCTATTACCTCACCTACAAGCCTCAAGTCTCCGACATATACCATCTCATTCATCTTAAAGCCGGGATTTCCCAATATCGTAACCACCGGTCCGTTTATCCCGTAGATCTCTCCCTCGGGAACTTTATTTTTATCTGATTTCAATATCAGATCCAAAGCATTGATGTTCATGTCTGAAGGTTCTCCCTGTTAAAAGCTGAATTCATTTTTTTCTTTAAGAAGCTTTGTCAAAAACGAATTGTCTATAAGGATATTTTGAGATCCTATTATAGCCATAGTACCGCCGAGAAAGCTCCTTTGGCTCTCGCCCGCTTTTGCTCCTTCGGGAAGAAGACTCTTTGCAAAGCTCTTTATATCCTCGCTCTCACTGCAGTCAAGGTACACCTCATAGGCTTCTCCGGAGGCCTTTGCCTCTATATCCTTAAGCTCCTTTTTTATCAGCTCCCTGTATTCGGAAGTGCTTCTGAATTCTCCAAGCATCTCCTCGACCTCCGAGAATATCTTATCCTTAAGCTCCTCCGCTCTTTTTCCCGCTTTTACCTTAAGGAGCTGCTGTCTCTCCGAGATACTGCTTCTTATCTCTCTGTCGGCTTTCTCCTTCTCTATTGAGAATTCCTCCTCCTGCCTTCTGAGGGCATGCTTTTTGTGCTCCTCAAAATTTGCCGAAAGGCCCTCTCTGTACTCCTCAAGGACTCTCTTTGTCCTGTTCTTCTCGTCCTCGATACAAAGCTCTCTGAATCGCTTTAATTTTTCCTCTGTTGTCATAGCTTTACTCCTATAGCCTCATTTATATATGAGGTGATAAAGTCAGGCCTGCGCCCGGTTCCATGTCTGTCGGGTATCTCTATCACAAGCGTATTCTTGTTCATTTTAGCCGCGTTGGTGATATCGGGATATTTGACGGAGAATTTCTCGTTCAAAAGGACTATTCCTATGTCCTTATCCTTGAAAGCCCGGTCAAGAAGCTCCGAAAGCTCTTCGCGGCTCCTTGCTATGGCTCCCTCGACTCCCGCCAGTCTCATTCCTGTCAGGGTGTCCTGATTGTTGCTTATAAGAAACATTTTCATAGATTTAGGCTCCTGATCCTTGATTCCGTCTTCCCTTATGATTCATTAAAGCTGTCCGAGTATCATGAAGCTTATGATAAGTCCGTAAAGGCAGACACCTTCCGCAAGTCCTACGAAGATAAGTGACTTACCGAGTATTGATCCGTCCTCTGATATTGCACCGAGGGCTGCTGATGCTGCTGATGAAACGGCGATTCCTCCTCCGAGGCATGAAAGTCCTGTTGCAAGAGCCGCCGAAATATATCCCATTCCTGTTGCCGATACTGTAGCAGCCGCCTCTGCAGCCTCGGGAGCTGCCGCATATGCCTGGCCTGTTCCCATCATGAATACAGCTGTAGCTATCGTTCCGAAGAACATCACTATATTAAGTAACATCGCTCTCTTGTAGCGGCCTTTTGTCTTCTCACCTGCTATAAAGCTTCCGAAGGGTATTCCTATGCTGAGAATTAATGCTATTGCCAAAATGATTTTTACTCCTGTAGACATTGTTTTGATCTCCTTTATTATCTTGACTTGTTTTTTATTTTATAGCCCGAGGGCTTACTATGCTTTTCTCTTTTCAACTCTTCCGTAGGGCCTGAACTCTCTTCCTGTTCCCTTGTAGAACCTTGAGAAGAGCTCATAATACTCAAGCCTCAATACCTGTATGCCGACGATAAGTCCCTCCATACCGCAGACGAACAGGTTTCCGAGGACCACCGCTATTATATTGATATCTCCTCCGTTCTCCGCTCCCGCAAGCATCATTACGACTCCCATCATTGCCGCATGGCTCACCGCAAAGGCTCCGATACGGACAAAGGAAAGCGTATTTGAGAAAAATGAAAGCATTACCTCAAAGAGCTCGAAGATTCCCTGAGTTATGAACATTCCGACTCCGCCCTCTATCAGCTCTTTCTTTCCGTCCATCGCATTCTCAAGGGGCTCCTTGAAGAATATCACCACAAGCGGCACGATCATGAGGATAAGTATAAATAAGCCTGAAACTATGCTCTTTCCAAGCATAAAGGAAACTATGGCCGCCACAAGGCTTGTGTAGAATACAAGGCCCGCAACTCCGTTTGTGTCGAACAAAAGTCTTCCCTTGTCTCCCTGCTTTGCCGCATTTACGATGTTTAAGACCATGGTGAAGATGATGATGATCATGCCTATCAGCACGGCTGCGGCAAATACAGTGTTCAGGTTTCCTATAAAAGGAAGATTCGTCATAGCCTCCTGAGGCTTCAGCCATACGGCTTCTATGACATCCTCAAATCCGAACACACTTCCGAAAAGCACTCCGAAAATCATGGAGAAAACTCCGCAGAGAGATATTATTCCTCCGAGGCTCAGATTTTTGAGCTTGTAAAGCAGGAATCCTCCTATACATAAGAGCGCCCCCTGTCCCAGATCTCCGAACATAAATCCGAAGAATACCGAGTAGGTCAGTGCAAGCACCGGAGTGGGATCGAGTTCATTGTAATCAGGAAGCCCGTACATCTTTGTGAACATCTCGAAGGGCTTTAATATTCCCTTATGGATAAGCTTTGTGGGCGGTTTTGCGGAAAGCTTCTTCATATCATTTTCGAGGAAGCTGAATACCTTCTCATCATCCTTTATATCCTCCATAAAGGACTTGGCATCGCTTTCTGTCATCCATCCGCAAAGAATGTAGAAGCTGTGGCCTGTATTCTTTGTATATGCCGAATACTTTCTTATGTCGAAGTTTACAGCAAAGTCCGAAAGCTTTTTTTCTCCCGCTATGATATCCGATCCTCTTTTTCTCAGATACTCGGCTATCTCCATGTCATACCTGAATATCTCTTCCTGAACCCCTTTTATCTTTGAGTGCAGGTTTTCTATGGCCTCAAGAGGAGAGCCTGTATACTCGTCAGGGATAAATATCTTCTCAAAGTACATTGATGCGAATACAGCGTCTGTCTTGTCCTCACACTGCTTCGGAGTGAAGTAAACAAGCCATACAAAGTCCTCATCTCTGGTGCATTCAAATACCAGGACATCTGTATCCTCATACGCGTAATCCATAAACTTGGAATAGTACTCAAGGGGCATCCTTCCGAAGCTGAACTTGACATTTTTGAAATTCAGTATCTTGGAAAGATCGTAGTCAAGGTCTTTGAAGGGAATTATCTTTTTGTAGGATACCGAATAGCTTTCCTCCATCTTGTGAAGCTCGCTCTTTTTCTCAAAGAGCCCGTTCAGGTTTTCTCTTATATCCCTTGCTGTCGCAAGAGCCTCCTCCAGACTTACCGTTTTTTCAGAAGCATTCTCGGCAATGATGTTTCCGTATTCCTTAATAATGAGTTTTATATCCTCTGTTTCCTTTTTGTAAGGATTCTCATCGGAAAACGGTGTCAGCTGACCCGCATTTTTTATCTCCGTCGCAGCGTTCTCGGGCTGAAACTCATATTTTTTCAGGTATTTTTCCGTCACCCTGTCTATATCATCCCGAGGTCCTGTGACTGTAAGAAAAGTCATTTTCTCTATCAAGGCTTAACCTCCTTCGCTCCGAAAGGCACCTTGTAATGTATGCTTTCAAGAGCTGTGACTATATTTCTTATTTCTCTCTCTTTGAGGTAAAAATAAGTATTTATTGCAGCTACAGAGTATGGCCTCTTTCTGCTCTCATTTCTGTAGATGGTCGTTATAAGCTTGTCATATACATTGGTAAGGCTCTTTTCATTCTTTCGGTACTTGAGTATCTTCTCGCTGTACCTTATTTTTTTCTCCGCCTCATAAAACGAGTTGAGGTCAGTAGCCTTTACCATCTCGACTATATTTTCCTGAGTGAGCTTGAACCTTACAGGAATAAGCAAGTTAAAAAGCTCTTCAGGCGTTAATCCGAAATATTTCTTTGATCTGTATATCCAGTTTACATTCAGAAGATCTATATTCACTCCCAAAGTCTGCGTGATCACTTCCGCATCCCTCTTTTTGAGCTTCTCATCCTTCATCTTCCACATGTAATTGAAGTATTTCATGTCTATAGCCGTCTGGTAATCGGGAAGGCTTCCTCTGCCGCTCTCCTCTATCCTCTTTAAGATCTGATAATATCCCGTCCCCTGAAGATTGTTTATGAATTCGGATAAATTCTTTGACTCTACAAGCTTTACGATGTCAATTTTTGAGTGTTTCCCCAAAATTTCGGCATATTTAGAGAGGCCTAAGAAGTCTCTTCGGCCCCCCATACAATTATCCAAACAAATTTTCAAAATCTTCACTTCAAAATGCTTGAAGTAAATGTCCAAGTACTTTCTTTGTCGTATTCCCGCAAATCTGTAGAGCTTTTCAAAGTCATCTATAAGGTAATAATAGAGAAGCTTCTCTACATTAATTCGATGAAGTTCTCTTCCCTCGGCCTTCTCGGCGATACCCGCATAGGCCTCAAATTCTCCAAGATGCGCAGCTGCATCCCTTACAGAGTTATATTCGGCAAGGCTTTGTATATCCTCTTCTGTAAGGAGCTTCTTCTGCATTGCTCTTATCTTTGTTGAGATTCCGACATAGGAAAGGTCCGCTATCATGCTAACGTCCGGCTCCTGTTATCCTGTCAAATATTTCCTTTGCGATCTCTGTGTGCCTTGCCTCGTAGAGATCCTCTATACGCTTTATCTCCTCGGAGACAGCCTTTTCATGGGCGGCAAGTTCCTCATCCGCCTTTTTGGAAAGCTCTTTCTTTATCTCCTCGATCCTCTTTTCAGTCTCCGCCGCCAGTTCCTCATCATATTGTGCTGTCTTTTTTTTCATTTCCTTCTCGATGATCTTCTTTTCAGCCTCAGCGTCCTGCGCTATCTGAAGAGTCTCCTCATCGATCTTTGCGATCTTGTCTATGAGTCCCTGCATATATGCCTCCTTAAAAGCTGTTGATATTGGTCTGTCCTTCAGGCTTATTCTGTTACTCTATTGGAGTTATATAGTCGCTGCCTACATAGAGCTCTATTCCGTCTCTTGTAAACTTAACCCAATCTCCTCCCTCTACTTCCTCAACTTCGCCTATCTCGGTTCCGTCTGAAAGCTGCTCATATATCCTTGCACTTGTACTGGGCTCATAGCGCGCGTTCACACTGTTGCCCTTTATCATATATCTTACGGGAGCCGCAGTCGTGGCCTCTGTAGTGGGAGGCTCGGTTTCGGTTACGGCTACTGTTGTGACCGCCTCTGTGGTTGTGGGTGCCGCAGTGGTGGTGTTCTCTTCACCTGAAGGTATAAGGCCTCTTATGAGTATTACCAAAAGTATTATGCATATTACGGGAATAAGTATCCTCAATATATCGTAAATATTTATTCCGCGCTGTCTTTGCTGTCTCTGATTCCTTCCGGATGATCCGCGTCTTGCCTGAGAGCGCTGTCCTCCGCTGTTCCCGGTTCGCTGTCTGTTTCCCGAATGTCCCGAGCCGCCTCTGTGGGCTCTGTCCGAGTCACGCCTTTGGCTTCCTCTCGGAGTGAGGTTCTGAGATATCATATCAAGGTTGATCTCCGCCCCCTGCTCACGGCCTCTCTCACGCTCTCTGTAGCCTGATGGCCTTTCGCGCTCCTCGGGCTCTCTGCGCCTTGCAGCCCCACGTCCGGCATCCCTCTCAGGCTTTATCATCACAGGAGTTCTGTCCTCTCGCTGCCCTGAGCCGTCAGCAAAAGCGCTCATCTCTCGTCTCAAAAGTCTTATAGCATTCCCGGCGTCTTTGGAGCTGTTGTCTCCCTCATGGACAGCCTTATTTCCGAGCATCCTTATGGTATGGCAATTATCTCTGGATTCAGAGCTTATGTAGCCGTCCCTGTAAAGATTATCTATGGTCTCCGCAAGGTCTGTATATATAACAAAATTCCTTGCGGCGCAGAGCCTGATTATCTGCTCCATGGTCTGTCTTCCCTTCACAAGGGCAAGATTATATTCGCCTCTGCTTATGAGATTTTCCATATCATTATAACCGCGCTCGACTCTCTGCCATGTGCCGGTATTTCTTACATCTGCCATATGACCTCCTGTATTCGAGTTTATTTAATCTTCTTAGAGTTTACTCTCAATGCCTCTTTTTTTCAAGTTATATTCGTTTAATTATTCTTAATGTTTTGAGGCGTTTCTGTCATATTGACCATGCTTTTTGTCAGTATTTCCGCACCCGGATTTATTCTTCAAATTTCCATTTTTTACTACAAAGTTTACCATTTACCATGCACAATACATCTCGTGCCGCTATTATATTCTTTTTTCAAAAAATTTCAAGCTGTTATTTTTATACAAAAATTTATATAAGCATTGTGCTCCTGAACGTGGTGCTGTAGTGTTTCGAGAAAAATTCATATTATCTTAAAAGCTTTATTTTATGCGGACAAAAAAAGTTCCGACCCCGCGCTCTTCCGTCGCAAAATCAGAACTTCTGTGATGCACCCTCAGGGACTCGAACCCTGGACAAATAGATTAAGAGTCTACTGCTCTACCAACTGAGCTAAGGGTGCGTATTTCATTTTAAAAGCACGTTCTCAATCGGAACGTGCTTTATAATATAATATTTTCCTATTGTTGTCAACACTTTTTTAATAAAAATAAAATTTTTGTTAAATCACTGCCTTTAAGACGGTTAAAACTCCTGTTCATGAGTTTTATTTAAGTGCTTCATCAATCGAAACCTCCAAGGTGGGTTCATCTGTATATCCGATAAAGCTCTTTGCGATCTCGCCATTCTTAAAAATAAACATTGATGGTATGGACATAACCCTGTATCTTCTTGCCACATCAGGTGTAGCATCGACATTTATCTTCCCGATAAGGGCCTTCCCCTCGTATTTCTTTGCAAGTCTGTCTATAACAGGGGCCATAGCCTGACAGGGTCCGCACCAATCAGCATAAAAGTCAACAAAAGCTACATCAGCCTTTAACACATCCTTGTCAAACTCCTCAGCCGTAAAAATCTTTGCCATATGATCTTTCTCCTTTCCTTCTCTCTCAAGGCTCTTTAATCATATTCAAATATTGTTTCCCCAATGTGAACAGTTAATAAAACTTTTTTATATAAACTGTTTATAGCTTTTTTATTTTTGTCTTGAAGCGATAAGCTTAAAAATGGGATTTCCCTTCTGCGAAAATTTCTCTTCGTACTCGGTCATCACATTTCCCTGATTCATTGAAGCTTCATTGTGAAGGTCTCTCGTCACTGCGTCAAGCCTCCAGCCACAGGCGGGTATAGTCTCCAGCGAATAGTCAAAGAGCCCCTCATTGTCGGTCTTAAACTCAATGACGCCGTCATTTTTAAGTATGCTGTCATAAAGCTTTAAAAATACAGGTGATGTAAGACGCTTGTTGGCATTCTTGTCTTTGGGCCAGGGATCGGAAAAATTGAGATATATCCTGTCCACCTCTCCCTCCGAAAAATCATCCGCAAGAAATCTCGCGTCCTGTCTTATAAACCTCAGGTTGAAAAGCCCCTGCTCCCCTTCCTTTAAAAGCCCCGTCTCGCAAAGAAGCTTTTCATATCTCTTAAGAGACTTGTAAAGAACGGTGGTATTTATCTCAAAGCCTATGTAATTAATTGAAGGATTATTCAAGGCGTGGGTCCTTATAAATTTTCCCATGCCCATACCAACTTCAAGATACAGGGGATTTTCATTTAGGAATATCTTCTCTCTCCACTGCCCCTTAAATTCCATCGGATCGTTTATTACATAAGGGCTTGCCGCCACGGCCTCCTCTGAGCCCTTTATATGTCTTATTCTCATAATTTTTGTCCTCTAATTCTCCAAAAAGCTCTTAAGATAAAGTATCGCCTCCGCGTAGCCCTGAAAGCCCTTGCCGTAAAAGGTCTTTTCGCAGGCTGCGGATATAAACGAATGGCGGCGGAATTCCTCTCTCGCGTAGATATTTGAGAGGTGGACCTCGCAGGCGGGAATGGATACAGCTTTCAAGGCGTCAAGTATAGCCACGCTGGTATGAGTATAGGCCGCAGGATTTATGACTATGGCGTCCTTGTTGCCGTATGCCTCCTGTATCCTGTCCACTATAGTTCCCTCATGATTTGACTGAAAGAACTCCACGTCAATATCGTTCTTTTCACATATATCCTTTATAAAGGATATGAGTCCTTCGTAGGTCTCCGTACCGTAAATATTTTTTTCTCTTATACCCAGCATGTTTATGTTGGGACCGTTAATCACAAGCAGCTTCATAATTTCTTAACTCCTCCACAATATGCGCCACAGTATCCGCTAAATCACCATTGTTATCCACAGTTATATCAGCGCAGGCCTCGTAAAAAGGCAACCTCTTTTCGTACATCTTGTAAAGCTCCTCTCTGCTTTTCGAAAGAGGTCGTCCGTCAAGGCTGAGACTCTCGATATTTCTTTTTACAAAGACAACTATAGCATTCTGCCTTAAAGCTCTCCTGTTTTCTTCCATTAAGACCGCTCCGCCTCCTGTGGCGATGACAAGTCCTCTCTGTTTTCCCAGTTCTCTTATGACGGCGCTCTCCCTTTTGCGAAATCCCTCTTCGCCTTCTTTTTCAAATATAGCAGGTATATCCTCTCCGCTCTCCTTTACTATCTCCTCATCGGTGTCAACAGCCTTCTTATCAAGAACGCTTGCCAAGGCCTTCGCAAGGCTTGACTTTCCGCAGGAGGGCATTCCCACAAAGACTATATTTGAAAGCTCGTTAAAAAGCTCTCTGTGTATATCCTTGATCTTACCCCTGTCCTCATCAGTCAGGGGAAGCTCCGCTCTTGCTTCTCCCTCATAAAAGAACAGCCTTGAGGCTGCTACCGCCTGAGCCACAAGCATCCTGAGTCCGTTTGAATACTTTATCCCCTTTTCCCTTGCATCCAGCAAGATCTCAGTATAAAACGGATTGTATATAACATCCGCCACCGCCTTTAAGGCCGGAAAATCCGAAAGCTTTATGAGCCTTTCCCCGTTTTTGGGAAACATTCCCACAGGAGTGGTGTTTATTATCACCTCGGCATCCCTGTGTCGTGAGAGGTTTTCATAATTGTCCTCTCCCTTCCTTGAAACGACCACAATGCGATCTGCCCCCATATCCTCGGCCACGGAATGTGCGGTAAGTGATGTTCCGCCGCTTCCGAGTATAATGACCTTTTTCCCTGAAAGCTCTATACCCGCATGCCAAAGCATATATCTCAGACCTGTATAATCTGTGTTGAAGCCGTGAAGTCTTCCGTCGTTACCCCTTACCACAGTATTTACGCTTCCTATCCTCATGGCATTTTCCGATATGAAATCAAGATATGGAATGACTGCTTTTTTGTAGGGAATAGTCACGTTTACGGCCTTAAAATCGGAATTCTCCATAAAGCTCCGGAAATCCTCCTTCTCCACAGAAAAAAGGCCATAATCATCATTTCCCAGCATGCTGTGTATTCTCGGGGAAAAGCTGTGAGAAAGCTTCTCCCCCAAAAGTCCGTATTTCATCTTTTTAGTCCTTAAATTATCTCTGTATAGCTTCCGAGGAAGGTGAACTTGTCAAACTCGTCGTCAAACTCCCCTATAAGCTTAAGCACCTTGGGCTCCTTAATATTTGCATTAAGGTCAAAGTAGAACATGAACTCGAAATCCTTTCCGGGCATTGGACGGCTCTCAAGCTTTGTAAGGTTAAGACCGAGGGCCGAGAAGCGGGATATAACATTGTAGAGAGTTCCGGGCTTGTGAGCTATGGAGAACATCATGCTTATTTTGTCCGAACCCTGATATATCTCAAGCTTCTTTGATATACAAATGAATCTTGTATAATTATTGTCATTATTCTGAACTGTATCGGAGAGGACACTGAGCCCGTAGAGATCGGCGCAGTTTCTGGAGGATATTGCGGCCACATCATTTCTCTGAGACTCCGCAACCATTTTTGCAGCTGCCGCTGTATTCTCGCATACAGTGATCTTCACGTCCTTTAAGGTCTTTAAAAATTCGCTGCACTGGTCGATTGCCTGCTGATGAGAGATTATCTCCTTTATATCAGAAAGCTTCATGCCCTTTTTTACCAGAAGGTTGTGGTCAATTCTCAGCTTTATGCTCCTTACTATATAGAAGTGATGCTTTCTCATAAGATCATAGACCTCGTTTACAGAGCCCGCCGTGCTGTTTTCAATGGGGAGTATCCCATATCTGCAAAGTCCGCTCTCGACAGCCTGGAACACACCCTGGAATCTGTTGAAATACATGATGCTCGGTGTGGAGAAAAGCTTGTCGCAGGCGTACTGTGAGTATGCACCCTCAACTCCCTGGCAAGCAACTACAGAGCGCGCGGGGAATACCTCCTCGGTCTCCTTCAAAGCTCTGTCTATCTCTGAGGTAAGCTCAGTGCTGTGTCCTATAAGCTGCTTCTGATAAGAACGGCTCACATCAAACAGAGTCATGTACAAAATACTTATATAATTCTCAAGCTCGCTTCCCGCTCTGTCGCAGGCCTTGTTGAGGATATCTCTTTCCCTTGTTTTGTCAAATACGGGAAGGTTGTTCTCCTTCTTATACGCGGCGATCTCCTTTGAAAGCTTCATCCTCTTTACAAAGAGGTCTGTGAGCTCCCCGTCGATCTTATCGATCTCATTTCTTGCATCCTTAATGTCCATTTTTAATATCTCCTCTCGATCCGGTTTATTTATACTTATTTATTATTACAGCACGGGTGCCATTATATCACATACGGCAATAGCTACCGCAGCCTCCACGCAGGGCACAGCTCTCGGAACTATGCAAGGGTCATGCCTTCCGTGTATGACGAGCTTTTCATCCTTCATGTCCGCAAGATTTACGGAGTCCTGGCTTATCGCCACAGAGGGTGTCGGCTTAAATGCGGCTCTCACTATTATGGGCATGCCTGTGGTTATTCCCCCGAGTATGCCTCCATTATGGTTGGTCTTTGTGCGGACCTTACCGTCACTTATCTCATAGGCATCGTTCATCCTGCTTCCGAAAGAATCCGAAAGTAAAAATCCGTCTCCGAACTCCACTCCCTTTACCGCAGGGATTCCGAAGAGCAGCCTTGAGATAATATTTTCCACTCCGTCAAACATGGGGTCTCCGAGCCCGGGGGCAAGTCCTGTTACAGCGCATTCAACAATGCCTCCCACAGAATCCCCTCTTCCCTTTGCCTCGGCAATGAGCTCAAGCATCCGCTCTCCGGAGCTGTCGCTGTTTACGGGGAATTCCTTTTTTCCCGCACTTAAAAGCTTTTCAGTGCTTATATTCACGGCATCGTAGGGCTCGTCCTTTATCCCTCCGACAGAATATATATGGGCTCCTATCCTTATGCCCCGCCTCTCAAGCATTTCCTTGCACAAAGCCCCCGCAAAGCATATGGGAGCTGTCAGTCTTCCCGAGAAGTGGCCACCTCCTCTTATATCATTGAAGCCCTTATATTTTATGCAGGCGGGATAATCCGCGTGTGAGGGTCTGGGGACAAATCTCAGATTCTCATAATCCTTTGACCTTGTGTCCTTGTTTTCTATTACGGCACATACAGGAGCTCCGCAGCTTACATATATATCGCCCTCCGCGCTTTCATCCTTAAGGAGTCCCGAAAGTATCCTCGGAGCGTCAGTTTCCTTTCTCATGGTGGTATAAGCCTTTCCCGAGGGAGCCCGCCTTCCCATGAAGGCTCTTATCTTTTCCATATCAAAGCGCTCTCCAGCAGGTATACCGTCCGCCACGACGCCTATAGCCTCGGAATGTGACTGCCCAAATACTGATATTTTAATATTTTTTCCTGTCTCAGATGACATCGGCTTTTCCTCCAAGCTTCCTAAAGTCCTCAAAAAATCCCGGATAGGATTTCGAAACAGCCTCGGCCTCTTCTATAACCACGGGCTCTCTGCAGGCTGCTCCCAATATGGCTGCGCTCATGACCATCCTGTGATCGTTAAAGCCCCTAAGCCTTACGCCGCCTTTAAGCTCCGGCCTTCCCCAAACAGTGAGACTGTCAGGAGTCTCCTCTACTCTCACGGAAAGCTTCTTAAGGTTTTCCGCTATAGCCGAGAGCCTGTCGCATTCCTTTATCCTTAGCCTTCCCGCATTTATAAAGCTCACGCAGCCTTCCTTTAGTGCGGCGGCGGCAGCCAGCGCGGGCACAAGATCAGGAACTCCCGATACGTCCACTGTAAGCTTTTCCTCGGTACTCATTTTTTGAAGGATTTCCGTTACCTGTCTGTCTCCCTGAGGTGAGTCGTTTTTCAGTCCCGTAACCTCTATGCTGTTTCCTTCTATAGCATCGGCGCAAAGCCACATTGCCCCGTTTGACCAGTCCCCGTCAACAGTATAGCTTCCGGGAGAGATGTAGCCTTTATAATCTTTATGATCCGGGTAAGCCTTACATCCTGCGTCCGCATTTAATTTAAAGCCTCCGGAGCCTTTTTCCACCTCTTTTCCGAAGGCCTTCATTACGGAAAGACTTATATCCACATATGCCTCAGACTCAAGGTGGGTCGTTAGCTTCAGCTCAGGAGCCGAGCCTGATTTTCCCGCTTTTTTATTTTCGGAATCAAGGATAGGGAACGCCAAAAGAAGTCCTGTTATAAACTGCGAAGATATATTACCCGCTATCTCAAATTCATTCCCTGTGAGCTTTCCCTTCATATATAAAGGAAGCTTATCAGCAGAAAAGCTTATGCCATGTCTTGAGAGCTCCGTCATAAGCGGTCCGAGAGGCCGTTCGGGAAGCTTCCCCTCCCCTGTCACATAAAACTCTCCGCCCATAGCCGCAGCCACAGGAAGTATAAATCTTAAAGTGGAGCCGCTCTCACCGCAGTCAAGTGCTGTAATCTCTTTGGCATTTGCGGTACAGCACGCCTTCTGAATCCTTTCATCCCGGGCCTCGAACTTTACAGGATCAACAATGAATTCTCCACGGCTCTCGTCGTGGCTTATATCCGCCCCCATAGCCCTAAGACAGCGTGCGGTCGCCTCTATGTCCTTTGAGAGGACATTGCAGCTTATGCGAGTGCTTTTGTCCGAAAAGGCAGCACAGATAAGAGCTCTGTGCATATCGGATTTTGAAGATATCGCCCTGATGCTTCCCGAAAGCCCTCCGGGGCTTATTTTTATATCCATCCTACCTGCTCTCCTTTTTGAGACAATCCCCGATAAGCCCTGCTATCTCATCTTTATTTACAGGATAAAGCCTGCAGCTTCCTATCCTCTCGGGAAGTATCAGCGTTATCATATCTCCTCGTCTTTTTTTGTCTGCCATAGCGCATTCCGCTATATCCTCAGCCGAAAAATCAGTTCCTGTAGGCAGCTCATTCAGCTCAAGGCAAGCTTCAATCTTCTTTACTGTATCATTGTCGCAGATTCCGAGCTTTTCGGCTGTCCTTGCGGCTATGGCCATTCCCGCCGCAACTCCGTGTCCATGGGTTATTCCGAAGCTGCTGAGCTTTTCTATTGCATGTCCGAAGGTGTGTCCGAGATTTAAAAGCTGCCTTTTTCCTTTATCAAGCTCGTCCTCAAAAACCACGTCCCTTTTTATGGATACGCATTCGTATATTATGTCCTCAAGCTCGTCCTTTGCCTTCTTTTCGGCAAATTTCTCAAAAAGAGCTTCCGAAGCCAGCACTCCGTACTTTATACCCTCGGCCACACCGTCCGCGAAAAATTCTTCAGACAATGTATCCATGGTCTCATAATCGCAGATCACAAGGCGCGGCTGAAGGAAGGCTCCCGCAAGATTCTTTCCGGCCTTGAGGTCTACACCTGTCTTTCCTCCCACAGAGGAATCTATAGCCGCAAGGAAGGTGGTGGGTATCTGGATAAAATCTATGCCTCTAAGGTACACAGCCGCGGCAAAGCCCGCCATGTCTCCTGTCACACCTCCTCCCAAGGCAACCACCATATCAGATCTTGTTACCTGATTTTCCGCCAGAAACTCAAGTATATCAAAAAGCACCTGGGGATTTTTCGATGCTTCTCCGTTTTTAAAGACGTACTTTATTACCTCAAAGCCTGATGCTTCAAGGCTTTTTACGACTCTCTCGGAATAGAGACTGTTTACCCTGTCATCTGTTATGACTGCCGTCTTTTTCGGACAGGCCACAGCCTTCAACCTCTCTCCGGTCTCATCCAAAAGCCCCCTTCCTATGAGCACATCATACTCTGTCGAGGCCTTTACTCTTACCGTTCTCATACTCTGTCTATGCCCTCCTTCATCTCTCTTCCTGCTCTTAAGAGCTCCTTAAGTCCCTCTCTGTCTCCCGAGGTTATAGCCCTGTTATATTCCTTAAGCCTCTCTATTATTCCTTCTATCTCCTCAGAGAGATATTCGGCGTTATCAAGGAAAAGCTCTGTCCACATGGTCTCGTTGAGCTTTGCGACCCTTGTGAGATCCTTATAGCTTCCTGCCGAAAATCCGAAATGTTCAAGGGCTGTGGGGCTCTTTATATATGCGCTGGACACTACATGGGCGAGCTGTGAAGTAAAGGCGATTATCCTGTCATGCTCATCCTTTCCTGTCCTGGTTATGTTTGCAAAGCCGAGCTCAAGGAAAAACTTCTCCGCTCTTTCAATACTTGTCCTGTCGCTGCATTCACTTTCCACAAGTATCATGGAAGCGCCGTCAAAAAGATCGGCTCTCGAGCTTTTGTAGCCGGAGCTCTCTGTTCCCGCCATGGGATGTCCGCCTATATAGTTGAAGCCTTTTCCTCTTATAACCTCCGCCATGGGTTCCATTACCGCCTTTTTCACTCCGCAGAGGTCTACTATGGTGATCCCTACAGGTATGTCATCAATATGATCTCTCACGAAATCCACAGCCGCCTTTGGATAAAGTCCGATGAGCAGGAGTTCGCACTCCTTAAGCCTTTCTCCGGTAAGTCTTTGTACCGTCTTTTCCTCCTCGGCCTTTGCCATGACAGCCTCGTCTCTGTCATATCCGAATACCTCATGTCCTCCCGCTCTTTTTATGGCCTTTGCCATAGAGCCTCCTATAAGTCCAAGTCCGACTATAGCTGTCTTCATAGCTCGCTCCTTATTTCTTTTTTACAACGTCAAGTATAGAATTGAGATCCTGCATAAGGTCCGCAAAAGCCGCAGGTGTTATAGACTGAGGTCCGTCGCAGAGGGCATGCTGAGGATCATTGTGAACTTCGATTATAAGTCCGTCAGCCCCGGCCGCAGCGGCAGCCAGAGACATAGGTCTTACCATTCTCGCCATTCCTGTGGAGTGGCTGGGATCTATTATTATCGGAAGATGCGAAAGCTCCTTAATAATGGGTACAGCTGAAATATCAAGCGTGTTCCTGGTATAGGTCTCAAAGGTCCTTATACCTCTCTCACAAAGTATTACCTGCTCATTTCCTCCCGCCATTATATATTCGGCACTCATAAGGAGCTCCTGAATGGTATTTGCGAGCCCTCTCTTTAAAAGTATGGGCTTTCTTATATGCCCCAGCTCCTTTAAAAGCTCAAAGTTCTGCATGTTTCTTGCGCCGACCTGGATCACATCCACATCCTCAAAAAGAGGAAGGTGAGATGCATCCATTATCTCTGTGACTATGGGGAGTCCCGAGTACTCCTTTGCCTTAAGAAGAAGCTTTAAGCCCTCATCTCTTAAGCCCTGGAAGGCGTAGGGTGAGGTCCTGGGCTTGAAGGCTCCTCCTCTGAGCATCGTTGCTCCGGCCTTCTTAACCTCCATTGCTATGGTGCATATCTGCTCCTCGGACTCTACGGAGCAGGGTCCTGCTATTACCTGAAAGTTTCCGCCGCCTATCTTGTTTCCGCCGATGTCTATCACAGTGTCATCAGGATGGAACTTTCTGTTGGCATTCTTAAAGGGCTCCTGTATCCTCTTTACGCTCTCTACTATGTCAAGTCCCTCGAGAAGGTCCGCATCGACCTTTGATGTGTCACCCACAAGTCCCAGTATAGTCTGAAATTTTCCTTCGCTGAGATGGGTCTCAACGCCCTGGGTCTTAAGCCATGTTATCAGGTTTTCGATCTGAGCCTTATCCGTGTGCTCCTTCATTACAAGAATCATAAATGCATCCTCCGATTTTTATAATTTTCTTTTCTCCTCCGCATGCGGGCTATAAAAAAAGCTCCGCAGTGTTTTCTGCGAAGCTCCGAATTTCAATGATATTCACCTTCCGGACTTATATATTTCAGCAGCAAACACTAATAGACCTTACCTTTGAGAAAGTAAAGTAAAAGTAAAAATAATATGCTGCTGCAAAAATAACTGATTTCATTTAGCTTTAGTCCTCGGTATGGATTATTTGGAAATTCCGATTGAATTTATAATAGCATATCATTTTATTACTGTAAAGTAATAAGATAAAAATAGAATATTTTCTTTGAATGAGGAATACCAGAAGATCAGAGGAAATCCGAATGTGCGATCCTTTTCATGAAACCCAGAAAGTGCGAATAGCTGTCGCTGCCTCCGCGCTTTGCCGAAGCTATGATGTTTTCCACCACTTTGTCGCTGTCCGGTATTTTGTCTGTAAGAATATAGTCCGCGCTGGCATGAAGTACTGCACAGATCCTGACAAAGGTATCCACAGACATAGCTTTTCTGCCTCTCTCTATGTTTCCATAGTAGGATGCGGATATTCCGGCCAGTTCCGCTACCTCAAGCTGAGTATAACCCGCTTCCCTTCGCATTCTTTGGATCCTTTGCCCGATATCAAAACGGTCAACGACTGACATTTCAATCATTACAGGCTGCCACCCTCCTTTAGAAATTCTTTTAGCTTAAGCATCAACTGTAAATCTTATACATTTTAATATATGATTTTCCGGTGAACAGAGCCCATAAGCATTAATTTATGCTTACAGCATAGTTTTTGGCCATAAAAGCCCCTTATGTGTTTCTGAAAATTTTATTTTTTTGTAACACTTTATTATAATTTTGTTATGTTGTATGCAAAATTGATTTATGGTAAAATTTACCTGACTGCGAGGTATTATTAATGAAGAAAAACTTTTTACGTTTATTTGTGCCGGTATTTTCCGGCCTTTTGCTGTGCGGATGTACAGCTTCCGACGGTGTATCCTCGGAAGCTCTGTCCACACCTAATGAGATATACATAAACGCCGAGGCTCAGACCGAAGAAGAAAGGATAGCGAGGCTTGACCTTGGCGGCTCTGTGCTCCCTGTGCTTCCCGATGTGACTACCGCCGAGGACAACAGTGTTCTGGCGCCCTCCCTTTTGAGAAAGGGCGATCAAAATCCCGTGGTAATGCAGCTTCAGGAAAGGCTGATGTCTCTCGGTTATATGGATAACGATGAACCTACAGACTTTTACGGAGACGCTACCTCTGTAGCTGTAATGCATTTCCAGAGACAAAACGGACTTACTCAGGACGGAATATGCGGCACCGAGACATGGGACAAGATATTCTCCTCAAGCGCTCCCTATTACAAGGTCTCAAAGGGCGATGACGGAGACGATATAGCAAGGATACAGCAGAGACTTTATGAGCTGGGATATCTGGCTGAGGCCTCATCCGTGACAGGACATTTCGGAGACGAGACCGAGCAGGCTGTAATAAAGCTTCAGAGCGTAAACGGTCTCTCTCAGGACGGTGCTGTCGGTAAGGAGACCGTAAACCTTCTTTATTCGGATGAAGTAAAGGCCAATTTCGTATCCTTCGGAGAAGAGAGCCCCATAGTAATGAAGGCCCAGCAACGCCTTAAAGAGCTGGGATACTATACAGGAGAAGCCGACGGAAAGTTCGGAAACGATACTATGGAAGCTCTGAGAAACTTCCAGTCCTTTAACGATCAGGTGGTGGACGGATATCTGGGTCCCTCCACAAGGCAGGCCCTTGAGAGCCCCGATGCGGTTCCCTTCGCATTGAGAGTCGGTGATGAGAACAGCGCTGTTACCTCTATACAGCAAAAGCTCGCCTCTCTGGGATACTTGAATTCTTCAAATGTAACAGGCTATTACGGCTCCATAACAGAAGCCGCAGTAAAGGACTTCCAGCGTGTAAACGGTCTTTCTCAGGACGGCGCTGTCGGAGCTCAGACCATGGCAAAGCTTGAAAGCGGCGATGCAAAGAAAAAGCCTGCAGGCTCAAGCTCTTCAAGGCCTTCGGGAGGAAGCTCTTCATCAGGCGGCAGTTCATCACGCCCGTCAGGAGGCTCAGGCTCAGGAGGAAGCTCTTCAGTAGGCTCAGGAGGAGCAACTGTGAGCGGTTCGGCTCAGGCTCTTGTAAACGAGGCGGCAAAGCACCTCGGAAAGCCCTATGTATGGGGAGCCAAGGGTCCCAATTCCTTTGACTGTTCGGGCTTTGTATATTACTGTTTAAGGCAGGTTGGTGTAAATCAGTCATACATAACATCCTCGGGATGGAGAAATCCCGGACGTTATCAGAGGATATCAAACTTCAACGATATTCAGGCAGGAGACATAGTTGTTGTAAGCGGACACGTGGGAATAGCCGCAGGCGGCGGAACAGTTATCGACGCTTCGTCGTCAAACGGACGAGTTGTCCACAGATCTCTCTCAAGCTGGTGGAGGAACAACTTTATAGTGGCCTGGAGGATATTCGGTTAGGCTTTCGTTCTTTTGAAAGGAGTTTTTTATGCAGACTATATTGGTATGTGATGATGACAAGGAAATAGTTGAGGCTACAAGCATATATTTGAACGGCGAGGGCTTTGAGGTCCTCAAGGCTTATGACGGATATGACGCTCTCAAGATACTTGAGACAAGGTCAGTGGATCTCATTATCATGGATGTCATGATGCCGGGGCTTGACGGTATACGCACGACCCTTAAGATCAGAGAGACCTCATCCGTACCCATTATCATACTTTCGGCAAAATCCGAGGATACCGACAAGATACTCGGCCTTAATATAGGTGCGGACGACTATCTCACAAAGCCCTTTAATCCCCTTGAGCTGGTGGCGAGAGTAAAGTCTCAGTTAAGGAGATATACTCAGCTGGGGAATATAGGCGGAAACACCGGAAGCTCCGTATATCGCTGCGGCGGTCTCACCATAAACGATGACAACAAGGAGGTCTATGTTGACGGGGAGCTCATAAAGCTCACGCCTATTGAGTACAATATACTTCTCCTTCTTGTAAAGAATGCGGGGAAGGTATTTTCCATAGATGAGATATATGAGCAGATATGGAATGAGGAGGCAATAGGCGCCGACAACACCGTTGCCGTCCACATAAGACATATACGAGAAAAGATAGAGATAAATCCCCGCGAGCCCAGATACCTTAAGGTGGTATGGGGTGTAGGCTACAAGATAGAAAAGCAGTAGAGGTCTTCCTGAAATATAAATGACAGCATAAAAAATATCAAAGCATTGATAATTAAAGATAAAACAATGAAAAAAACATTTTGGATAATTCTTCACAGTATATCAGTCCTGCTCTTTATTGCAGGACTGAGTATATTATATTTGGGGTCTCCCTACGGCTACGGAGTTTCCTGGATAAGCGACGAAAGATACGAGGATTCCGCAAAGTTTTCCGCTCAGGTGGACGAGGATATAGAAAAGCTTCTGAATTATACAAGACTTGCCGATGCCTTTGAGACCGAGGGAAGCCTTGACATGGATAACATCGTGGTGGATACGGAGAGAAACGGAGAATATATCTCATACACTCTCCGAGAGCTCATAAGCACAGCTCAGAAATACGGCTATTACTTTAATCCCACAACCCATGATGTGACTACAGTCTCCTCAGGAACCGTCCCCGCAGACGACGGAAGCCTCAGGATCTCCTACAAATACTATGATCCCGATTATTTCGATGATCTTCCTTACGGCCCGGGGCAAGGCGTGACCACTTTAAAGGACCTTGCTGTGGAGGTGGTCAACGAGCTTTCCGAATACTATGATTTCAAGGATAATTATATTTCAAAGCCCTGTAATCTCAGCTTTTACATAAGATATACAGGAGAGTTCGGAGATCAGCGCTATTACACAAACACATCGACACCCTTAAAAAAGCTGCAGAGCACGCAGAAATACATACTTGTAAACGGCTCTGACGCGGATGCGGACACAAATATCGATCCCGTTCCCGAAAAGGCTCTGACCTTTTTGTCATTGATCCCGAATGACGATGATGACGCCGCGGGTAATTATCTCTTTGTATCGGTAAATACGGCATTTCCCTATGATGATGCATACAAAACCGCCGCAGAGGATTTCTCAAGCGATCTCTTTATGGCTTATGTCGCCATATTCCTTCTCATAGCAGGTGTTCTTTTAGCTGTGATAACCTTTATACCTCTTATTCGCTTTGACCTTTCGCGTCCCAAGGGAGATATAATGCTTACCGCATCGGACAAGCTTCCCTTCGGAATATATATCATACTTTCAGTTGTAGCATATGCGCTCTTTGTGTTTGTATGTGACAAGACTGCTTTGAGAGTAGCCCATGTGCTCTTTCCCATGGATCAGTGGGTATATTGGCGCAGGATATTGCATGCGGTCCTGCTCTACGGCATCTCGGTAAACCTGTTTACGGATATGCTGAGAAGGTATCGTGCCGGTATCCTTTGGTCAGGATCTCTTACGGCAGGGCTTATAAGGAGCCTTAATGACTATATATCCCATGCCAAGCTCAGCCTTGTGCTCATCCTCACCTATGGAAGCTTTGTGCTTATAAATGTTGCAGGCGCTGCTCTGTTTATGTATTTCTGCCTTAGTGACAGCTCAAGTACTGTTAACGAACTCGCCGCAACCGCGATCCTTGTTCTCCTCGGAGTGGCTGACATCATTGTCTTTTCAGCTCTTTTCTCCAAGGCAAAGTCTGAAAAAAGGATAGAAAAGGCCATTGATTCTCTCTCATCAGGGGAAATAGACCACATGATCCCTCTTGATGAGCTTAAGGGAAGGGAGCTTATTACAGCGCAGAAGATAAATCATATATCCACAGGCCTGAGAGACGCCATAAATGAGCAAGTCAAGTCTGAAAGGCTTAAGGCCGACCTTATAACCAACGTGTCCCATGACATAAAGACACCCCTTACTTCTATAATAAACTATGTCGATCTCATAAAGCGGGAACACATAGATAACGAGAGGGTAAACGCGTACATTGAAGTACTTGACAACAAATCAAAACGACTTAAGACTCTGACCGAAGATCTGGTGGAGGCGTCAAAGGCAAGCTCCGGAAACCTCAAGCTTGAAATAACCTCTATAGACTTTGTGGAGCTGGTGCTCCAGACAAACGCCGAATTTGAGGACAAGTTTTTTATGCGCCGGCTTGAGCTCGTATGCAATGTTCCCGATGAGCCTGTAATCATAGAAGCTGACGGCAGAAGGCTGTGGAGAGTACTTGAGAATCTCTACAATAACGCCGCAAAATACGCTCTTGAGGGGACAAGAGTCTATGTTGACATTATAAGGGAGGAGTATACCGTTTCCTTCACAATAAAAAATGTTTCCGCAAGCAAGCTTAATATAAGCCCCGACGAGCTTACAGAGCGTTTTGTCCGCGGAGACGTATCAAGAACTACCGAGGGCAGCGGACTCGGCCTTTCCATAGCTCAGAGCCTCACAAGGCTACAAGGCGGAGAATTCATAATCGAGATCGATGGTGATCTCTACAAGGCAATAGTAAGATTCCCTGTAAAAAAGGAGGATGCGGAAAATTCCGATACTCCCGAAGAGCCTGACTCTTCCACAGAGGTAATTGAAAATGATTGAAATGAAAAAGACGATAAAAAAAATATTTAAAGGCATGAGCCTGTCTGTGTTGGCGCTTTCGGTTTCACTGTCTGCTTCCCTGAGCGCCTTTGCAAGCGGAGCCTGGCCTTCAGGGCCTTCTTTAGAGGCTGAAGGGGCATGTCTTATGGACGCCGATTCCATGACCGTACTCTACTCGAAAAATCCGGACACGCCTTATTATCCCGCCAGTATCACAAAGGTGCTCACGGCACTTTTGACCATCGAAAATTGCGAGCTTGACGAGATCGTCACCTTCTCCGAGGAGGCTGTGGCCTATGAGGAAGACAACTCAACCATAATCGGAGCATCGGCGGGTGACAAGCTTACAGTGAGAGACTGTCTCTACTGTCTCCTTTTCCATTCGGCAAACGATGTCGCAAATGCACTTGCCGAGCATGTCGGGGGTACGAGAGAGGCCTTTGTGGCCATGATGAATGCGAAGGCCACAGAGCTCGGGTGCACGGGTTCTCATTTCAACAATCCCTCAGGACTTACAGATCCTGACCATTACACCACAGCTCATGACATGGCTCTTATTATGACGGCTGCCATAAAGGATCCCACCTTCAGGGAGATCGAGAGCAAGCTTTATTACACCCACGCTCCTATAAAGCGTTACCCTGACCCGGATGACCCCTGGAATACAGTCTATGCAAAGCATAAGATGCTTAAAAGAAATTCCTACTATTATTATCCGGGAGTATTTGCCGGAAAGACCGGTTTTACGACCACAGCGGGAAACACCCTCGTCACCGCCTGTGAGAAGGACGGCATGACTCTTGTAGCCGTAATATTGAACGGACATTTGACTCAGTATGAGGACACCGCAAGGCTTTTGGACTACGGATATGACAATTTTAAATCCCTTTCAGTCAGTGAAAATGACGAGAAATATTCATCTGTAACTAATGATATGACTGTTATGGGCCTTCCGCTCCTTAACACTGTAGACATAAATCTTGATCCTGACAGCAGGGTAACTGTTCCTGTTGACTCCGAATTTTCCGATCTTTCATCGGAGCTGACCTTTGAGCTCGGAGATAATGACCCTTCGGATGCCATAGCAAAGATAAGCTATTCCTATGACGGGCGTACAGTAGGTACGGCATATCTCAGCGACAGTATTACGGGACTCAGTACCGAGCTTGAGGCTCTTTCCGAGGATCCGCTGCTCGCGGAGGCATATGGCTCTGATTCAGAGGTATTGGCGGTCGCTTCAAGCGCAAATGCGTCTTATGAAAGCAGAGAATATCAAAGCGTTCCGGCAAATGCCGCAGAGGCTCCGGCGGCTGATGATAACAGCTCCTCAGGGGGACCTGTAGCATCTCTTATATCAGGTGCATCGAATTTTCTGTCTGAGGATCACGTAGTCCTCGGGATAACGGTTCCTTCCTTTGTTGTTAAGATTCTTTTGGGAGTTTTGGCAATATTTGCACTGATTTTGATAATAGGCTTTATCCTTCTTCATAATGAGAAAAAGGAGGCGAGAGCTCGTGCAAAGAGAAGAGCTCAGAGACTGCATCACACAAAGGATCTTACCAGAAAGCAGTCCATGGATATTGACATGATGATACAAAATAAGGTATTTGAAAAACCCAGAAGAAGAGGGAGACGAAAATAGTCTCCCTCTTCTTTTTGAGCTTTTAACTTAGGATCAAAAGCTTACGCTCAAAATATCTTTTTGTTATAAAGGATTTTTTATAAAGGAAAGAGCGGAAGCTCCTTGAGGAATATTATGTCCTTTCTCTTTGCAGCGTCTCCCTCCGCAAGGATAGCCGCCTTGGCGCAGATCTCAGCGCCCGCCTTTTCCGCCAGCCTCTCTATGGCAAGGAGTGATTCCCCTGTAGATATTACGTCGTCAACTATAGCCACTTTCTTTCCCTTTAATAGCATGGCGTCTTTTCCGTCAAGACAAAGCGTCTGCTTTTTTTGTGTCGTTATGGACACCACCTCGTCTGTAAGTGGTTCTTCCATGTAGGGCTTTATGCTCTTTCTCGCAACTATATAGTAAGGCAGTCCCTTAAGCCTTGAAAGCTCATGGACAAGAGGTATTCCCTTTGCCTCGGCAGTCATTATATAGTCCACCTCCGGAAGCCTCTCTGCAAGGAGAGGCGCAGCCTTTACCACAAGCTCGCAGTCTCCGAGTATAACAAAACTTGCAATAGCAAGTGAATCAGATATTTTGATGACAGGCAGGTTCCTTGTGAGCCCCGCCACCTCAAGAGTATAATAGTTTTCCATATATACCTCCAAAAATTTTATTAAAGATTAAGGCCTGTAGCCGCAAGTATCAGCTTTAATACTATACCCGCAAGCATTCCGAAGAAGGGATCAAGCACAGCCGTAACAGCCATAGTGACTGCAGCCACCACCGTACCTCCGGGCTCTCCTGTGGTGAAGGCGGCAGCACCGTCTCCGGGAATAGTTACAAAAGCACCAAGTATAAAGAGAAATCCCGCTATTGACTGCCCGGGAACAAATTTTCCTATCTTAGGCAAGAAACCGAAAAACAGGATAACCGCCATTATAGTCATCATCATGACGCCTGAAAGAGTAGGGTCCGGAGCTGCTCCCGTGGCGGAGATTATCGCCTCTACAGGGCCGCCTCCGAAAAGCGAGCTTACTGCGTCCGCAAGTCCGGAATATACTGTCAGATGATCCACATTAAGGTTTCCGCTTCCCATGCCGCTTGTAATGTTTCCAAAGGCTATATTTGCACCTATGGTAAGACAGGCAAGAGAGAGGGCGCCTCTCACTACAGAAAGGTTTATGACAGGCTTTTCCGGCTTGATCCTGCACATTCTTTCAGGTACCGTATCCTTTCCGAGCTCCTGCCCCGAAAGCTTAGCCGCCGCACTTGATATGATAAGAGAACCCACTATAGTGTAGACAAGGGCGTTTGCAGGGTCAACAAACTCCGCTGCAAGATAGATGATAACAGCCGATGCCATTGAGACCCAACCCGCCACAGGATTTTCATTTATCATGCCGAAGGATGTCTTTACAAGCACAAAACCGACTCCCGCCATCATAGCATGAACGATGGCATCTCCCGCAAATGCGGTTATAGCGGAAAGTGAGCCGGTAGCTCCGAGAACCACCATTATCAGTCCGCCGAACATTACCATGGACAGGCGTTCATTTCGATTCTTTCCCATGCTTCCGGCCATGACTATGGTCTCAGCCTGAAATGAGATGGGAGCCACAGAATTCAGCGCTCCGCAGGCTACCGCACCTATAGCAAAGCCCAAGGCCGTAGGTACCGACGCAAAGCCGTAGGTCAGAGCCAGGAGTCCCTGAGGTATACCGTTTAAGACAACGCCTATGGCCGCCAAAAGATCTTGAATAATTTCCACGTTTCTTCCTCCTTAAAATTTTAGAGCCGTTCCCTGTCATAAACAGTAAACGGCTCTTTATTATCTCGTAAATTTCACTTTAAGCCTTATCACTCAGGTCTGAAGATTACTTTATAATTCCGCCGACCTGTGCGATTATGGGCGCAAATACAAGTGAAATGATTGTCATAAGCTTTATAAGGATGTTGATTGAAGGTCCTGATGTGTCCTTGAAGGGATCTCCTACAGTATCTCCTACTACAGCAGCCTTATGGGGCTCTGAGCCCTTTCCGCCGTAGTTTCCTTCCTCAATATACTTCTTTGCATTGTCCCATGCTCCGCCTGCGTTTGCAAGGAAGATAGCCATAAGAACACCTGTGATAAGTGCTCCTGCAAGCATTCCGCCGAGGGCCTCGGGTCCAAGTAAAAGTCCCATAGCAAGAGGTGCCACTACAGCAAGGATACCGGGTCTTATCATCTCTCTCAAAGCTGCCTTTGTGGAGATGTCAACACACTTTGTATAATCGGGCTTTGCCTTCTCCTCCATGATTCCGGGGATCTCTCTGAACTGACGTCTTACTTCCTCGATCATGCTGTACGCAGCCTTAGAAACTGAAGACATGGTCCAAGCTGAGAATACGAAGGGAAGCATAGCTCCTATGAAGAGTCCTATGGTTACCATGGGATCCATGATGTTTATTATAGCATCCTCTCCGGCGTTCAATGCAACCTCTGAGTATGATACGAAAAGTGCAAGGGCTGTGAGAGCTGCAGATCCTATAGCGAATCCCTTACCCATAGCAGCTGTTGTATTTCCTACAGCGTCAAGCTGGTCTGTTATCTCACGAACAGAGTGGTCAAGGTGGCTCATCTCCGCAATACCGCCGGCGTTATCAGCGATAGGTCCGTATGCGTCAACAGCAACAGTGATTCCTGTAGTGGAAAGCATTCCTACTGCCGCAAGAGCGATACCGTAAATTCCTACAAAATGGTAAGCTATAAATATTCCAAGTGCTACGAAAAGTATGGGCACTGCTGTTGAAAGCATTCCTACAGAAATACCTGTAATGATGTTTGTTGCGGGTCCTGTCTGTGAAGACTCAGCGATCTGCTTAACGGACTTGTAGTCTCCTGATGTGTAGACCTCTGTGATCTTACCTATAGCAAGTCCAACTATAAGACCTGCTATTATAGCAAATGCCGCATTCATATTTCCGTAGAAGAACATCGAAAGGGCTATTGAAGCTACAACTACTACTGCAGCCGAGAAGTATGATCCTGCGTTAAGCGCCTTTGCGGGGTTCTTGTCCTCGCCGCCCTTTACGAACATGCTTCCGATTATTGATGCGACTATTCCTACTCCCGCAAGTAAAAGAGGGAATACAGCTCCGAGACCGCCCTGAGCGTAGGTCTCATCAATAAGTCCCAATGTGATAGCTGAAACGATAGCTCCTACATATGACTCGAAAAGGTCAGCTCCCATTCCCGCAACGTCTCCGACATTATCACCGACGTTATCAGCGATAACCGCAGGGTTTCTGGGGTCATCCTCGGGGATACCAGCCTCTACCTTTCCTACAAGGTCAGCTCCGACATCAGCAGCCTTTGTGTATATTCCGCCGCCGACACGGGCAAAGAGCGCGATAGATGATGCTCCGAGTGAGAAGCCCATTATAGCGTCGGCATTCTTTGTAATAAGGAATACTATAGAGCAGCCGAGAAGTCCGAGGCCGACAACGCACATACCCATTACGGATCCGCCTCTGAAGGCTATCTGAAGAGCCTTTGCCTTGCCGCTGTTTTTGGCTGCGGACGCTGTCCTTACATTAGCCTTTGTAGCTACGTCCATTCCGATATATCCCGCAAGAACTGATGCAAGAGCTCCGAAGACGAAGCATACGGCTGTAACAGGGCTTATGCCCACTGCAATGCACACAAAAAGAACGATAACAAATACTATGAGTACTCTGTACTCAGCGAAAAGGAATGCCTTTGCTCCGCCATGGATAGCTGCGGCCAGTTCCTTCATTCTGTCGGTTCCCGCATCCTGCTTGCTTACAAAGGCTATCATTGAGAAAGCAAAAACAAGAGCGAGTACAGCTGCTGCTGCCGACAAAACGGTTAACAATTCATTACTCATTTTTCTCTCCTCTACTATTATTTTCAGATGAAAACAAACGGAGCTTAGCCTTCCGTTTGTTCTCACCTCTTTATTAAGTTGGTTAATTTTACCATAAGAAAATACATAATGCAATAAATAACCGTCATTATTTTGAAGTTTTAACAATTATTTATTGCATTTTTTACTATCTGATTTCATTTGAGCCAAGGATATTTGTGTAATTTTTACTTCTTTTTGTAGTTTTTTGTATCCTTGCTGTGCAAGTTACAAAACTTTTCATTTCGGAACAATATATTAATTATTACATATTCCGAACATTTATCTGCTCAGCTTTTCCTGTTTTCGGTCGTCTCCATCATGTTTTGCAATAAGGTAATAGGGAAGGGCCACAGTCACAGCACCTCCTATAGTATTTCCAAGAGAGACAAACAAAAGGTTATAGACAAAGCCCCACACGGATATGGACATTCCCTCGTGAGGAAGAAGCACACCCAGAGAGAGCATGGTCATATTTGCCACACTGTGTTCAAAACCGCATATAACAAAGGTGAAGATGCACCAAAATATAAGTATCAGCTTTCCGCTTTCACTCTTCATCCTGTTGCTGCACCATACGGCAAGGCAGACAAGTATGTTACACAGTATTCCCCTTAATATAAGCTGCGGTACAGTAAGCGTCATTTTGGTCTGTGCCGTACTTAAAATAAAAGAAAGTGTGTCTCCCGAGGCAAGACCTGTTCCTATAAACGCGGCGGCGCACAGAAACGAGCCCGCAAGATTTCCTATATAGGCAAGTATCCACACGCCCAAAAGATCCGACATGCTTACTCTCTTTTCAAGGACCCCCACTGTCATAACAAAGGTATTTCCGGTAAAGAGCTCCGAGCCTGCAAAGATAACAAGGCTTAGTGCCACCGGAAAGACGAATGCATTTAAAAGCTTTGTCATGGGATGCCCCACATTAGTGAGAACGCCTCCCACAGTAGACATTGCAAGAACTCCGAAGCCTACAAAAAGTCCCGCAAGGGCTGCAGCGATAAAATATTTGAGCTTTGACGAGCGGAAAAAATCCGCCTTGCTTTTGGCTGCCGCGGCAATGACCAATATATCATCTCTGAACATAATTCGACCCCTTATTAATTTATGATTTGTTTGCCTGAAAACTTCAGTTTATTATTTTATCCTGTTCTCAGAATACTACATTATTTTATCCTGTTTTTGCAGGAAAGCAATAGGAGATCGTCATTACTTCCTTGGCTTTTTCAGTCTTATTTTTTTAAATATTTTGTACTGGCGCTCTAATTCCTTATTTTCATCCGGAAATATCCCCTTTGCTTCCAGTATTCTTTCAATTGCCTGAGACGGATCTAATGTGTGATATGGCAGAAATAATCCTCTCAACTCCTTCGGCTTTATGATTTTGTAAACCTGCGAAGATGTCAAATCACAGGTGATCGCAAAATATCTGTAAATATATCCGATCCAGTACATCTCATTATGCGTATACTTTACACTTCCATAATCAGTGACACCATATTCTTCATTCAACAGCTGTAAAATATCATTTGCCAGCATATTGCTATTCAAAACAGATTCATTATCCAATCTTTTAGCCACCTTGCTTTTCATAAAGCGCCTGATAAAAATTTCAGAACTTGAATCCATCTTATCGATAGAATTTTCGAATGCTGTCGCTTGAAGCTCACATAAAAGTAATCCGTCCTTATTTACCTTTTTCATGTGCTACTCACCTCTTTATGACAGAATTTCATCAATATATCTGCCCTGTCCTCTATATTGTTTTCTCGCAAGCTTGACTTTATTATCACCAAGTACTGACTCTTCAAATCTTACCCTCTTATAGTATTCCTTCTCATTATCTGAAATATAGCAACGCTCTATGAGTTTTGCCTGAGATACTGCTCTCTCGCTTATAAATATGTACTGCATTCCAAGATTTGTCGCCGCAAGACAATGCTTACATTGTTCATCAGTAAGTTCTCCGGCAATAAATGAATTAATAATCTGAAACATGCGATTGTCTGCTATCGGAGCAATTATATAATCACAGTCCTTGGACGCTTCTATAAGCTTCTGTATGACGGGATGATCCTTATACTCATCTAATACACCTCTGTAATACGCGATCGTCATCATCCATTCCTGATCTACTTTATACCTTTTGCATTTTAAATTGCTGTCATCAAAGCGAATGTAATATACAGATGAATGTTCAAATCCCGAAACAAATGAAATAGCTTGTTCGTAGCTTTCGCCCGTGTAGAATCCTTGTCCGAAATCATTATTTTGTCTGCCTCTGTGAATATCTATATTTCCTGTTATCTCGCTTTTGGCTCCGTGAAAGAGCAATTTCTCGCTTTGGAGCAAGTCATCTCTCCAAAGCATCTCCTTCAATCTGTTTATCTTTACATTTTTTGCAAATGCATAGGCATATACGGCCTCCAAAAGTCCGGCAGAAGGCTCTGTTTTCCCCAATTCATTTCTTGAAACAGTTACCTGCTCTACTCCGATCTGCTCTGCAAATTCACTTTGAGAAAGGCCTAAAATCTCTCGAATTGATTTCATATCTTCAGGGAAATTATAATTCATACAGATCACCTCAAACTTATTTATAGCATATTACCTAAATAAGTTCAACAAAACTTATATATATAATATTACTTAAATAAGTTTCTAATTTGCTACTGCTATCATATCAAAGAAAAATCTAAGATTCCTTGAATACGAAAACCTTTCCATCCATCACCCCGTTGAGTGACATTTGGCGGAACATCGCCGGTAATGCATACCAAAGATTTTTCCTCATCTGTTTTCCCGATGAAGCTATATTCCGCATTTAATTTTACAAGTGAATAATCCGTCACTTTGCATACTGAAAAACCTTGATTGAGCTTTTTTATTTCCATAATGTTTTCCTCCTGATTTCCATTTGTAATGGAGTTAAATAAGCCGGGTTATGGCCACCTCCCGGCGTAAGATTCTGCTACAATAATATTCTACTTAAAAATCCCTTCACCTCTTTTGTCAGGTAAAGGGATTAAATGTTAATGTTAAAATTTGAGTAAACTTAAATAAAGTCACTCTCTTTTACAAAAATTATATCCTCTGTCTCACTCTCAAGTGCCGCCTTCATTATAAATCCGCCCTTTTCATATGCGAATGTAACCGGCACTCTGACGGTAAGTATATCCTCCCGCAGATATTCCGCGCTGTAAATGCCCGGGGCTTTTTCCTTAAGCTCTATTTCCTTTCCGGCCCTCAATTTAAAGTACAGTCTGCCCTTATTCTCCAAGATTTTTATTATGCCGTAGGCCTCGTTTTTATACACACCTGTTTGTGCTTTCAGTCCCGGAGTCACTTCTCTTCCGGAAAAATTATCCACAAACAGGTCATCATATTCCGCCTCCAAAGGAGGCTCCTCCCTTCTGCCACCGAACTCCGATATCCAATCATGGGATTCTTCCCCCAGCAAAAGGTCAAAGGCTGTGTAGACAAAGGGATAATAAACGGGCTGTGCAGGGTTATGAAAGTTCATCAAAAATGCGGCACCTATATGCTTTTCAGGAAGAAAAGCTTGAATACTGCTGTAGCCTTCGATCTTTCCCGTATGGACGCACATGGGAGTTCCTTTATATGACCCGACATTCCATCCGAAGGCATAGCTGTCCGTAGGGAAGCATTCTTCGGAAAGTCCCGCAGGATTTGCATAGGGCTGCTGCCCCTTTATCATCTCCGAAAAATAAGGCTCCGGTATGAGTACACCTCTGTCAGGCGTTCTTCCTCCACTGCAAAGCATGTTCAACCATTTTGCCATATCCGAGGCTGTAGAACTTATGTTTGCAGCCGATGCGATCACTCCACAGTCCCATGCTTCAAGCTTAAGGGACTCACCAAAAAATCTTCCGTAAGGCTCGGCATGATCGCTGTCCTTCACAAGCCTTTCGGCCAGACAGGTGCTTCTTTTCATTCCGAGAGGTCCGAATATGTATTTATCAAGCAGCTCCTCATATTTAAGACCTGATACGGCCTCCAGCACATATCCCACAGCTCCGTAAATATCATTATTATATATAGTCCTTTCACGAAATCCTGCCGCGGGAGAAAGATAACGCAGCTTCTTTACAAATTCACCTCTGCTAAGCTCGGGGCGGGGCCACATGGCATCATGGGGAGCAAGCCCTGTCCTGTGAAGGAGCATGTCTCTGAGGGTAGCGTACCTGTCCGCCTCGGGATCAGCAAGTCCGAATTCCTTTATATATTCCCGCACCGGCCTGTCCGGGTCAAGCTTTCCCTCCGATATAAGTATAGAAGCAAGAGCCCCTGTAAAGGCTTTTGAGCAGGAGGCTATACAAAAAAGCGTGTCTGCTCCCGCAGGCTTTTTCATCTCGCGATCTCTAAGGCCTATTCCTCCTATGCAGGCGATATCACCGTCCTTTACGGCTGCATACGCCGCCCCGGGCATTCCCCAATATCTCATTTCTCTCTCTATATCCTTAATGAGCTTATCGAATCCCTTGGAACCGGACATTGTCCTCCCTCCCCTTTTATAATTTTAGAGAAACTCTCTCAGCGAATAATATTTATTTCCTCTGAATCCTGTTGTCGTTTCCGCATGATACAATGCGGATATGATCGACTCCTCTACCGCCTCGACAGCGGACTCAAAAACCTTGTCTATATTTTCGTCATACATTACCTTTATGTCTATGATGTCCTTTTCGCTGTAATGGGAGAGAATATTTCCCGTACTGAAGGAGAGCACCACGTCTCCGCTTCCGTTTCCCATGTATGAACCCACACGTCCGAGAGCTGCAGCCGCCCTCCTTGCCACACGATTAAGCTGTCTGTCCGAAAGGGGAAGGTCTGTTCCTACAACTATGATTATGGAGCCGAGATCCTTCTTGCTTTCTGCATCAATCCTTTCCTTTATGCGTGCCCCGATGTGGTCTCCGCCTATAACGAGATTTCCGGAGCTTCCGAAATTTGACATGACTATGGCGCCTACAGTATAGTCTTTTCCGTCCACAGGTATTACCCTTGAGGCGGAGCCTATTCCTCCTTTAAGCCCAAGGCATACCATACCTGTTCCTCCGCCTACGGCTCCCTCTTCAAAATCCTCGGACGCATTATTTATAGCCTCGTTCACATGCTCTTCCTTTACATGCAGCCCTCTTATATCATTGAGCCTTCCGTCATTGCACTCTGTAACCACACAGTTCACAGTGCCTGTCTCAACTCCTATATCAGGATTATCCTTGAGCATATATTTCACAAGGGCCTCAGCCGCAGTTCCCACACTGAGGGTATTTGTCATCAATATAGGTGTCTCAATAGTTCCAAGCTCCTCTATCTGTACCAATCCCAGGCTCTTTCCGAAGCCGTTTAATACGGCGCAGCCCGCCATTACCTTTTCCTTAAAGAGATTTCCTCCGTGAGGCAAGATTGCCGTCACACCTGTATTTATCTCTCCGTCCTTAATTGTGGCGTGTCCCACCTTGACCCCGGGAATATCAGTTATAAGGTTTCTTTTTCCCGAAGGCCATTTTGAATAAAGCTCCAATCCGCTGTCTGAGGGTAATCCCATAATTAAATACCTCCTGAATCTTTTGTTTTTTGTATTTTCGTGTTTTGTATTTTTGTATTTTATTTGTCCTTCACAGCTGTTATGACATGAAATTGTATGCCCTGAGCATATCCTCAAGGCTCTTTGCCTCATATCTTACTGTGCATCCGTCTACCGCCACAGCCCCCGGATAGAGCGATGCGGCGCGGGCCTTCACATGGTTTTTATAGACAAGCTCCAGCACAAGCTTTTCAGGGATCGGGGCGCATTTAAACTTGCGCTCCTCAACGGCCTCCCTCGCAGACTTCTCTATCAACTCGCATGCGTCATCGGGATGGAGACTTAGGGTTGCCCCTCCTATCCCCTCCTTTACCGCTGCGGTCTTTACCCAGGGGTATTTATCGGAAGCCTTAAGGCATATGCCCTTATCTCCCGTAACTAAGGCAAGAGGCACATTATACATCGCCGCAGACATAGCGTTAATGTCCATCTCGGCTGTCTTTTCTCCGTTAATATAAACCTCCTGATATATATCAAATTCGGAAGTATGTGAAAGAGGACTTAAGGGAGATGATGCTTCAGAATGGTAACCCACAAAAAATGCACAGTCAAAGCCCCTGTCAACTCCAAGCATCATTCCGAGTATGGATTGTCCCCATCCCCTCAGGAGCTTTACTCCCCTCGGCATGGCCTCAGGCTTAAGATTAAGGGCCGTCTCATGTCCGTCCTTCACCACTATCTCGTCGGCTCCTGCGGCTATGGCTCCTCTGCATGCGGCAGCCACCTCTCTGTTCATGCGGTCCCTCGCTTCCTCATATCCGTCTCTTCCGGGATAGGTCTCATCCCACGAAGTCACTCCCGCGACTCCCTCTATATCAGCACTTATATATACTCTCATAAAATCTCTCCACTAATTCCGGATATTTTTCGGTTTATCCCTGATTTTCCACCGACTCTTCTTATGCGACCTCTTTTTCGTCCTTTTTTATCCTTCTGTCAAAGACAAAATAGAGGATTATTCCAATGACAGGAACCACAAAGCCTATGATGGCTGTTATCGGATCCTCGATCAGTGTATTTATACAGAGCGCTGTGAAAAGAAGCGATGATATAATTACTGTCACAGGATAGCCCCAGGCCTTATAGGGTCTCGGAAGGTCGGGATATTTTTTCCTGTATACAATAACGCTTATTACTACAAGGAGGTTATATACCATTCCTACAAATACGACCATGGCTGTCAGCTCGCTGAGGTTTCTGAGGCACACAAGGATCGAAGAGATAACGGCCTGAAGTATCATCGAATTTACAGGCACATGAGTCTTCGGATCAAGCTTTGCAATGGGCTTAAAGAAATGGCCGCCCTGAGCCATGGCATAATACATTCTCGGGAAAGCGATGATCATTCCGTTATTTGAGCTGAACATGGCTATTACCATGGCAATCACTACCAGTACTCCTCCCACATTTCCGAATACACGCCTTGCAACCTCTGTTCCGAGATACTCGTCTCCTGAAGCTATCATGCTGTTTATCGTCTCTACCGGAAGCATCCTGTAAATAGCAAAGTTAAAAACTGTATATATGACCATAACTCCGCCGATACCGAATATGAGAGCAAGGGGCAGGTCTCTCTTGGGATTTTTCATCTCCTCCGCCATGCTGTTGAGGTTTGTCCATCCCTCATATGCCCATAAGGAAGCGACAGTGGCAAAGGCTATAGTACTTATTACCCCTGAAAGTCCGAGCTCTCCGGTGCCGTCCATGGGCTGCAAAGAAAGATTTACATCCTGTCTTCCCATGACAAGGGCTCCTGCTATAATGAGAGCTATAGGGATAAGCTTTGCCGCCATGGACATGCTCTGCAAAATATTGCTGAGTTTTACTCCGTAGCAGTTATAAATCGTCAGCAGCACGATAAAAATAACCGCAAATATCTTTACCTGTATATCGCTTAGCCCTATATATGCCCTTAAGGCTTCCGGCAGTGCTATTGAAATTGCGGCTATGGAGCCCGCTCCGCTTATAAGCATAGAGGTAAATGCGAACGAGTATCCTATACAAGGATGATATGCCTCATCCAAGTATACTACCATACCTCCCGCTTCAGGCCTTGCCGCTCCGAGCTCCGCAAAACAAAGGCCTCCCAGAATAGACACAAGGCCTCCGACTATCCATGCGATCAGGGCAAGTCCCATACTCATGTGTGCCCTCTCAAGTACCTGTGTTCCGAGGTAAAAGATACCGGAGCCTATCATGATACCGCCGATAATACTGATACCTCCCCACAGGCCTATTTCCTTCTTGAAGCCGACTTTTACATCCGAATTGTCTTTTTTACTCATTTTATCCCCTTTCTCTTCCTCCTTCGAAGGAAGTTTTCAATCATCAAAACCTATGATTTTTTTATACTACTACTGTTTATCTCGTATTACAACACAAAATAATCTGAATTAACAAAAAACAGACATCACAAAGGGCTTTTATTATTTCCCTTTATAATGTCTGTTTATATTTTTTATATCCTCCACAGCATCGCCGCTCCCGCAAGCGCCGTGGCTTCTCCGTCTCCCGCACAGCTCAGCTTAAAAGGCGGGATGAAGTCCTCTCTGTCTGCCACAGACTCAAGAAAGTCTCTGCATATGTCCTCAAAAAAGCTGTAATATGCAAAGGCCATTCCTCCGCCTAATACTATATTGTCGGGGTGGAATACGAGGCTGTAATTCCACAGAGCCGAGTGAAACTCCGCCTTTATGTCTCTTATGAAGAGCTCCGCTGCCGGCTTTTGTCTGTGGAAGGCTGAAAAATACGCCTCAGTGAGGTCTCCAAAATCTCTGAAGCCCGCATCCTGCGCCCGCTTGTGGAGGGCTGTCCCCGAGAGAAGGTTCTCCACACAATTATAATGTCCGCAGTAGCATTTTTCGGAAGGAGTCCTGTTTGTGCCTATGAGAACATGCCCGAGCTCGGGATGATATTTCTTTCCCGTGCGATAAAAGGACCTTCCGTCCCAAAAGGCGCAGCCTATTCCCGTACCTATGCTTATCATCAGCACACGATTTTTGCGGAGGCCGGAAAGCTGAACCTCTCCAAGTAGCGCACAATTTGCATCATTTTCGAGCTTTACAGCAACGCCCGACAGCTCCGAAAGCCTTTCCGTGAGAGGATACTCCTCCCATCCGGGAAGGGTATATGGATTGTTCACCTTTCCTGTGACCGTATCCACAGGCCCCGCGCAGGAAACTCCTACAGCCTCAAGCTTACAGGATCTCAGCTCGGACATATTTTTAAGGTACTCGGCGGCAGTCTTCATTGCAGCCTCCGGATCCTTTTCGGTCTTTATCTTCTCCGAGGCTATTATCCTTCCTCTTTCATCTGCTATGCCTATGGATATTTTTGTTCCTCCTATGTCCAGCGCCCCGAGACAGAGGGGATTTTTTTTGTATCTGTCCATACCTCTCCTATCTCGGCAATTACTTTTTCTCTGTATCAAGAAGTCTCTGGAAGAGAACTGCTATGATTATTATGGCTCCCTTTATAGCTGACACAAGGAAGGTGGGAACTCCCAACATGTTCATCATATTATCTATTATTCCAAGGGTAAGGGTTCCGAATACGGTTCCTATGATCTTTCCCTTACCTCCTGACATGCTGGTTCCTCCGATAACTACGGCTGCTATGGCATCCATCTCGTAGGAGGTACCTGATGATGCGGAGTTCATGCTTCCCAGTCTTGAGGCCTCGACTACAGAGGCTGCCGCAACGAGAGCGCCCGAGATCATGTAGGTCGCTATTTTTACTCTGTCAACATTTATTCCTGAAAGCTTTGCAGCCTTCTCATTGCTTCCTATGGCATATATACGTCTTCCTGTGGCAACTCTGTTTGAAAATACACCTATGATTACCGCAAGTATCAGCCAATAAAGAATAGGAAGGGGAATTGCGCCGAAGAGCCTTGTGTTTGATATAGCTACAAATGCGTCCACCTTGTCTCCCTGTGCAAGGATTCCGCCGCCCTTAAAGAAATACTGAGCCACTGACCTGTATATACTCATGGTGCCCAAGGTGACTATGAAGGCCGGTATCGAGCATTTTGCCACGAGAGCTCCTGTGGCAAGGCCCATTACCATTCCCATTGCTATTCCCGCAGCTATGCCGAGAAATATGCTTCCGGTCTGATTGAATACTGTTATGGTGAAAAGTCCTGTGGCCGCAAGCTGTGAGCCGACCGAAAGATCGATTCCGCCTGTTATGATTATCAACGTCATTCCAAGGGCCACTATACCTATAATGGAATTGTTCAAAAGTATGTTCGTGAGGTTCCTTATATTAAGGAAGGTAGTATTTTTCAGACATACCGCTATCACAAAAAGCAAAACAAAGGCGACAACAGCACTGTTTTCACTTAAAAATTTCTTCATGTTGAATTTCTTGTTCATATCTGCTTCTCCTTATATCTGACCGCCCGTGGCAGCTACCATTATGCGTTCCTCGGAAAAGTCGTTTCGTGAAAGCTCGGCCTTCACCTCTCCGTGGAACATCACATAGGTCCTGTCGCACAGCATCATTATCTCATGCGCCTCACTGGACAGCACGACAAAGCTGACGCCCTGCTTTGCAAGTCCCATAATAATATTGTAGATCTCAAGCTTTGCACCCACATCCACTCCCTGTGTAGGATTGTCGAGGATCACTATCCTCGGCTCGGAGCCGAGGGCCTTTCCGAGAACAGCCTTCTGCTGATTTCCTCCCGAAAGAGATGTTATGGAATTATTGAGGTCAGCGACCTTTATGTTGAGCTCCTTAACATACTTCCGGTTGGATTCGCTTATCCTTTTCTTGTCAAGGAGCAATCCCTTTCTGTACATGGAGAGGACGCTCACGGACATGTTGTCCGCAACGCTCATATCCTTTATGATGCCGTTTTCTTTTCTGTCTCTGGGGACATAGGCTATTCCGAGCTTCTGTGCGTGGTCGGTAGTGTGAAGCACTGCTGCCTTTCCGTCCACAAGTATGCTTCCCTCGTAGCTGTGATTGCAGCCGTATACAGTCTCAAAGACCTCGCTCCTTCCGTCTCCGAGGAGTCCTGTGACTCCCACGATCTCTCCCTTTCTGACGTTCATGTTTATATCCTTGAATTCTCTATCCCTCGAGAGATTTTTGAGCTCAAGGATAACGTCTCCGACCTCTCTTGTCTCATAGAGATCATCGTAGCTGAGCTCTTTTCCCACCATATAGCCTGCAAGCTTGTTTTCGGTGGTTTCCTCTGTCACCTCTCCTGTCGCAACCACCACTCCGTCTCTCATAACAGTGTAGCAATCGCAGATCTCGACCACCTCGTTAAGTTTATGTGAGATGAAAACAATGCTTACTCCCTGGGCTTTAAGATCCCTCATAAGCTTAAAGATGTGTGATATCTCCACATCCGTAAGGGCTGTAGTGGGCTCGTCCATTATAATGACCTTGGCATTTTGCATGAGGGCGCCTGCGATCTCCACTATCTGCTTGTAGGATGCACTGAGCTCCCCCACCATAGCATCGGGAGAAAGCTCCACATCCATTCTCTTAAGGATCTCCTCCGTGCGCTCTCTCATAGCCTTACGGTCAATAAAGATGCCCTTTTTGAGTTCTCTTCCGAGAAACATGTTTTCATATACATTCAAATCATTTATAAGAGACAGCTCCTGGTGAATAAACGCTATCATTCCGTGCCCCGTCTCCTCGACAGGACGCCCGTCTATCAGGATGCTGCCCGAGTCCTTGGGGAGCACTCCTCCAAGGATATTCATAAGCGTAGTTTTTCCTGTTCCGTTTTCTCCGAGCAGCGCATGGATACTGCCCTCCTTAAGTTTAAAGTCCACCTTGCGAAGGACCTTGTTTTCATTGAAGGATTTCTCTATCTCCCTCATTTCCACGATCGTTTTTGCCATAGATATCTCCTGACTTAGTCATAAAACGTAATACAGGGGAGAAAAATTTTTTATTCTCCCCCGTAATTTCAGCTTTTTAAAGCGTCAGATACTAATTTATTTTTAGTAAGGTGAAGAGCTGTCAAGGAACTCGTCAACATTGTCCTTTGATACTATAGTGGGAGGAACGATTACTTCCTTCTCTACTGTTCCGCCGTTAGCTATCTCTATAGCAACGTCGATAGCATCCTGGATCATCATAGGGCTGTAGGTTGCTGTTATAAGCTCCGGAGCGCCCTCCTGCTCTGCGATAGCATTGAAGTAAGCCTGTGCTCCGCCGCAGCCTGTCATAAGCTGAATGTCTGTTCTTCCGGCATCATTGATAGCGCGAAGGAATCCGAGTGATGACTCATCATCTATTGAGAATACAGCGTCGATCTCGGGATTTGCAACAAGGGCGTCTGTCATAGCCTTAAGTCCGCTCTCCTGTGTGAAATCGTCTGTTGTGATGTCGATAAGTTTAATGTCGGGATAGCCAGCTTCCATCTCAGCCTTGAATGCGTCAACACGGTCTGTGCTTACAACACCTGAGCTGGGTACATTGTGAACTATAACTGTTCCCTGTCCTCCGAGAAGCTCTCCTATCTCCTTTGCTCCTGCTGTTCCGATTCCGGGGTTGTCTCCTGCTACATATGCATCGTAGTCACCTGTAACTGTTCTGTCGAAGAGAACAAGGGGAATACCTGCATCGGGGATAGCCTGAGCTGCTATAGAAACCTCATCAGTATGGGGCTCGAGAACTATAGCTGTGCATCCGTCGGATATAGCCTGCTCTATCTGGTTAGCCTGGTCGTTTACGTTGTTTGATGTGTAGATCTGGTAGTCGATCCCCATCTCGTCACACTTCTGCTCAGCGTAGTATGAAACTCCCGCTGTCCATCCGTGGTCAGCCTCAAGCACGATAACTCCGAGCTTTCCGTCGAAAGCTGTAGTCTCCGCGTCAGCAGCTTCCTCCGAAGCGGCCTCTGTGCTTTCCTCTTCTGCAGCTTCTTCTGTTGCAGCCTCGGTAGCAGCCTCAGTCTCTGCGGCTGTGGTCTCCTCTGCGGAGCTTGAGCAGCCCGCAAGCAGTGATACTGAAAGTACAGCTGCAAGTCCAAGTGTCAATAAGTTCTTTTTCATAAAATACCTCCTTAATATTTATCATAAATGTTATTTATGAATCTTTGTTAAGCTCTTTATTTAATCCCTTCGAGTTTTTATCTGTCTTATCCCGTCTTTTATCCTACCTTTACCCATCCCTTTACCTTGCTGCTCTCAAGGCAGGCCTCTATGATCTTCATAATGTGATGCGCACTCTCAAAATCCGCATACCACTTGAATCCGTTATTTTTGTAGCTTTCATCCCATATGGACTCATAGAAACTCAATATTCCGTTTCTGAAGGCGTCCGCCCAACCTACAGGGTGTCCGTTGGGAAGAGTCGCAAAGCGCTTTACCTCTCCTGTAAGGTATGCCTCTCCCATAAAGAGCTCCTCGTTTCCCGTCTCTCTCTTTCCTATGTGGAGTCTGTCGGACTGTTCCTGGTGCCACTCAAGGGATTCCTTACTTCCGCTTACATTTATCTCAAGGCCATTCTTCTTTCCTCCGCATACCTGGCTGATATTGAAGAAGCCCTGGAGTCCGCTCTCAAACTTGGCCATTACAAAGGCAACGTCCTCGTTCAGAACCTTATAGGTATCCGTAACCTTTCCCGCTGATGCGCTGAAGGTTCCTCCGCCCTCTGTCTTCTTTCTCTCGGGGTATATGATTATAGCGTTGGCATTTACCTCAGTGATCTTCTCTCCCAACACGAACTGTATGGTGTCAAAGCAATGGGAACCGATATCTGAGAGAGCTCTCGAGTTTCCTCCGAGCTTCGGATCCATCCTCCAGTCATAGTCCGTGTCGAACATCAGCCAGTCCTGAAGGTAAGCGCCGTGAACCACAAGGGGCTTTCCCGCCTCACCGTTTTTAATGCGCTCCCTCATCTCTCTCACCATGGCATTATTGCGGTAGTTAAAGTTTGCTCCGGTAGCTACTCCGTACTCCTTTGCGAGGGCTACGAGCTCTCCGCTCTCCTCGGAGGTAAGTGTAAGAGGCTTCTCCGAATAAATGTGATGTCCGCTCTTTATGACCTCTTTATTTATTTCATAGTGCATGGCGCTGGGAGTACAGTTATGAACAACATCGATGTCCTCCTTCTCCAGCATCTCACGATAATCTGTATATGTCTTTTCTATTCCGAAGGCCTCCGCTGTCCTTTTAAGGCCTTCCTCATTGCAGTCGGCGATCGCCACGATATTGGTGTAGGGTATGCGGCGAATAGCCTCAAGATGCTGCTTTCCAATGAATCCTGTACCTATAAGTGCGATATTTAAGGTCTTCTTCACGTTTTTTTCTCCTTTTTGATCTGTAATCAGATTTTTTCAAGCTTTTCTTGAAAATTTTACATTCGATATTATAACTTTTTACATAGATAAAGTCAATCTGTTTTTGTGCAATTAATCTATATGTAAGTCTGAATTAATAAATTGATTGGGCATTTTTCAGGTTTGTTGTCATGTAATCATCAAAGTTCAACTAATTTTTCTTAAGTTTTTTAAGCGTTTATGAAAATTTTCACACATTGAGATTATGTAAATTATGATAAAAGCAATGACAATTTGTGTCTTAAGATATATAATTAGTTAATCGCGCTTAATTAAAGAGGATATTTTATGACCGAAAAGAAGAAAAAGAGAGTTACCATAGAGGACGTGGCGAAGGACGCCGGAGTATCCATAGCCACAGTCTCTCGTATAATAAATAATAAAGATATAGTAAACGGAGATACCAGAGAAAAAGTCTTAAGCGCCATAGAAAAGCTGGGCTTTGTTCCCCGCTCCGTTCCCGTACGACAGGATATCGACCGCAGGCTCATACTTGTGTGTATGCCGGATTTTGAAAATCCCTTTTACGCCCGTGTTATAAGGGGAATAAGAAAGGCCGCCCGCTTTCACGAATACGACCTTTTCTTTATGCAGGCCGACGATTTTTATACACGCGCCGCGGTACACCTTCGCACAATAAAAAACAGCGGAGCCTCGGGAGTTCTTATGGTATCCCCCATATCAAAGAAGGCTCTTTCCGAGCTAAACTCCATATGCCCTGTCGTCATGTGCTCTGAATATATTGATGACCCCGGATTTTCATATGTATCCATAGACAATGTAATGTCTGCAAAAAAAGCTGTGGAATATCTTATCTCCACAGGCTGCAGAAGGATAGGCCTTCTCAACAGCTTCAGCAGAAACGCCTATGCAAGAGACAGAGAGCAGGGCTTTGATGAGGCCCTTCAAGAGGCGGGACTCGATATAAGTGAGGACAGAAAGGCTCATATCTCCGCCATAAATTATCAATCCGCTTTTTCAAAGGCCGCATATCTCTTGAGCATGGAGAGCCGTCCGGATGCTATATTTGCCGCTGCTGATGTATTTGCGGTAGCCGCCATAAACGCGGCAAAAAAGCTGGGGCTGAGAGTCCCCGATGATGTGTCCGTCATAGGCTTTGATAATATAGAGGCTTCACTTATGTGTGATCCCCAGCTCACAACCGTGGATCAGCCCGCCGAGGAGATAGGCTACCAATCCTGCGAGCTACTTATAGAAAGGCTCCTGGGGGAGGACATAATCCCGAGGCACATAAGGCTTGAGACAGAGATCATAGTAAGACAATCCACCAAACTTAATAAATAGTACTCAAAAAACAAGTGCAGATTCCCTGTATGCGTCATGTAAATTTTTCATAGTTTTGTGAAAATATATTGATTTTTTTACATTCAAATGCTATGCTTCAGTTATAATACACAAAATCTTATGAGGTGACGCTTATGAAATTAGGATTTATTACTTCAATTCTTGATACCTACAGCTTTGAGGAGGTTATTGATTTTGCATCCCGCACAGGCTATGACTGTGTTGAGGTTGCCTGCTGGCCTGTGGGAAAGGCCGAGCGCCGCTATGCGGGAGTTACCCATATAGATGTGGATACTCTCGACGATGCAAAGGTCGAGCACATCAAGTCCTACTGTAAGGAAAAGGGCGTTGAGATATCCTCCCTCGCCTTCTACCCCAACACCATGGACGGCGATTTGGAGCAGAGAGCAAAGAATATCGAGCATCTCAAAAAGGTCATACTTGCTTCCGAGAGGCTCGGAGTAAACATGGTGACCACCTTCATAGGCCGTGAGATAGGAAAGAATATAGACGAAAATATAAAGCTTTACTCGGAGATCTGGCCTCCTATAGTAAAGTTTGCAGAGGATCACAATGTGGTCATCGCTATAGAGAACTGTCCTATGTGGTTCACAAATGACGAGTGGCCCGGAGGGAAGAACCTTGCGGCAAGCCCCGCCATATGGAGAAAGATGTTTGAGATAATTCCAAGCAAGAACCTCGGTCTTAACTACGACCCCTCCCATTTCGTGCTTCAGCACATGGACTACATAAAGCCTCTCTACGAGTTTGCGGACAGGATCTATCATGTCCACTATAAGGACATGCACATTGTAAAGGAGAAGTTTGACGATTACGGCATACTTGCAAACCCTTCTCTCTATACAGTTCCTAAGATCCCCGGACTCGGAGACATTGACTGGGGACGCTATGTATCAGCCTTAAGGGATATCGGCTTTGACGGATATACCTGTGTTGAGGTTGAGGACAGGACCTTTGAAGGCTCGAAGGAGCTGGTTGAGAAGTCCCTTATCCTCAGCAAGAGACATCTTGATCAGTTTGTCATCTGATACCCAAGATAGTTAATTTTGTAACAATTACACAAATTTTATAAAATATTTTTGCCGATTTAGTAAAATTTTGTTTGTATATTTCTTTGATAAGTGATATACTTTCCTTACTTTTGAAAAATTAATCATATTTTCGTGCTGAGCAGACGATGATTCGTTCGGAGTCGGAAGGCGAAACCGTATCGGTCTTATGCGCCCTTTATCCCTCAGGAAAAGGGCGCTGTTTTTTTCTTCTCCCCCGAGCTTTGCCCGCACGATAAATAAAGGACGGTGAAAAATGTCTGACAACAGAGCTTTAATTGACAGACTGGAAAAGGAAGGGGAGTTGTCAAAGGACGAGCTTATCGCTCTCATATCCTCTTACAGCAGCGAGGACAGGGCCTACGCGGCCTCAAGAGCCCGCGCTGTGTCTCTGAGGATCTTCGGAAACAAAATCTATTTTCGAGGCCTCATAGAAATTTCCAATTACTGTAAAAATGACTGCTATTATTGCGGCATAAGAAAAAGCAATAAAAATGCCGAGAGATACCGCCTCTCTCCTGAGGATATCCTTCAGTGCTGCCGCTACGGCTATGAGGCGGGATTTCGCACCTTCGTCCTTCAGGGCGGCGAGGATCCTTGGTGGACCGACGAGCGCATGGCGACGCTTATAAAGAAAATAAAAGCTGAATTTTCCGAGTGTGCTGTGACTCTCTCTCTGGGAGAAAGGTCAAGGGAATCCTATCAGATATTATTTGACGCAGGCGCGGACAGATATCTTCTTCGCCACGAAACCGCCGATCCCTGCCATTACAAAAAACTGCATCCTGAGTGTCAGACCCTTGAAAACAGAATGCGCTGCCTTAAGGATCTCATAGATATAGGCTACCAGACGGGCTGCGGATGCATGGTGGGCTCTCCTTATCAGACTGCCGCACAGCTTTCTGAGGATCTTATCTGTATGAAAAAGCTTCGTCCTCAGATGATAGGGATAGGTCCCTTCATCCCTCACAAGTACACGCCCTTTAAGGACTTTCCTGCGGGAAGTGTTGAGGACACGCTCTTTCTCTTAAGTCTCATACGCCTTATGCACCCTCATGTGCTACTTCCCGCAACTACAGCTCTCGGTACAGCCATGGAGGACGGAAGAGAACAAGGAATTCTTGCAGGTGCCAACGTGGTAATGCCAAATATCTCCCCCTATGAGGCGAGAAAAAGATACATGCTTTACGACAAGAAGGTTGATGCTTCGTCGGATTCCTTAAAGAGCCGACTTGTACTGCAGGAAAAAATAGAAGCCATAGGCTACGAGGTAGTGACGGACCGTGGCGATTACAGGGAGGAATGAGAAATGATAAAACTTGCAATATACGGAAAGGGAGGCATAGGAAAGTCAACCACAGCCTCAAATCTCGCTGCGGCATTTGCCTTAAGGGGCCTTAAGGTAATGCAGATAGGATGCGACCCCAAGGCGGATTCCACTGCTTACCTTCACTCCGGAAAAAATACCGAGACTGTCCTTGATATTATCAGGAAAAAGGGTAAAAGCGCCGAGCTCTCCGAGCTTGTGACCGAGGGCTATATGGGAGTCCTGTGTGTTGAGGCGGGAGGACCCACTCCCGGAAAGGGCTGTGCAGGGCGCGGTATAATCGCCGCCATGGAAATGCTTGAGGAGAAAAATGCCTTTGAGATATTTAAGCCCGACATCGTAATCTACGATGTTCTCGGTGATGTTGTCTGCGGAGGCTTTGCAATGCCCATAAGAGAGGGTTATGCGGAAAAAGTATTTGTCATAACCTCAGGCGAAAACATGGCGATTCATGCGGCGGCAAATATCGCGGAGGCAGTAGCCGGCTTCTCCGACAGAGGCTATGCAAGCCTTGGCGGAATAATCCTTAACAAGAAAAATGTGGACAGGGAGGAAGAAAAGGTCAAGGAGCTTGCCCACGATATAAATTCGGAAATTATAGGAATACTCCCCTTCAGCTCCACAGTTCAAAAGGCTGACGAGCTTCAAAAGACTGTTTTGGAGGCGTTTCCTGAAAGTGAGATGGCAGACTGCTACAAAGCACTTTCCGAAAGGATCCTTGAAGCCTGCAAAAAGGAAGAAGTGAAGGAGGGAGGGGAAGGCTGTGATTAATTTAAGAGAAAGGGACAGGATCGTTCCAAAGGCCGCCTGTATTCCCATAGGAGAGGCTGAATTTCCGTCTCCCTTTTACCCCGGAGTCGAGTACGCCGCTCCCGCAAGAGGTCCCTGGAACATAGTTCATGTGGGCATGCTGCTCCCCGAAAGCCACCAGATATTTGTCTGCGCTCAAGGATGCCTCAGGGGAGTCGTCCTCACCGCAGCGGAGATGGGAGCCTCCGGAAGATTTTCCACCATTGCCGTAAGAGAAAACAATGTGACCGACGGGGATATGGAGGAGCTCATCATAAACGGTGTTCGCGACGTGCTTTCAAAGCTTAAGAAAAAGCCCCGTGCCGTCTTGGTATTTACAAGCTGTATACACCACTTTACAGGCTGCGATCTCAGCTATGTATATAGAAAGCTCAGGGAGTCTTTCCCTGATATCGACTTTACAGACTGCTACATGACTCCCATATTGAGAAAGACAAAAATAAGCCCCGACAGCAAAATGAGGATGCAGCTCTACTCGCTTTTAAGACCCTGTGATGTCACTGCTGATGCCGTAAACTTTATAGGAAATATCACAGAGACACTTAAGGACAGTGAAATAGTAAAGCTGATAAGCTCTGCCGGTCTCGAGATAAGGGATATCTGCTCCTGCAAAAGCTATGATGAATATCTGAAAATGGCGGAGAGCCGCCTTAACATAAGCTATAATCCTGCTGCTAAGCAGGCGGGGGACGAGCTTTCACGAAGACTTAAAAAGAAGCATCTTTATCTGCCTTTAAGCTATGACGCAGAAGAAATAGAGGCCTCTCTGAACACTCTTTCAAATGAGCTTCAAGTCCCGCCTATGGACCTGTCAGAATATAAGGAAAGAGCCGAAAAGGAGCTGAAAAAAACGGCAGAGCTCCTTTCAGGGACAGAGATCGCGATAGATTATACCGCTACTCCGAGGCCATTGGGCCTTGCGTCTCTTCTTCTTGATAATGGCTTTAACGTAAGCTCCGTGTACGCCGACAGCTTTACTCCGGAAGAAAAGGAAGTCTTTTTCAGGCTTAAGGAAAAACACGGAGAGCTTAAGATATATGCCACAACAGACCCGAAGATGCCATTTTCCGCCGGAAATAACGCGGACATACTTGCCATAGGACAGAAGGCCGCCTACTTTACCGGCACAAGGCATTTCGTAAATCTCCTTGAGGGAGGAGGACTCTACGGCTTCGCAGGTATCTGCCGCCTAATGGAGCTCATGCGTGAAGCCTATCTTGAGGAAAAGGACACTAAATCAATTATTCAGGTAAAGGGATGGGGGTGCTGTGCATGAGACAGGTATGCAGTATTCTTTCCACATACACGGCGGATGTTTCAGGAGTATGCTCCGCTCTCTATGAGATGGGCGGCATGGTTATAATGCATGACGCCTCCGGCTGCAACTCCACATATAATACACATGACGAGCCGAGATGGTATGATACGCCGTCAATGGTATATATATCAGCTCTTTCCGAACACGAGGCCATACTCGGAGACGACGAAAAACTTATTAAGGATGTATGCCATGCTGCTAAGGAGCTTTATCCCCGATTTATAGCTGTGGCAGGGACTCCCATACCCATGATGATGGGGACGGATTTTCCGTCGGTGGCAAAGGAGATAGAAAAAAGGACAGGAATTCCCACCTTCGGCTTTGCCACAAACGGGATGCATTCCTATCTTTGCGGAGAGTCCATGGCATTCAGGGCAATAACCGAACGCTTCTGTAGTACATACGCAAAGTCCACCGAGGAAAACTCAAATCCCGCCCCCGGCAGCTCAAAAAATATCTCTGTAAATCTCCTGGGAGTAACTCCCCTTGACTTTTCCGTTACAGGAAATGCAGAGTCTATAAAAAAGCTGTGTAATGAAAACGACATAAAGGTTCAGTGCTGCTTTTCAATGGGTAGCTCCTTTGATGAGCTTATGAACTGCACCGATGCTGATGTCAGCTGGGTACTTTCGTCATCGGGACTCTCTCAGGCAAAATATCTGGAAAAGGAATTTAATATTCCGTACATTATCGGTGTACCCATCGGCGAGATATATACAAAAAGACTTTTCTCAGACCTTAAGGAGGCGGCACTTACAGGAAAATCCCGACCGTTTTTCCATGTAAGAGAGGATGCACCCCAACCTGATAAATGTGATAAAGCAGCCCCCTCTTACATAACAGGAGAGCCTGTATTTGCGGCGTCTCTGAGAAATGCCCTTGAGGCTGAAAGAGATATAAAAGGACTTCGTATCCTGACTCCCCTGGAAAACCTCTGCGACAGAGATATGCTCAGAAGCAGGGATATTACAGAGGCTGAGGAGGACGACTTTTTCAGACTTTACGAGGATGCCGATCTGATTTTTGCAGACCCGCTTTTTAAGCCCGCTCTTTCAGATAGCTCTCACGCAAGGTTTATCTCTATTCCCCATGAAGCATGCTCGGGAAGGATATTCCGAAAGGACATTCCTGTTTTGATAGGAAAAGGTTTTAAAAAACTTTACATAGAATAAATTTTCAGGAGATAAAGACCCATGATAAGAAAAAAACTTTCACTTATATTGGCGGCTTCCCTCTTTGCCGCCTCCCTCGCAGGCTGTGGGGGAACAAACGAGGCCTCAAAAGAGGCGACAGGAGTCGCTGAATCCGCAGGAACAGCTGAAGATATCGCCGACTCATCGGAAAATGATGTTTCAAAGGACGGCAGTGACGAGGAAACTGTAACAGTCACTGACCATGACGGCAATACCGTTGTCATACCCAAGGAGGTAAACCGCGTTGCTGTTGCGGGGATACTTCCCTTCCCCTCCGTCATAGCCATGTACCTCGGCTCTGCGGAAAAGATAGTCGGCATGCCTCCCGCATCCATGAGTGCTGCAGAGATAGGGCTTCTGGGAGAGATCTTCCCAGAGATACTTGAGGCTGACACAGGCTTTACCAACGGAAGCGACCTTAATGTGGAGGAACTTTTGACTCTTGAGCCCGATGTCGTATTCTACCTTGCGGGAAATGACGAGTGGCGGACGGCTATGGAGAGCGCCGGAATCCCCTGCCTTGCCGTGTCCACAAGCAAGTGGAATTATGATGTCCTTGAGACCTATGATCAGTGGATAGACCTGCTTTCCCGGGTTTTCCCAGAGGAGTCAAAGAGCAGCGAGGTCTCCGCCTACAGTAAGGAGATCTATGACATGATAAATGAACGCACAGAAACTCTTTCGGAGGATGAAAAAAAGGATATACTCTTCCTATATCAGTACGATGACAATCAAATAGTCACCTCCGGAAAGAACTTTTTCGGACAATTCTGGGCTGAGGCTGTAGGCGGCAGAAACGCGGCGGAGGAGATAGCGGCGGACAACTCAAACGCCGTAATAAACATGGAGCAGATATATACCTGGGATCCCGATGTGGTGTTCATCACCAACTTTACCGCGGCTATGCCTGACGATCTCTATAATAATGCCTTGGGAAATGACTGGTCCTCAGTAAAGGCCGTAAAGGACAAGGCCGTCTATAAGATGCCTCTCGGCTCCTACCGCAGCTATACTCCGGGAACCGACACTCCCGTGACTCTTCTTTGGCTTGCCCAAAAGACTTACCCCGAGCTGTTTTCGGACATTGACCTCAATAAGGAAGTCAAGGACTACTACCGGGATATCTACGGCATAGAACTCACAGACGAGCAGGTGGAAAGGATGTATAATCCCGAGGCTCACGCGGCGGAGGGAACTCAAAAATAGGACAGAATGAAATGAAACCCGAAAAGATAGACAAAATACTCAACAAAAATATGGTTTGGGCAATAGCCATCCTTGCGGTTCTCCTTGTGCTTGCGGCTTTGGCTGTTACCATGGGGCGCTACAAGATAGGCCTTATCGAATTCTTCGCGGCACTTCTTCCTAATGCCTTCCCGGATGTGAAGGTCCCCGAGGCCGCAGGAAATGTTATCTTTAATATACGCCTTCCCCGCATAGGCCTTGCCATACTGGCGGGGGCGGGGTTGAGCGTATCAGGAGGAGCCTTTCAGGCGCTGTTTTCAAATCCCCTTGCAGCTCCCGACACCTTGGGAGTCGCAACGGGAGCCTCCTTCGGAGCAGTACTTGGAATACTCATGGGATTTCCTACAATAATTGTTCAGGCCCTTTCCCTTTTGTTCGGAGTGCTTGCCGTGCTTCTGGTATATACAGTAGGAAATGTAAGGGGAGGCTCCACGATAGTTATGCTGATCCTCTCAGGTATGGTGGTAAGCGCTCTTTTTTCCGCTCTGGTGTCATTGGTAAAATATACGGCCGATCCCCAGGATGTGCTTCCCGCAATCACCTTCTGGCTCATGGGAAGCCTGTCAGGCACCACCTCCGAGACACTTTTTATGGGAGCTCCCTTTATAATCTCAGGAATGCTCATAATATACATACTCCGCTGGCGCTTAAATGCCATGAGCCTTTCAGAGGAGGAGGCCACGGCTCTGGGAGTTCCTGTGAAAAGGCTCAGAGCGCTTATAGTCCTCGGCTCCACCATGATAACAGCCTCGGTAGTTTCCATGTGCGGACTCATAGGCTGGGTCGGACTTCTGATACCGCATATATCAAGAATGATATTCGGAAATGACAATACCCTCGTCATACCCGCAAGCATGGGCCTCGGAGCCATATTCATGCTTGCAATAGATACTGTAGCCCGCTGTGCCACAGCAGCAGAGCTCCCTGTTTCCATTCTTACAGCCATAATAGGAGCTCCGTTTTTCATAGTACTTCTCAGAAAGACAGGAGGTATTCAGGTATGAATTTCGAAGTAAGGAGCGGTTCCTTCAATTACTCATCAAAAAAGGAGATCTTAAAAGATATATCCTTCTCTCTTGAAGGCCCTGAGATAATAGCTGTTCTCGGCTCAAACGGTGCCGGAAAGACTACTCTCCTTAAATGTATGCTCGGACTCCTTCCCTTCAGCAAGGGAGGGGCCTATCTTGACGGAGAAAATATAGACTCCATTCCACAAAAGGTTTTCAGAAAAAAGGTCGGCTATGTCCCTCAGGCAAAAAAGGCAAGCTTTTCCTACAGTGTAAAGGACATGGTGGTACTCGGACGAAGCGCCGAGCTTAAGGAATGGGAACGTCCCGGAAAAAAGGATTGGGAAAAGGTTGATGAAGCCCTTGAGCTCCTTAACATAGGATATCTTCGTAACAGGCTCTGCAATCAAATAAGCGGAGGCGAATATCAGCTTGTACTTATAGCAAGAGCTCTTGCCTGCGAGCCCTCCCTCCTTGTCCTTGATGAGCCTGAATCAAATCTGGACTTTAAAAACTGCTCTGCGGTGCTTTCCGTCATCAGCCGCCTCTATGAGGAGCGCGGGATATCCGCCATATTAAACACTCACTACCCCGACCATGCTCTGTCCCTGTCTCAAAAATCACTTCTGATAATGCCTGACGGCACCGCAGCCTTCGGCTCATCACAGGAAATATTAAGGGAGGAGCTTTTGCAGAAGGCCTTTGATATTCCGGTATTGATAAGAAAGATCCGACTTTTAAAGAAAGAGTACACTTGCGTCTTCCCTGCTCCCGTGGCATGAGACGACAATTAAATTTAAGGAGGTTACAGAAATGAGTGATTCCAACCTGTCCGCGGGGCTCAACAGCACCCCCTCGGGAGACAGAGTACATATAGGCATATTCGGAAAGAGAAACGCAGGAAAATCAGGACTCATAAACGCCATCACAGGCCAAAATCTTTCCATAGTCTCTGATGTAAAAGGCACTACCACAGACCCTGTTCAAAAGGCCATGGAGCTTCTGCCCCTTGGTCCGGTTGTAATTATCGACACTCCGGGTATAGATGACACAGGAGAGCTCGGCTCACTCAGAGTAAAGAGAAGCTATCAGATGCTTAACAAAACAGATGTGGCTGTCATTGTCTACGACGGAACCGAAGGCTTTTCCCCCGAGGATGCGGCTCTTGAAAAAAAATGCATAGAAAAAAATATTCCATATATAATCGTTGCAAATAAGCTTGACAGGCTTGCCACTTCCAAAGGTGATAAGGAAGCTCCCCCTGAAATGATCTCTCCCGCAGGAAAGAAGGCTATCCGGGTCAGCGCTCTTACAGGAGAGAATATCTCTCTCCTTAAGGAAACTATAGCTGCCTCCGTACCTGAACAAAAGGCTGAGTTCCCAATAGTATCGGATCTGTTGAAGCCCGGAGATACAGTAGTTCTCGTCATACCCATAGACAAGGCCGCTCCAAAAGGAAGACTTATTCTTCCCCAACAGCAGACGATTCGTGATATACTGGAGGCGAGAGCTGTATCTGTTGTCACTCCGAGTGACAGAGTGGCAGAGACCATAGCTGAGCTGAAAAAATCAAAGGCACCGAGGCTTGTAATAACAGACAGTCAGGTCTTTTCCGAGGTCTCAAAGGCTGTACCCGACGACATAGAGCTGACCTCCTTCTCCATACTGTTTGCAAGACATAAGGGAAATCTCTATGAGCTTGTGCGTGGTGTAAGCGCCCTTGAATCCCTAAAGGACGGGGACAAAATACTCATATCCGAAGGCTGCACTCACCATCGCCAATGTGGAGATATAGGAACGGAAAAGATGCCTTTGTGGATATCCTCCTACACAGGAAAGAAGCTTAGCTTTTCCTTCACATCGGGAACAGAGTTTCCCACAGACCTTTCGCCTTACAGCATGGTTATCCACTGCGGAGGATGTATGCTCAACGAAAGAGAGATGAAATACAGGATAAGCTGTGCTTCGGATCAGGGCGTTCCCATAGCAAATTACGGTCTCATAATTGCTCAGACAAAGGGGATACTTAAGCGAAGCCTTAAACCCTTCCCAAAGGCGGCGGCTCTCCTTGAAAGCAGATAAATAAAGGGCAATAATGGCTCGATGTCGATTCGTAAAAAAAGACCGTCAGCCTGAAAATTGCCGCAGAAAGGAGAATTTATTATGGAAAATGCAAATGTAACAGCGGGTTGTAACAATTCAGAGGAGAGCAGGATCGCTCTTGTGGGTATCATTGTGGAGGACACAGAGCAGAGTGAAAAGATCAACCATATCCTTCACGAGTACGGCGCTTATATCGTAGGAAGAATGGGAATTCCCTACCGTCAGAGAAAGGTGTCTATCATAAGCATCGTCCTTGATGCTCCCAACCCTGTCATAAGCGCAATTACAGGAAAGCTCGGCATGATCGAAGGAGTTCAGACCAAGACTGTATACTCAAAGATGTAATGAACAAATAATAACCCGGCTTCAAAACGGCAGGCTATCAATTATGACAGCCTGCCGATAATATATCCTCTGTATTATTCTGTTTTCCACCAATCAGGGATAAGTGACTTTAGTTTTACTGTCCTCTTTGTTTCATAGTCACATAAGATTTCAGTTTCTCCCGCTTTATCTCCAAGCTGCATCATAAGCTCACGACAAGCTCCGCAGGGCATGCCGGCCTTTCCGTCAGGCATCAGCGCAACTATTTTTTTGAGCCTGCTTTCTCCATTTGTGATCATGTTGGCGATCGCATTTCTTTCCGCACACATACCCAATGAACAGGCAGTATCTATGCTGACTCCCACATAAATATTTCCTTTTTCTGTAAGTAGCGCTGCTGAAACTGCCCCCGCTTCAAGCAGTGAGGATATATGCCTTTCGTACTGCACCTTCCCGGCCTCAATATACAGTCTGTCCCATGAGCAGTCATACAGAGAAAGGGCGCGTTTTTCCATTTCCTTCACAAATCCATCCTTACCGTCGCAATAGCCGTCTATGTCATAGGGAAATTTCTCAGCAAGACTCTTTTTAAGCTCAGCATATTCGCTTCTTTCCTCTTCATGGCTGCGCATAAAATCCCGAAAAGCGAGGTGCCTTGAGATGTTATTCCAATCATCCGCCTGAAATATGTGTATCTGATGTGTCCTCTCATCTCCGCCTTTTCTGAGATAGCGCCTCCCGGGTATTCCGAACTCTCCGAGATATTCATAGCCTATCTCCGAAAAGCTTTCTGAAGCGGCGTCCGTCTCCTCAAGACTCCTTACCGCTACAAGGATATCTATGACAGGCTTTGCCCAAAGCCCCTCCACCGAGGTGCTTCCGATATGGTATATTGCAATACAATTACTTTTAAGTATTGCGGTAATTTTTTCCTTTTCTTCAGAATACATAAAAGGCCATTTGGGATCATATTCCGAAACTGTTATGTGCTGTGGAATGGTATGAGAACTCCTTGATTGCACTTTATATGTTTATAAATTTTCATATTTTATGGTAATGGTATTCTATCGCAGACAAACAGGAGTATCAATATACCGAAGCAATTATCTCCAATGATCTTTTTTATCGGGATCCGACAGGAGCCTGCCAAGCTCCTCATAGGAATACACAATCGCATCTGCTTCCGTGGTATCCTGATCTATTTTTGAAGCTTTAAGGCCTATAACATATGCGCCCGCTCTTTTTCCTGCCATTATTCCTGTTGGTGAATCTTCAATCACAACGCATTCTCTCGGTTCGGCATGTAAATATTCCATTGCTTTTAGGTATATCGTCGGGTCAGGCTTGCTTTCCTCAACCATATCTCCGCATACAATGACGTTGAACAGGTCTGTTATCCCTATAGTATTCAGTGCTGATAAGATCAGATAAGCTGAGGTAGAGGTTACAAGAGCAGTCTTAATTCCCGATGCTCTCAACTCTTTAAGAAGATCCTCCACGCCGGGATATGGGCATATTTTCCCATCTTGATATGAATTTCCGGTCTTTTTTCTTTCTTTGAGGAATTCCTCTCTGTTATAGCAGATTCCCGCTCTTTTAAACATCTCTTCAATATGCTTTCTGTTATTTCTTCCGATCAGCATAGCTTTATCTTCAGATGTCATATTTATGCCAAATTTTTTCAGTGTTTTATCTAAATAATAATGATTTGAACCTTCTGTATCGGCAATAACACCGTCAAAATCGAACAGACAATACCTGTAACACATTGCACACATTGATCTTAACCTCTCAGCAGCCCTTCTGCCCTTTTTTGTATATCCTCTATTTCTTCTTTTGTCATGTCGCAAAGTTCACTGTTATCCATTGAACAATTTGAATCTTGAACATAGGCCATCTTTGTGTCCTTACGTGTAATAGAATAAAACCACATCTCTTTCGGTACATTATATACCTTTCCGATCTCCATCGGTGTAAGCTCTATGTTAACAAATTTCCCATTATCTCTCTCTGCAGTTATCAACACCGCTTTCCCTGAAATAAGTACAAACTGCTCATCTGTTGAATGATGTATTTCAAGGTGCTTCAGTCCTTCTATATCATTATCCGGCTTCCAATTTTTAATGCACACGAGCCACTTCTCATTTTTATATACGCACTTGATTCCTTCATCATTATTTTCGTATACATCAGGTCTCATAAAACTCCTCCTAAAATCCTTATTCATTATTTTATATCTCTGTACGTCCCTTTATCGGAACGCCATATCCGAAAGCTCCCTCAAGCGAGCAAACATAAGCGGAAAACTTTGCGCCTTCCTTCATTGCATTCAAAATCCTTTTCTCCATATCAGAATCGCTGCCGGAAACAAGCTTTCCGTTTTCCGAAGATTTAAGCATTGAACACAAGAATGTCGCAAAATATGAATCTCCTGCTCCCATTGTATCAATTATATTATCAGCATGTACCGCCTCGGTATAGAGCATCTTGTCCTTATAAAGGGCATATGAGCCTTCCTCTCCTATGGTCCCGAGTACCACCGTTATGCCGGTATCACGGGCCTTTTTCATCTCACGTTCTCTTTCTTCGTCCGTAAGATGTGCACATGACATAATTGCCACAGTAACATAAGGTGCCACTCTCTTAAGGTATTCATCCGTCCACCTTGTAGAAAAATCATATGCTATAGGGACCTGTGTATCATATAATGTTTTAAGATCGTCCTCTATATAACTGTTTAAATTAGTGTAGATGATATCAAATTTATCTATGTAATCCAAATCAGCCTCGGAAAATTCAAATTTGTGCTCCTTGGCGATCCCTCCCTTGTTCGATCCAAGAAAGACTCTGTCATTTCCCTTCAGAGTCACAAGTGCGAAGCCGTTTTCTCCTTCATAGGTTTTTGAACGGCTGTAATCTATGGAAAGCTTTTCCAAAGTATCCTTTACACAGTCTGCAACCTCATCATTTCCGAATTTTCCTATATATGCGGAGTTTGTATCATTCATAGCTGTATAAACGCAAGTATTTATACACTGACCTCCCGGGTACATTTTTCCCCTTGAGAGATACTTGTCGCATACATTATCTCCTACAGCTATTATTCCTCCTGTTTTATTCATATCCTCTTCTCCTTTTAATTGCCCGGTTTTATATATTTTATAATTCATCAGATATATGGATTAAATTGCTGAATTATCAAAGTCGCTCTTTCCTTTCCTCTCTTCATGCAGCTCTCTATATCTTCTCCCAAGCTTATTCCGTACATGAAAGCTGCTATATATGAATCTCCTGCTCCCACAGTGTTTACAACATTGACCTTTTCAGCAGACATTGAATAAAATCTTTTTCCGTCATAGGCAAGACTTCCGTTTTCTCCAAGCATTGCTATCACAACCTTTGCTCCCTTTTGTTCAGATTTTTTCATAAAATCTCTGATATACTCATCATCTTTATCATATGAAAAGAACGCATAGTCCAAATAAGGAAGTATCAGGTCATTGCTTTCCTGCTCCAATCGCTTGGAAAAATCATAGACATATATTTGGCCATCCCTTTTAATGTCTTTTATATACCTGTCTATTTTTGTCCAACGCTCGGCATATACTATGTCAAATTCCTTAATAAACTCAATGTCTTCATCGGAGAGCTTGATTTCATTCATGGCGTTTCCTTCAAACTTCAAATGTCTTTTATCTCCTTCGACTATATCCATTGTTGCCATTCCTGTAGGGCGATCGACTCTCTTAATAACTCTCAGAGGTATTTCTCTTTCTTTGAGCCTTTCTTCAAGGGCCATTGCAAACACATCATTTCCAAGGATAGTCATCTCTGTAATGTCTCCGCCCATATCCTTGTAGTTAAAGGCAAAATCAATACTGTTCCCTGTAAGATAATATCTGTCGAGTTTGTAGTATACATCTATGCAGTTGTCTGCCATTGCTATTGCTCGCTTCATTTTAACCTCTCCTTACTCTCCCATGATGTATATCATATAGTGTCTGTCCTTTATCCCATCGTACTCGCAGAAATATATGTCTGCCGCATGTCCGAGTTTTAGTTCCCCGTCAATTATCGGAAAGTTAACGCTTATTCCTGTCAAAAGCGATTTGATATGTCCGGGGGCATTACCGCCTATTGTTCCATATGTCGGAAGATAATGGTTATGATTATATTCAAAATCCTCGGGAGCAATGCGGTCTAAAAATTCCATGAGATCGTCTTCCACGCAGGGAAGGCTTTCATTTACTGTTATTCCGGTAGTAGTATGTTCTGAAATGACATAGCATATTCCGTTTTTGACTCCCGACTCTCGGATAAATCGTCTTACCTCTTCAGTAATTTTGATCATTTCAAATTCTTTTTTCGCTCTTATTCTGTTCTCTTTTAATTTAAACTGCATCTGTACTCTCCGATCTCAGAAATCGTAAAGCATTCCTGTAATAAATTTTTTCCTTGACCTTTTCAGAAAACCCAAGGCTGTCCAAACCTCTGAAACTTCTCACAGGTCTTATTCTTGGAGATCCTGACCCGAACATTATTTTATCTGCTATATTATGCTCTACCCACAGCTTTCCCATGTCCTCCGTAAAGACTTTTCTGAATATCTGATATGGTCCGTCAAAATTCATCAAAGCGGTACTGCTGTAAGCATTCGGATACTTCAAAAGCATAGCTGCTGTCTCTTGCACCCAAGGCCATCCCATATGGGTAAGGCAGATATTGGTTTCAGGAAAATCTCTGAAAACCCTCTCGAAATCCGCAGGCTTTGCATACGAAGATATTGCATTTGTCTCTAAAGACAAGCCGCAATGAAAAATAATCGGCTTATTGTATTTTTTGCATATCTCGTAAAGCCTGTACAGATTCTTGTCATATGGCTCTATTTGAAGCCTTGCTGTGTTGATATATAATCCTTCAAGCTTTAACTCGGAAAATGCCTTCTCCAGATTCTCTTGTGCATTTTGATTTCTCGGATCTGCCGAAGCAAATCCTATAAACATTTCAGGAGCTTCGGATACCAGCAGAGCAATATCATCATTTGATATATCCGCCTTTCCTGTATCAAAAGAACAATCTGAGGGAAGCAAAAATACCTTTTCTATACCGGCCAATGCATACTGTTCTTTCAGAAGATCTATACTTGCAGGTCCCATAAGATGATAATTCATATTATCGCATCGTCTTTTAAAGCTTTCCTTATCTCGGCAAATCGGTGAAAATAATGCCGGCCTGATATGTGTGTCAATTACCATTTTCTAAACCTCCATCAAAATAAATGCATAAGATCACGGGTCTTAAGATATAAATCTCTATAAATTTTATAGTGATCTATATAATACTTATGATTTTTCTCATTCGGTAAAATTGTTCTTCCTTCAGGAAGATTATTCTTAAGATCTTTGAAGTCCTTAAGTCTGCCTATCCCCAAAGCCGCCAACATTGCATCTCCCAAGGCTGAGCAACAACATGGTTTTCGAATGCTTACAGGCATTCCTGCCATGTCGCAGACAATTTGCATCCAAGTTTCATTTTTGGTTCCCCCGCCTGCGACAATTATCTCTTTTGGCGGAATGTTCATTTCTTTAAACAATAAAAGATGTTGATACACTGAATATCCTATTCCTTCAAGTGCCGCTCTGTTTATATGTTTTCTTGTATGGCCCCCTTTTAGGCCGAATACTATGCCCTTAGCATCCGGATCTTGTATGGGACTTCTCTCTCCATATATATAAGGAAGTATGATCAGTCCGTCTGATCCCGGATCTGTCTCTGCCGCTTCGGAGGCCATTACAGTATAAGCATTTTCTCCTCCGTTATTTTCTTTCTCCAGTTCTTCCGAATAGAACGTATTTCTTACCCAACGTGTTAATGTGCCTGCTGCGTTAGTACCATCTCCCAAGCAAAATGTTCCGGGAATAGTAAATTCCTTTCCACTTTTCAGCTTTCCGTTTCCGTTTTCTGATTCAAAATCACTTATCTGTACATCCGTAAGATAATAAAAAAACATTGAGGAACCAAACTGGAAAAAAACTGTTCCGGGCTGTATGAGCCCCGCGCTTATAGACTCAGCTGTTGAATCTCCTGTTCCGGCAATAACAGGCGTACCTTCTGCAAGCCCTGTATCTTCTGCAGCTTCAGGTGTAACATGCCCTACCACTTCAGTAGAAAATGCTGTCTTGCATAGCTTTGAAGGATCGCAATATATCCCGGATTCTGTTTCATTAATGCTTCCATCCTTGTTATAAAGCGGTCGAAAAGATCCCTTTGCAAGAAATTGGTCTATGACATACTCTCCGGTAAGCTTAGCTGTAATATAAGAACTTCCTGTAAGAAACTTATATGTTTTTGAATATATCTCAGGTTCATTTCTTCTCACCCAAAGAATCTTTGTCGCAGTATCACCACTGCATATAGGATGTCCAAATAATTTTCGTACTTTTTCGGCTCCATAATATTTGTTGAGCAATTTAATCTCTTCTGCTGACCTTGCATCAATTCCGTATAAAATTGCGTTTCTTAAAGGCCTGCAATTTTCGTCTACCGGAAGACAATCTGTTCCCAAAGTACTCGCTCCAATACCGGCAATCTCTTTTGGGTTTATACCTGAAACCTTTAGAATTTCTCTTGAAAGCTTACAAAAATCTCCCCACCAATCCTTTTCAGCATCGTGTTCAAACCAACCTGCCTTAGGATTTATCATTGAATGTGACACTGAACAATCTGCTATGATCTCAAAGTTATTATTTAAAAGTATTCCTCTGGATTCATAAGTGCCTACATCTATTCCCAAAAAATACTTATCCATCTTTTGCTCCTTATAAGCTTCTACGGACATCCTTTACTATAGACATAAATTCTTTTACTCTTTCAGAGTCTACATGTTCTGTCAAAACCCCATCTTTTTTAAATGCTGTACCTACACATACACCATCACTGAATCTCAGTTTTTCTCTGACATTTTTATGGTTACAGCCTGTATTGCAAAAAACCGGAACTCCTTTTTCGGAAGCAACGTCATACACTCTTCTGAGATTTCCATCATCAGGTTCCTCTCCGGCTGCAGCTCCCGAAACACAAAGGCCATCCGCAAATCCGCCAGACATAATAGATTTAGCTACAGTCTGAATATCTCTGTCGACCAGGTAAGTATCTGCCTCAGGGTTGACCTTAAACAGAAGCTTCATATTTTCAACACCTAAAGCCTTGCGTCTTCTTATTGCCTCACCATTATTAGAAAAATACAATCCATACTCCCCCATATATGCCCCTGAAAAACAGCTCCTTCCAAAGGATGCTCCTACAGCTGCTCCAAGTTCTATCGTCGCTATCGGATTTTTTACAATATTTACCCCAAATGGTATTTTTATCTTTTCTCTTATTGCACCGATCAAATAAGCCATAGCCGAAATAGTAGCTATATTGGCCACAGGTTGATACGGAAGGCTGAACTCATTTGCAATAAGAATTCCATCTACTCCGCCTTCCTGCAATGCAATCAAGTCCCTTTCTGCATCATCAATAACTTTTTCCATATCTCCGCAAAAGGCAGGATCATCTGTCAAAGGGTCCAAATGCAAAAGGGCTATTATCGGCTTTTCAACTCCAAACATGTCCTTAGTCCACATGTCTTCTTCCTCCAATAAACTTATTCGGTTCTGATTAATTTCTATATCCTTTATACTCATCAGTGTTCTTTACGAGCCACTCTATGCACTGATCCACAGCCTTATCCGGATCCTCATAATATCTTCTGTCTGTAAGTTCAAAACAACAAACACCCCCGTAGTTATTTCTCTTCAGATCCTCATAATACTTCTTCATGGGAAAGTCCTCATGTCCCGGCACAGTATGGCCTCTGTCATTAAAGTGAACATATCCCATCTTCTCCCCCAGGCTGTTGAAATAATCATCTATGCTCTGCCCTGCAAAAGTCATTTGGTCTGTATCAACCATTCCAAGCACATTATCAAAGCCTACTTGGTCTATCATTTCCTTAATATCCTCACTGTAATTCAGCACCTGCGTTGTAGTATCCTTGCACTCCTCCAAAAAAAGATTTACTTTCTTTTTCTTCGAATATTCCGCCAAAAGCTGAAGGCTGTTCTTGACATTATCCCAAGCCTCTTCCCTCGGAGCGTCAAAATATCCGAATCCTATGCTTATCTGTACATTATGGCATCCCAGATATTCAGCTGTGTCCACAGCCCTCTGATAATATCTGAGGGAAGATTCCCTTGTCTCCCTGTTCTGAGTCGCAAAATTACAGGGATATGTACAGTTTTCCGGCGTAATCGCATAAACTGTAAGATCTCTTTTTTGTATTTCTCTGTCGAGCGCAATAAGGTCACCCAAGGGATAGTCAAACGCATTGAGTTGAGGTGCGGACATATAAAGGTCAAAACTGTCAAAAGGAGAATCCTTGAGCTTATCCAGGAATTTTTCAGGGCTGAACCTCAGATAATGTAGTGTCATAGGTATCCATTTCATAATCACACCTCCAAAACATTCTTTATAAAATCTATGTATCTGTCTGTTGCCGCATCCGGATCAATATAATATTCTCTGCTGCACATTTCGCATGAACACCAACCGTCATATCCACGTTTTACCAAGGTATCATAGTATTCTTTCATGGGAAGACCTCCTGTCCCCGGAATGGTATGTCCCGCATCACTGAAATGAACAAATCCGTAGCTTTCTTTCAAGTTGTCCATATAGTCGTTTATATCTTCTCCCGCCAAAGCCATCTGGTCTGTATCCGAAAGCCCCTTAAGGTTATCCGCACCTACTTCATCAATAAATTTTTTCAGTTCCGTGCTCTTTACAATGAGATTAGTAGTTGTGGACTTGCATGTTTCAAGAAATATATTTATTCCCTTTCTTTTCGCATATGTTGTCAAAAGTCTGAATGCATCCACCTGACGCTTCCAACCCTCTTCTCTTCCCTTATCAAAATATGATGAGCCCGGACACATTTGTATATTAGGAAAGTCCAAGAACTCCGCGGTATCAATAAGCCTTTGATAATAGCGTATCGTTGATTCCCATGTAACATTATTTGATGTTGCCAAATTCACAGGATAAGCGCAGTTTTCCGCAGTAAGAACATATGGTGTCAGATGGCGGTCCTTGATATCCCTGTTAAGCTGTATAAGGTCTCCAAGCTGATAATCAAAGGGATTAAGCTGAGGTGCGGTACAGTATATATCCAATCCGTCAAGCGGAGACCTTTCCATCTTATCCAAGTATTTTCTTATGGGATATCTCAGGTAATGGTAACTCATCAATGTAAATTTCATATCTTCTCCTCCTAAAAAACTGCCGCAGAGGCGCAATAAAACACCACCTGCGACAGTATCGTATCAGTGCTATATCACAGCCATTTCTATATTTATAAAAACCGAGCTGTCTTTTTTAGAAGATCACAGTACCAAGCAGGAATGCAACTCCGGCATCCACAACCGCCATCACTACAGAAGGTAACAGATAGCTTGTGTTAAATACAAACTTACCTATCTTTGTTGTTCCTGCGGTATCAAAAGGTATTGCGGCAAGCGCCTCGGATGCTGCGGGAATAAGGAAATGTGATCCTACAAGCGACCATCCGGCAACCAGTACAGGTGTGCTTACTCCCAATGCAATGCCGAGAGGAACGACTATGGCCGTTGTAGAGGCCTGTGATGTTGTTATATTGGCAACAAGGTAACAAGCTATTATAAATACCCAAGGATATTTATCTGTAAGCTGTGAAACTGTTTCGGTAAGGAAGGTTGACTGTGATCCGATAAAAATATTGACCATCCAGCAAAGACCGATAACCATGGCACACGCAAACATTCCCGCTTTAAACACCTGAGTCTCCATAATTGAATCTGCCTTCTGACCGTTTCTCATAAGCAATGAAATAACTAACGCTATCACCAGCATGAATATCTGGATAATATCTGTCATTCCAAGGCTGTTTCCATCTGAAAGAGCAGGACGCAATGAAGGCACTGCTCCAAGAATTACTATCAAAAGCATTCCTATAAGAAATACCGCAACTGACATCTTCGCATTTTTGCTGAATTTTGAGAAATCTACCTTTTCCTTTTTCGGCTCATTGTTAAGCTTCAATGTACCGTCAGCTATCCTCTTTTGAACCTCAGGATCTTCAAGTAGCTCCTTTCCCTTCTTGAGCATTACAACTCCTGCCATAAGCGAGCCTATGAAGGTCGCAGGTATAACTACCATAAGAAGCTTTACCATGCTTACTCCTGCAGGCTCCATAAAGCCTATCATAGCTGCGGTTGCGGCCGCCAAGGGTGTGGCGCAGACTGCGTTCTGGCTTGCAACAATACTTGCCGCTATAGGTCTTTCAGGCCTGACCTTGTTCTCAATAGCAAGCTCGTTTATAATGGGAAGCAAGCTCCAAACTATATGGCCTGTTCCGCTGCAGAATACGAATACAAAGGATACAACAGGTGCCATTATTGTTATAGCCTTAGGATATTTTCTGAGGATCTTTTCCGCAACTGCTACGAGATAATCAACTCCTCCGATAGCCTGCATAGCTCCTCCTGCAAGCACAACAGCAAAGATTATCCTGAGAACTGTTAATGGCGGCTCTGACATAGGTGCCTTAAACACAAACGTAAAAAGAAATACTCCAAGTCCACCCGCCAGGGTCATGAACAATCCGCCCTTTCTGGTTCCCCAGAATATCAGAGCGAGAACGATTATAAGTTCGATCCAGAATACCATTTTTCTATCCCCCTTTTTGATACTTTCAGATCTTATTTAATTAAAATATGTTGATTGGTTACTTTTATCCCGGCCGGGGGATTAAGAGATTTGTATTATATTGTCTCTTTGTATCTATTTGTATTCTATTGTATCTGTTTCTTTTTGTCAATATATTGTATTGTTATATTATGTTTTATGTTTATTATTTACAAATAAAACACCTTGTTTTTGGCTATTTTTACATTTACTTGATTTGTTTTTAAATTTAATACCCGGCTGTCTTTAATTACCTCTCTTATCTTTCTCTTAAATGTCTTGAATTGTTTTATATAAATATAAAACCCCTTTCACCGGTTATTGTCCGATGAAAGAGGTATATATCAGTTTAACCTGTAAAGATGGTGCATCTTAAAAATCAAACCGAGAGTTTTATTAATACTCAACCTTCCACATGTAACGTCTGGTTGTAAGAGGGTGCTTACGCTCCTCAGCCAGAGCATGGTTATATATAGGATATACGTTATTAAAAAGTGAATGATTAAAATAATCTATAACTGTTGCATCAATAGTTGAAAGTCCGAGCTCCTTTGCATCCAGTATCTCTATCCTCTTGGCATATTTCTTTAAAAACTTAAGACATCTTTCATCCAGAGCTCTTGTACTTCCCTCTGAAACCTGTATTACAAAGGGGCGATTTGCATCTGTAACCTCAAAAGGTCCATGGAAGTATTCACCTGTATGTATACTTGCAGAGTTAATCCATTGCATCTCCATAAATATGCAGATGCTCTCCATATAAGCAGCCCCATATCCTGCGCCACTTCCCATGGTGTATATCATATCATCATTTTTATACTCCTTGGCAAAGGCCAAAGCTCTGTCCTTTACCTGCTCTCTGGCATTTCTTATGATGGTAGTTATCCTTGCCGCTCCCTCATAAAATTTATCATAGTTCTTGTAGCCCTCTGTCTGATTGACCGCCTCTACCGCCACATAAAGTGCGCACATGGTCTTTTCCCCGGCATAGTCAATATCCCCCGCAAGGTGGTCAGGGCTGGCATCAAAAGTATATTTGACAATATAGTCCCCAAACTCTATTATCTCTGACTCCTCCAACCATGTAAGTATGATGACCGAGGCCCCCTTTTCTTTTCCGAGCTTTGCAGCGGCAATAGTTTCGGGAGTGTTTCCCTTATGGCAAGCAAGAAGTAAAATTGAGTTTTTACCAAAATCATTCGGAGTATTGTGTACAAACTCATTGCTGTTGATCCATGCTGATCTCATGCATGTAGCTTCCTTCTCCATAAAAGTTTTTGCAGGATAGAGAGCTCCTAATGATCCTCCGCATCCGACGAAATACAAAGATTTGAGCCCACCTTCATTTTTCTTTTTCTCAATTATCTCTGATACAATATTTTTAATATCCTTTCCTGTATAAACCATACTATCCCTCTCCTTTTGAATATATATGTATTTTTTTGTTCTGTAATTATAGTAATACATTATAATACATTTGTCAATAAATTTCACCTGTTGGCTTTTTTATCTTCTCCGAATATACATTTTAAGAACTTTGTATTATAATAATTGTATTAATACAAAGTTAAGGACAAATTTATGGCGGAAAAATTAGAAAGTATGAGCTCTGTACCCATGTACAGACAATTATCGGATAATATTCTTAAGGATATTACAAGCGGTATTTACCCCCCGGGAACAAAAATACCCACAGAATTTGAATTAAGCAGTACTTATAACGTAAGCAGAGTGACAGTAAGAAAAGCTCTCTATAATCTGCAGGAAAAAGGATACCTTGAAAGGAAACCCGGAAAAGGCACTTTTGTAGCCGAACAAAAGTTTCAACGCGGTCTTTCTAATAATGTTATGGGATTCTCGGAAATGTGCAGGATGCTTGGAATGACTTCAGGCGCGAGAACCGTAAAAATAGCTCTGGAAGAGCCCTCCGCAGATGATATTAGGCTGATGAAGTTATCTGAAAATGATAAAATATTAGTTTTGGAAAGAATACGTTATGCAAATGAAAAACCTGTTGCTATAGAGATTTCCAGATTCCCTGAATGTTTCTCTTTTCTTTTCGGAGAAAATCTCAATGATGTTTCTTTATTTACAATCTTGAGAGATAAATATAATATTTATCCTGATCATTCTCAAAAAACGATCGATATTATATTTGCAAATTCCAGACAGGCAAAAGAGCTTAATATTACTAAGGGCTATCCTTTACTTCGTATCGAAAATATAACTCAAGATACTGATGAAAAATATCTTTGGCTTTCAACGCAGCTTTGTATTGGCGATAAATTTAAATTGATCGTGTAGCAAAAACTTAATATATTTTTATATCAATCGGCCGCAGGGTTTTATCCTGCGGCTTTTCTGTGTATATTCTCTTTCGCCCCTGAACATATCCATATATTTCCCACAATCTAATAATATAATTCATCCTTTCTTTTTAATGAATGAATATTATTCATTGACATTTTAAAAATAAGTATTATACTGGAATGTAGGATAGAAAGGAGAAAAGCCGTGAACACTATAAAAGAAAACTCAAAAGCTGCTTTTAACCGACAAGCTGCCACTTATGATAAAGATATTAAGGGGCAGCACGCCCGCTCACTTTATCCCTTCATGCTGAAAAAACTGTATGATATTCCTTTTCAGTCTGCTCTTGATTTAGGGTGTGGGACGGGTGAAATGCTGAAGCTTATTCTGCAAAAGAATGATCAAAAAGACCTATACGGTATTGATTTGTCTGAAGAAATGCTGGAGGTTGCAAAGTCAAAGCTCCCGAACCGGGTACGGCTGTTCTTAGGTGACAGTGAGTCGCTCCCATTCCCGGACAATTCTTTTGATGTTGTATACTGCAATGACTCGTTTCATCATTACCCTGCACCTCAAAATGTATTAATGGAGGTGCACCGTGTATTGAAACCCGGAGGCACTTTCCTTATCGGGGATTGTTGGCAACCCTCTTTAGGACGTGTGATAATGAATTTTTATATGCGTCACAGCAAAGAAGGAGATGTAAAAATTTACTCTAAATCCGAGCTCGTTTCCATGCTTTCAACATATTTTCATAATGTGTCATGGGAGAGGGTCGGTAACACAGCATGCATTGCTATTGGAGAAAAATAATTAATATTTACTTATTGTTTTTTGGAATAGAATTACTGTCATAAACAAAAGGAGAGTTGGATTATGCGAATTACAAAAAACCCGGAAGTACGCAAGCAAGAGATTCTGGATACAGCCCTCAAACTGTTCGGGGAAAAAGGGTATGAAAATACCTCAATTGCAGATATAGCAAAAGCAATCGGCGTGGCACAAGGTCTGTGCTATCGTTATTTTCCGTCTAAGGAGGCTCTGTCAGACAGTGCGATCGAGCAATATGCAAATGTCTTGGTTGAACAGTTTACAGGCTTTGAAAAGGATGACCACAGGACTTTACGTCAGATCATTGAAGATATGCCTTTAACTATGGAAGAACAGGATACAAAATATTATTCTGTTTTTCACAGCTTGGATAACAGGAAATTCCATGATCAGCTTTCTCTCAAAGTGTGCGAAAAGCTGGTTCCTATTGTGGAAAATTTATTGCTAAAAGCCAGGCAAAAAGGAGAGATCCGGTTTGACGACTTGCGAACTGCCGCAATGTTCTGCGTATATGGGCAACTCGGTATCCTGATGGCAGAAGATTTAACACAAGAAGAAAAGTCAAAAAGAATTCGTGAATTTCTTATATTTGCACTACACCTTTAAATACATGCAATAAAAAACCGTAGACCATTATCAATAAAAGGCCTACGGCTTTATCTCTGTTCCCGATGCGATTCGAACGCACGACCTTTCGCTTAGGAGTTCGTCCTGGTACAGAAAATAGCTTGCATTCTATGTCAATCAAAGTCATTCAAAGCCTTGATTTTACTGCTTTTTCTGTCAATTTCAGAAAAGATAAGAAAACCTGTTTTCATCTGAGAAATTACAGTTTGGGTGGAAAAATGGTGGATTTTCCACCATTAGGGTAAAGCCAACCTGTTCCTTCCAATTATAAATGATGACTACCATTACCTGACATTTTACAGTAATGATTATTTGGTTTTCTTATTAGATCTATGTCTATTATACCGTGCTTGCGGTCAACTGTAGATAACAAATTGACCGCAAATGTATTATTTTTTCTTACGTTTACACTTTGTATCACAAAACTTCTACACTTCAAATACTCGGAAGTGTTTCTGAACAGATTCATATTTCCCTGTTTCGTAATTTAGTATTTTCCATACCGGATTTAATTGCTCATCCGTTAACGGAGTAACCTGATTGTCTTTATCCAGCCATGCAAAAATTATCTGTTCTGATTCTATCCAGGTTAAGTTTTTATCTTTCTTTATCTCATCAATATTGTCTTCATCACCAACGTTATACCAACAGAGTGAATACGATGGTGACATTTTTAACCCCGATCCAAATAACCAGGAAACTTCATAATCATCACAAGGACAAATATGCATATCCTTCACATTGACAAATTTCAGCACTGCCCCTTCTTCATCCGTATCATATCGAAGATAGAGCATCAAATGATTCTTTTCAAAATCGTATTCTATATGGGTAATTCTATAATCATGAAATTCTGAAAATATACCTAGGAATTCCTTGAAATACTCTTCATCTTTAATTACTTTATACCAGCCTTGTGTTTTCATAATGCGAATGCCCTTTTTATTATTTTACCAATTTCTCTATGCAGTTCTCAATTTTATAGCAATCCAGTTGCGGTAAGTTTTTCTTTGATACATTGACACCATACTCTGAATCAGACTTTTTACCTTCATAGCCATGATAGACCAATGCCGTTTTTGATTTATCATTCCACGCATATGCCGGAATAACATACATTTCAGGATGTTCTCCATCTGTAAGTCGGATAAGCAATAAATATAGCGTTTTATCCGAAACATCAAATACTTCTTTTCTCATAAAGACATATCCTGTCGAATTTCTTATCGTTTTCACCTGGAACTTTAAAAATCCACTCTTTGTCTCCGCCACAAAGTCAATGCCATGATCATCTACTTCTGATGTATAAATACTCATTCCATAAGAAGCCAATGTCATCTTTGCATAGTATTCCCCAAATGTTCCCAGTTTCTGTCTATTTTGAAGTTCATCTCTTGACCAGTTCAAATTATACATATAATCCCTCCCGCAGATACAGTACGGCTGGAAATAATTCAAAAAATAAGAGGAGGCCCCGCTGGATCTCCCCTCGCCACAGTTCCTATACTTATCTTAATTAACTGAAAATTTTCTGTCAAACAATTTCTATGCTTGTTTATATTTTTTCTCTCGGAACAAATCATTCCAAGCTTTCTCTTCACTTTTCTTTTTTACAGCTTCGGAAAGCATGTCATCTGTTATACAGAATCCTTTGCTTTGCTGATTGACTATTTCCTCCAACTCTGCCAAAGCAAGTCTATTTGCATCCTGTATAAAACTGTCCCCTACATATTCAACTTCTTTTAATATTCGTACTTCAATCTTATATCCGTTTTCCAGATAGTACGCCATTCGTTTTTGAACATCAGTTTTTCTTACCCCTCTTAAATAATGATAGATATGTCCTCCGCTGAACATCCGATTAAAAATATTATTGGATTTTCCAATATAAAATAGGACTTCTTCATCCCCTTTTATTGCAAAGAATCCATACACACCTCTTATTTCACTACTAAGAGTCATTTTCTCTGGAACAATTATATTATTTGACTTTGCAGCTTCCATGCGTTTTAAAAATTCATTTTCTTGGCGTCTTGTCATAGTTCCGCATCTCCATTAAGCTCAGATTTTATAGCTACTTATTTTATTGTATCACATAATCTTCCCTATGCTCCCAAGAGTTTTTCAAACCATGTATCTACTGCAAAAATAAACTTATCTACATCCTTCCGTTCTGCCAGCATTTCCTGCAAAGATTTATGATGCACATATTTCTCCACATACACCCAGCAGGCAATGCTGCTGACCTCTGTGATGATATCAGCGAATATCTTTTGCATTCTCTGCTCTAATCCTGCTACCTCTTCTTTGGAAACGATATCATACAGATCTGGCTTCTGAAATTCACTGTCCCTGCAGTGCTCATGGATCTCATCCATCTCTGACTTTACTTTATTGCGCATGTCTTCCGGAAGTTTCATATACTCCCAAATAAATGAGACCACATCCGCTGAGGTATCTTTTTTCATTGGCGGTAGCTGTATGTAATCATTCTTTTTGTCCATGTTCCCATTCTCCTACGAATTTTCTATCTTTTACTATTTTTGTGGATTATAAACCAAGTATGCAATGTCCCTGCTGTTTTCCTGCTCATGATCAATATGAAGCCAGAAGTCATCGATTCCACATTTTATTATTGGTGATGATATCGGGTAAATATCCTCAGTCTCCATGTTCATGAAAACATCACAATGATACGTCCAGTCATTTTCATAACCGGTAGGCCAAAGTGCATCCGCAACTTTTTTGAGACAGTCCTGGCAGAGCTGTGCAGACAATCTTTCAGGATCTAAGACAGAGTTATCTCCATACGTCAATGTGGCTGTTGCAGTATGGCGTACTGGATCGCCTGCCACCATCCAGCTGCATTCATTCTCTCCATGTGTATTGATATTTGTGCTAAAACCGTTCGGTTCTTCCACGATCTTTCCATTATCATCATATTCATATACATTGGTATCTGCAATGTTCCATGTATTCAGGCACACCAACGCAATGCATCCACTCTTTTTATAATAATCAAAAATTCCCAGACGATTGGAACCGCATAAAAAACAATTTTCCTTATCTATCGTTGAAACAAAGTCTTCCGTCTCTGCCTTTGAAACTTCTGTATACAACGTTTCCATCTCAGAACTAGAATTAACTGCCCCTGATGCACACCCAGGAGGACTATCTGCCTTCCGAGATTGAGAAGTTCAAGGACGCCACCGGCTATGAGGAATTTCTTGATTTTGATCCGGCGGTGATCCGGGAGGCCATCCAGAACCCGGACAAGTCCCATGCGGACGAGATGCTGGCCTTTGCGGAGCAGGCGGGCCGGGAGTATGAGGCGGAGCTGTCCGAGCAGGCCCCGGCGCCCTCCCCGGATGACCTGGAGACCAGCGAAACGGTACGGACCCCTAGGGGTACCTTCTATGTGACGGATATGAGCCGGGAGCAGATGGAGGCGGCCGGGTACGGTCTGCATCATCAGTCTGACGATGGGAAGTATCTCATCATGGGCAACGGTTCCCGCGCCTTCGCCATCCGCAACGAGGAGGCCCAGGAGCACGCCGCCCCGGAGAAAATGACAGTTTTGGTGGTGGAGCCCATGAAGGAGCCCTATGTGAAGGAGATCGACCCCGGTCTCCATTCGCTACAGGCAGAGGTGGGCGGCGATATTGCCGCCTCCTATCCCTTCTCCGACCCCGTGGGGCTGGTCTGCAACGATGAGGGCAAGCTGATCGGCCTGGAACTGAACCGGGGCCTGCGGGATGAGCATGGGGAGATTTACGACATCATGGCCGGCACCTTCCTGGTGGTAGGGCTGGGTGAGGAGTCCTTCACCTCCCTGACCCCGGAGCAGGTGCAGAAGTACACGGAACATTTCAAGCAGCCGGAGCAGTTCATCAGCCTGAACGGGCAGATCATCGCCCTGCCGGTGGAGCCGGAGAACCCTCTCCGCACCGCCGAGATGACCCTGGAGGACGACTATGGGATGATCGACGGGGTGCTGAACAACGGTCGCAAGGGTGAGGAGCTGGAGAAGGCTCAGCGTGAGGCGCACAGGACCACGCCGGAGAAGAAGCCCTCCATCCGGGAGCGGCTGGCGGAGGCCAAACGGGAGTGCGGCGAACGCAAGCCCCCGGACAAGGTTCAGCAGAAGAAGCCCCCGGAGCATGACCTATGAGCCGGAGCAAGAAGTGGCGGCTGGAGTGGTCCTTCTTCCTGGGGGAGAACGGCCGCCGCAGGTACAACAAGATCTGCAAGGGCTGTGTCCATCCCTGCAAGCAGAGCTTCCGGGCAGTCCTCATCGCCTGTCCCCATTACCAGTCCGCACGCTCGAAAAAGTGTGCAGATAAGGGTTGAAAATGGGCTGAAAAATCGCCTGCGGTGGCTTTTCCGGGAGCCGTCCTTATGGTTTCTCATGCGGGCCTCTCCCTCTGATTTGAGGGGTGTAAAGCCGCAATTTTGAACACTTTTCCATAACAGAGCGGGAGCGCCGCCTTCGGTTTGGACCGAGGGTAACGCTCCCACTTCTTTTTTTGTTCTCTTTTTTCTCTTTCAATCAGGATCGGACAGGAAGGATGTTCGCAGCAGCAGGCGCTGTGGGAATGTGCGTAAACGGCCATGTCTGCGGAGCTGTGGGAAACGGTGTTTGCGGGCTGTGGGAAAGCCGGCGGCTTTTCCATCGGGCCGATAATATCTGTTTTCCATCGGCGGAGCGGCCGTTTTCCACATTTCCCACAGCGGAAAATAGCATGATAGCATACTTGTATATTGCTTTTCTGCAAAAAAAGATTTATAATGCATTATGGTTAGTTTATACTAACCTCAATTTCGAATCACGGAGGCGGTTATGGGAATATTAAAGGCTTTTTTCAACAATACCCGTAAGCCGAAAGGATTGCTGGGCAGGTGCATGGTGGGCAGCATGAATCATGCCCATGCTGCCCTCGCGGATTGGGGCCTTAGCCATTTGCCCGAAACAGGTCCCACCGAGATTGCGGAGTTGGGCTGCGGTGGTGGGCGGAATATCCGAGCCCTTTTACGAAAATATCCTGCTGCGACTGTCACCGCCTTAGACTATTCAGAAATATCTGTGGAAAAGGCCAAGAGTGTTAACCGCAAGGGGCTGCAAGCCAGCCGCTGCCGTATCATACAGGGAGATGTGTCTTGCCTTCCCTTCGAGGATGGTGCATTTGATTTGGTGACCGCATTTGAAACGGTATATTTCTGGCCTGGTCCTACGGAGAGCTTCCGGGAGGTGTACCGCACTCTGCGGCCGGGCGGCATCTTTCTGATCGTCAATGAGTCGGACGGAGAAGATCCCCACGCCAGCAAGTGGCTTTCTGTCATTGATGGGATGAGGATCTTCGATGGAGACCAACTTGCCCGTTTTCTCACCGAGGCAGGTTTTTCTGAGATCATCATAAATCGGAATGCAAAAAAGCATTGGCTCTGCGTTCTGGCGATGCGGGAAAACAGTAGCATTTTGGAAAACGAAGAACCGAGTGGCATCTCATAAAAAGCGACAAATGGTGCGGCTGAGCACAGCATTTGACTTACTATTCAACTATTGGGATGCTTCTGATGAAGTGTACCGTATATGCCGGAACCAGCGAAACGTACTTTAAGAAGAATGGAGGGACAGAAGATGTGGAAATACACAATCCAAGTAGACGGCATGATGTGCGGTATGTGCGAGAGCCATGTGAACGATGCGGTGCGGAAAGCATTTCCGGTGAAGAAGGTCACTTCATCTCGGAGTAAAAAAGAGACTGTGGTAATCACGGAAATGGAACTGGATCAAGAGACTTTACGGGCGGCTATTTCCGCCACTGGCTATGATGTGGGAGAGATTCGGAGGGAATCCTGGCACAAGAAAGGGCTGTTTGGCCGATAAGTATCTGAGACACAGATCAATCGAGAGGAGGCAAGAGGATGCTGGCAGAATTTTTGTCAAAACAGGGGGAATGGACACAAGTGATGCCTGGTGCGCGAGCCTGCCTGTTCTCCCTGTGCGAGAGGTCATTCCCTCTGCCCCTCCGGTTGGAACCTCTGCACTTTGAGGTATTGTTCTGCCTGGCCGGGATGGTGACTCTGACCCGGCGGGATGGTTCGGCTCTGAGGTTAGGTACCCGGCAGGTGCTTCTCCTCACCGACATCTCTGATCTGACCGATACCAGAGTGGAGACCGGCTTAAAGGGTGTGCTGGTGGCGGTGGACGCTCGGGGTGCCCGGGCGAGTCTAAAAGCCATTTGTGACCTGCTGGGCGGTTTGACTTTGAACACGGATCAAGTACGGCGGTGGATGGTCAGCCGGGGCGGCTGCGCTGTGGAGGGGCCCTCTCGCTGGAGCCAGGCGGCCTTCGCTGACCTGGATCGTTTGCCCCGGAGCGAGCGGGCACGCTGGTGCGTGTGGAAGTCGGTGGAACTGTTGTATCTGCTATCTGCCCAGGGGGAACCAGCGGCGGAAATGGCCCCGGTGCTGGATCAGGAGATGATCCGGACCTTGGCAGAAACCCGCCGATATATGGAGGAGAATCTGGACGAACCCCTCTCCATATCAACTTTGAGCCGCCGTGCCTGCCTCTCTGCAACTACATTCAAGGAGGGGTTCCGTCGCCTGTACGGACTGCCGGTCCACACCTGGCTGCAGCAGCGGAGGATGGAGCGTGCGGCGGAGTTGCTGCGGGACTCCTCTCTTAGCGTGCTGGGTGTAGCCCAGTCAGTGGGATACAGCAGCGCCAGCCAGTTTTCCGCCGCCTTCCGGCGGCAGTATGGCATGTCGCCAACCATGTATCGAAAAATGTCTGAACCGGCATAACATCGTCTGATTCGGTGAGACACATCATTGTTTATCCTTTATAATACTCAGATACATAAAAAAGCTTGTTTCCGGACAGGAGGAGATTTCAATGAAACAACATCGCTTCTGGGCCTGGGGCGCCGTGATTTGCATGGTCATGGTGATGATTACGGGCTACAAACACAAATAAAGCAGAAAGGAAAGATTTCCATGATGAAACACTATGTCAGACTGGCCTGCTTCGTGGGCGGCACTCTGTTCGGCTCCGTCGGCGTGAAGCTGCTCACCAGCAAAGACGCCAAGAAAGCTTATACTCACATTACCGCCGCCGGCCTGCGGATGAAGGATAGCGTGATGGAAACTGTGACCTGTGTGCAGGAGAACGCCGCCGACATCCTGGCCTCTGCAAAGGACATCAACGAGACCCGAGCCGCCAAGGAAGCTGAGACCCAGGTGGAGGATCAGGAAGCCTGAAAATTGCGGAAGGGAGCCGGAAAACGGCTCCCTTTTTCCATGAGGAGGGATTTAGTATGCAAGCAACCATCGTACATGAGAGCCGGGGGCGGATGCGTCTGCGGCTCCGCCAAAAAAATATATCCATTCGCCAGGCGGATCTGCTGGAAACCTGGCTGAAGGGACAGCCCTGGACCCGGGAGGCCGTGGTCCATGAGCGCACCTGCTGCGTCATCGTAACCTATACGGGAGACCGGGAAGCCGTCCTCTCCGCCCTCGGTGCGTTCACTTGGGCCGGGGCGGAGTCATCCGTCACCCTGCCCGGCCACAGCACCCGGACTTTGAACCGAGAGTTCCAGGAGAAACTGGTGGGCAAGGTGGCGGTGAAAGCAGCCACTACCCTGTTTTTGCCCGCCCCGCTGCGGATCGCCCGGATTGTCTGGCACATGATCCCCTTTCTGCACAGAGGTCTGCGCTGCCTGGGACATCGTCAGATCAAGGTGGAGATGCTGGATGCGTTGTCCATCGGGATCTCCGTCTGCCGCAGGGACTTCGGTACTGCCGGCACTGTCATGTTTTTATTGGAGATCGGTGAACTGCTGGAGGATTGGACTCGGAAGAAATCCGTAGCCGACCTGGCAGAGAGCCTGTCTCTCCATGTGGATCGGGTGTGGCTGAAAACCGAGGCTGGTGAAGTGCTCACCTCCATCGGCCAGATCAGACCCGGCGACCGGGTCGTGGTTCGAGCCGGAAGCGTCATCCCCCTGGACGGCGTGGTGGAGGAGGGGGAGATCACCGTCAACCAGGCGTCCCTCACCGGCGAGTCCGTCCCCGTGGCCAAGCGGCGCGGCGGCGCGGTGTACGCCGGCACCGTAGTGGAGGAGGGAGAGTGTGTCCTGGAGGTGAAGCAGGCCACCGGCCAGAGCCGCTATGACCAGATTGTGGAGATGATCCAGCGGTCTGAGCAGATGAAGTCTGCCGCCGAAGCCAAAGCGTCCAACTTGGCGGACAAACTGGTGCCCTATACCTTTGCCGGCAGCCTGGTGAGCCTTGCCCTCACCCGGAACGTGACCCGGGCCTTGTCGGTACTTATGGTGGACTTCTCCTGCGCCCTAAAGCTGGCCATGCCCCTGGCGGTGCTCTCCGCCATGCGAGAAGCGGGACGGGAGCACATCACCGTCAAGGGCGGAAAATTCCTGGAGGCGGTGGCGAAAGCGGATACCATCGTCTTTGACAAGACCGGCACCCTCACCCACGCCTGCCCCCGGGTGGCAAAGATTTTTACCTTCAACGGAAAAATAGAGAATGAAATGCTCCGTCTGGCCGCCTGTTTGGAGGAGCACTTCCCCCACTCCATGGCCAACGCCGTAGTGGAGGAGGCCAAACGCCGGGGCTTGCACCACGAGGAGCGCCACGCCAAGGTGAAGTACCTGGTGGCCCACGGCATTGCCAGTTCAGTGGATGGAGAGCAGGTGCGCATCGGCAGCGCCCACTTCATCTTCGAGGATGAGAAGTGCGTGATTCCGGAGGAGGAGCGGGCCAAGTTCGACGCGCTGCCCCCGGAGTATTCCCAGCTCTATCTTGCCATCAATGGGGTGCTCTCCGCCGTGATCTGCATCTCCGATCCTCTGCGGGAGGAGGCACGGGAGGTGCTCTCCGCCCTGCGAGTCTTGGGTGTGCGGAATGCCGTCATGCTCACCGGGGACAGCCCCCGTACCGCCGCTGCCATCGCGGAACAGCTCGGGGTGGATGCCTTTCGGGCCGGGGTGCTGCCGGCGGACAAGGCGGAGTATGTGGCCGCTTTGCGGAAGGAAGGGCATACTGTCCTTATGGTGGGAGACGGCATCAACGACTCTCCGGCCCTCTCCGAGGCGGATGCCGGCATCGCCATCAGCGACGGTGCGGCCATCGCCAGGGAGATCGCCGACATCACCATTGCCGCCGACAGCCTGTGGGAGCTGGTGCGCCTGCGGCAGCTGGCCATGGCCCTGATGCGCCGCATCCGGAATAACTACCGCTTTGTCATCGGGTTCAACGGGGCGCTCATCGGTCTTGGCGTGACGGGCATTCTGCCTCCAACCACCTCCGCCATGCTCCACAACCTGTCTACTCTTGGCGTAAGCCTCCACAGTATGACTGCCCTGCCCCAGAAAAAGCAAGATTAAGTTTCCTGACAGAGTCCGGCGCGTATGCGCCGGGCTTTTTTCGTATTCCACTTGACAAACTGCCGCTTTCGTCGTATTATAACGGTGTTATATAACACTATTATAAGGAGAGCGCCTATGGAAGAAAAGTCTAATGTCACGCTGAAAAAAATCCATGAGGCGGCCATGGCCGAATTTCTGGACAAGGGCTTTCAAGGGGCTTCTCTGCGGCAGATCGTAAAGAACGCCGGGGTAACCACCGGGGCCTTCTACGGCTACTTCTCCAGCAAGGAGGCGCTCTTTGCCTCCATCGTGGAGCCGCACGCGGCCGCTTTGATGGGGCGGTTCATGGAGGCCCAGACCTCCTTTGCCGAACTGCCTGAGGAGCAGCAGCCAGATCACATGGGGGAGGAATCCAGCAACTGCGTCCACTGGATGGTGGACTACATCTGCCAGCACCGGGAGCCGGTGAAGCTGCTCCTCACCCGCGCAGAGGGTACCAGCTATGAGCACTTCCTCCACAGCATGGTGGAGGTGGAGGTAGAGTACACCCTCCAATACATGGAGGTGCTCCGCCGTCTGGGCCGGGACATTCCGGAACTGAGCCAGTCTCTGTGTCACATCATCGCCAGCGGGATGATGAGTGGCATTTTTGAGATCGTGATCCACGATATGCCCCGGGAGCAGGCGCTGCGGGACGTGGATCAACTCCGCGATTTCTATACCGCCGGATGGCTGAAATTGATGGGGGCTTAACCCCTATCTTTTTTGAATATTAGTTAGTTATTGCTAACTTGAAGAAGGAGGTTTTTCCATGAAGCAGAAGAAAAAGAGTGATGTCGCGGTCCTGCTGGACTACGCAGGCAGTCACAAGGGGCTGACCTTCCTGGGGCTGACCCTGTCGGCGGTGTCCATGCTGTTGAGCATGGCACCCTATATTTGTATCTGGCTGGTGGCCCGGGATCTGATCGCCGTAGCGCCGGACTGGACCCGGGCGCAGGACATCGCACAATACGGCTGGCTGGCGTTTGCCTTTGCGGTGGCCGGCATCGTCTTGTACTTTGCAGGATTGATGTGTACCCATCTGGCGGCCTTCCGCACAGCGGCCAACATCCGCAAGCAGGGCATCGCCCATGTGATGAAAGCCCCTCTGGGCTTCTTCGACTCCAACGCCTCTGGTCTCATCCGGGGACGGCTGGATGCAGCGGCGGCCGATACCGAGACCCTGCTTGCCCACAATCTGGCGGACATCGTAGGCACCATCACCCTGTTTGTGTCCATGCTGGTGCTGATGTTCGTCTTTGACTGGCGGATGGGCGCGGCCTGCCTGCTGGCGGCGGTGATTTCCATGATTGCCATGTTCTCTATGATGGGCGGCAAAAATGCCAAACTGATGACAGAGTATCAGGCAGCCCAGGATCGCATGACCAAGGCGGGCACCGAGTATGTCCGAGGCATACCGGTGGTCAAGATTTTCCAGCAGACCGTTTATTCCTTCAAAGCCTTTCAGGAGGCCATTGAGGATTACAGTTCCAAAGCGGAGCACTATCAGGGCGATGTGTGCCGTGTGCCCCAGTCCATCAATCTGACCTTTACCGAGGGCGCTTTTGTGTTCCTGGTGCCTGCGGCTCTTTTCCTGGCTCCCGGCGCTCTGGCCGGCGGTGACTTTGCGGGATTTATTACAAACTTCGCCTTTTACGCAGTGTTCTCCGCCATCATTTCCACCGCGCTTGCCAAGATCATGTTTGCCGCATCCGGTATGATGCTGGCCAGTACTGCGCTGGGGCGCATTGACCAGGTCATGTGCGCCCCGGAACTGAAAGTGCCTGAACACCCTCAATCCCCCGGAAGCAGCCGTGTAGAATTTGAAGATGTGAGCTTTACTTACGACGGAGCCCAGACCTCCGCCCTCTCCCATGTGTCCTTCACAGCGGAGCCGGGACAGACCGTAGCCCTGGTAGGACCCTCCGGCGGCGGCAAGACAACCGCTGCCAGTCTGATCCCTCGCTTCTGGGACGCCACCTCTGGCGTAGTGAAGGTGGGCGGCGTGGATGTGCGGCAGATCGATCCCCATGTGCTCATGGATCAAATCGCCTTTGTGTTCCAGAACAGCCGCCTATTCAAAGCCTCCATTTTGGAGAATGTCCGGGCTGCCCGTCCCAACGCCACCCGGGAGCAGGTGCTCTCGGCGTTGAAGGCCGCCCAGTGTGAGGACATTCTGGAGAAACTGCCCCAGGGCATGGACACCCTGATCGGCTCCGAGGGGACTTATCTTTCCGGCGGCGAGCAGCAGCGCATTGCCTTGGCCCGGGCCATCCTGAAGGATGCATCCATCGTGGTTCTCGATGAAGCCACCGCCTTTGCTGACCCTGAGAACGAGGCGTTAATCCAAAAGGCGTTTACCGAGTTGACCCGTGGCCGCACCGTTATCATGATTGCCCACCGTCTGTCTACTGTGGTCGGTGCGGACAAGATTCTGGTGCTGGAGGAGGGACGTATCGTGGAGCAGGGCTCCCATCAGGAGCTGACTGCCGCCGGTGGCCTCTATGCCCGGATGTGGGCGGATTACAACAAAGCAGTCCAGTGGAAGATCACCAGCGAACAGTGAGAGAGGGGTGAAGAATATGTTCATCAAAAACTTTCAGAGGAAATACGCCCTCACCGATCAGGGCGTAAAAAATGTCAAAAAGGGAGCCTTCTGGACGGTCATCGTCAACCTTGTCGTCATGGGCGGCATGAGCATCCTGTATCTGCTGATGTACGGCCTGATGGGAACCTTTACAGACGACCAGCCGCTGCCCAACGCAGCCCTCCTACTCGGGCTGGTGGTTGTATTCCTGATTCTTTCCTTTGTGACTCATCTTCAGCAGTACTACGCCACCTATGGACTGGTCTATAACGAGGTGAAATCTACCCGGCTCAGTCTGGCGGAGCGGCTGCGCAAACTGCCTTTGGGCTACTTCGGCAAGCGGAATCTGGCGGATCTGACCGAGACCATTATGGGCGATGTGAACCGCATGGAACATGTCTGGTCCCATGTGCTGGGCTATCTGTACGGGGCCTATCTCTCCACGGCGATTATCGCAGTGTGCCTGCTGGTGTATGACTGGCGGCTGGCCATCGCCTGCCTGTGGGGTGTGCCGGTGGCCTTCGGTCTGTTGTTCGGTACCCGGAGGATTTCCGCCCGGACCTCCGAGCGGACGAAAAAAGCCGCGATCCGTGTCTCCGACGGAATTCAGGAAGCCCTGGAAAATGTCCGGGAGATCCGCGCCACCAATCAGGAGGAGCGCTATTTGGCCGGGCTCAATCAGAAGATCGACGACCATGAGAAGGTCACCATCCAGGGTGAGCTGGGGACCGGCATCTTCGTCAATGCGGCCAGCGTTATCATGCGTCTGGGGGTAGCCACCACCATTCTGGTGGGAGCCAGCCTGATTCTTTCCGGGCAAATCGACTTCATGCTACTGTTTTTGTTCCTGCTGGTTATTACCCGCGTGTATGCGCCTTTTGACCAGAGCCTGGCTCTCATCGCTGAGATGTTTGTGTCCCAAGTATCCGCCGACCGCATGAACGAGATCTACGACACCCCTACGGCTGAGGGTGCAGAGGTGTTTCAGCCCAAGGGCCATGATATTGAGTTCGACCATGTGGGGTTTGCCTATGACAAAAAAAAAGTGCTGGACGGCGTGAGCTTTACCGCCCGGGAGGGCGAAGTGACTGCCCTGGTGGGTCCTTCCGGGTCCGGTAAGAGTACCTGCGCCCGACTGGCTGCCCGGCTGTGGGATGTAACAGAGGGACGCATCAAGGTAGGTGGCGTGGACATCTCCACGGTGGACCCGGAGGCCTTGCTGACCGATTACTCTATGGTGTTTCAGGATGTGGTGCTCTTTGACGACACGGTGATGGAGAATATCCGTCTGGGCAAGCGAGGCGCCACCGACGAGGAAGTGCGGGCCGCGGCCGAGGCCGCCAACTGCGGGGAGTTCATCTGCCGCCTGCCCCAGGGATATAATACTCCCATCGGGGAAAACGGCGCAAAACTCTCCGGCGGAGAGCGACAGCGCATCTCCATCGCCCGGGCGCTTTTGAAGAACGCCCCCATCGTCCTGCTGGACGAGGCCACTGCCAGCCTGGATGTGGAAAACGAGACAAAGGTGCAGGGTGCGCTCTCCCGCCTGCTGGCAGGCAAGACGGTGCTGGTTATTGCCCACCGGATGCGCACCGTGGCGGGTGCCGACCACATCGTAGTGCTGGAAAACGGCCGTGTGGCCGAGCAGGGTACGCCTGTGGAGCTGATGGAACGCGGAGGTCTCTACCGCCGTATGGTGGAACTCCAGAGTGAGAGCGCCCGTTGGCAACTGGGCTAATTATTTCGTCTATTCAAGTTCATTCGTTTTTTCCTTCGGGAGTACAATATCCTTTGGCTGTTCAAGCAACATGCTGACGTTTTGACTAAGGGTATCGTACTCCCGTTCTTTCTGCTGTGCCTTTCGATATTCCGATTGCAGAGCGGTCCGCCTGGCGGTGAGCTCGTCCATCTCGGCCCGGAGCCGCTTGGTGGCGGGCAGGGGTACGGCGTCCAGGCGTTTCAGCTCTCTTGCCGCCGCCTCAAACAGGATGATCTCGCCCTCATGCCCCCGGAGGAACTTCTCCTTATCCTTGGACTGGCGGTATTCTTCATACAGGGGTCGGAGCTGGCGGTAGGTGGCGGCGTGCTTCATAGTGAGCGTCAGCCGCTCCATTTCCTTCTCCGTCGCCCGGAGGTCGGCCTTCACCCTGGCGGTAGCGGCTGCCGCCCCATCACACTGCTCGGACAGGTCCTCTAAACTTTCTATGCCATGCTCTGTCAGGAAGTTCAGTGTTTCCGCGGCCCGTTTCAAATTCTCGATAGTCGCCCAATGCTTGTAGCCGGCGCTCTGCTGGGCTTTGAGATTGTTCTGGATGTCGATGAGCAGGCTGGGCTTCCCGGTGCGCTGTTGCGGCTGGCGGGAGGGCCTGGGCCTGCCGGCGATCCGGGCGGTCAGTGCCTCCTCGGCGTAGTCGGCGCCCAGGGTCTTCAATCGGGTGAACCGCTCCTGGCCCGGAGCCCTGGCGGAGATGTACTTGCCCCGTTTCAATTCGTATCCTTCCCGCTGGAGCCGACGGAGCAGGTCCTCCAGGTCGGCGCAGCCGGGCAGGAGCCGGTCGATGGCGGAGCGCAGCTTCGCCTTGTAGCTGGTGCCGTTCTGTTCCGCCTGGTGCTCGATGTAGCTCTTGCCCTTGTCCCGGCCGGGGACGATGACGGACAGGCCATGTTCTTTGCAGATACGGTCGCTGGTGCAACGGATCTCATGGTAGCTTCTCTTGTTGGAGTGGTAGTGCCGGTAATCCTGGAAACTGACCGCATTGAAAATCAGGTGATTATGGACATGATCCCTGTCTATGTGGGTGGTGAGGACAAATTCATATTTGCCGCCCAGGACCTCCCGCGCCAGCTCCATGCCGATCCGGTGGGCTTCCTCCGGTGTGACCTCCCCAGGCTCAAACGCCTGGATGAGGTGCCGGCCCAGGTTCGTTCCCTTGTCGATGGCGTGGCGGCGGGTCCAGGCAAATTCAATGTCGGCGGTGTCCACCTGGATGATATACCCGTCAATCGCCATCTTCCGCAGGTAGGCGCCATATCGCTTTGTGGGGAGCTGGCTCATCTTCTCGTCGATGAGCCGCTTTTCCTCCTCTGTCACCCAGAACTTCATCTGGATATTTCGTTTTCGATTTGCCATGCCATTTCGCCTCCGTTTCTTATAAGGGTCTGGGACTATCCCAGCAAGCAATTTTTGTGTTTAGGGGCAGGGGTCCCCCTAAACCGAAAATCCGCCAGTGGGTACTCGCTGGCTGTGCTTGCTACCGTAACTCTTTTCCGTTTTCCCCCTCTACTAATACTACAATTCTGAGCATCGAAAATGGCAAATAGGTGAATTGAATTCCGACACATAAGAAGGTATAATTAGCTATAACAAACTCGAAAGAATGGCGATGCGAACTCAGGAGGAATACAATGTTTGATGTAAACGGGGAAACAGGTGTGTTTCATAATATTTATAAAATAGGGATAGAGAAAGAAACAACAAGAGGCGTGTTACATGAAGGCAATGAGTCAGGCGAAGGAACAATGCAGCGTTTTGAAGTAGCGCCTGGCATTCAAATTACCTATAACGATTTGAAAATGGACTCCTGTTTCCGGCCTATCCGATTTGAAAAAGATTTCTTACAAATCAATCATTGTCTGGAGGGATGCTATGAGTGTGAACTGGAAGGTGGCTCCGTCAGTTTTCTGGGGGAAGGAGACCTTTGTGTGGATTACCTCTCCAAAGATAAGCAGGTATTCCGTGGCTCCCGCATTCCTCTGAAAAAATATCGTGGTATCACTGTGCTGTTGGAAATGGAAACGGCTCAAAAAACTTTAGATAAGGGTTTTCAGCAAGCGCACATCAGCTTGGAACAAATCAAAGAGCGATTGTGTACGGATGGCCGCTCCCTCATCATCAAATCCAAGCACGAAATCGACCATATCTTCAGCGAGCTTTACTCAGTGGACGAGCGTATCCAGGTTCCGTACTTTTGGATCAAGGTCATCGAATTGCTGCTGTTTTTAAGTCTTCTGGATGGCAGCGCAGTTTGCCGGCCACAACAATTTTCTGCGGACATCTCCAAACGGACACAGGAGGTTTACCAGTACATCATTGAAAATCCTTTTACCAAAGATACCATTCAGGATCTGGCCTGTATGTTCGGTCTGGCAGAGTCCAGCTTGAAAAGATGTTTCAAATCTATTGCCAGGGCATCCATTGGCACCTTTATCAAGACGAAACGCATGGAGGCCGCTGCCGATATGTTGGTTTCAGAACCGACTTTGAGCATTGGGGAGATTGGAAGTGTGGCAGGATATGAAAATCAAAGCAAGTTTTCTGCCGCATTCAAATCTGTTATGGGAGTGACCCCGCAAGCATATCGTCACAAATATTGCTGACCTGATTGGAGTAAAATCCGACCCATTCGGTTATAGAATGTACCACTCTGGTATGCTATCATTACTAATGTGCCAATGGTGAGTACGCTGTGGAGCAGCCGCTGAACCGCGGCTGCTTTTTTTGACCAGCGGTTAGCATAACCTAACTAAAATTTGGAGGGATGTCCTATGCGGATTGCGGGAGGGACCGCAAAAAGAATTATCAAGCGCATCATCAATTTTATTCTTGTTATTTGGGGCGTCGTTACACTCAGTTTTTGCCTGCAAGTTTTTACTGGGACCGATCCGGCAGAGATGATTGTCCGCAAGGTCAATGTCTTTGCAACAGAGGAGCAAATCCAGGCTGTGCGAGAGGAGTTGGGGCTGGACGCTCCTTTTCTGGAACGCTATGCCGACTACGTCAAGGGTGTTCTGACCGGCGACCTTGGAACCGCAATCACAAACCGCCAGCCAGTCATCGAAAATATCAAAGATGCACTTCCTGTAACCTGTATGCTGGTGGTTATGGCAATGGCTTGGGTCATCATCTTCACGGTGCTGATTGCCGCCATCTCTGTCATACGAAAAGGTGGGATTTTCGATAATGTCATGCGGATTATCTGTATCATTGGGATTTGCGTGCCGAGCTTTTGGCTGGCGCTGATCCTGCTAACCGCCTTCGCGGTTCAAATCACCATTTTCAGCGTGATCTCAGATGGTAGTTTCAAATCTTTGATTTTACCATCGGTAGCAATGGCGATCCCTATTATCTGTATTGCGGCCAGGGTGCTGCGGGCGGCAGTGCTGAATGAACTCAAAAGTGACTATGTGACCTATGCCAGAGCAAGAGGGTTCTCCAATACAAAGATCGTGTATGGCGAGGTGATGAGAAATGCTCTCCCCGCAGCCATCACACTTTTCGCCCAATACTGTGCTGCTCTTTTTGGGACTTCGGCACTGGTAGAGAGCGTTTTCTCCATCCAGGGACTTGGTATTTATCTGATGGAGTCCTGCGAGAGTATGGACATCTATGGGATTTCCGGCTCCATCCTGGTGTGCGGCGTGTTGTTCGTTCTGTTCAACACCCTGGCAGATCTGCTTTCAAGTGCTATCTGCCCTGCGTATAGGAGGAAAGCGGTATGAAACGAAAAGGACAAATCATTGTTGGACTGGCTTTGATCCTGATTTTTATTCTTATGGCACTGGCGGCCCCGTTGCTGGCACCCAATGATCCGAACGCCACAGACCTTGCGTTGAAAAACGCTCCACCTTCTGCGGAGTATCCCCTAGGCTGTGACCAAATGGGCCGTTGCGAACTATCAAGACTTCTCTATGGAGCAAGGTACTCTATGGGGCTGACCATTCCGGTGCTGATCGTGCTGGCTGCCTTTGCTCTGTTTGTAGGTTGCTATTCCAGTTATAAAGGTGGCCTGCTGGATGAAGTCATGCGGATACTTTGCGATATTCTCATGGCCTTTCCGCTTATCGTCATTGCGATGGCGTTGGTGTCGGCGGTGGATAATTCTGTGGCAAGTGTCATTATTGCCATCGGGATTTCTATGCTGGCGTGGTTTCTGCGGATGGTACGCTCCTATGCAAAGACTGAGTGCGGAAAGGAATACATTGAGGCGGCCCGGATCGCCGGTGCCTCCGGCCTTCGCATCGTCCTGCGCCACTTGATCCCCAATGTGTTCCCGCAGTTTGTGGTGTACTTCACCACCGGGATTGCCACGGCGATCATGTCGGTGTCCAGTTTTGCTTTCCTGGGCGTGGGGCTGATCGCGGGAACCCCGGAATGGGGAGCAATGCTCAACGAGGCCAGGAACAGTGTTTACTCAAATCCCGCGCTTTTGATTTATCCCGGCATCTGTCTTATCGTCTGCTGCGCGGGTTTCAACCTGTTGGGCGAGGGCCTGCGGGATGCCATTGGGAAGGAGGATGATATTCGTGTTGCTTGAGGTCAAAGACCTGAATATCTCTTTAACTTCCGGGAAAAGCGTGGCCGAACATATATCATTTCAGTTAGGCCAGGGGGAAATGCTTTCCATCGTTGGCAGCTCCGGCGCGGGAAAGACCACTATCTGCAAAGCAATTATGGGGCTACTGGGGAACACTTACCGCGCTGATGGCGAAATCCTGTTCCAAGGGGAAGATTTGCTCGACCTGCCGGAACGAAAGCGGCAGACCCTCTATGGGAAAGAAATCTGCCTGATTATGCAGAACTCCATGACCGCCTTTAACCCGTCCATCCGAGTAGGGCGTCAGTTGGAAAAGACCTATTTGCTCCATCATGGAAAAACGCCGAGGCAGGAAATGCAGCGCCTGTTTGCCGCCATTTTGCAGAAGCTGGGGCTGGAAGATACCCAGCGGATTTTGAACAGTTATCCCTTTACGCTGTCCGGCGGAATGCTCCAGCGGCTGATGATTGCGGCGGCGCTGATGTGCCAGCCCTCTCTTTTGGTAGCGGATGAAGCGACCACGGCCATAGATGCCTGCAACCGGATCGGGCTGATGCAGGAACTGAAAAGTTTCTGTAAGGATGGAATGTCTGTGTTGTTCGTGACCCATGACCTGCGCTCAGCCTCGGTGTCCGACCGCATCCTTGTGATGGATCGCGGGCAGATTGTCGAACAGGGTAAAACAGAGCAGATATTAAACGCCCCCAAAGAGGACTATACAAAATATCTGTTAAACGCCTGCCGGCTGGAAAGGAGGGAGATGTTTTGATTGAACTGAAAGAGGTTAGTTGTTCTTTTTCTGATGGATTTTGGGGGAAAGGGCTGTTTACTGCTGTGTCCCCATTGAGCGTCCATTTCAGTGATGGCGGCCGGTATGCAATCGTGGGAGAGTCCGGCTCGGGCAAAACAACCCTGGCGCGGATGATCGCAGGATTACAGCGGCCAAGCGGCGGTTCCGTGTTCGTAGATGGCACACCTGTCTATGGGCGGAAACGAGCAGGGAAAGAACATTTCAGGAAGGTGCAGATCATTCAGCAGAACTCCGCATCTGCCCTGGACCCCAAGATCCCGGTGGGTAAATCCATAGAGGAACCGTTGCTTTGCTTTTTCCACATGGAGAAAGAGAAACGGCGGGAACGCTGCCGGAACTTGATGGAGCTTTGCAATCTATCGCGGGACTACTATACCCGCCTTCCATCAGAGCTGTCCGGTGGAGAACAAAAGCGGGTGGCAATCGCCAGGGCATTGGCCGCTGAGCCGCAATGCCTGATCTTCGACGAGGCCACCAATGGATTTGACTTGCCGCTGCGGAAGAAAATCATTGATGAAATTATAGACCTGCAACAGCAGCTTGGTTTTACGCTGATTTTCATAACCCACGACATGGAGCTGGCAGTGGTCGTGGCGGACGAGATTTTTGTCATGCGAAATTCTAATCTGGTGGAGCGCGCCGCATTCTCCGGTGATTACTCTGTATTTCACGACCCATACAGCAGGATGCTCTTGGAGGCAAGCGGTTTAGTGGACGCTTCAACAGACTGGAATGATAAAACGAAAGAAAGGATTGATTTGCAATGAGACTGAAACGAATTGCCGCTATGCTCACAGCGGCGGTCATGGCGGTATCTCTGGCCGCCTGTGGAGGCAACACCGACACCAACACAGAGAGCAGCCAGAACCCGCAGGAGAACGCCGAGGCTCAGGCAGTACATTTGAACTTGGCGGAGAGCTGGGGCTTTGAGTATTTTTACACCATTATCACCCCGGAGGTATCCTCCTCCAGTTACGACATTACCTACTATCTCACCAGCTTCTATGACACCCTGTTTGAGTACAATTCCGAGGGCGAGGTCATGGGCGTGCTGGCCGAGGATTGGTCCATGAGCGAGGATGGAAAAACCTATACCTTCCAAATCAAGCAAGGCATAAAGTTCTCTGACGGCTCTGACATGACCGCCGAGGATGTGGCAAAGTCTATTTTGGCTGTGCTGGTCAACCTGGGCCAGTACAACGGCTCTTATGGCCGCCTGTCCACGATCATTGAGGATGCGGTGGCCACCGATGAGTACACGGTGGAACTGCACCTGACACAGCCCTACTACAACACCCTGCGGGAGCTGTGCCTTGCCAACCCCTTCGGCATCGTGTCCAGCGAGCAGTTCAATGAGGATCTGACTGCCAAGCAGGAGAGCTTCCGCAACGCCACTTATGGAACCGGCCCCTATATGTACGCCGGGGATAATGACGGGCAGACCTGGAATTTTGTCCGCAATCCCAATTACTGGGGCGATGCTCCCGAAGTAGACAGTTTCTCCATCAAGTATATTCCTGACAACGACGCCAAGATTTTGGCAATGCAAAATGGTGAGGTGGACTTCCTCTCCGGCATCAAGAATGTTTCCGCCGAGAGCTATGCTCAGATGGAGCAGACAGACGGTTTCGGCGCTCAGGCCGATGAAAAATCCTTGCAGACCTATTATGTGGGCTATAATCTGAGCAGCGAGATCTTTGGCGACCAAGTGGTTCGTGAGGCCATTTCTTCCGCCATTGATAAGGATGCCGTGGTAGAAAATATCTACGGCGGCTTGTTCGACAAGGCAGATACCTTCTTTTCCCGTGACCTGCCCTACTGCGATGTGGAGCAGACGGTGTACGGCTTTGACCTGGACCATGCCAATCAAATTCTGGATGAGGCCGGTTATGTAGATACCGATGGGGATGGCATCCGTGAAAAGAATGGTGTGAAGCTGTCCGCCGCTTTCCTGTATCAGACCGGCACCGCCTCCGATGATAATATGGTTGTCTACATCTGCGACCAGGCCAGCAAGATCGGCATTGAGCTGACCCCGCAATCCGCACAAATGATGGACTGGTATGCCATGATCCAGAGCGGCGACTATGGCCTGACCATCTTCAAGACCCAGGGCGGCTACTATGATCCGGCTATGGTTATCACCAACATCAACCCGTCTACCTCTATGGACCCCATCCTCATGCAGATCGGGGCGTCCCAGCCAGAGCTGGCGGCGCTGGTGGACGAACTGGACTCTGCTACTGACGAGACCAGAATCCAGGAAATTTACAACACCATCCTGACTACTATGGCAGACCAGTGCCTGACTACACCGCTGATTTATACCCGGCAGCTTGCCATTTACAGCGATGCGGTAGCAAGCTATACCTTCCCCACTGATGCCAGCTTTACTTCCGTTCAGAATATCCATCTGAATTGAGCTATTCAAATCAACTGACAAAAGGAGCAGGCCGATTAAATGGGCCTGCTCCTTTCTCTTGACCTGATTGGAGTATAACATACCCGATAGGTCGTAGACGCTGGCAAACAAAAGAAGTACACTTAAACCACGAGGTTAGCAATAACTAATCAAAGAATTAATAAGGAGGTCTTGTATCCATGAAACAAAAATCCGGCGGGATCAAACGGTTGATGGAGTTCACGGGAAAACACCGTGGGCTGCTCACCGTTTCCCGCATCCTATCCGGCATCAGTTCCGTCTTTATCCTTGGCCCTTTCCTCTGCGTTTACTTTGCGGCGCGTGACTTGGTGGGCGTATTTGCTGGGACGCCGTTAGACACGAACAGCCTTGTCCGCTGGGGCCTGCTCGCCCTGGGGCTGGAGCTGATTGGTCTGCTCCTTTATTTCTCGGCATTACTCTGTTCCCATGTCGTAGCGTTCCACACAGAGAAAAACCTGAAAATGGCGGCACTGAAACATCTCGCAAAAATGCCTATGGGATACTTTGACGCAAATCCCAGCGGAAAACTGCGGAAGATCATCGACGATAACAGTTTTCAGACCGAGACTTTTATCGCTCACCAACTTCCCGACCTGGTGGGCGCACAGGTCACGATGATTGTGAGTTTGGTGCTGATGCTGGTCTTTGACTGGCGTGTAGGTATCCCGCTCCTGCTGCTCTTTGGCATCGGTTTCTTCTTGCAGGGGTCCCTCATGGGGAAGGACAGCATGAAATTCATGCAGACCTACCAGGACTCTCTGGAAACGATGAACCATGAGGCGGTGGAGTACATCCGGAGCATTTCGGTAGTCAAGGTGTTCGGACAGACAGTGCAATCTATCACCAAGTTTAATAACGCCATCAAATCCTACCGGAAGTTTGCTCTGGCCTACACGATGTCCTGCAAAAAGGGAATGGTGGCTTTTAATTCGGTCATCAATTCCAGTTTCCTGGTGCTGGTGCCCACGGCGCTTATTATCGGGTTCGTTTCCAACGACCTGATCGGCTTTATGCAAAGTTTTCTGTTCTATGTGATCTTCTCTCCTGCCTGTGCAGTCATGCTCAATAAGATCATGTATATGACCAGCTACAAAATGCAGGCGGAGGAGTCCATGCGCCGCATCGACATGATCCTGACTGCCCAGCCGCAGGTGGAGACTTCTGCACCCAAACATCCCAGGACTTATGATGTGTCCTTTGAGAATGTGACCTTCGCATACGAAAATACGGACCATCCGGCGGTATCCCATTTGAGCTTTACAGCCAAGGCCGGGACAACTACCGCATTAGTCGGGCATTCTGGCTCCGGCAAAAGCACAACGGCCAGCCTGATCCCCCGTTTCTACGATGTGCAGCAGGGGGCAGTCAAGATCGGCGGTGTGGACATTCGGGAAATTCCTCATGCTGACTTGATGAAGATGGTTGCCTTTGTATTCCAGGACCCCAAATTGTTCAAGGATACCCTTCTGGAAAATATCCGGGCAGGCAGACCTTCCGCCACACGGGAGGAGGTCTTGCAGGCGGCGCATCTGGCTCAGTGTGATGATATTCTGGAGAAGTTTCCAGATGGCCTTGATACTGTGGTGGGCGGTAAAGGCGTCTATCTTTCCGGCGGCGAAACACAGCGCATTGCGATTGCCCGCGCCATTTTGAAAGATGCCCCCATCGTGGTCTTAGATGAGGCCACCGCCTACGCTGACCCGGAGAACGAGCAGCAGATCCAGAAAGCCTTTGAAGGGCTGGTCAAGGGCAAGACGGTCATTATGATCGCACACCGACTCTCCACCATCCAGGACGCTGACCTCATTCTGGTAATGAAGCAGGGTGAATTGGTGGAAAGCGGAACCCATGACGCGCTGGTGAAACAGGGCGGCGAATACGCCAAAATGTGGAGCAACTATACAAAGACGACCAAATGGCACATTGGAAATGAGGTGAAAGTATGCTGAAACGAATGTTTGCCCTGAGCGATCAGGGCTCAAGAGATTTGAACAAAGGAATTGCGGCCACTACCCTCAGCAATCTGTGCCTGATTGCTCCGGTCAGCCTGCTGGTCATGGTGATATGGGAACTGCTGAATGTGATTTCCGGGCAGGAAAGCAGTATGCGGGATCATGCAGCCTTGTTTATTTGCGGTACAGTGGTCATGTTTATCATTGTGTTTCTGACCCAGTGGCTCCAGTACAACAAAACTTATACCGTGGCTTATGAGGAAAGCGCCAACCGCCGGATCGTCCTGGCGGAGAAGCTGCGAAAGCTGCCGCTTTCCTTCTTCGGCCAGCGTGACCTTTCTGATCTGACCACCACCATCATGGGGGACTGCACAGCCCTGGAGCGCGTATTCTCCAATGCGATCCCGCAGCTCTTCGGAACAATCTTCATGTTTATTATAACGGCCATCGGCCTTCTGGCGCTTGACTGGCGGATGGGCCTTTGCATTGTAGTGCCGGTGCCTGTGGCGGCCCTGGTAGTCTTTGCGGCAAAGAAAGCCCAGTCCAATGCCGAGAGCGCCAACATGGATGCCAAAAGAGCTGCCTATGACGGTGTACAGGAATATCTCGACACCATCCAGGAGCTGAAGTCCTGCTCCCGTGAAAAAGAATACCTGGAAGGGCTGGAAAAGAAGCTGGATTATGTGGTGAAGTGTTCCTTCCGCAACGAGATCGCTCCCGGTGCCGCTACAACTACGGCTCAATTCATCCTTCGGTTTGGCCTTGTGGCGGTTATGCTGGTGGGAGGCATTCTGGTGACAGCCGGTTCGTTGTCCATCCCCATGTTCATCCTGTTCCTGCTGTTTGCCGGCCGCATTTATGACCCCTTCACCAGTTGCTTCATGCTGATGGCGGAAGTATTTTCCTCCCTTGTCAGCGTCAAGCGAATGAAACAGATTGACGCGACCCCGGAGCAGACTGGAACCAATGTCTGCAATAACAAGGGCTACGATATTGAGTTTAAGAATGTGGTGTTCTCTTACAATGAGGAGCCGGTTTTGAAGGGCGTGTCTTTTGTGGCAAAGCAGGGCGAGGTCACGGCGCTGGTAGGCCCGTCTGGCAGCGGCAAGTCCACCGCCTCCAAACTGGCGGCCCGCTTTTGGGATGCGGACTCCGGAACCATTACCTTGGGCGGTGTGGATGTCAAAACGGTCGAACCGGAAACGCTGTTCAAGAACTATGCCATTGTGTTCCAGGATGTCATGCTCTTTGATGAGACGGTCATGGAGAATATCCGGCTGGGCCGGGGCGACGCCACCGATGAGGAAGTGATGGCTGCGGCCAGAGCCGCCCAATGCGAGGAATTTATCCAGCGCCTGCCCCAAGGGTATCAGACGAACATCGGGGAAAACGGCAGCGCCCTGTCTGGCGGCGAGCGTCAGCGCATTTCGATTGCCCGCGCTCTGCTGAAAAATGCTCCCATTGTCCTGCTTGATGAAGCAACTGCCTCTATGGACGCCGAGAGTGAAACGCTGGTGCAGGATGCCTTGTCGGTGTTGCTGAAGGATAAGACGGTCATGTTGATTGCCCATCGCATGAGGACAGTGGCAAATGCTGATAAGATCGTTGTTCTGGATGATGGCAAGGTCAGTGAGATGGGTACACCCGCTGAGCTGATGAAAAAGGGCGGTCTATATGCACACCTTGTTGAATTACAGCAAGGAAAATAGAAAGGAAATCTTATGGAACAACACTGGAATTTAAAAGATTTAGGTCTGACAATCGTATTTTCCGTTATTTACTTTGCTGTGGTTTTGGCAGCTACGATTATGGGCGGCATACACCCATTGCTCTATCTGTTTGTAACAGCTTTAATTGCTCTCGTGGCATGGCTTCCATATATGTATGTTATGGCAAAAGTGCCGAAAGCAGGCGTGGTTCTCATTATGAACCTATTTGTAGCAATCGCTTTCGTGGCTTTTGGGGAGCTTGCGAATCTATTGCTTGGGAGCTTGATTGCTTGTTCTATTTTAGCGGAAATCATTCGGAAATGGGCCGGATATAAGAATTACAAAGGTATCATGATGAGTTATATCCTGCTTTCGTTAAGCAATATCGGTTCTCCGTTGTATGTATGGGTATTCTCTGACTATGCCATTTCAGAGGCATCCGAAGAAATGTCTGCAAATTATGCTGAGATATTATCAACCTTGACTTCTCCGTGGTTTATGGTTCTTGCTATTGCCGCAACCGTAGTTATCTCAATAATTGTCGGAGTTATTGCAAAAAAGGTTTACAACAAGCAGTTTGCAAATGCTGGGATTATGTGAGTGGGTGATAGAATGAAGATTCATGCGTCGGGCGAGGACTATTTAGAGGCTGTGCTGATGCTGCAAAAAGAAAAAGGCATGGTGCGCTCCGTGGATGTCGCCCGGCGCCTGGAAGTGTCCAAGCCAAGCGTGTGCCATGCGGTGGCGACCCTGCGGGACGGGGGCTTCCTGACGATGGACAGCGACTATTTCCTGCACCTGACCGATGTGGGCCGGGAAGTGGCGGAGCAGATCTACGAAAAGCACCGCTTCTTTACCGACCGGCTGATCGAGGCCGGCGTAGACCCGGAAACGGCGGAAAGGGACGCCTGCCGGATGGAGCATGTCATCAGCCAGGAGTCCTTCGAGCATCTGAAAAATGCTTACAAAACAAAAGAAGAATAAACTGCCCGCATAGCAAACGGGTGAAACAGTAACGCGGCCGGGCACATCGAACCCGACCGCGTTACTCGTCTTTCTGGAAGGCTTCCGCCTGTTTGCAGAGCGCGATAAATTTTTCGATCTCTGCTTCGCTTTTCCCGGCAAAGAAGTCCACGACTGTTTTCGAGACTGTCTGATTTACCATTTCCGGGAAGATGGCGGCGTCCACGCTGATATTCAATTCTTTGGCGACAAGGACCACCGTTTCAAATTTCGGATTACTCTGGCAGGTCTCCAAATCTATGATCGTGCGGGGGTTCATACCGAGGCGTTCAGCCAACTGCTTCTGCGTCAGATGCTGCCGCTTCCGTTCTGACCGCACCTTCCATGCAAATAGATCCAGCGGATTGTTCACTGCACATCACCTCTACATCATTGTAGGGTGTGCTTCCGCTCATATAAATAACCATAAAACTTATGTAAAGTGAGTTATAACTCATATTTCGGAGTAAAGGGAGATATGGATGAGAGTGCCAACACAAAGGAGGTCAAAATAAGGCGGGGTTTACCGTTTGTACGGCGGACGCCCATGCCACTACGAAAAATATACCAATAACGCAACAGCGAGCCACGCTCATGAAAGTGAGTCGTGGCTCGCTTTTTATATAATGTGGCTCATATTTCGCAAACCCCGTCTCTTTGAGTGCCTGGGCGTGGGCTACCGCTCCCCGCCCCGTTTCGTTCCGGCCTATCAACCCGAACGAAACGAAAGGAGCCAAGTGTGAGCGGCAAAAAATTTTTTCAGATAGATCCCGAAAACCGGCCAAACCGGACCACTCGTGAACGAGTAGTGAGCGAAAGGGGAAGAAAAGAACTGCCTCCCGGCACGAAGGGAGGTGAGAACTTGAAACCTGACCGCCACTACGAGCACAAGCAGTACGCCTTTGACAGCTACTGCAAGAAGGTGCTGAAATGCGAGGCGTGCAACGGCTATCGCCAGATCAGCCGACGCCAGAAGTGTTTCGCGTCTTTGGAGGAGCTGTCCGAGGCGCTTCCGGGGCTGTCCCAGGAGGACCGGGAAATCTTTATGATGCACTGGTTCCTGCGGATGACCGATGAACAGATCTCCAAGTACATGGATAAGGCCCGCCGGACGGTCAACACCCGCAGGCATAAAGCCTATCGGCTGCTGAAGGAGCTGATGGGAGGTGAAGCGGATGACTAAATCTGCGTGCACGCGGGCATCGCTGATCCCTTACCCGGTGATCGCCGCCGCTGTCGGGGGAGACCCCGAAGCGGTGAGCCGGGTAGTCCGGCATTACTCCGGCTACATCGCCGCGCTGTCTACACGGACGAGCTATGGCCCTGACGGCTATCCCCGTCCCCAGGTGGACGAAGATCTGCGCGGTCGGCTGGAAGCAAAGCTGATTATTTCCATCCTGGATTTTGACCTGAACTGATCCAGGACCGAGCGCTGCGTGTCCACCTTTCCATGCGGTGCCCCTGTATAGCTCCTTGACAAAGAAAGCCCGGCGGGAGGCCTCCGGTGCAGTATAAGGCAGACGGATACGATCTGTCTGCGTGGAGCCGGTCGTCCGGTGCGCCAAGACCCTGTTGCAAGTCCGCAGGACGGGACCCCTGCTAAACAGGTGAGCGACAAAACCGGATCGTAAAACAGGTGTGGCAGCCTGTGGGCGAGGATACGCAGGCAGGATAATGAGACTCGCGCATTGGACGCCCGCAAAGCATCGTGCGCCGCACCCATCAGCATGGGCCGGGGTGAAATTCCCGTGGAGCTGTGCCAGCAGCCGTCCGTTTTCTGCCTCTCTCTTTTTAAGCAAATCCTGTTGCTTTGAGTTTATGGATAGTTCGTAAACTTTTCGATTAGCAGCAGACAAACCCGGAATGGCGCGTTAAAATGAGGATAGGCAAATTATGACCTTCCTTCTACGCGCCGTTCTTGTTTTAGAAAGGGGGCTGCCATGTCGCAAGCATGGAACGGTACGAAGAAGGAGTCCCCGGAACGTAGAACCTATACGGTAGAGGACATTACTCAGATCCTGGGTATTGGCCGCACATCCGCTTATCTTCTCGTGAAGGAAGGACACTTCAAGATCGTACGAATTGGCAACGCCATACGGATTTCCAAGCGGTCATTCGATGAGTGGCTGGAGTCGCTCGACCTATGACTTAGAAAGGAAGTATCGCTATGGCATCAATTATCAAACGGAAAAAGAATTATTCCATCGTCTACAACTATACGGACGAGAACGGTGAGACCCGGCAGAAATGGGAGACCCGCACCTCTTACCAGGACGCATTGAAGCGCAAAGCGGAGGTGGAGAACCAGCAGTTCACGGGGACCTTCCTTCCGCCCAGCAACCAGACCATCGCAGAATTTCTTTTGGACTTTGTTTCTCTCTATGGGGAAAAGAAGTGGGGCGTGTCCATGTACGACAGCCAGAATTCGCTGATCTCCAACTACATCAACCCCATCATTGGAGATTTGAAGGTGCAGGAGGTCACGCCGCGGGTGGTGGACAAGTACATCCAGACCCTGCAGAAAACCCCGGCAGTGAATACCAGGACCCATCACGCAAAGACGGATCTGGTCACCAACGCCACCATCGAGAAGATCATCAAACTCCTGCGCTGCGCCTTCAAGCAGGCGGTACGGTGGGAGCTGATCGCCCAAGAACCCCTTTGAAAATGTGATCCTGCCCAAAACGGAGTACAAGAAGCGGGACATCTGGACCGCCGATATGATCCGCACCGCTTTGGATCAGTGTACGGACAGCAAGCTCTATGTGGCGATGAACCTGTCCTTTGTCTGCTCTCTGCGCATGGGCGAGATCCTGGGCCTGACCTGGAACAACGTCCACATCTCCGACGAGGATATTGCCGATGACAACGCCTATGTTTTCATCGACAAGGAGCTGGCGCGGGCCTCCAAGCGGGCCATTGAGATGCTGGGGCAGAAGGATGTCTACCACATCTTTACGCCGCTGTTTCCCAACACCAGCACAAGAGTGATCTTGAAAAAGCCCAAGACCGATTCCAGTATCCGCAAGGTATGGCTGCCCAAGACGCTGGCCTACATCCTGCGGGAAAAGGCAGGGCTGCCCAGAGTGGTCTTTCATTCCCTCCGTCATTCCAGCACCACCTACAAGCTGAAACTGAACCACGGCGACCTGAAGGCCACCCAGGGTGACACGGGCCATGCGGAGATCGACATGATCACCAGCGTGTATGCGCATATCCTGGATGAGGACCGCAAGATCAACGCCCAGAAGTTCGAGAGCGCCTTCTACGCAAATCCCAACCTGCGCGCAGTTCGTCCCCCGGAGGAGCCGAAGGAACCGGCACCGGCGACGCTCGATCTGGAGGCCCTGGTGGAACAGCTCCGGCAGTCACCGGAACTGGCAAACACCCTGGCTGCGCTGCTCTCGGCGGCACAGGGCGGCAGGTAGGTCCGAAAATTCCAATTAGCAAAGATAGGATTTTTCTTAGCAGGAACGTGGAAATCGTTCGTTTCTTCTTAGCAGGATATACATTTGCAGCGCATAAAATTCTCCCGGCTTTATTGGAACGAAAAATCCGGGAGAAGAAAAAAATAAACGCTGCAAACCTGCGAAAAACGGCTTGCAGCGGTGTTTTTGGCGTCCCTGGGCAGATTCGAACTGCCGGCCTTTCGCTTAGGAGTTGAGTGATCACTCACGAAAACCAAGAAAGGAGGGCATTTGCCGTACCACATTTTATACTTTCACTCAAGGTTTCACTCAATTTATAAATCATGAAGTATTTAAATCCAAAAAAGGAACCCCATAAGGAGTTCCAAATTTATAATAAATAAAATTAATCAATGAAGTAATGCTCTACTATCAGGATAAATATAATAATTCCCATCAGTCCCCTGTGTAAGCTCAATATCGACACTTATATCATTATCGGAAAGCTGAATATTTGCAGCTCTGATGGAAGGATTATCGAAGTAGTAACTCATAAGTCCAGTCGTTCCATGTACATGCATGTCATCACTCCATCCGTCTACAAATCCACTGTTTTCAAAGAAAGCGTTGACTTCAATACCTTGTTCAGGAATGTTGTTTATAAAAAGTTTTGCAGGTCCAAAAAGAATGCTTATAGCAGGAGTAACTCCACTTTTTAACCCTTTGAATGTTATTCCTTTGTAACTCATTTCATACCATGCGCTCTTAGCGAGAGGCATCATTGGCTCATCATAAAGCTTTTCTCCGATGGTAAATCCTTCGGGGATATCGGTTCCTACATATGGAGTCGATGACATCATCTTAATAAGACTTTCATCTGCCGTGATCTTGCTTACAGAATAAGGATCTGTTACTTCGCCGCCCTTAAGCTCTGAAAGAGGTGCATATCTTTGGTCAAGGTCAGGAATGAAGTTATGTGACTGTACCACTCCGTCTTTTACCCATGCTCCGTTTTCATTTACCTGATATCCGTCAGGGGTAGTCGTGTTTGCGAGCATGTATCCGTCAGGGCCAAAGTAATAGCACTCGGATACCCCGTCATTATTGCCGTCAATCCATAACCACTGATTTACAGGATACCCTCCGGCGCCGTCATTGTACGACCACCACCATCCTGTTGCATCAGAAAGCCACTGTCCGTTGCCGGCAAAAGCCGTGATACTCATTGCAGCTGTCATCATGAAAGCTGCTGCAAATGTTATAATCTTCTTCATATCGTTACTCATTCCTTTTATATTTTTTTTATTTAGAATGTCATACGATCAAGCCAGGTACCGTCATATCCGACCATTGTAGGGCCATATGCTGCGAAATTATTGAAATAACAGTTTCGATAGAGATATCCATCTTCTGAAAACATATAAGATGCTTTCCCAGAATATTTTTGATAATTTGCATCATTATGATACAGCCAAGAGCATTCCTTTGAATACTCCTCACTTACAGGCATTACGTGCCATCCATAACCTGCAAATGAACCGTCAGCGTATTGATACCTTACGTTTGATATTCCATTTTCAACATCAGGTTTCGTATTATCGATTAACCACTGTCCTTCTTTTTTAAGGCCGACTCCTCCTCCTGGAAGATCTTCGCCGAGACGATAGGTTTCTCCATTTTCAGTATAATTGTACCAAGTATAAAGATGTGAAGGTTCTCCGTAAGACTCAAAATATACATCCCCGCTTTCGGCGGAATTCTTTAAATCATTCCAATGTGGTCTGTCAAAATCATACGTTCCCTGAAGCCCGTTAGTAGGTACAACTCTTGTAGGACCTCCTATTACAGTATATCTTGTGTTATCAGATGTGTTATTCGTTACTGTGTTTGTCTGCTGCACCTGTACTGCTCCGTTTACGGTCCATGCGCCGTTGCCATCCACGGTATATCCGTCAGGTGTGGTCGTATTGGCTGCCATATAGCCGTTACCGTCGAAATAGTAGCACTCTGCGATTCCGTCCCAGTTTCCGTCCAGCCATACCCATGTGTTTGCAGGCCATGTGCCGTCGTCATTCTGCCACCACCAGCCTGTTGCATTCTGCTGCCATCCTGCAGCCATTGCAGTGATACTCATTGCGGCCATCATCATGAAAGCCGCTGCAAATGTTATAATCTTCTTCATATCATTTCACCATTAAATTAGTATTCTGATCGATCAAGCCATCCGCCGTCCATACCGACCATGTACGGATATATCCTGTAATCGCTTGTGATGATTGCATTTCTTACCAAGTATCCGTCTTCTGTAAAGAAATAGTTATTCTTTGTATACTCCTGAGTACCAACGCCGTAATTGTTTATACGCCACATTATATATTCATCGTCAAATCCGCAACCATGCCATCCGTATCCGGCGAAAGTTCCGTCAGGATACTGATAACGGATATTCGTTACTCCGTATTGAGCTTCCGGCTTGGTGTTGTCGATCATCCACTGTCCATCATATGCTAAGCCAACAGGAGTTTCCCATCCAAGTGTCAGTTTATCTCCGTTGCGTTCATATATTTCATGTTCCGGATTAAGCTTGCTGAAAAAGTGCATGCCTACAGCAGATGCTTTTAAGCTATTATATACCTCTTCCGATTCATTGTATGATCCGTGAAGGGTTCCGTCATTTGCTACATATCCGGGTCCGCCGATATATGTATATCTTTCTGTTGACGTAGACTGCTCATTGTTCTGTGTTGTCTGTTGCACCTGCACGGCTCCGTTTACTGTCCATGCGCCGTTTGCGTCTACCGTATATCCGTCAGGTGTGGTCGTATTGGCTGCCATATAGCCGTTACCGTCGAAATAGTAGCACTCTGCGATTCCGTCCCAGTTTCCGTCCAGCCATACCCATGTGTTTGCAGGCCATGTGCCGTCGTCATTCTGCCACCACCAGCCTGTTGCATTCTGCTGCCATCCTGCAGCCATTGCCGTGGTATTTATCATTGCAGCCATGCTTATGATCATCGCCGTAATCAACAGCTTTTTATGCATAGTAATACCCCTCCCTCATACATTTCTTTATATATAGTTTACCCCCTCAAAAAATGTTGGCAAGGGGGTCTATATTATATAGTATATTCGCTATTGCGAAGATATTCAATAGTAAGAACATACCATATCATAAATTTATCAAATGAAAAGGTGATGGTATGATAGATTACAGCCCATTTTGGGAAACATTAAAATTAAAAGGAGAGAGTTGGTATACTCTAACTAATAAATACCATCTTTCTCATAGTACCTTACATAGATTGAAACATAACAAAGACATTTCAACTAAAACTTTGAATGATTTATGCCGTATATTAAACTGTCAAATTAGTGATATCGTTAGATATATACCGTCAGATACCGATCAGCCAATATAGTTCGTTACTGTATGGCTGATTTTCCTTTTTCGGCTTTCGCAAAAGCATAAAATGTCCCTTTCCGCAACCCTGCCATACGCATTGCTTCAACAGCGGTGATCTCTCCAGACTGCCATCTCTGATATACTTTATTCCAATTTTCAGGCTTTTTGATCATGGGACGGCCAAATCTCTTACCTTTCGATTTTGCTGTCTCTATGCCCTGCCGTTGCCTTTCTTTAATGCTGCTTCTTTCCTTTTCTGCTACATAAGAAAGTATCTGCAAAACCAAATCCGACACAAACCTTTTATCCAAAGTATTATTTTCTGAAGATGTGTTCAAAATCGGCATATCTAAAACTTCAATGTCGGCTCCTATCTCATGGGTTATCTTCTCCCATTCCTGCCGTATCATTTGGTAATTACGCCCTAAGCGGTCGAGGGACAAGATAACAAGCGTATCCCCTCTCCGAAGCATAGGCGCTGTAACAGGCGTTCCCACAAGTGTATTGTAAGCCCTACGGTCAAAGTCTTTACCTGAAGCCTTATCACAAAAAATATATCTTTCTTCTACTCCTGCCTCTTTAATCAGCTCAATCTGTCTGTCTAACTGCTGATCTTTACTGCTGACTCTTGCGTAACCATATTTCATAATCGAAACCCTCCATAAATATATAGTTATTTTCTGAACGTTTGAAAAATTCAAAGCTCTACTTTTTTGTATATCTTAATTATGTCTTGGGATAGTGTTCGATAAGGTACACTTTTTTAGACTTTTACATTTTGAATTTATAGCTATGTACCCCCATGCATAATTTAAAGCGAATACATAAGAAAGGAGGACACCGCTATGTGTAAGAATAACTATTTTATCGGCATTGCGGATACGGCTGCAGCAGGATGCAACAACAAATCTGATGGCAAGCATAAGCTTTTATATCTCCTTATGATCCCTGCAGGTGATAAGTTTATCAATCATGATAATCCTCTGAGTTATCACCTGCGCGGATGCCTAAATGCCCTTGCTAACATCACAGGTCATCAGGACTATACGGATGTACAGACCTATCGCGGCATAGCCATGCTGGTGCTGCGTGACTGGGACATGGTCGGTGGCAGTACATACACGTACCGCTTAGCGGCCGATATCTACCGCATGATGGAGTAAGCGGGCTTAAATGCCCGCCCTTTCCGCCCCGCTTTTTGGAAAATCATAAAAGTAGATATAGACATGCGGGGCGGCAGGGGTGTCCAGCGGGTGCTCCCGCGGCAAGGTAAGCCTGACCGTCAAGGGCAGGCGGTGGCAGATTGGAAACAATCTGCCATACCTTGTATATGGCAGAACAAAACCAGAGAAAGAAAAGGAGAAAAAAACATGGCAAGTGTACAGAAATTTGCAGACTACGAAGTAGCGGCTCAGCTTAATCATAATGAAAGGATAATAGCGGTTCCTTCCAATGAGGATATAGACCATGACCGCACGAGAGAAAACTATAGCCTTGCTCCAAAAAGGGGCATAAGCAGCTTTGACTATTATAAAGAGCGGAAAGCTCAGCTTCATTGTTACAGGCGCAAGGATGTAAAAACGATGGCGGGTTGGATAATAACAGCGCCTAAAGATCTACCGCTGTATGAACACAGGAAGTTTTTTGAGACCTGCTATCAATTTCTCAGCGAAAAATATGGTGAGAAAAATGTTATTCAGGCTATTGTCCATTGCGATGAAGGTGGACAGCCACATCTCCATTTCTGTTTTATTCCGACCTCAACTGATAATAAACATGGTGGCGAAAAGATATGTGCCAATGATGTGCTCACTCGCCGAGAGCTTCGTAATTTTCACCCCGAATTAAATAGGTTCTTATCAGAACATGGTATAGATGCGAACATCACCTCAGGTATTACACGACGGCAGGGAGGGAATAGGACTGTAAAGGAGCTTAAAGAAGGGCGTACAAGAGATTGGACTGTCAATATACGGAATGAAGATATTTCAGTGGGGAGGTGGAACTGATGGCAGAATGGTTTGGACAGACATTAAACTTTTGCATATCCGCATGGAATAATTTAGTAGCTACAGATAGGATGTTGATCATTATTGCAGCAGCGGTTATCTTATCTTTCGCTGCATCTGATATAATCACGAATTTACTTGGCAGAAAAAAGAAACAGGCTTTAGGCACACTTCGGAAAGCCAGGCATAAAAAGGCGAAAGGCATACGGTTCGGGTTGATAGGGCGTAAAGTCGTATATAGCCCGACGGAAGCTGAAGGTCATATAGCAGTGGTGGGCGGGTCTGGCCTGGGTAAAACATCAGCTCTGCTAATTCCCACATTACGCTCGTGGACTGGGCATTTCATGACGATAGATATTTCAGGGGATATCTGCAAAAATGTAGCTGCCCCTGACAAACTTATATATGACCCTGCTGGTAAAAATACTGTGCCATATAACATATTTGGCATGATAGACAAGTTCCATAATGATACGGCAAAAGACGAAGCGTTGTCGCAGCTTGCCTACTTGCTAATGCCTCCTACTAAAAATTCAGATGATGCCGCTTCCTATTTTTTATCAGAAGGACGGAAGATTTTGATTGCATCTTTGATAGCATTTTACCATCAGGGTTTGGATTTCGTTGAAATCTGTGAGAAGATCATTTCCTCCTCATGGCAGCAGCTTTTTACAGCCATAGACAACACTAAATACACGCCTGCAATAATGTATATCAACGGCTTTGCAGGTAGTAACGAGAAAAACATTTCTGGATGCATGCAAAGCTGTACTGCTTCCATTACGCTATTTGCAACTAACCAAGCTGTTAAACAATCGATAGGCCGTCCTCCCGAAGGAAAGAATGCAATAACGCCTGCATCACTTGAAAACCATAACTTATTTATTGTAGTTGAAGATGCAAAGCTTAAACTATACGCTCCCCTGCTTCACATCATCACAGCTCAAACTTTAGAATTCTTATCTGCACGCAAGATCACGGACAATTATAAAACTATATTATTGGCACTGGACGAATTTGTTTCGCTTGGACACCTTGAGATTACCGAGGCTCTAAGGAAACTGCGAAAACGAAAAGTAAGGATCATGGTACTGACTCAGTCTATTGCTGACCTTGACATGATGTATGGACAGGCTGAGAGAAAATCTATGCTAGCTAACTTCAAGTATATTGCAGTCTTAAGTGCATCTGACAGCGACACGCAGGAATACCTTGCTCGTCTTGTTGGCAGACATGATGTACGGAATACAAGCATATCCGTTAGTGCCCACGCGACGACACGCACGCACAGCAAGAGTAAGGAATATATCATAGAGCCTCATGATTTCGCACATCTTGGTAAAATGCTTGTTTTGCTACATGATGAGGGCATACTACGACTCCACAAAGATTTCTATTTCAAACATTGATAAACAATATCAACTGCTCTGCTTTGGCTGAGCAGTTTTTGATCTATATTTCTTCCCTATGAAGTATCTTTGAAATTATATAAAAAAATAATTTTTGTAAAATCTTACTAAAAAAGAGCTTCTCTACACTTTGTTTCATCTCATTTTATGTGCAAATTTACACTGTTTTACTAGATTATTTGCATCTAATCCGCTCTCAATGTTCTTTTGTCATATAGGGCAAAACCAATAATCGATTTAAAATCATCATATTTACGACATCAATAATAAGGAGATGTCGTAAATGATAAATCCAGACGCAACAAAAAACTATAACCTCTGTCCTAACTCGTCCCTCTATTGTCTAGGCAAAAAAGAAGTTTATGTAACTCAATATGGGACAAATTTCTCAGCCGTTACTTTTACACCACATTATTACATTGATAACCCTCAATCAATTATCACTGCATCTAGGGCACCAATACCTATGAGCTACGAGCAGCGTGCTTATGAGCGCATAAAAAAAGCTTGTCGCCGAATTAAAGATGCTATCCTTGCGAATAATTTTTCTGTCATGGCGATCATTACATGGAGAGCAAAATATAAACGTTGTGATCCCGACCTACAGAATGCAGAGTTACGCATTTTTTTTAGAAAATTAAGGAAAAAATACCCTGATGTAAAAATTTTTGCCATTCGCCATAAAAATCCTGGTAGTAAAGGTTATCATGTACATGTACTGTTTGAAAAACTACCTCGCAAAGCTTTGCGAATTAAAAAGGGTAAAACAGATAATAACGGCAGACAGACCTATTATCTGTTAGGTTGGAGCCGCAAAGGATGGGCTTCAGCGGAATTTGTTGAAAATCTGGAGGGAATAGCTAGATACTTTTCGCAGAACAAAAAGATAGCTCTTTTACCTGAAGGAGTACATAGTATCGTTTATCGTGGGCGCAATTTAACACCGACAAAAAGAAATAGCTGTGGGATGACAGATGCCGAAATACGCACCATTTTGTCAAATATCTGCAATATAAAAGAAAGCCATTTCTTTTTTGTAGAAAGGGGCAATGGATACAAAGAAAAGTTACTATATATTTTAACCGAAGGTAGTATCCAGCCTCATTTAGTTGGAGGGGGTGCTGCAGATTGATTTCTCTCCCCTCTATCTCCACTTCCGATATTATGCTATTATTAGAGCGTGGTGCGGTAAATGCAGATATTTTTAAAGATATGTTATTTACCACAAAGAAAACTTATGTAGATGAGATACATAAAGCATCTATAACGCACATTGAAAACGGAAAAAAGGCAGGAAAATGGAAGACCTATATCGGAAATCCAAGAAAAGAGCTATTAAGGTCTACCGAAAAAGAACTGTATGAAGCCCTTTATACCTATTATTCGGAACAGGAAAAAGCCTCATATACTTTTAGGTATGCTAAAGAAGCATGGTTAGACTATAAATTGACTAATCAAAACCGCTCTCCTCAGACCATTCAGGATTATAGATATGTCATTGACAAATTCTTTCCTGATAACTTCCAATCGCAATGTCTTAGTGATATCACAGATGAAAATGTTGAGCGCTTATTCGCTCAACGCACAAAAGCCTTGATACCAAAAGAAGGCTCTTTAAAAAAGGTATTACAGTATACCAAAGCTATTTTTGACTTTGGAATACGTAAGAAGTGGTGCTATATAAATCCTGCATTGACTGTTGATTTATCTAACCTTTATTCCTTATGTGATAATTCAATCAAGACAGACGACGAAAAGGAATTTTCTCCCGAGGAAGTAGATAAGCTTAAAACAGAAGCTTTCAATAGAGTCGATAACCCTCGCGCTCTTATCATGCTCATGGCTGCTGAAACAGGTATGAGAAGCGCTGAACTTTGTTCACTCAAATGGGAGGATATAGAAACGAACTATATTCATATCCATCGCCAGCAGTTACTGGATAATACCGTAAAAGGGCAGCGTAGATACTATGAGGTCTTGTATACCAAAGATGAGCGCAAACACCCTCATGGCGGAAGACGGTTCCCCAAAACGCCTGAAATTGATAACATCCTTGAACTTGCAAGGGCCTTGAAAGGTAATTCAGCCTATGTCTTTCATGATCCTGATGGAGCATGGATAAAAAAGGACGGATATGGTCAGTACCTGAAAAAACGTTGCAGAGCCCTCGGTATAGAAACAACCAACAATCATGCTTTTCGCATGGCTCTCAACAGTAAGCTGATCCATGAAGGCTATAGCCCTGCAGAGCGTTCTTTGCTTCTCGGGCACTCGGTTGAGACCAATGAAAGACACTACTCATTGGCAGACAGGAGAACCTTAGGAGATATCCGCTCCCGTATGTTAAAAGAAAAGCCCGACAGCCTTTCAGCCGTCGGGTAATTCCTATGAACGTCCCAGAGAGGATTCGAACCTCCGACCTCGCGCTTAGGAGGCGCGCGCTCTATCCTGCTGAGCTACTGAGACATGTTCAATTTTTATTATTATAGGATATCATTCAGACCATGTAAATCGAAATGATGTCCCTATAATTAACTATCACTCACTTTCACTCAACCGCCTAAACGGAAAACCCTTATTTTGAGCCATTTGTGAGTACGTCTCTTTCGCTTAGGAGGCGAACGCTCTATCCTGCTGAGCTACGGAAACACACATATATGTTTCTCATGAAACTATAATATTATAGCATAGCCCTGCAACTTTAATCAAGGCTAATTTGCACTATTTTGTTTGCTTCTTTGTCTGCCTCTGCGCATATGTCTCAAATATAAAGCACTGAGAATACAAAGTACTAAAATCGATCCGACAAAGATTCCCAGTATCCTTGCAGCTGTATCAAAGAAGAATCCTTCAGGTACAATATTTATGAGCATGTCCACACTCGGATCAAGAATCCAAAGGTCATTGTCAAAGAATATATGATGGAAGGTAACAAAGGCCTCTGTAAAATTAGTGGCTATTATCGCACCGAATACTCCGCATATTACAGCAGAAGCCACTGTCCCCACAAGCATTCCCCTTGAGAGTACTCCGAGAACCTTTCCGGCTTTTTTATGAATAGCTCCGAGTATTATTACTATAAGCACCGCAGTTGCAACAGCAAGCCTCCTTAAGAATATGGCCCCCATAAACAGATCCTTTACATCTTCCATATGAGCTATCTCTCTGTCTGTGAAGAATCCTCTCTCCTCTCCGTCCATCATGACGTATACCTGAAGTTCATCCTCTCTACCTCTCAGATAGTCCATCATATGCTCTGTGACCTTCATAAGGCCATCCTCATCGCTCATAGTCATCTCAGGGAGCCTTGAGAGCACGTCATATTTCTCGTACTCTCTCTCAAAATATCCGGGATTATAATAGCACACCAGCTCCACCGAGCTTATGAGCAGAGTAAATATAAGACATACAGCAAAAACTATTCCGAGTACTGTATTTATGATTTCCTTTGAGGCTTTCATACTGTGTCCGACTCCTTATCGAAGATTTTACATTGATTCTCCTGCCGCATGTCTTACAGGATTTGTAAAGTCAACCTTTCCCTGAAGCCATATCCTGCCCTTAAATCTCCTGCCCTTCTCGGGGACTCCCAACAGATCTTCCTCCCTTATGGCAAGGCGGAATTCTATCTCATTGCTTATGATCTTAAGCTTAAATATCTTGTCATCCGTATAAGTATTCACAGCGGTCCTCACCTCTGTGATCTCTCCCAGAACCGAGTAAAGATCGCACTCAACACCGCAAGGAATAAAGCTGGACTCAACAATAGAGTACAGATCCTCATTCTGTATTCTCTTTGAAACCTGAGAATACGCGTCCATATCGGCAACTGTAAGAGTCTCTATAGCCTCCTCGTCTCCGTTCTTCGCCTTCTCTATGAGGCTTTCCTCCTCCTGCTTTTTCTTTAGTACCTCGTCCTCCATTTCAAAGGTCTGTATAGGCAGCAATACTGTTCCCGCATTGCAAAAGGCGGAAAGACAGGTCCCTCTGAATTCCGTCACCTTTCCCGCCTCGGGAAGCTGTCTGTATGCGCAGGGATTATTTATAAAAAATATAAGCGAAAGACCTATCTTATACTCGTCCGTAAGGCCTGCAAAGCTCTCTTTTTCCGTATATCTTTCCACAATGCATATTTCCTTGGTGGAGACGTCAGGATTGTTAAGATAAGGAAAATAGCTCATATTCTGTCTTCCCGATCTGAAGCTCTCTGTTATAGCGCAAACGCCTATTCCCTCGCCTACCTTGAGACGGTATTCCCTTATCATGGATCCGCCCTCAGCGGCAAACTCGGCAGTCTTGTTTTTTTCACAGACAACCTCATTAAAAATAAAGTTATCCACATCTGTATTAGTTTTAAGTTGATTAAACCCTATAGCCCTCAAATAATTGTGCATAAATCTCTCCATTACGAATAAAATAAAGTTTAGGCTTAATTATACCATAGAAGATAAAAAAGTGTTCTTGATTTTTCAACGCATTTTTTGGTAAAAATAAGTTAAATATTATCGAAAATACCAAAGGAGACCTGCATATGATCATAAATACAGGAGGACGCACGGATACCGTCCAATACTTTTCCGATTGGCTTTTAAGACGCTTTTCCGAAGGTTATGTCCTCTCAAGGAATCCTCTTTTTCCTGATAAGGTAACCCGATATGAGCTTGATCCGAAAAAGGTGGATTGCGTTGTGTTCTGTTCAAAAAACTACAGGCCTATACTTCCGAGGCTCCATGAGATTACCGACCGATTCAATACCTACTTTCACTATACAATAACCGCCTACGGGAAGGATATGGAGCCCGGAGTACCCACAATTGATGAAAGTATTGAAACTCTGAAGGAGCTTTCCTCTATTGTGGGAAGACAGCGTTTATCATGGCGTTATGACCCTGTACTTCTCACAGAAAAGTATACTGTTGAAAGACACTTTAAGACCTTTGAACATATGGCATCAGAGCTTTATCCGTATATTGACCGCTGCATCTTCAGTTTTGTTGAAATGTATAAGAAGCTGGAGGTAAATATGCCTGAACTGCTCCCCGTCTCCGAAAACGACAGGAATGTAATAGCTGAGGGACTCGGTTCCATCGCTAAAAAGTATAATATTCACATTCAGACCTGCGGGACTGACGGAGATTACACAAAATACGGCATACACTCCTCAGGATGTATGACACTTGATATCTTAGGTAAGGCAAACAATGTCACCTTCAGAAGCCTCAAGCACAAGGGAATGCGTAAAGGATGTCACTGTATAGAAAGCAGAGATATCGGAGCCTATGACACCTGTCTTAACGGCTGCAGATACTGCTATGCAAACAAAAATTCGAAAAAGGCATTTGAAAATTTTAAATACCACGACCCCTATTCTCCAATGCTCCTCGGAAACCTGAAACCCAGAGACACAGTAAACGAAGCCGAACAAAAAAGCTATCTCGCAAAAGACTCAATGACAGGACAGCAAACACTGAATTTAGAATAAACCGAAGGAGCATATTCTTTGGCTTAAAAAAGCTCACTTCCCACACTGATAAATGGATGAAATTAAGGAGAGAATATCCTTCAGCTCTTGAGGGCTTGTAGCGTAAGCGTTTAGCCCGAAAGAGCAAAGGATTTCTCTCCTTTAAAACATTTATCCTACCCTTTAATCATAGTGATGACATGCCACATAATGTCCGCCGCCTACATCTTTGAGCACCGGCTCCACCGTATCGCAGTTCTCGCATTTGTTAAAGCACCTTGAACAGAACCTGCACCCCTTAGGGGGATTTATAGGTGTAGGTACATCTCCTGAAAGGATTATCCTCTTTTTCTTATGCTTTATATCCACGGAGGGTATCGCCGAAAGCAGAGCCTGAGTATAAGGATTCATAGGATCATCATATATCTCCTGTTTTCCCGCTATCTCCATGAGCTTTCCGAGATACATTACACCTACTCTGTCGCTTATGTGCTTTACGACATTCAGCCCGTGAGCGATAAACAAATATGTAAGTCCGAACTCATCCTTAAGCTCATCCAAAAGGTTAAGCACCTGAGCCTGAATAGAAACATCAAGGGCTGATACCGGCTCGTCGCAGACAATAAGCTTGGGCTCCACAGCAAGAGCTCTTGCTATTCCCACACGCTGTCTCTGTCCTCCCGAAAACTCATGAGGATATCTGTTTCTCTGGTGGTTTGCAAGTCCCACGCACTCCAAGAGATAATTTACCTTGTCCTCGATCTTATCCTCGGGAAGGAGCTTATTTATCCTTATGGGCTCGGCAATTATATCACCTATAGTTTTTCTGGGGTTAAGTGACGCATAAGGGTCCTGGAATATAAGCTGTATATCCTTGCAGTACTTCCTTCTCTTGTGCTCGGGAAGCGCCGCTAAATCGACTCCGTCATATATTATCTGTCCCCCTGTGGGCTTATAAAGATCCACAAGCATCTTTCCTATAGTGGATTTTCCGCATCCGGACTCACCAACAAGTCCGAAGGCCTCTCCCTTATATATCTTAAAAGACACATCATCGACCGCCTTAAGCACAGTCTTGGGCCTTCCGAATATGTCTGTCTCCAGGGTAAAATACTTTTTAAGGTTCTTTACCTCGAGAAGGACCTCTTTCTTTTCTTCACTCATGCCTTATTCCTCCTCAATATCGTCATTTACGAGGAAGCATCTGACCGCTCTGCCGCCTTCCTTCTCCACAAGCTTAGGCATAGCTTCCCTGCACTTGTCCATGCACTTGTCGCAGCGATCCGCAAAGGGACATCCCTTAGGCAGATTCGTAGGGTCAGGTACGATTCCCTTTATCATGTACAGAGGCTTTACATCCTTATCCATTCTGGGAATAGAATCCAAAAGTCCTCTTGTGTAAGGATGAAGAGGCTCTGTGAATATTTCCTCCACAGTTCCCTTCTCAACAACTCTTCCACAGTACATGACAGCCACCTTGTCCGCGGTCTCCGCCACAACTCCAAGGTCATGGGTTATAAGGAGTACAGACATGTTCAGCTTTTCTCTGAGGTTGTTGATAAGGTCAAGTATCTGCGCCTGTATAGTAACATCAAGGGCTGTGGTGGGCTCGTCCGCTATAAGGAGCTCGGGGTTGCAGGAGAGAGCCATAGCTATCATAACTCTCTGTCTCATTCCTCCTGACATCTGGTGTGGATAATCCTCAGCCCTTCTCTCAGGGTCCGGGATTCCAACAAGTCCCAGCATCTCGACCGCATGCTTATGAGCTTCAGCCTTGCTCATCTTCGTGTGAGTAAGTATGCTCTCGACTATCTGATCTCCTATCTTATATACAGGGTTTAAGGAGGTCATGGGCTCCTGGAATATCATGGAGATCTTGTCTCCCCTTATGGCCTGCATCTCCTTCTTTGATACCTTTGTCAGATCCTTTCCGTTAAAAAGTATCTCTCCCTTACTGATCCTTCCTGGCTTTTCTATAAGCCCCATTACAGAAAGGGAGGTAACGCTCTTTCCTGAACCGGATTCTCCTACTACTGCGAGTATCTCGCCCTTTTCTATCTCAAAGCTGACTCCGTTTACGGCCTTTACAAGTCCTCTCTTAACCTTGAATTCAGTCTCAAGATTCTTTACTTCAAGAAGCATTTTGCACACCTCCTTATACCCTTTCCTTCGGATCAAGGGCATCTCTCAAGCCGTCTCCGAAAAGATTGAATGCAAGCACAGCTATGGTTATCATGAGTCCGGGGAAAACTAGGGTGTAGGGTGCCGAGAAGATATAGCTTCTGGCGCGTCCCAGCATATCTCCCCACTCAGCCATGGGAGGCTGTACTCCCATTCCGAGGAATCCGAGTGCCGCTGTGTCAAGTATAGCTGTAGATATTCCAAGGGTAGCTCTTACTACTATTGATGAAATGACATTAGGAAGTATGTGTACAAAAATGATCCTTCTGTCAGAGTTTCCTATTACCTTTGCCGCAGCAACATAATCATTTTCCTTAACTGAAAGTATGGAGCTTCTTACTATTCGCGCATACTCGGGTATGGATACTGTGCCTATAGCTATTATAGCCTTGTCAAGTCCCTTACCGAGAGCTGCCATAAGTGTTATGGCAAGGAGTATTGAGGGGATGGAAAGCATTATGTCCATACATCTCATTATAATGAGATCTGTCTTTCCTCCGAAATATCCCGCGATAGAGCCAAGCACTGTTCCTATAACAAGTGAATATGCAACTGCCGCAAGTCCTACAAAAAGAGACACCTTGGTGCCTGAAAGGACTCTGGAAAAGATATCTCTTCCGAGCTGATCAGTTCCGAACCAGTGATCCGCACAGGGAGGTATGAATGCCATTGACATGTTTGAATACTCGGGGTCCCATGGAGCAAGAAGGTCTCCGAATACAGCCAGAAACAGGAATATGATTATTACGACAAGTCCCGCAACAGCGGCCTTATTCTGTTTCAATGTATCCCACATTACCTTGAGCCTTGACTCGGGCTTTTCTATAACTACGCCGTCAACAGTCTTGGTTTCAGGCTGCTTTTTATTCTTTTTAAAGGCCATATCCTTACACCTCCTTCTTTGCATATTTTATCCTGGGATCAAGGAAGGCATAAAGCACATCCACCAGAAGGTTCATCAGAACGAATATAACCGCTATAAGAAGCACAACTCCCTGAATAACAGGAAAATCGGATTTCATTATACACTGAACTGTATAGTTTCCGAGTCCCGGCCATGAATAAACAGACTCTGTGAGCACCGCTCCTCCGAGAAGTGAACCGAGCTGAAGTCCTATTACAGTTACTATTGGCATAAGAGCGTTTCTCAAGGCGTGCTTTATATCTACCTTTGAGTCGGTTATTCCCTTTGCCTTTGCCGTTCTTATATAATCCTGCTTTAAAGTATCAAGCATGCTCGAGCGCGTCATTCTCGCAATAATAGCCATTGAATAAAGGCTTAAGGTGATAGCGGGAAGTACCATATGTATCGCCGCATCCTTAAAGGCCTCCATATCTCCCTGAAGGAGACAGTCAATAAGCATAAATCCTGTTATGGTATCAGGCCTTAATGCGGGGTCTATCCTTCCGGATGAAGGAAGCCAATGCATTATTCCCGAGAAGAGGATTATCAGCATTATTCCCAGCCAGAATATAGGGATGGATACGCCCACAAGTGACAGAAGCATTCCTCCGTTATCAAAAATGGAGTTCTTCTTTACGGCTGAGACAACACCTATGCTTACTCCGAAAAGTGAAGCCAGTACTATTGCGACAAGGGCAAGCTCGACTGTGGCGGGGAATCTGGCCATTATCTCTTCTGTTACAGGAGCCTTTGTGAAGTATGAGGTTCCAAGATCTCCTGTGAGTGCGCCCTTTATGAAATCAATATATTGAACAACTATCGGATCATTGAGTCCGTTAGCCTCTCTCCACGCATCCATGCTTTCCTGAGTCGCATGCTGACCCAAAACTATAGGTGCGGGGTCAGGGGCACAGACACGCATCAAAAAGAAAACTATAAGGGATACTCCGAACAATACGGGTATCAGCATTAATAATCTTTTTCCTATATACTTTAACATCTTTTGTCCTTTCCTTAGGCCTGGAGGGGCTGCCCTGTATCTCAAGCAAAGGCTGATTTCAGATGGCTCGTTTTTTGCGGCATCTAAAATCAGCCTGTAAATTAAGTCTTGCTTTTTATCCGATTCCTTAATTATGAAAATGGATAATTAGTTCTTGTATGTCTTTGCGAGGTATACGTTTCCTGTAGGATGTGCAATGTAGTTCTGAACATTTGACAGATATCCTGAAAGGTTCTGCTGGTGTGAAATAGGAAGCCATACATTCTCATCCGCAATGAGCTGCTCCATCTCGCCGTAAGCTGCGTTTCTCTCATCTCCGTTGGGAAGTGCAGCCGCTGCTGAAAGCATCTCGTTGAATTCCTCGTTCTTGTAGTTTGCTACATTCATGGTAGGATCATCATGAGCAAGGAGATACATGAAGTTGTCGGGGTCACCGTTATCTCCGATCCATCCGTAGAGACACATATCATAATCTCCTGAAGGGATCCTCTCCTTGTATGTTGTCCAGTCATATGAGTCGATAGTTACATCAACACCTACCTGTGCCCAATATCCCTGAAGAGCCTCTGCAAGAGTCTGTCCTGTTGCAGTGTTATAAGGCCTAGGATTGGTATAGGTCATAAGCTTAAGTGATGTGATTCCCTTATCTGCAAGTACCTGCTTTGCATCCTCGGGATTGTAAGAGGTCTGAGTAACATCAGCACTGTATCCGGGCATGAAGCTGGGAAGTATTGTGTGAGCCTCTGTAGCGTATCCCTGGTAAAGGCTTGCAACAAGCTCGGGAACATTTATAGCCTCTGAGAGTGCCTTTCTTACCTCAGGGTCTGTCATTCTGTTCATGTTGTAAGCGAGGTAGTTGATGTTCATTCCCTCTGTCTGGTAAAGCTTGCACCCTGCTGAAGTTATCTGATCAACAACATTTGCATCGATTCCGTCGATTATATCAACCTCACCGTTTGTGAGAGCAACCACTCTTGCAGAGTTATCTGTGATGGTTCTGAATACGATCTCCTTTGCAACGGGAGCTTCTCCCCAGTAATCATCAAATCTCTCCATAACGACTGCCTCGTTCTTGTCCCATCTTACAAACTTGTAAGGGCCTGTTCCGCAGGGGTTCTCGTTAAGGTTGTTGTTATTAGCTTCACATGCTGTAGGGCTTACCATGGGAGCCGCAAGGCTCATTGCAAGGTTGTTTAAGAAAGGTGTTACAGCCTTGTTGAGAACAAACTCTACAGTATAGTCATCAATTACATTACACTCGACAACATCCCCGTAAACGAATGAGCCGTAAGCCATATCAGCTGTAGCGTTAACAGTCTGTCTGTCAACATTGTACTTAACCGCCTCGGCGTTGAAGTCTGTTCCGTCGTGGAACTTAACTCCCTGTCTTAAGTGGAAAGTATAAGTAAGTCCGTCATCACTTATATCCCAGCTCTCTGCAAGACAAGGCTCAACCTCTGTTGTGCTGTCTCCGAACTGAAGAAGACCCTCATACATCTGTACTATGGGCTTTGATGACTCTCCGTCATCTACAAGTGCGGGATCAAGTCCTCTGGGATCCGCTCCCTGAGCATAGGTTATTGTCTGCTCACGGTCAACATCAGCGGGAATCTCTCCGAACTCTGTGAGCATCTCCTCTGTTGCTTCCTTCTGCTCAACAGTCGCTGTAGTCTCTCCTGCATCGCCGGCTTCCTCACCTGCGGAAGCTGCAGCCTCTGCCTGAGAGCTCTCAAGCACTTCGTTTTTCTTTGTGCAGCCTGCCGCCATTGACACTACAAGAGCCGAGCAAAGAAAAAGGCCAAGCAATTTCTTTTTCATAATCGTCCTCCTTTTTATTTTGATGGCTTTGCCATTCACTTTTTTACTTTATCAAGCGAACATATTACATCAATAAAACAGCGTGTAATATCGGCATTATACAACCTTAAATTTCACAAAACAACAGGAATTTACTATATACTTTTGATTTTCTACAGCGAACATTTGTATTTTTACGGGTGATATAATCAAATTTTATATCTGGCAAAAATTATGATTATATCACCCGTATTTAAAATTGCTGTTTTGTTTTATTTTATTTCGCTTTCATTTATCTCTGACGGCTCTGTGTAATCCTTTCCGTAATATGCCATGAGATAAAGCTTCTTTATTTCAGACATAAGTGGATATCTGGGATTTGCACCTGTACACTGGTCGTCGAAGGCATTCTCCGTCATCTCGTCAAGGGTCTTAAGAAAGTCCTTTTCCTCAATTCCATATTCTCTTATACTGTCCTTTATTCCTATTCTGTGCTTAAGGTCTGTAAGCTTATCAAGAAGCTTTTTAAATACCTCTTTGTCATCCTTTCCGTCTATTCCCAAGGCCCTTGCCGCGTCCGCATATTTCTCAATGGTATGGGGATATTCATACTGAGGGAAGGTACCCATCTTTACAGGCTTCTCGCTTGCATTATACTGAAGCACATAATTTATCAAAAGCGCATTGGCGATTCCGTGAGGAATGTGGTGGTATGCGCCGAGCTTGTGGGCCATTGAATGGCATACTCCCAAAAAGGCGTTAGCAAAGGCCATACCCGCTATGGTGGATGCGTTTGCCATGTGGTCTCTCGCCTTTACATTATCACCATGCTCATACGCCTCGGGAAGGTACTCAAATATGAGCTTCATAGCTTTTATTGCAAGTCCGTCTGTATAGTCGCTTGCAAGCATTGACGCATACGCTTCGAGAGCATGTGTCATGGCGTCAATTCCTGATGCCGCGGTCAGAGACTTTGGCTGAGTCATCATATTGTCAGTGTCAATTATCGCCATATTGGGCATAAGCTCATAATCTGTGATCGGATATTTTACTCCGGTACTCTCATCTGTGATAACGGCAAAGGGAGTCACCTCGGAACCTGTTCCTGATGAGGTGGGTATCGCAATGAAAAGACACTTTTCACCCATCTTGGGGAAGGTATAAACCTTCTTTCTTATATCTATATAACGCATGGCCATATCACTGAACTCTGCATCAGGATACTCATAGAGAAGCCACATGATCTTTGCAGCATCCATAGCCGAGCCTCCGCCGAAGGCTATTATAGAGTCGGGCTTGAAACTATCCATGACCTTTACTCCCGCCTTTGCATTTGCAAGAGTGGGATCCGGCTGTACATCCGAAAATACAGTATACTGTATCCCCATTTCGGAAAGCTTGGACTCTATAGGCTTTGTATATCCGTTTTCAAACAGGAATCTGTCTGTCACAACAAAGCATCTCTTCTTGTCGTAGTATGCTTTCAGCTCATCAAGAGCGACAGGCATACATCCCTTCTTAAAGTAAACCTTTTCAGGCATTCTCATCCAAAGCATGTTTTCTCTCCTCTCAGCTACCTTCTTATAATTAAGAAGGTTTTTGATTCCCACGTTATCCGAAACCGAATTTCCTCCCCATGAACCGCAGCCTAAGGTGAGAGAAGGAGCCAGCTTAAAGTTATAAAGGTCTCCTATTCCGCCATGCGATGAAGGTGTATTTATGAGTATCCTGCAGGTCTTCATGGCCTCATAATGCTTTCTTATCTTTTCCGTCTCATTTACATTTACATAAAGGGATGAAGTATGGCCGTAACCGCCGTCAGCCACAAGTCTTTCAGCCTTTTTTATGGCCTCGTCAAAGGTCTCCGCTTTATAGAGGGCAAGGACGGGGGAAAGCTTTTCATGAGCAAACTCCTCCGATGGCTCTACAGATTCCACCTCTCCTATAAGTATTTTTGTATTTGCAGATACCTTTATCCCTGAAAGCTCTGCTATAGTCTCGGCTGTCTGCCCTACTATCTTTGCATTCAATGAGCCGTTTATGATTATTGTCTTTCTTACCTTGTCAAGCTCCTTGGGAGTAAGGACATAACATCCTCTCTTTATAAATTCTGCTTTTACCTTATCATATATTGAAGAAAGAGCTGTTACCGACTGCTCCGACGCACAGATCATTCCGTTATCAAAGGTTTTTGAATGAATTATTGAGCTTACGGCTGATTCTATATCCGCTGTATCATCTATTATCACAGGCGTATTTCCGGCACCTACTCCGAGAGCCGGCTTTCCTGATGAGTATGCAGCCTTTACCATTCCGGGGCCGCCTGTTGCAAGGATGCAATCCGCCTCTTGCATTACGGTATTTGTAAGTTCAAGGGTAGGGGTATCTATCCAGCCTATGATGTTTTCCGGCGCTCCTGCCTTAACAGCAGCCTCAAGAACTATCCTTGAAGCTTCTATAGTACATTTCTTTGCTCTCGGATGTGGTGAAATTATAATGGCATTTCTCGTCTTTAAAGCAATAAGAGTCTTAAAAACAGCTGTCGATGTGGGATTTGTGGTAGGTATTACTGCAGCTATTATACCCAGAGGTTCAGCCACGACCTTATATCCGAAGGCCTTGTCCTCCTCTATAACTCCGCAGGTCTTTTCATTTTTATACTTATTATATATATACTCTGCCGCATAGTTATTTTTTATTACCTTGTCTTCCACAACGCCCATGCCTGTCTCCTCAACAGCCATCTTGGCAAGATATATCCTTGCCTGATTTGCGGCGACTGCGGCGGCTCTGAATATTTTATCGACCTTTTCCTGCGAATAAGTCGAAAATATCTCCTGCGCCTCTCTCATAAGCTTAAGCTTTTCATTGAGCTTATCAACGGAATCAACAATTAAGGGCTTTTTATCAGACATTTGTTTTTCCTCCGATTTCTTTTATTGAGAATGATATTTTTTTAACAATATCTGAATTTTATTATATTGTTAAATATTTGTCAAGCTATATGCATGCCTCAATTTTATCTTTGGAATTATTCAATAAAAAATCCGTGTTTACAGCATAATTTTCGTTTTTTATGCCATAAACACGGATATTGTTTTTCTTATTTTTTAAATTATCTTATTAATCCTATTACTCTTATCAATTTAATAAGCCAAATTACCTGCTCTATACCGAGCTTATACTAGCTGACCTTAAGCTTGAACTTTCTGGCTTCTTTCTCGGAATCCACTTTTTCTATGATTCCGCCTATTCCTCTTATCTTTTCCTCAAAGCACTCATATCCTCTCTGGATATAGCCGATCTCATCCACAACTGTAAATCCGTCGGCACACAGTCCCGCTATAACGAGCGCTGCTCCGGCTCTGAGATCAGGAGCATTTACAGTAGCTCCTGTAAAACCGTCTATTCCGTCTATAACAGCAACATTTCCCTCTACCTTTATGTTGCCGCCCATTCTTGCAAGCTCATCCACATATTTAAAACGATTCTCAAATATGCTTTCTGTAACCATGCTGCTTCCCTCTGCAAGGGCAAGGCTTACAGCCATCTGAGGCTGCATGTCTGTGGGAAATCCCGGATAAGGAAGTGTCTTTATGTCTGTATGTCTCTGATGCTCCGCTCCTATTACCCTCACAGCCTCATCATATTCTATAACTTCATTTCCCATCTCTATAAGCTTTGCGGATATAGACTCCAGATGCTTAGGGATGACATTCTTTATTAATACATCTCCTCTTGTAGCTGCCGCCATACACATGAAGGTTCCGGCTTCTATCTGATCGGGAATGATAGAATACTCTGTTCCGTGAAGGCTCTTTACACCTGTAATACGGATGGTATCCGTACCGGCACCCTTTATATTTGCACCCATACTGTTCAAAAAATTTGCTACATCAACAATATGAGGCTCCTTTGCCGCATTCTCAAGTATGGTCCTTCCCTCTGAAAGAGCCGCCGCCATCATAACATTTATAGTAGCTCCTACTGAAACAACATCAAAATATATGTGGGCCGAGCTGAGCCTGTCAGCATTTGCAATGACAGCTCCTCTCTCTATAGTTACCTTAGCTCCGAGAGCTCTGAATCCCTTGATATGCTGATCTATAGGACGAGAGCCTATATTGCATCCTCCGGGCAAGGGGACCTGCGCCTTTTTATACTTTCCGAGAAGTGCTCCTATAAAATAATATGAAGCTCTTATCTTTCTTATATAATCGTCATCTACAGAGACCTCTTTGATATTTCCGCCGTTTATCTTGACGGTATGCCTGTCTATCCTCTTTACATCGGCTCCTATCTCTGAGATGGCCTCAAGCAGCACATTTATATCTCTGACATCAGGAAGATTCTCTATTATAACATCCTCGTCTGTCATTACAGCCGCAGCAAGGATACCCAACGCAGCGTTCTTTGCTCCGCTGATGTTTACTTCTCCTGAAAGCGGCCTGCCGCCTTTAATTATATATTGTTCCATATATACCTCTTCAGTAAAAAAGCATCCGTTAAACAGATGCTTTTATTTTATATGTTATGACAATTATAACACAATTTTCTGATTTGTAAATCAAAATGCCTTATTCTATTTTTCTTAATGCCCTATTCTCTCTTATCTAACCTGTCTTACAGTACATATGAAGTCGTTTTCATTTGAATCGAAGTAGGATGAAGCTTCATCCTCTCCAAAAAGACGGGTTTCCCCTGTATCAGGATAGAATATCTTTACATTATTAAATTCATCATAACCTGATATGAGGCAATATCCTCCTTCACTGTCTGTTCTTAGTATAACCGGCATTCCCTCGTATACATAATACTGTATCTGATTAAGATCCATTCCTCTTCCGTCAAGCATTATGATCCCGTCATCATAAATACTGTCATCTTTAAATTCAGGATAATGCAAAAGGGCTTCCTGCATCCTTTCCATAGGATCCTTTATCTCGGCTGTGCCAAGCTTTGCCGCCCTGTTGTATACTATGCTCTTATTGTCAGCTATTACATATCCGATATCATCATAGCACATATTCAAGGCCTTCATAAAATCATTACTCTTTCCCACAAGACTTCCGTTCTTGTATGCATAAAAGCTTATTCTCTGCTGTTCTGATCCGATAAGCTCGATATTTGCGGAATTTTCGTATGATATCCTTCCGGGAACACTTATTCTTAAGCTTCTTGTATTTTTGATTTCCTCAGATAAAGCCACATAGTATTCCTTCTTCTTTGTCTCCGATGTGGATGTTTCTATTCCGGGTATACCTTCGTCCTGACTTCCTTCCTTATATACTATTGTATCGGTACCTGAAGAGACATATGAATTTTCTCCGCTTTTTGCGAAAAGCTCAAGATGTATCCTTGTATCATCTGTCCTGACATTTTCTATATAAATGCCGTCCTTCATGTAATTCTTAAGCTCATTAAGATTTGAATCTCTGATTGACAGCATATACATAGGGGTGCTTCTTTCAACTCCGTTTACTGTCATTACATCAGAGTCTCGGCAGAGTCCCAATATTATATCGTTGTCCATAAAGCCGCAAAGCCTTATATGCTCCCCGTCCTCTGAAATGAAGGTCTCGGTTTTTCCTGTTGCAATATCCATTATCTGAAGTCTCTTTGAATGCCCGTCTATACTGTCGATCCAAGCAATCTCCGTCTGATCCTTGCTTACGGAAAAGCTTTCATCCGTAAGACCTGAAACCACCTCCATCATCTCTCCGGATCTGAGTTCTATAGCAACTATGGAGTTATTCTGCAAAAGGTAGAGCATATCATTTTCATTTTTCGCACACAAAACATCTATATCCGACTTTATATGCTCAAAGGTATTGGTAACAGGCATGAAGAAGACTTCCGTTATTATATCTCTTGACCTGTTATACTGATAATATGCTATACCGTTAAGACCTTCATGTCTGCCTCTGTTCATATATCCGTATACAACGAAATCTATATCTCCGCTGTCTGATACGGAAAGTATCTTTATATCGTGCCTGTCATTATTTGCCCTGACACCGTCATCATTTCCGCTTCTGAATGAAAATACATTTACGGCTGTTTTCTTCTCTTCATCGTAGCTCCAAAGCTCTCTGTCAACCTTAAAGGCTATATATCTTTCGTTTTCACTTTCCTCACATTGAAGCATTCCCGGAGAGCTTATTCCGAGTGTTATCCTCTTTCCGGCAAACTGCTGCTTGCTTCCCTCAAAGATCTGATTTGTCTCTCTCTCATAGTTAAGAAGATATATCCTCTCTGTACCAATTCTCATGGTAAAGCTGTCTTTGACCTGATATCTTTCGATATTTCCGGTGCTGTCTGTTCTCTCGGTCATATATCTGACCTCAACCACTCCCATAACACCGTCAAATTCTTTCAGCCTTACCTCTGTATCTGTAGTAAGCCTCATATCAGAGCCTGCCCATGTCAGCTGAGAAAAGTTTGAGTTTATATTCACATATCCGAGATCGTCATTCTTTTCGGATTGTGAGCTTTCAAGATATGTAACCAACTCTCCTGACGCTGCTTCATAATCAAAGGTCAGCTTTACAAATCTGTCTGCAAAGGCCAACATTTGTTCAGGATAATCATTGTCCGTCCAAATTATCTTAGTATAGTAATTTATGTTTCTCTCTCCTGTGTCCAGGCGAATGCTGAGAAGATACTGTCTGTCCTTATCTATCAGGTTTTGAATCGGAAGATCGACATATAAAAATCCGTCTCTCCTTTCCATCTCATCAACCTCGGTCCTCTCAATAAAATGGCTCATATCAAGACTTCTTATCTCATAGGATACCTCAGTGACCATATTGTTATACTCAGCTATTCTCAGCTTCAGTACTCTGTCCTCAGGCAGTGCGGTGATGCAATCCTCTGATGCGGAGTTACCCATATCCTGAAGATAACCGTAAAGCCTGTTCTCATAGCCTCCCTTTGTAGAGGCATATATTACAGGCAATGTGGGTTCTTCTATTGAAGTATAGACAGTATATTCCTTCTCCGCATTAAGAGATGTCCAAACAAAATAACCTACCAAAGCCACAACAAATACAGCTATCAGTAAAAATGCCTTTTTTATTTTTTTTCTCGTCTTTTTTCTAAAATTTGCCATCAGTCGTTAATATATCCCAACGCTCTCTCCAGCGCTTCCTTTTCCTCCGCACCGAGAGGCGTATCCGTTGTGCCTGCATCTACCTCTTTTATATAAAGAAAGCATCCCTCTCTTGAGTGCATACAATTGAGAACAAATCCTGTATTTGTATAATCAAGAACAGCAAGCGCAAATGACATTTTTCCTCCCATTCCTGAAAATGCATCGTAGTGAACTATACCTTTCTTTTGAAATGAAGCCCGTATACTTCTGTTCATCAGTCTCATGGCTTCCTTATTATTTCTGTCTTCCTCCTGAAGAGCCATTATATCCTCTTTCTCATTGTAAATAAAATCCTCGAGAGTCTCAGCATCTCTTCCTCTCATAAACAAGTCATAGTGATGATAAAGCTCTTTATATTTTATTATTGCAAATATAGCTGCAGCAATACTGATAACACTGAGAACAGAGCTCAGTATTATTACCGGATTTACAGTGAAACTAACCATTATTTTCTCCTCAACAGATCTGTTATTCTCTCAAAATCTTCAGATGAGTAATATTCTATGCTGATTTTTCCTCTGCTCTTTTTTCCCTGAACTATGCTTACTTTTGTTCCGAGATTTTCTGTAAGCCCTTCCGCAATATTATCCAGGTATAATTTCAACTCCTCTGCAGATTCTGATATCTTCTTTGATCTTTGTCCCCTTCCTTCTTTTTTTATTAAAGCCTCAGTCTCTCTTACATTCAGCCCCTTTTCAATTATTATCATTGCAAGCTCATATTGACGCTCACGATTCTCAACAGCCAAAAGCGCTCTTGCATGTCCGCTTGATAATTTTCCCTCTTCCAAAAGATCTCTGACCCTGTCATCAAGATTTAAAAGTCTGAGACTGTTTGTTATTGTAGATCGATTCTTTGATACTCTCTCAGCTACCTCCTCCTGTGTGAGTCCGAATTCGGTTATCAATCTTCTGTAGGCAAGTGCTTCTTCTATTGGACTTAAATCTTCTCTCTGTATATTCTCTATTACAGCTATTTCTGCCGCTTCCTTATCTTCTATTTTCTTTATTATTACAGGTATTTCCTTAAGTCCTGCGAGTTTTGCGGCTCTCCATCTTCTCTCTCCTGCTATTATCTCGTAAAACTCACCGCTCTTCTTTACCAAAAGAGGCTGAAGTACACCGAACTTCTTCATTGACTCTGACAATTCTGTCAGAGCTTCTTCATCAAATTTTTTTCTTGGCTGACTTCTGTTTGGTTCGATCATTGATATTTTTACAGAGTAAATATTTTTGTTTTCAGAATTTTCTTCCGAATTATAATTTGTCTCTGTATATTCTGATGAAGACTTATATAATTCTTTATTTTCTTCTTTTTCTTTTTTTAACTCTATGGTTTCAGTATTTTCATCTGTTTTGTTTCCGGTATTTAATGACAATTCAACATATTGTTCTTCTTTTTTCTTTTCAGGCTCTCTGAGCTCTTCTCTGAAATCATCTCCAAAAATTGCTCCTAAACCTTTTCCCAATGCTTTTTTACTCATTTAATTTAATATCTCCCGTATTTCTATGGCTGATTTTAATACTCTGATTCCTTGCTCATGATCTCCGCAGCAAGAAGTCTGTAGCTCTCCGCTCCTGTCGATCTTGTGTCATACAGATTTATAGGCTTTCCGTGGCTTGGTGCCTCCGCAAGCTTTACGTTTCTCGGTATGACTGTTTCGTATATACTTTCTCTCAGATTTTCTTTTACGGTTTCAACGACCTGCTCTGAAAGATTTGTCCTTGAGTCGTACATTGTAAAAAGAACTCCCTCCACCTTAAGTCCCGGATTAAGCTTTCTCCTCACAAGATAAATTGTTTTTAATACCTGATTTAATCCCTCCAATGCATAGTATTCACATTGTATCGGTATTATTGCTGTATCTGCGGCAGTCAGTGCGTTGATTGTAAGCACGCTCAAAGAAGGTGGGCAATCTATTATTATGTACTCATAATTTTTTTTATAGTCTTTGATTGCGTCCTTAAGCTTGCTTTCCATATGTTCAAGCTCCTGAAATTCTACTTCAGCCCCTGCAAGATTCATGTCGGCGGGAATTAAATCAAGATTTTCAACAGTATTCTTTAAAACACAGTTATCAAACTCTGAATTTCCACATATTAAGTCGTATATTGTTTTTCCTTCTTCAATATCTGCTGCTAATCCACTACTTGTATTTCCCTGAGGATCAAAATCTATTAATAATACTCTTTGTCCTGCCTCTGCCAATGCTGCAGACAAATTAATGGCAGTAGTAGTTTTACCTACACCGCCTTTTTGGTTAGTAATTGCAATAACTCTCCCCATTATATTTAACCTTACCTTTTTTAATGTTTCACGTGAAACATAAAGGCAGAATGCCTTTATGTTTTTAAGACGCTATTAATAATAGCACATTTAGACGCGCAACTAAAGAAAAATATAAATTATTTATTTTCCCATACAGAATTTACTGAATATTTCGTTTACAAGATCTTCTTTTACTTCTTCACCTATAATAAATCCAAGCTCCTCATATGCTCTCATAAGATCTATAGTAAAGAAGTCCTCACTCATTCCTGCATTAATAGATTCTTTTACCTGATTAACAGCTGAATATGCGTTTGCCAAAGCTGTTTTCTGTCTCTCAGAAGTCAAGAATATCTCATCATTATAGTTGATTTCACCTGAATAAAACATCTCCTCTATAGTTTTTTCAAGCTCATCTATACCAATTGACATTTTAGCAGAAATTTGAAGTATTTTAGCAGAACCATCATTTATCATATCAGTAATTTTTTTAACATCTGTTTTTTGTTCAAGATCACTCTTGTTTAAAAGTATAAGTGATTTTTTATCATGTGTATTTATAAACTCAATTATTTTTTTATCAGACTCATCCATGGGAACGCTTGAATCTACAACATAAATTATAAAATCCGCATTTTTTGCCGCACTGAGAGCTCTCTCTATCCCGATTTTTTCAACCTTGTCATCAGTATTTCTTATTCCCGCAGTATCAATTATATTTAAAGTCAAGCCTGAAAGATTGATACTTGCTTCAAGAGTATCTCTGGTTGTACCTGCAATATCTGTGACTATTGCCTTCTCCTCTCCTATCAAAACATTCATAAGAGAAGACTTACCTGCATTGGGTTTTCCAAGTATGACTGTATTGATTCCCTCTTTTATCAGCTTGCCGTTTTCTGATGAATCCAAAAGCTTCTTTATACCTGAAGATACTATATCCACATCAGAATACAATTTATCCGAAAAACCGTCTAAGGATATATGCTCCGGATCATCTAATGCAGCTTCTATATAAGCTGTATCCTCAAGTATAGTATTTCTGTAATTTTTTATTTTTTCAGATACACTTCCTTTTAACTGAGTAACAGATGCCTTTAATGCTCTTGTATTCTTGGCATTAATAATATCAATTACAGCTTCTGCCTGGCTTAAGTCTATTCTTCCGTTTATAAAAGCTCTCTTTGTAAATTCACCGGGCTCAGCAGGTCTTGCACCCGCAGCCAGAACATTTTCAAATATCTTTTTCATCATGAGGACACCCCCATGACAGTCTATCTCTATAGTATCTTCTCCGGTATATGACCTGGGTGATTTCATATTTATAACAAGGACTTCATCTAAAATATCATTTTTACCCTCATCTGATGTTTCACGTGAAACATTATAAATAAAGCCATAATGAACCTTATGGCTTTCACTTAAATCTATATTTTTACCGGACTTTGACTTGAAAATTTTTGAAATAATATTATAGCTATCATCTCCGGAAATTCTGACTATTCCTATTCCTGATTCTGTTAATCCTGTCGCAATAGCAGCAATAGTTTCACTCATGATATAAACCTCTCTGACAAAAAACTATTTTAAAGGTTCCTTTGCAGGTATACCTGCCCTTCTCGGATAAGCCTTGGGAGTATTCACAGATTTTTCTATTATAAGAAGTGATCTCTTCATATCTGTTTCAGGCAAATTATATTTTATAACTTCTCTGCAAGTTCCTCCCAAAATCTTTATTGCCTTTTCCGACTCTTTAAGCTCTGTGTCTATATCTCCTGACTTGTATGGCAGAAAAATACCTGATTTTTTTAAAAGAGGAATACAGTATTCAGACAAAGTAGACATATTTGCAACAGCTCTTGATACAACAAGGTCAAAACATTCTCTGTATTTATTATCTCTGCCTATATCTTCTGCTCTCCCATGAAGCGTATATATATTTTTCAAAGAAAGCTCAGAAATAACCTCATCCAAAAAATTCAATCTTTTTTTCAGAGAATCAAAAAGAACTATATTAGAATCCGGAAAACATATTTTAATAATTATTCCGGGCATTCCTGCTCCTGTACCCACATCTATAATTCTTTTTTTCGAATCATAAAGTATATTTTTTATATTATCTCCCGCTTTTATTACAGCCATACTGTCAATTATATGTTTGACTAAAAAGTCATTTTCATCTGTTATAGCTGTAAGATTCATTACCTTATTTTTTTCAACGACCATAGAATAATAAACATAAAGTTTATTTATCTGATCCTCAGAAAGTGAAAATCCAAGCTCTTTTGATTCTTTTACTATATTGTTTTTGAAATTATCGGTCATTTCCACCTCATAAAAATACAAATTTTATTTCTTTTTCATCTGTTCAAGATACACAAGAAGCACTGATATATCTGCAGGAGAAACACCTGATATCCTTCCTGCCTGTCCTATATTTTCCGGTCTTATCTTTGACAGCTTCTGAACAGCCTCGATCCTGAGACCCTTAAGATCCTCATATACTATATCAGGACTTATCTTTTTTCTCTCAAGCTTTTTAAAGTGCTCTACCTGCTGCTTTTGTCTCTCTATATACCCCTTATATTTTATCTCTATATTTACCTGCTCTCTCACTCTCCATGGAAGCTCAGGTCTTTCACTGTCTATTTCCTTTAAGAGCTCATAGTTTAACTCAGGTCTCTTTATAAGTTCTGAATAGCTTTGACCTGCCCCTTCCTTAAGCTCGGCAGAACCATATTTTTTCAGGAAATCATTTATCAGGTCATTGCATCCTGCAATAGTTTCCTCAAGCCTTTTTATTTCCTTTTCGATAAGATCCTTTTTAACAATAAGCTTATTATACCTATCGTCATCTATGAGTCCTACATCATGACCCTTCTCGGTCAATCTCAGATCGGCATTATCTTGTCTCAACAAAAGCCTGTATTCTGCCCTTGATGTCATCATCCTGTAAGGCTCACTTGTCTCCTTTGTGACAAGATCATCTATAAGAACTCCTATATATCCTTCAGACCTGTCTATTACAAGTCCTTCTTTACCCTTAAGAGACAATGATGCATTTATTCCCGCCATAAGTCCCTGTACTGCAGCCTCTTCATATCCTGATGACCCGTTTATCTGCCCCGCCGAATACAAGCCTTCTATATTTTTGAACTCAAGAGTATTATTAAGCTCCGTTGCATCTATACAATCATACTCTATGGCATAAGCATGCCTTACTATCTCAGCATGAGAAAATCCCGGCATAGTCCTTATCATATCAAGCTGAACATCCTCAGGAAGTGAAGAACTCATTCCGCTTAGATACATTTCATTTGTATAATATCCCTCAGGCTCAACGAATATCTGATGCCTTTCCTTATCAGGAAATTTTACAACCTTATCCTCGATTGAAGGACAATATCTGGGACCTGTACCCACTATCTCACCGGAAAAAAGCGGTGATCTGTCTATATTATCCCTTATTATCTTGTGGGTATTCTCATTAGTATAGGTAAGCCAACACGAAACCTGCTCTCTCTCTATATCCTGAGGTTCATTCGTAAACGAAAAGGGTCTTATAAAATCATCACCCTTCTGTTCTTCCATCTCGGAATAATCTATAGTCCTTCCGTCAACTCTTGCCGGAGTTCCGGTCTTAAATCTTCTTACCGTTATCCCGTTTTCAATCAATGATTGTGTAAGCTGATTTGCCGCTCTCAATCCGTTAGGACCGGTATATTCGCTCACCTCGCCATATATACATCTTGCTTTAAGATATACGCCGGTACAAAGTATCACTTTTTTTGCAAAGTAAACAGCTCCGGAGGATGTTTTTACACCTCTTATAATTTTTGAATTCCCTCTATCTTCCGTGATAAGCTCTGTAACTTCCGCCTGCTTTATTCTCAAATTTTCAGTATTCTCGAGAACTCTTCTCATCTCGGATATATAATTCTGCTTGTCCGCCTGAGCTCTCAGACTGTGTACAGCAGGTCCCTTGGACTTATTGAGCATCTTAGACTGTATAAAGGTCTTGTCTATACACTTTCCCATCTCTCCGCCAAGCGCATCAAGCTCACACACAAGATGCCCCTTGGAGGATCCTCCTATATTAGGATTGCAGGGCATAAGCGCTATAGAATCCACACTTACAGTAAATACAACTGTATTAAATCCAAGACGTGCACAGGCAAGGGCAGCCTCACAGCCTGCATGACCTGCCCCTACTACTACCACATCACAATATTCTGTTATATGCTTTTTTTCAGTATTTTTAGTTTCCATAATTTAAGAGTATACAATAAAAATAACTTATATGCAAAGCAATCAATCTGTTGTTATAATACATTCATTCATAAAAGCGTTTACATCACAGGGACTGTCACATGCAAGCATTATGGAATACATGGTCTTATTATAAAATCTTGTCAAAATATCTACATACAATCCATTCTGAGAATAATATGAATCTCCATAATGTATCCATCTCCAATTTCCTGAATTAAAGCTGCTGTCACTGATACTTTCAGGTTCCCCGAATTCCGAGGTGAAAGTGGAGATAAACATTTCGTTAAACTCATTTTGCATTTCCTGAGAATTAAAATCAATTCCCAAGTCCTCTGCCAATTCCACCTTTTCTCTGAGCTCAGCATCACTTTCCAGATCCATATTCATTATTACAGCTGTAGAACTCCCATCTGCTGAAACTATATATAAACTTCCGTCATCATGAAAGTCGGCTGAAATTTGTGAAAATCTTCCCGAGGGATTAAAGCTTATATCTCCTACTTTGTATTCATGACCTGATTCCGAAAAATCAGATTCACTTTCTGTTATCCTTTTCTGCACTACACCATCTACTGTCCATGCTCCGCTTTCATCAACAGTATATAAATCCGGAGTCACAGTATTTTCAAGCATATATCCTTTATCGTCAAAATAGTAACACTCTGCTGTCCCATCCTGATTTCCGTCTATCCACTGCCATTTACCGGCAGGATAGCTTCCGTCTCCATTATCCCACCAAAAACCTGTATCATCCTTCTGCCATGAAGCAAAAGCATTTCCTGAAAGCAAAATTGAAAAACAGAAAGATAAAAATATTATTTTATTTAATGCTCTCATTTAATACACCTCCTGAATACGAGATATATTTAATTATACCGGATTGAGTAGGAAAAAAATTATATTTTACTGACAAATTTCTTATTTTATCGGAGTTTTACAACATGATAATTTTATAAATATAAAATGCTGCCGTGGACTCAATATCAATTATACCAAACATTATGTTTAATAAACTGATCTTTTCCGCGGCAGCATCTGAAGTGTTGTATTTTATTTCTTTTTGAAATATATCACTACATGTCTGTAAGGCTCTTCACCCTCCGACCTTGTGGCTACACTGTTATCGTTTTGCAGAGTGGAATGTATTATCCTTCTCTCATAAGGATTCATAGGCTCCAATGCAAAAGGCTTCTTTGTTCTTTTTACCTTGTATGCTATGTTCTTCGCAAGATTTTCGAGAGTTACTTTTCTTCTCTCTCTGTAATTCTCGGTATCAAGCTTAACTCTTACATATGAATCCTGAGTTTTGTTAACTACCTGACTTGTGAGATACTGAAGTGAATCCAGTGTCTGTCCCCTCTTTCCTATAAGTATTCCCATATCGTCACCTGAGAGATTTATGTCAAGCTCTCTCTCTTTTTCATCATACTTTGCGGAAATACTTACATCGGCCTGCATTCCCTCAAAAACAGAGGACAAAAATTCAAAGGCTACATCCTCGGCAGACTTTTTAGGCTCTTCCTTGATCCTTACGCTTATAACATAGGGCTTTGCGCCTATACCGAGGATTCCTGAAGTACCGGTCTCAATTATATCATACTCAATATTATCAGAGGCAGTTCCAAGCTCTATACATGCTTTTGTAATAGCATCATCCAATGTCTTAGCGGACACTTTCAACGGTTCCATCATTCCACCCCCATTTATTTATTGTTTTTTTCGTTATACTTCTGTACCATCTTAGCTCTCTCTGCTATGGAGCTTGTGTTATAGTACTTGTTTGACTCCTTAACTCTTTCCTTTGTTTTTTCAAGAGCTACATTTCTCTTCTCTTCTTCCCTCTGCTCCTTCTGCTGAAGCTTTTTGAACTGGCTTTCCGTAGCCTTTTCATTTATAGGAGGAAGACCCTTTTTAGCCCTCTTTGCATTTGTCTTTTCTATATTTTGCTTTATCATGGCTTCAATGTCCATTTTTTTGAAATGGGCGTTTAAGAAATACTGCTGTATACCCATTATAAAAGAGCTGGCGATCCAGTAAACACCGATACCTGAAGCAAAAGTAAAGCAGAACCATACAGACATTAAAGGAAACATTATATTCATGGTCTTCATAGTGCTTGCCATGGCGTTATCATCTCCCTGCATTCCTGTTCCCTGTTGGGACTGGATAAGCTTTGTGGAGAACCACTGTGAAAGACCTGCCAATATCGGAATGATCCAAGCTATATTGGGATTTGACAATCCTCCTGCTCCGGGAGCTGTAGCAAGGTTTATTCCGAAGAAATTATTCATGTTTATAATGTTATTTATACTTTCCGTTACAAGAGCGTTTCCTGAAAGCTGCTGAGAAAAATGCTCTGTAAACATATCCCACTGCGAGGGATTGAGCCTGTACAGAAAATCAATAATTTGATTTGATGTGGCTATACCGTCAACTCCGCCGCTTATCCTTGCCTGGCTTACAAGATTTACGAGCTCATCAGAGGAATTTATAAACTCTCTGAGAGATCCTATTGCGCTCTCTCCTCCTATAGCTGTGACTATATTTGTGAAATACTGCTTTACAGAGGGAACATAAGCGGGAATATTAAGTATTACCTGATACAGTGCCAATATTATCGGCATCTGTATAACAAGCTGGAGGCATCCTCCTGTCATACTTGTCCCGTACTTGTCATATACAGCCTTTATCTCGGCATTCTGCATCATCATGGACTGCTGATCCGTCTTGCCGCTGTATTTCTTCTGTATAGCCATTACCTCAGGCTGAACTATGCTCATCAGCTTCTGAGACTTGGCCTGCTTATAGGACAGTGGAAACATCAAGATTCTGGTGACAAGAGTAAAAAGAATAATGCAAAGACCTATATTAACAACGCCGAAGGTCTGGGTAAATCTGAAAAGAGCGTCCATTATAACGCCCATTATCTCGGCAATAGGCCCTAAAATACCTCCTGTCTTAGTCAAAAATAAAGCTGTCAAAACAATAACCTCCTCATCAAGGTACAGGGTCATAACCGCCTTTGGCGAAGGGATTACATCTCAATATCCTCCAAATCGCCAACAAACTTCCTTTAAACGCGCCGTACTTTTTTATTGCCTCAATGGCGTATTGAGAGCATGTAGGCGTGTATATACAGTGAGTTCTTATCTTAAGAGGAGACAAATACTTCTGATATCCCCTTATAAGCATAATAAAAAAATCAGCTATCATAAGATCACTTCGATTCCTCAATATTATCATCAGCTTTAATGATAATGTTATGACGTCCTGCAAGACGACAATATGTGTCGTTAAGATTTTTGTAGTCCGCCTCCCTTGCGGCGGGCCTGATAACAGTTATGATGTCGTAGCCTGTCTTCATATTAATATCGTTCAAACGGAATATTTCTCTTATCTTTCTGGCAATTCCGTGCCTTACAACACTGTTTCCGACCTTTTTGCTCACAGAAATCCCTATTCGGTTATATGAAAGTCCGTTTTTCATAGCATACATGACAAAAAGACCTTCGGAAAAAGATCTTCCTTTTCTGTAAACAGTGACAAAATCAGTATTTTTCTTAATTGAAGGAAATCTCTTCATAAAGCGTTAATTCCTTTTTCTTACAAAGAAAAGAAGAACCGCATTTTCATACGGTTCTTTTATGCTGAATTAAGCTGATAATTTTGCTCTACCCTTAGCTCTTCTTGCAGCAAGCACTTTTCTTCCGCCTGCGCTGCTCATTCTCGCTCTGAAACCATGAACCTTAGCTCTTTGTCTCTTCTTAGGCTGAAAGGTCATTTTCATGACTTACCACCTCCTATCATAATCAAAAATAGACAGTCTGAAACATCTGATATATTATATAGATAAAAGCCTTGTTCTGTCAACATAATAAATCAATAATTTGAAATTAAATAATTCATCATTGTGGATAATCCTCTTCCGAGTTTTCCACGGAATCAACACTAATTCACACAATCTGATTTTATCAACATTCAAATGTGGAAAACCTGTCAAAACCCTTATATTTTAACATTTATTTTACCCACATAAAATTTTTTTCAAAATTATTCTTTATCTTTTTCCTCAGAATAATCCACAAATTGTTTAAAACTTGTGGAAAACTATTTACTTATCCTTATATTTTCCACCTGATTTTACTGTATTTTTGTGTATAAACAAGCAGGTAATCAACCTTATTTGACACTCATTTTTCCCTTTTCTCTTGTAACCGAGGATGAATTAGTATAAAATAATAGAGATAGTCTACATATATAATAATTAAGGAAGAAACTCGTATATGCCTAATATAGTCAAAGAAAAGTGGAACAGTATACTTGATTACGTAAAAGAAGAATTCGATGTGTCTGACGTATCCTACAAAACCTGGTTTGTTCCTATTAAAATATTGAGCTCAAGCCGAGATACGGTAACATTGTCGGTTCCGGATGAAATAACACTTCAATATCTTATAAAGAAATATGAGAAAATACTTACAGTCGCTGTTGAGGAAATAACAGGGACTCATTTTACCTTGAATTTTATTGTCGAGGATGAGGAAAAAAAGCAGGAAAGCCTTATAAAGGATAATTCAAAAAAGGTTGATCCTCATCTCATAAGCAAGGCAAACCTTAACCCTAAATACACCTTTGATTCCTTTGTTGTAGGTCCGAATAATAATCTTGCCCATGCAGCGGCTCTTGCTGTGGCTGAGACACCGGGAGAGGTATACAATCCTCTTTATATACATGGAGGAGTAGGATTGGGAAAGACCCATCTTATGCATTCCATAGCCCATTTTATACTTAAAAACGACCCTTCATCAAGGATACTTTATGTCACATCAGAGACCTTTACAAATGACTATATAGAATCCATTCGAAACAGAAGCGGTGATTTTACCACAGCTGATTTCAGAGCAAAATACAGAAACATAGATGTACTTTTGATAGACGACATACAGTTTATAGTAGGTAAGGAGAGCACACAGGAGGAATTTTTCCATACCTTCAACTCTCTCTACGAAAACAAAAAGCAGATAATCCTTTCATCAGATAAGCCTCCAAAGGCCATAGACAACCTTGAGGAGAGGCTTCGCTCAAGATTTGAATGGGGACTTACAGTAGACATACAGCCTCCAAACTTTGAGACGAGAATGGCTATCTTAAGAAAAAAGGAGGATATGGAGGGCTATAATATTGACAACGAGGTAATAAAGTTCATAGCCACCAATATCAAATCAAATATAAGGGAGCTTGAGGGAGCCCTCACAAAGATAGTTGCAAAATCCAGACTTGAACATATAAGCATAGATTCAAAGATGGCTGAGGAAATACTTGAGGACTATATAGGAAGCAACGCCGAAAAGGCTGTTACTCCCGAGCTTATAATCTCAGTGGTTGCGGAGCATTTTAATATAAATCTTCTTGATATGGCTTCTCCTAAGAGAAATAAGGAAATAGTTTACCCGAGGCAGATAGCAATGTATCTTTGCAGAGAGATGACAAACGCACCTCTTCAAATGATAGGAAAATGTCTCGGCGGAAGAGATCACGCCACAATAATAAACGGAATAAACAAAATAACGGATGAGTTGAAGTCAAATGACCATCTGAGAGCCCAGATAGATATAATAAAGAAAAAAATATCTCCTAATTAGCTGTGGATATGTATGTGGAAAATCATATATATGAATTGTGTCTAAAGCACGGTGAAATACTAACGGATACCGAAATGTAGATAAATCCCCGGTTAAAAACATAAGCTGTGAATAATTTCAAATGCTTTTAAACACTGTAAAATTCCCATGTATAAAGGCTTTTAAGTATATTTCCACATTTTCACAATCCCTACTACTTATACTTCTTAAATAATAACTATATACTAAACAAATCAAACCCGGAAATTTAAAAGGAGTTATCAACATGAAACTAAATTTTAAAAGAAGCGATCTTCTTAATTCAGTAAATATAGTACTTAAGGCAGTATCATCAAGAACCACAATGCCTATACTTGAATGTATACTTATTGATGCTTCTGAAAAAGGAGTTTATCTGACAGCAAATGACATGGAGCTCGGAATAGAGACAGGTGTAGAAAATTGCCAGGTCCTTGAAGGAGGAAGAGCCGCTGTAGACGCAAAGCTTTTCTCTGAAATAATAAGAAAAATATCTCTTGAGGATGATTCCGTAATAACCGTAACAGGAGATGAAAGCAGCATAATAACAATAGTAAGTGATAACTCTACCTTCAGGATACAATATAAGGACCCGGATCAATTCCCTTCACTTCCTGTTATTGATAAAGAAAACTATATATCACTTTCTCAGTACACCTTAAAGGAAGTCATAAGACAGACTATATTTTCCATATCTCCTAATGATTCTAATAAAATGATGACAGGAGAGCTTTTTGAAGTAAAGGGATCAGAGCTTAAGGTAGTATCACTTGACGGACACAGAATATCAATAAAAAATACAGAGCTAAAAGAAGACTATGGAAATATGAAGGTCATAATCCCGGGAAAGACCTTAAATGAGATAAGCAAAATAATATCAGGAGACAATGACAAGGAAGTAATAATTTACTTCTCAAAAAATCATGTACTTTTTAAATTTGACAATACTCTTATGGTATCAAGGCTTATAGACGGAGAATATTTCAAAATAGACCAGATGCTCTCATCAGATTATGAGACAAAGACAGTAGTAAATAAAAAGGACTTTCTTGACAGTATAGAGAGATCTACTATACTTGTGAGAGAAAATGACAAGAAACCCCTTATTATAAATATAAGTGATTCAACTATGAGCCTTAAGCTTAATTCTATTTTGGGAAGCATGGACTCGGAGCTCCTTGTAAGAAAGCAGGGCAAGGATATAATGATAGGCTTCAACCCCAGATTTCTTTTGGATGCACTGAGAGTTATAGATGATGAGGAGGTAAGCCTTTACATGACTAATCCAAAGGCTCCCTGCTTTATAAAGGATGACAACGGTAAATATATATACTTGATACTTCCTGTAAACTTTAATCCTTCAGGATATTAATATTTATACAAAAATTATGTATATCGACAGTATTGAACTTAAGGACTTCAGAAATTATGAAGAGCTTAAGCTTAAGCTTAACAGAGGGACAAATATTTTTTACGGAAATAATGCTCAAGGTAAGACCAACCTTTTGGAAGCTGTTTATATGGGAGGAACCTCAAAGTCTCATCGCTCCTCGGGAGACAGGGAGACAATAAGGTTCGGTAAGGATGAGGCTCATATAAAAATAAATTTTACAAGGCGTGATGTTCCTCAGAGAATAGACATGCACATAAAAAAAAATAAGTCCAAGGGAATAGCCTTAAACGGTATTCCCATAAAGCGGGCGTCCGAGCTTTTCGGAATAATAAATATTATATTTTTCTCTCCCGAGGATCTTGCCATAATAAAAAACGGGCCATCTGAGAGAAGAAGATTTATTGATATGGAGCTGTGTCAGCTCAATAAAATATATGTGCATGATCTTATATCCTACAACAGCATATTGAGACAGAGAAACAAGCTATTAAAGGAATATTACGATCCGAAGGACAGCCTTATGTTGGACATTTATGACGAGCAGCTTTGTGATTTCGGAAAAAGGATAATAGCTTCAAGGGATAAATTCATAAAAAGGCTCAACAGCATTATAAGAGAAAAGCATCATATGCTCACAGGAGGAAGAGAGGAGCTTTCGATCTTCTATGAAAAAAATACTGATGAGAAGGCTTTCAAGTCCGAGCTTAAGAGGAGCAGGGCTTCTGATATAAGGCAGCATACAAGCCTTACAGGACCTCACAGAGATGATATAAGATTTATAATAAATGATATCGATATAAGACACTTCGGCTCTCAGGGACAGCAGAGGACCGCAGCTCTTTCTTTAAAGCTTTCGGAGATAGAGCTTGTCGAGGAGCTTACGAACGATACGCCTGTGCTTTTATTGGATGATGTACTTTCAGAACTTGATTCCGAGAGACAGAAATTTTTGCTTAATGCCATAAAAAATGTACAGACACTTATAAGCAGTACGGGAACAGACGAATTCATAAACAATAATTTCCATATGGATGAAATTTTTTATGTAAATTCAGGAAAAGTGATAAGAGGAGAAACTAATGTCTATTGAAAAGAACTTTGAAGTAAATAACGGGCACAATGAAAACGACTATGACGCTTCTCAGATACAGATACTTGAGGGGCTTGAGGCCGTAAGGAAAAGGCCGGGAATGTACATAGGCTCCACATCCTCAACAGGACTTCATCATATGGTATATGAGATAGTTGATAATGGTGTAGATGAGGCTCTTGCAGGATTCTGCAAGAATATAACCGTAACTGTAAATGAGGATAATTCGATCACAGTTGAAGATGACGGAAGAGGTATACCTGTAGATATTCAGAAAAAAGCCGGTAAGCCGGCTGTAGAGGTGGTATTTACCATCCTTCACGCAGGCGGAAAATTCGGAAACGGAGGATATAAGGTATCAGGAGGACTTCATGGTGTAGGAGCCTCCGTCGTAAATGCGCTTTCCGAATGGCTTGAGGTAGAGGTATACAAAAACGGAAATATATATAAGCAGCGCTATGAGAGGGGAAATGTAATGTATCCCCTTAAGATAGTTGGAACTTGTCCTCCTGATAAGCACGGAACAAAAATTAAATTCAAGCCTGATGCTGAGATATTTGAGGAAACAGTATTTGATTACAGGATAATAAAGACAAGGCTCAGAGAGACAGCCTTCCTTACAAAAGGCTTGAAGATACACCTCATAGATGACAGAGAAGAAAAACATGACAGAGTATTCCATTATGAGGGAGGAATAAAGGAGTTCGTCACGTATTTAAACAGGGCCGCATCCCCCTTATATCAGAATGTTATTTATTGTGAAGGGACAAAGCAGGATATATTTGTAGAGGTAGCTATGCAGCATACCGACGCATATACGGAAAATATATACACCTTTGTAAACAATATAAATACGCCCGAGGGAGGAACTCATCTCACAGGATTTAAAAACGCCCTCACAAAAACCTTCAATGACTATGCAAGGAGTAATAAGCTCATTAAGGATAATGAGTCAAATCTTTCAGGAGAAGACATAAGAGAGGGTCTTACGGCCATTATATCCGTAAAGATATCAGATCCTCAGTTTGAAGGACAGACAAAAATGAAGCTTGGGACCTCAGAGGCAAATATTGCCGTAAATCAGGTGGTCAGCGAGCAGCTCACATATTTCCTTGAGCAAAATCCGCAGGTTGCAAAGATCATGTGCGAGAAGTCCATACTTGCACAGAGGGCAAGAGCCGCTGCAAGGAAGGCAAGAGATCTCACAAGGAGAAAGTCTGTTCTTGAAGGAGCCGGACTTCCCGGAAAGCTTGCTGACTGTTCTGAAAAGGACCCTGAGAAGTGCGAGATATTTATAGTTGAGGGAGATTCAGCTTTGGGACCTGCAAAAAACTGCAGAGATTCAAGGTTTCAGGCTGTGCTTCCTTTAAGGGGAAAGGTCCTTAATGTTGAGAAGGCGAGACTTGACAAGATATACGCAAATAAAGAAATACAGGGAATGATAACCGCCTTCGGAACAGGCATACATGATGATTTTGATATTTCAAAGCTCAGATACAACAAAATAATAATAATGACAGATGCGGATGTGGACGGTGCCCATATATCAACTCTTATGCTTACCTTCCTTTACAGATTTATGCCTGAGCTTATTAAGCAGGGACATGTATATCTTGCACAACCGCCTCTTTACTACATAAGGAAAAATAAAAAGCTTTATTATGCATATAATGACGCTGAGAGAGACAATCTTCTGTTAAAGGTCGGAAAAGATGCAGATGTTCAGCGTTTTAAAGGACTCGGAGAGATGGAGGATCAGGAGCTTTCTGAGACGACTATGGACCCTGAGACAAGGACTCTTTTAAGGGTCAATATGAATGATGACGCTCTTTCCGAGCTTGATCTCACATTTACCACGCTTATGGGAGACCAGGTTGAGCCCAGAAGAGAATTTATAGAAGAAAACGCAAAGTATGTTCAAAATCTTGATATATAAGCTTATTCCGTCAGAAAGGAAAAGATAAATGGAACCTAATGTTTTTGATAAAGTTAAAGATGTAGACCTTAAGGGAACTATGGAGAGTTCATACATAGACTATGCTATGTCTGTAATAGTATCCAGAGCTCTTCCTGATGTCAGAGACGGATTAAAGCCTGTTCAAAGGCGTATTCTCTATGCCGCTCAGACCATGGGTGCCACTCCGGACAAAAAGACAAAGAAATGTGCAACTATTGTCGGAGAGACTATGGGACATTATCATCCTCACGGAGATTCATCTATATACGGAGCCCTTGTAAATCTCGGACAGCCTTGGACAACGAGATATCCTCTCATCGAAAAGCAGGGAAATTTCGGATCTGATGACGGTGATTCACCTGCTGCCATGCGTTATACAGAGGCAAAGCTCAGCAAAATAGCCATGGAAATGCTCGACGGTATCAACAAAAATACAGTAGACATAGTTCCGAATTTCTCGAACGAAAAGGGATATGACGAGCCTGTTATACTTCCCGCCAAATTCCCTAATCTTCTTGTAAACGGAACTACAGGAATTGCTGTAGGAATGGCTACAAATATACCTCCTCATAATCTTCGCGAGGTAATAAACGCAGCCATAAAGATAATAGACAACAGAATAAATGAGGACAGAGATACAGATATAGAGGAACTTCTCCCTATAGTGAAGGGCCCTGATTTTCCTACAGGAGCAACTATTCTCGGAAAAAAAGGAATAGAAGAGGCATACAGGACCGGAAGAGGAAAGATCAGGATGAGAGCCGTATGCGATATAGAGACTCTTCATAACGGTAAGAGTGTTATAGTAGTAAGGGAGCTCCCTTATCAGGTATTCAGATCAAGAGTAATAGAAAACATCGCCGATCTGGTAAAGGATAAGAGAATAGACGGAATCACAGCTATCAATGACACAGTAGGAAAGAATTCGGATTCAAAGATAAAGATAGAGCTGAGGAGAGATGTAAATCCTCAGGTAGTGTTAAATCAGCTTTACAAGCATACACAGCTCCAGGATACCTTCGGAGTTATAATGCTGTGCATTGTAAACGGACAGCCAAAGGTTCTGAACTTAAAGGAGGTCCTTTGTGAATACCTGAAGCATCAGGTGGAGGTAGTCACAAGACGCACACAATATGATCTGAATAAATGCGAGGAGAGAGCACATATACTGGAAGGACTTCTTAAGGCTCTCGAGCATATAGATGAGATAATCAAAATAATAAGAAATTCCGATGACGGAGATGAGGCAAAGCTCAGACTAATAGAGGCCTTCGGATTCACAGATGCTCAGGCTCAGGCTATAGTTGACATGAGGCTTAGAGCTCTTACAGGTCTTGAAAGGCACAAGATAGAATCGGAATATAAGGATCTGGAGGAAAAAATAGCTTACTATAAGAGTATACTTTCCGACAAAAAAATCCTTTTGGGAGTCATAAAAGAAGAAATCAAGGCTATAGCCGACAAATACGGCGATGACAGAAGGACAAAGATAGGATACTATGAGGGCGAAATAGATATGGAGGACCTCATACCTGATGATGATACAGTTATAGCAATGACAGGCCTCGGATATATAAAGAGGATGGAGACTGATAATTTTAAGGCTCAAAACAGAGGCGGAAGAGGGATAAAGGGTATGCAGACCATAAACGATGACTATATCGAGGATCTGCTTATGACCACAAATCATCATTACCTCATGTTCTTTACAAATATGGGAAAGGTATACAGGCTTAAAGCTTATGAGATACCGGAGGCCGGAAGAACAGCCAGAGGTACCGCAATAGTTAATCTTCTTCAGCTCATGCCTGATGAGAAGGTGACAGCTATAATACCTATAAAGGAATATGATGATGACAAGTATCTCCTTATGGCAACAAAGAAGGGCATGGTAAAAAAGACTTCCCTTAACGAGTATGCAAATGTCAGAAAAAATGGTCTTCAGGCTATAGTTCTCAAAGAGGATGATGAGCTTATAGAGGTAAAATTCACTGACAATACCCAGGATGTGGTCCTTGTAACAAAGCTCGGAATGGCAATAAGATTCCATGAGACAGATGTCAGAAATACCGGAAGAGTGTCTATGGGCGTAATAGGCATGAAATTCGGAAAGGATGACGATGAGGTCATAGGAATGCAGGTTGAAAATCAAGGGGAGTATCTGCTCTTGGTTTCTGAAAACGGCATGGGAAAGAGGACACTTTTCTCCGAGTTCAAGGCTCAAAACAGAGGAGGTAAGGGTGTACTCTGTTATAAGATAACAGAAAAAACCGGAAATCTCATAGGAGCAAAGCTTACAGATGAGGACAATGAGATAATGCTTATAACCAATGAGGGAATAATTATAAGGATCAAGGTATCTGACATAAGCGTTATCGGAAGAAATACCTCCGGAGTAAAGCTCATGAATATCGATTCCGAAAAGAATGAAAAGATAGCCGGAATTACAAAGGTAAGGCAGGAGTCATCAGAATCTGAAGACGAGGATAATGAAAACGAAGACTCAGAATCCGAAGATACTGTAAATGATAGTGATTATGACTCTGAGGGTGAGGATATTTAAAATTTGACGTATCCGTGTGTATTGTGCTATTATTAACAGACAATGCACACGGATAATTTTTTTAAAACCGTATTATAAAATATGAGTTAGCGCCATGAACCTTAAATAAGGGTAACGAGGTATGGGAATTATCGAAAATTCGGCGGATGTCCCATCGCAGTGTCGACTGCGTTACACAGGAGCAAATATGCAGGTGACTGCAAAACAAATATCCTGTGATCGTCTTTCTCGGAGCTCTCCGAAAAATCTCCCTAAAATTATTCTGTGCAAATAAAATATATGCGGCTGATTTTATATGTGTATGCAGATTATTAAAGCATATTTTATTTTGCTGCAAAAAGGAGTGTAAAATGTGTGGAATAATAGGATTTTCAGGTTACATTGATGCTGAAAAGGTAGTTCTTGAGGGACTTAAGGAGCTGGAGTACAGAGGATACGACAGCGCGGGTATAGCTCTTCAGAGAGAAGACAGTGATATTCCTTATATAGTTAAGAAAACAGGACCTGTAAAAGAACTCGAAAAGGCTGTACTTGAAAACAGAGTAGAGTCATTTTGCGGTATAGGACATACAAGATGGGCTACTCACGGAGGAGTTACAGATGTAAATGCTCATCCTCATCATATAGGAAAGGTAGTCCTTATACATAACGGAATAATTGAAAACTATCAGGAGCTTATAAACAGCTATGAACTCAAGGACAAGCTTATCTCCGAGACCGATTCTGAGGTGGCCTGCCATATTTTGAATTATTACTACGAAAAAACCAAGGATCCTTTTGAGAGTATAAAAAGGACCGTAGGTGTGATAATAGGATCATATTCTTTTTGTATAATGTTTTCAGACATAAAGGACACTATATTCAGCATAAGGAATGTAAGTCCACTTGTTGCCGCCTCATGCGATAAGGGATCCTTTATAGCATCTGACGTTACGGCTTTAATACAATACTCAAAAAAATACTTTGTCCTTCCTGAAAAGGTTATAGCTGAGATAAAAAAGACAGGAATAGAGCTGAGATCACCGGACGGAAAAAAGGTTGAACCCGATTATCTTACAGTGGATTGGGATGTTGAGGCTGCGCAAAAGGCAGGATACCCCCATTTTATGATAAAAGAGATAAATGAGCAGCCTGATGCTCTTGAGAGGACCGTAAGGCCGAGAATAGTATCAGGAATGACAGATTTTTCAGGAGATAATATTCCCGACAGTCTGTTTACAGATTGCTCAAGAATAATAATTATAGCCTGCGGTACCGCAAATTATGCGGGAACTGTCGGAAAAAGTATATTTGAGCCCTTGTTAAAGATCCCCGTCAACGTATATATAGCTTCAGAGTACAGATATGAGGATGTCATAACTGATAAAAATACTTTATGTATAGTAATATCCCAGTCAGGAGAGACAGTGGATACTCTTGAGGCGATGAAGCTTGCCTCACAAAAAGGAGCAAAAACACTTGCAATAGTAAATGTAAAGGCATCGACCATAGCAAGAGAGGCTGATTATGTCCTTTATACTCATGCAGGTCCCGAAATATCGGTCGCATCAACTAAGGCATATACAGTACAGCTGGCTGCTCTGTATCTTTTGGCTGCAAAAATGGGAGAGCTTAGGGGATGTCTTACAAATGATGAGGCATCAGAGTTTACGAAAGCTATTGAAAATATAAGTGATACTGTAAAAAAAGTGTTGGAATATGTTCCCGCACAGTGTAAGCATGTATCCGAAACCATGATAAAATCAAAGGATGCTTTCTATATAGGAAGAGGACTCGACTACGCTTTTTCACTGGAAGGGGCATTAAAGCTTAAAGAAATATCTTATATACATGCTGAAGCCTGCGCTGCAGGTGAGCTTAAGCATGGAACGATTGCTCTTATTGAAAAAGACACACCTGTAGTTGCAATAGCGACACAAAAAAAGATATTTGCAAAAACTCTCTCAAATGTGAAGGAAGTAAAGGCGAGAGGAGCCTTTGTAATCTTGATAAGCAGAGGAGATGAAGAAATAGCCGAGGAAACCTGCGATATACTTATAAAAATTCCATCCATGGACGACAGGTTTGCCGTATTTGCAGTTGCCGTAATACTACAACTCATAGCCTACTATACAGCAGACGGAAAAGGATTCAATGTAGATAAGCCCAGAAATTTGGCTAAGTCTGTAACTGTTGAATGATAAAATTAAAAATGCAATTATAATAAAATTTATGTTGTATAGAAAATAAATTGTATAGTAAAAAATTATATAGTAAATAAATAGTAAAAGAAAAATTTATCAGAATTAATCTTTCAATTATTACCCTCAATCGTCAATTTATAATTGACCTCTTGGGGGTAATTTCAAATAATAATAAAATATTAAATCTTCGAATTTACTTTAATTCCGTATTTCCAATATCTTAAAAAAGAATATTATTTGAAATAAATTCCGTATATCTGAGAAAAATCTCACCGGAAACATAAGGAAAATGAAGATAAAATAATAAAACAAGGGAAATATATTTTGTATATATTTTAAGAAGAAAACAGCATATATTGTAGTGTTAAAATAAGATAAAAAAAACTTCAAAAAAATATAAAAAAAACGTTGACAATAAAAGGTGATTTAACTATAATCTATGTTGCACTCAATTTGGCGAGGGTAACTTGCAGAAGTACTCAAGAGGCTGAAGAGGCGCCCCTGCTAAGGGTGTAGGCTGGGCAACCGGCGCGAGGGTTCAAATCCCTCCTTCTGCGTTTCATCCGAGAGGATGAAAAAAAAGAGGAAAAAAGTACTTGACATAAAGTCGGTCGGGTGCTAATATAAACGAGCTGCCGAGGCGGGGGAAACCGCCGAAGGGGA